>NZ_JBNDJO010000012.1:0-296387 GCF_050434965.1 Paraburkholderia sp. GAS38 | reverse complement strand
CGTTGCAAAACTTGACCTCGGAGGAGCAAAACGCTGACCATGATGTGTCAACGATGTCCTCGTACATGTGTCAACCATGTCTCCAGTCTGTACACGGCGGCAAAGAAAGTAAGTGCCGCCCCGCACAGGGGCGAAGCTAATAGACCACTAAGAAAGCAAGGAAAGGCCAACCCCCCAAGAACAACAACCAAAGCGCCGCAGGCAAAAACCCAAAGCCCCCGCCGCAGGCAAACAGACGAAGGAGACAAACCAAATGAACAAAAACAGCAACGAAACCCAGCGAACGCTGGAAGGCGAATTCGACTACATAGTAGTGGGCGCGGGCACAGCAGGCTGCGTACTAGCCAACCGCCTGACGGAGGACCCCGAAGTCACCGTACTTCTACTGGAAGCCGGCGGCAAGGACGACTACCACTGGATCCACGTCCCGGTAGGCTACTTATACTGCATCGGCAACCCCCGCACAGACTGGCTCTACAAAACGCGAGAAGAACCCGGCCTGAACGGCCGCTCCCTCTCATATCCGCGCGGCAAAGTGCTAGGCGGCAGCTCATCCATCAACGGCATGATCTACATGCGCGGCCAGCGCGAAGACTACGACGAATGGGCCCGCGTCACCAATGACACCGCCTGGTCCTGGAACAACGTCCTCCCCATCTTCAAACGCAGCGAGGACTACCACGGCGGCGCCAACGAATCGCACGGCGCAGGCGGTCCCTGGCGCGTCGAAAAACAACGCCTCAAATGGAAAATCCTCGAAACCTTCGCACAAGCCGCGCAGCAAACCGGCATCCCCGCCACCGACGACTTCAATCGCGGTAACAACAGCGGCGTCGGCTACTTCGACGTCAACCAGAAACGCGGCATCCGCTGGAATGCCTCCAAAGCCTTTCTGCGTCCCGCGCTCAATCGCCCCAATCTCACCATCATCACCGGCGCCGTCACGCAGCGCGTCGTGTTCGACGGCCGCCGTTGCTCTGGGGTCGAATATCGCGGCAATGACACCGATTATTTCGCCAAAGCCCGTTGTGAAGTTATCCTCAGTTCCGGTGCGGTCAACTCGCCGCAACTACTCGAACTCTCCGGTATCGGCAACGGCGCGCATCTGCAAAACCTTGGCATACCGGTCGTGCAGGATCTGCGCGGCGTCGGTGAGAATCTCCAGGACCATCTGCAGTTGCGCATGGCGTACAAGGTCGAGGGCGTCCGCACCCTCAACACCGCCTCCGCGCACTGGTGGGGCAAACTCATGATCGGTCTGCAGTACGCGCTGTTCCAGAGCGGACCGATGTCGATGGCGCCCTCCCAACTCGGCGCGTTTGCGAAATCGGATCCCGATGATCGCTCGCTCACCCGCCCCGATCTCGAGTATCACGTGCAACCGCTTTCGCTCGATCGCTTCGGCGAGCCGTTGCATCGCTTCAACGCGTTCACGGCGTCGGTGTGCCAGTTGCGTCCCACCTCGCGCGGCAGCATCCACATCGTCTCCCCCGAGCCGCACGTGGCGCCGCTGATCGCACCCAACTATCTGTCCACCGATTACGACCGCCACGTCGCAGCCAATGCGATGCGCTTGACACGGAGCATTGCCGCCGCGCCCGCACTGGCCCCGTATCGGCCGCAGGAGATTCTGCCAGGCATCGAGTTTCAGACCGAAGAAGAACTGCAGCAGGCGGCCGGCAAAGTCGGCACCACCATCTTCCATCCCGTCGGCACCTGCCGGATGGGCACCGCGGACGATCCCGCCGCCGTCGTCGATCACCGTCTGCGCGTGATCGGTGTCGAGGGTTTGCGCGTAGTCGATGCGTCGGTGATGCCCACCATCACCTCGGGCAACACCAACTCCCCCACGCTGATGATCGCCGAGCGCGCGAGCGACATGATTCGCGAGGATCGTCGCGCACGTCTTGCGGGTCAGGCGTCGCAGGTACGTCCGGCGTCGTCGATGTCCATTGCGTGACACGCAGGCCCGATGCGCGCCGCAGCCCGCCGGCGCGCATCGCAGACTAAGTGCAAATCCCAATGAATGCGCTGCATCATTGGCGCGACAATGGCGCGATGCTGCGTGGCTCGCCCTGGATTACCGTCCGTAATGGGTGCACCACGCCAACGATCGGCACGGGGGTGTCGTCGCCATCACACGTCGCGCAGCCTCTGGCGCGGAAGATCGTAGTGCTTCGCCTCACTTCGCATGGAAGGGAACATGATTCTCGGCGACACGATTCTCGAAACGCGCGGACTAACGAGAGAGTTCAAGGGCTTTGTCGCCGTCAACGGCGTCAACCTGCGCGTACGCCGTGGCTCGATTCATGCGCTGATCGGCCCGAACGGCGCCGGTAAAACCACCTGCTTCAATCTGCTGACCAAATTCCTCGTGCCCACCGCAGGGCAGATCGTCTACAACGGCATCGACATTACCCGCGAACGGCCGGCACAAATCGCCCGGCGCGGCATCATCCGCTCGTTTCAGATTTCCGCCGTGTTTCCGCATCTGACGGCATTGCAGAACGTGCGCATCGGTTTGCAGCGCGCGTTGGGCACCGCTTTTCATTTCTGGAAAAGCGAGCGTTCGCTGCATCAACTCGATGACCGCGCCATGGATCTGCTCACGCAGGTCGGTTTGACCGATTTCGCCGACGTGCTGACGGTCGAACTGTCCTATGGCCGCAAGCGCGCCCTCGAAATTGCCACCACGCTCGCGATGGAGCCCGAACTGATGCTGCTCGACGAGCCCACCCAGGGCATGGGCCACGAAGACGTGGATCGCGTGACCGCGCTGATCAAGAAGGTCTCGAGCGGCCGCACCATCCTGATGGTCGAGCACAACATGAATGTGATTGCCGGCATCTCCGACACGATCACGGTCCTGCAACGCGGCGAGGTGCTCGCCGAAGGTACGTACGGCGAAGTATCGAAGAGCCCGCTCGTGATGCAGGCCTATATGGGCAGTGCCGATGCCGCGCTCAGCGGAGCGCACGCATGAACACGATTGCGGAGCGCGAGAATGTCGAGGTCAGCGGTGTGGCCGGCGCGGAGCCCGCGCTGGAGATCGCGGGCCTGCAGGCGTGGTACGGCGAATCCCATATATTGCATGGCGTCGACCTGACCGTGAACCGCGGCGAAGTGGTCACCTTGCTGGGCCGCAACGGCGCCGGCAGGACCACCACGCTGCGCGCCGTCATGGGGCTCACCGGGCGGCGCACCGGCTCGATTCGCGTCGGCGGCCGCGAGACCATCGACATGCCGACCCATCGCATCGCGCATTGCGGCATTGGCTACTGTCCCGAGGAGCGCGGCATTTTTTCGAGCCTCTCATGTGAGGAGAACCTTCTGCTGCCGCCGCCGGTCGGTGACGCCGCGCACATGATGTCGCTGGAGGAGATCTACTCGATGTTCCCGAATCTGCAGGAGCGCCGGGCGAGCCAGGGCACGCGGCTGTCGGGGGGCGAGCAACAGATGCTCGCCGTGGCGCGCATCCTGCGCACCGGCGCCAGCCTGTTGCTGCTCGACGAAATCTCCGAGGGCCTGGCGCCGGTCATCGTGCAGGCGCTCGCGCGCATGATCATGACGCTCAAGACGCGCGGCTACACGATCGTGATGGTCGAACAGAATTTCCGCTTCGCCGCGCCGCTGGCCGACCGCTTCTATGTGATGGAGCATGGCGGCATCGTCGAACACTTCTGCGCGGGCGAACTCGCAAGCAAGATGCCGACGCTGCACGACCTGCTCGGCGTATAAATGCTCGATTGCCTCTGATAACCACAAGCCAGGAAACAAGGAGACCGCAATGAAAATCAAAACACTCGCGCGACTGTCGGCATTCTGCTTTGCAGCCGCGGCCAGCGCCGCGCTGACGATGGGCAGCGCGCGGGCCGACGACAGCACGGTCAAGATCGGCTATATCACCGACATGTCCGGCCTCTACGCCGATATCGACGGTCCCGGCGGCCTCGAAGCCATCCGCATGGCGATCGCCGACTTCGGCGGCAAGGTCAACGGCAAGCCGATCGAGCTGGTCTACGCCGACCACCAGAACAAGGCGGACATCGCCGCATCGCGAGCGCGCGAATGGTTCGACCGCGATGGTGTCGAGGTGCTGATCGGCGGCACCAATTCGGCGACGGGTCTGTCGATGAGCCAGGTGGCGGGCGAAAAGCACAAGGTCTATATCAACGTCGGCGCCGGCGCAGATACCTTGACCAACGAGCAATGCACGCCCTACACGATCCACTATGCGTACGACACGACAGCGCTCGCGAAGGGCACGGGCGCGGAGGTGACGAAGCAGGGCGGCAAAACGTGGTACTTCCTGACTGCTGATTACGCGTTCGGCAAGGCGCTGGAGACGGCGACCGCGAACGTGGTGAAGGCCAACGGCGGCCAGGTGCTCGGCGACGTGCATCATCCGCTGTCGGCTTCGGATTTCTCCTCGTTCCTGCTACAGGCGCAGGCGTCGAAGGCGCAGGTGCTGGGCCTCGCGAACGCCGGTGGCGACACCATCAACTCGATCAAGGCGGCGAAGGAATTCGGCATTACGAAGACCATGAAGCTCGCGGCGCTGCTGATCTTCATCGACGACATCCACAGCCTCGGGCTCGAAACAACGCAAGGCCTGGTGCTGACCGACAGCTGGTACTGGAACAGGAACGAGACTACGCGCAAGTGGGCTGAGCGCTACTTCGACAAGACGAGGAAGATGCCGTCGAGCCTGCAGGCAGCCGACTACTCGGCTGTCACGACTTATCTGAAGGCGGTGCAGGCGGTCGGCTCGACGGATCCGGACAAGGTCATGGCCCAGTTGAAGAAGACCAGGATCGACGACTTCTATGCCAAGGGCTACATCCGCGCGGACGGCAGCATGATTCACGACATGTATCTGATGCAGGTGAAGACGCCGGCTGAATCGAAAGAACCGTGGGACTACTACAAGATCACGGCGACCATTCCGGGCGAGCAGGCGTTCACGACCAAGGCGGAAACCCGCTGCGCGCTGTGGAAATAAGCGCGGGCTGATATCCCGTCTGTCTGCGGCCGGCGCCGCAGACAGAGAGCCGGGTCACCACGCTGTGCGCGGGCCGAATTGGGGGGCCGCACGCAGCCGGATCGTGCGCATATCGATCTCACCTTGACGATGGGTTAAGGGCTAAGGCGTTCAATGGAAATCTTTGGCATTCCGCTCTCGGCGATGCTGAGCCAGTTGCTGCTGGGACTCGTGAACGGCTCGTTCTACGCGACCCTGAGCCTGGGTCTCGCGATCATCTTCGGTCTCCTCAACGTGATCAACTTCGCGCACGGCGCGTTGTTCATGCTGGGCGCGATGCTGACGTGGATGGGGCTGTCGTATTTCAATCTGCCGTACTGGGTGATGCTGGTGCTCGCGCCGTTGATTGTCGGCGTGTTCGGCATTCTTATCGAGCGTTCGATGCTGCGCTGGCTCTACAAGCTCGATCATCTGTATGGCCTGTTGCTGACCTTCGGTCTGACGCTGGTCGTCGAAGGCGTGTTTCGCTCCATCTACGGTTCGTCGGGGCAGCCCTACGACGTACCCGAGGCGCTGTCCGGCGCCACCAATCTCGGCTTCATGTTCCTGCCGAACTACCGTGCGTGGGTGGTGGTGGCATCGCTCGTGGTTTGCTTCGCCACCTGGTTCGTGATCGAGAAGACACGCCTTGGCGCCTATCTGCGCGCCGGTACGGAGAACCCGAAACTGGTGGAGGCGTTCGGCGTCAACGTGCCGTTGATGATTACGCTCACCTACGGCTTCGGCGTCGCCCTGGCCGCTTTTGCGGGTGTGCTGGCGGCGCCCGTGATCCAGGTCTCGCCGCTGATGGGGCAGCCGATGATCATCACCGTGTTCGCGGTGGTCGTGATCGGCGGGATGGGCTCGATCATGGGTTCGATTCTGACCGGACTGATGCTCGGCGTGGTCGAAGGCTTCACGCGGGTGTTCTACCCCGAAGCCTCGGCGACGGTCGTCTTTGTCATCATGGCGCTGGTGCTGCTGGTGCGCCCGGCGGGTCTCTTCGGCAAGGAAAAATGATGCAAAGGAAAGCGCTTTACGGCCTGCTGCTGCTCCTGCTGATCGCGGTGCCGTTCATCGGCATCTATCCGCTGTTCGTCATGAAGGTGCTGTGCTTCGCGCTGTTTGCGGCGGCCTTCAACCTGCTGATCGGCTACACCGGACTGTTGTCGTTCGGTCATGCGATGTTTCTGGGCATGGCCGGTTACACCACCGGCTACGCCATCCAGACCTTCGGCTACTCACCGGAACTGGGCGTGCTGGCGGGCACCGCTGCGGCGACGCTGCTCGGGCTGGTGGTCGGCCTGTTCGCGATCCGGCGCCAGGGCATCTACTTCGCCATGGTGACGCTCGCGCTCGCGCAGATGGTCTACTTCGTGTTTCTGCAGGCGCCGTTCACGCATGGCGAGGATGGCCTGCAAGGCGTGCCGCGCGGCAAGCTGTTCGGCATGCTCGATCTCTCGTCGGACCTCACGCTGTACTACGTCGTGCTGGTGGTGATGGTGCTGATGTTCCTGCTGATCGTGCGCATCGTTCATTCGCCGTTCGGGCAGGTGCTGGTGGCGATCAAGGAGAACGGGCCGCGGGCGGTGTCGCTCGGCTATGACACTGACCGCTTCAAGTTGCTGGCCTTCGTGTTGTCGGCGGGGATTGCCGGCCTGGCGGGGTCGCTGAAGGTGCTGGTGCTGGGCTTCGAAACCTTGAGCGACGCGTACTGGACCATGTCGGGGCTGGTGATCCTGATGACGCTCGTCGGCGGCATGGGCACCTTGTTCGGCCCGCTGCTCGGCGCGGCGCTGATCGTCGCACTCGAGGACCGGCTGGGCGATATCGGCGGTGCGCTCGCGTCGGCAACCGGGCTGCAGTGGTTCAACTCGCTGGGCGAATCGGCCACGATCGTCACGGGGCTGATCTTTATCGCGTGCGTGCTGGCGTTTCGGCGCGGTATTGTCGGCGAGATCGTGGCGCGAGTCCGGCCGTTGCGCGCATAGCAGGCACGCAGTCTAAAAGTACTTCGGTATCCGATATAAATGGACGAGGGAAAGCCGTCGCGGCTTCGCTCAGAGGGCTGCATCGGGATGTTTCAAACGTGCCCCAATTCAGTGCTGCGATGCACCACTAGGGTAAATGCTAGTTGTCCAGAAAGGAGCGGTTGTTTAATCTTCACCCAGTTCTGATGAACACCGAATTTGCAGGTGGAGAACGAGGAGACAATGAGGCACTCAGTGCCCAGACGAAAGCGCTGTTGGATATGGATCCAACAGCGCTTTTTATTTGTACTTTCATAAAGTCGTCTTCTCTCTTTTCGCGCTTTTTTCTTCACCTTTTCCAGTGGCTTTTCAGCCGCTTTTCTTCTGCAGACCGATCCTCATTTTCTGGCGCCGGCCGGCGCGTTTTGGCCCCTGCCGGGGCTTGCAAAACGCTTGCCGCGGGCCGCTGGCGTCCGCTACACTCGCCGTTCACCGACCGCTGGGTCGGGGTTTTAAATCAGCAGATTTAATTCAAACGCGTAACGGGGCAGCAAGAGGAGCGGGATGAATTCGGCATTGCGTTGGATGAGTGCGGCATTGATTGCGACGGGCGTATCGGCGGTGTGGAGCGGCCATGCGTTTGCAGACGTGAAAATCGGCGTAACGGTGTCGGCGACAGGGCCGGCCGCATCGCTCGGCATTCCGGAAAAGAACACCATCGCATTGCTGCCGAAAGAAGTGGCAGGGCAGAAAATCGATTACATCGTACTCGACGACGCCACGGATTCTACCCAGGCCGGCAAGAACGCCCGCAAGCTCACCAGCGAAGACCACGTCGACGCGCTGCTCGGCTCGACCGTCGTGCCGAATTCGCTCGCCATGATCGACGTGGCCGCCGAAACCTCGACGCCGATGATCTCCATGGCCGCGGCCGCCTCGATCGTCGAACCGATGGACGCGAAGCGCGCCTGGGTCTTCAAGACGCCGCAGAACGACATCCTGATGGCCACTGCAATCGCCCAGCACATGGCCGATCACGGCGTGAAGACGGTGGCCTTTATCGGCTTCGCGGACGCATACGGTGAGAGCTGGTTCAAGGAATTCGGCAAGGCCGCCGATCTGGCGAAGATCAGGATTGTCGCCAACGAGCGCTTCGCGCGCACCGATGCGTCTGTCACGGGCCAGGTGTTGAAGATGATGTCGCAGAACCCGGATGCGGTGCTGATCGCGGGCGCCGGTACGCCGGCGGCGCTGCCGCAGAAGACGCTGAAAGAGCGCGGCTACAAGGGCAAGTATTATCAGACGCACGGCGTCGCGAACAACGACTTCCTGCGCGTGTGCGGCAAGGATTGCGACGGTACCTATTTGCCGGCGGGGCCGCTGCTGGTGGCCGATCAACTGCCTGACTCGAACCCGGTGAAGAAGAGTGCGCTCGCCTATAAGCACGCGTACGAGGCGGCGTATGGTGTCGGCTCGATATCGACCTTCGGCGGTCACGCGTGGGATGCGGGCCTGTTGCTGCAGAAGGCGATTCCTTTGGCACTGCAAAAAGGCCAGCCCGGCACCCAGGCGTTTCGCGAAGCGCTGCGCGCCGCGCTCGAAGGCACCAAGGATTTGCCGGCTTCGCACGGCATCTTCAACATGAGCGCGAACGACCACTCCGGCCTCGATCAGCGGGCGCGCGTGATGGTGGAGATTGTCGACGGCAAGTGGAAGCTGGCCGGCGACTGAGCCAAGGGCGCATAGCGAAACGGATCCGGACAAAGGCGCGTGCAGTTGACGCGCCTTTTTTGTTGCTTGCGCGGCAGTGCAGATTGACGTGACAGGTAGACGTGCCGGGCCGGCAGGGAAAACCATGCTTGGCACACCTGAACCTGGTCAATAGATTCAGACACTCGGCCCGCGAGCCGGATAATCGATAAACAGATCAAGCGTTTGGAGACAGGCAATGAAAAAGACAAGGCAGTGGATCGGCACGGCTCTCGCATTGACGTTGGCATGCGGCGCGAGCGCGGCGCTGGCGCAGGTGAAGATTGGCGTGACGTTGTCGACGACGGGACCGGCCGCATCGCTCGGGATTCCTGAGAAGAACACCATCGCGTTGCTGCCGCAGGAGATTGGCGGCAAGAGCGTGCAATACATCGTGCTCGATGACGCCTCCGACACCAGCAAGGCCGTGCAGAACACGCACAAGCTGATCGACGAAGACCACGTCGACGCGATCATTGGTTCGACCGTCACGCCGAATTCACTGGCGATGCTCGACGTGATCTCGGAGGGCAAGACGCCGATGATTTCGCTGGCCGCGTCGGCCGCGATCATCGCGCCGATGGATGCGAAGCGCGCATGGGCTTTCAAGACGCCGCAAAACGACAGCCTGATGGCCGACGCGATTGCGGGTTCCATGGAGAAGCACGGCATCAAGACGGTCGGCTTCATTGGTTTCGCGGATGCTTATGGCGAGAACTGGTACAGCGTCTTCAATGCCGCGGCGGCGGCGCATCATCTGAAGCTGGTCGCCAATGAGCGCTACGCCCGCACGGATGCCTCGGTCACGGGCCAGGTGCTGAAGACGATGGCGGTGAACCCGGACGCGGTGCTGATTGCCGGCTCGGGAACGCCCGCGGCGCTGCCGGCCAAATCGCTGAAAGAGCGTGGCTACAAGGGCGCGATCTATCAGACCCATGGCGTGGCGAACAACGATTTCCTGCGCGTGTGCGGCAAGGATTGCGAAGGCGAGTTGCTGCCGGCCGGCCCGATTCTCGTAGCGGACCAGTTGCCGGATTCGAACCCGGTGAAGCAGTCGTCCGAGGCCTACAAGAACGCGTATGAGAAGGCGTATGGCGTGGGCTCGGTGGCGACCTTCGGCGGTCATGCATGGGATGCCGGCCAGATGCTGCAGCGGGCGATTCCGGAGGCGCTCAAGAAGGCTCAGCCGGGCACCCCGGCGTTCCGTGAAGCGCTGCGTGACGCGCTTGCCAACATCAAGGAGTTGCCGCTTTCGCACGGCATCATGAACACCTCCGCGACCGACCACAACGGCCTCGATCAGCGCGCTCGCGTGATCGTGCAGATCGTCGACGGCAAGTGGAAGCTGCAGAACGAATAACGCAGGAAAGCGGACGATACGCGCCTCTCGCGCACCCAGCGTGCGGTGGCTGACGCCGCGCCGCCATTCTGGTCGATGACAATGCCTGTATCCGCCGCGCCGGGCTCCGGCGCGGCGCTTGTGTTTGGCAGTCGGTTTCCCGGTTTCAGTTTCGATTTTCGACGTTTCAGGACGAGGAAGTATGGATCTATCTATTGCGGCGATCCTCGCGCAGGACGGCATCACCACCGGAGCGATTTACGCGCTGCTCGCGCTGGCGCTGGTGTTGGTGTTTTCCGTGACGCGGGTCATCTTTATCCCGCAGGGCGAGTTTGTCTCCTACGGTGCGCTGACGCTGGCAGCCCTGCAGTCGCAGAAATTTCCGGCGACCTGCTGGCTGCTGATGGCGATGGGGGTGGCGTGTTTCGTGGTCGAGACAGCGGGCCTCGTGCGGCATCCGGAACGGCACACGCATGCGGCGCGCACGCTGGCGGTACTGGCGGGGAAGTATCTGCTGTTTCCGGGCGCGGTGTATGTCGTGACGCATGGGCTGTTCGCGCATCCCCTGCCAATGCTGGCGCAGATTGCGCTGACGCTGCTGATCGTGATTCCGATGGGCCCGTTCGTGTACCGGCTGGCCTTCGAGCCGATCGCCGAAGGCACGACGCTCCTGCTGCTGATCGTCGCGGTCGCAGTGCATTTCGCGATGGTCGGCCTCGGACTGGTGATGTTCGGCGCGGAGGGCTCGCGCACCAACGCGTTCTCCGACGCGACCTTCAACCTCGGCAGCCTGTCCATCTCCGGGCAGAGCCTGTGGGTGCTGGGGACGGCTGTGGTGCTGATCGCGGCGCTCTATCTGTATTTCGACCGCTCGATTTCGGGCAAGGCGTTGCGCGCGACCTCGGTCAACCGGATTGGAGCACGGCTGGTCGGCATCGGCACGACCCAGGCCGGCAGGCTCGCGTTCACGCTGGCTGCGGGGCTCGGCGCGCTGTGCGGCATCCTCGTCGCACCCCTGACCACCATCTACTACGACTCGGGCTTCCTGATCGGTTTAAAGGGCTTCGTGGGGGCCATCATCGGCGGTCTGGTCAGTTACCCGCTGGCGGCAGCGGGTTCGATACTGGTAGGCCTGCTGGAGTCGTATTCGTCGTTCTGGGCGAGTGCCTATAAGGAAGTGATCGTGTTCACGCTGATCATCCCAGTGCTGCTGTGGCGTAGTCTCGCCAGTCCGCATGCGGAAGAGGACGAGGAGTGACACGATGAAACGCATCCTGCAAAGCAAGTTCTTCTGGCTGTTCCTCGTCGTGATGTTCGCGCTGCCGGTGTTGCCGCAGCCGCTTCACGTGCCCGAGTACTGGGTGACGCTGCTCAATTACATCGGCCTGTACGCGATCGTGGCGATCGGCCTGGTCCTGCTGACCGGCATCGGCGGCATGACGAGCTTCGGCCAGGCGGCGTTCGTCGGCGTGGGCGCCTATACGACCGCCTTCCTGACGACGCAGTACGGCGTGTCGCCGTGGCTCGCGCTGATAGTCGGGGTGGTGCTGACAGCGCTGATTGCGCTGATGCTCGGTGCCGTGACGATGCGTCTGTCAGGGCACTTCCTGCCGCTCGGCACTATCGCCTGGGGGCTGGCGCTGTTCTATCTGTTCGGCAACCTCGACATCCTCGGCAAGTACGACGGCATCAACGGCATCCCGGTGCTTAACGTGTTCGGCATCAATCTGGAATCGGGCCGCCATATCTATTACCTGATCTGGGTGGTGGTGATCGGGGCGGTGGTGTCCGTTCAGAATCTGCTTAATAGTCGGCCGGGGCGGGCGATCCGTGCCTTGCGCGGCGGCGGCGCGATGGCGGAAGCCATGGGTGTCAATACGGCGTGGATGCGTGTGGTGATCTTTATCTACGCGGCCGTGCTGGCGTCGATCTCCGGCTTCCTTTACGCGCATCTGCAACGCTCGGTGAATCCGACGCCGTTCGGTCTGAACCACGGCATCGAATTCCTGTTCATGGCGGTGGTGGGCGGCGTCTCGCATGTGTGGGGCGCGGTGCTCGGGGCGGCGATCCTCACTATCCTGCAGGACTATCTGCAGACGCTGCTGCCCAAACTGCTAGGGGAGAGCGGCAACTTTGAAGTGATTGTGTTCGGCGTGCTGATGGTCCTGTTGCTGCAGTACGCGCGCCAGGGCGTGTGGCCGTTCGTGGCGCGCTTCTTTCCGCGCGGGCCGCGTGCCCACGTGCCGGAGCAGGCGGAGCCGTTGCCGCAGCGCAGCAAGCCCGCAGCCGGTGAAACGCTTCTGACCGTGGATAAGGCGCGCAAGCAGTTCGGCGGCCTGGTGGCCGTGAACGACGTCAGCTTCGAGGTGAAGGCGGGGCAGATCATCGGGCTGATCGGACCGAACGGCGCCGGTAAATCGACCACCTTCAATCTGGTCACGGGTGTGCTGCGGGCGACCAGCGGCGAGATCGCGTTTCGCGGCGAGCGGATCGATGCGCTCACTTCACGTGAAATCGTCAAACGCGGGATTGGCCGCACGTTCCAGCACGTCAAGCTGCTGCCGGGCATGAGCGTGCTGGAAAACGTCGCGATCGGCGCGCACTTGCGCGGGCACGCGGGCGTGTGGCGTAGCGTGGCAAGGCTGAACGGCGCGGAAGAAGGGCGCCTGATGGCGGAAGCCGCCCGGCAGATCCGTCGCGTGGGGCTGGAAGAGCATATGTACGACGAGGCCGGAAGCCTCGCGCTGGGCAAGCAGCGGATTCTCGAAATCGCGCGGGCGCTGTGCTGCGATCCGACGCTGCTGCTGCTCGACGAGCCGGCTGCGGGTCTGCGTTATCAGGAGAAGCAGCAGCTCGCCGATCTGCTGCGCAAGCTCAAGGAAGAGGGGATGAGCGTGCTGCTGGTCGAGCACGACATGGATTTCGTGATGAACCTGACCGACCGGCTGGTGGTGATGGAGTTTGGCACGCGGATCGCGGAAGGTTTGCCGCAGGACGTACAGCAGGATCCGGCGGTACTCGAGGCGTATCTGGGTGGGGTGGACTGATGAGAACGATGATGAATTCCGCAATGCCGATCCTCGACGTGGAGGGCCTGTCGGTCCGCTACGGCAAGGTCGAGGCGCTGCACGGCGCCAGTATCAAGGTGCGGCCGGGGCAGATCGTGTCTGTGATCGGTCCGAACGGCGCGGGCAAGTCCACGCTACTCAACGCCATCATGGGCGCGTTGCCGGTGAGCGGCCATGCGAAGGGCGCGATTGTCTATCAGAGCGAGGATGTCAGCGCGGTGCCGGTGGAAAAGCGGGTGGCGCTGGGCATGTGCCTCGTCCCCGAGAAGCGGGAGTTGTTTGCGACGATGAGCGTCGAGGACAACCTGGTGCTCGGCGCCTACCGACGCAAGCGGGCAGGGGAGCGCAACTTCCTGGACCAGCTTGAACCGGTGTTCACTTTGTTTCCGCGCCTGAAGGAGCGTCGCAAGCAGGCGGCAGGGACGCTATCCGGCGGCGAGCGGCAAATGCTGGCGGTGGGGCGGGCGCTGATGGGCAAGCCCGAATTGCTGATGTTGGACGAGCCGAGCCTGGGCCTCGCGCCGCTGATCGTGAAAGAGATTTTTCACATCATCAGCGCGCTGCGTCAGACAGGTGTCGCGACCTTGCTGATCGAGCAAAATGCCCGCGCGGCCCTGCAGATTTCGGACTATGGCTACGTGCTGGAGACCGGCGAGCTGGCGCTGGAGGGTCCAGCCGTGGAGCTGGCGCAGAATCCTCGCGTGATCGAAACGTATCTCGGTTTGACGAAGAAGGTGGCGTAAAGCCTTTGGCCTCAAGGGTTTGCGAGTGATCGAGCGGTGTGTTTCACGTGAAACACACCGTTTTTTTTATCGCCTTGGCCAAACGGACGAATTCGGGCCAAAACCGAACCCGCTATAATTCGCCCATACATTTTCCTTAGAAGGTTCACGCGGTGTCCCGGCGTGAGATCCGCGATGCTTTATCCCACTGAATTTGACGTAATCGTCGTCGGCGGCGGCCACGCCGGCACCGAAGCCGCTTTGGCTTCCGCGCGCATGGGCAACAAGACGCTCCTGCTGACGCACAACATCGAAACCCTCGGCCAGATGAGCTGCAATCCGTCGATCGGCGGTATTGGCAAAGGCCATCTGGTGAAGGAAGTCGATGCGCTGGGCGGCGCGATGGCTGCGGCCACGGACGAGGGCGGCATCCAGTTTCGCATCCTGAATTCGTCGAAAGGCCCAGCCGTGCGTGCGACCCGCGCGCAGGCCGACCGCCTGCTGTACAAGCAGGCCATCCGGCATCGTCTCGAAAATCAGCCAAATCTCTGGCTGTTCCAGCAGGCGGTGGACGACCTGACGGTGGAGGGCGATCGGGTAGTGGGCGCGGTGACGCAGGTGGGAATTCGCTTCCGCTCGCGTGCTGTCGTGCTGACGGCCGGGACCTTCCTCGACGGCAAGATTCACGTGGGTCTGAACAACTACACGGGTGGCCGCGCAGGCGATCCGGCTGCGGTGTCGCTGTCGGCACGCCTCAAGGAACTGAAGCTGCCGCAAGGCCGGCTGAAGACCGGCACGCCGCCTCGGATCGACGGCCGCACGATCGATTTCTCCAAGCTCGAAGAGCAGCCGGGCGATCTGGACCCGGTGCCGGTGTTCTCGTTCCTCGGTCGCGTCGAGCAGCATCCGCGTCAGGTGCCGTGCTGGGTCACGCATACCAACGAGCGCACGCACGACATCATCCGCGGCGGACTCGACCGGTCGCCGATGTATACGGGCGTCATCGAAGGGGTGGGGCCGCGCTATTGCCCGTCGATCGAGGACAAGATTCACCGCTTTGCGTCGAAGGAATCGCATCAGATCTTCCTTGAACCCGAAGGCCTGACCACGAACGAGTTCTACCCGAACGGGATTTCCACGAGCCTGCCGTTCGACGTGCAATTGGAACTGGTGCGCTCGATGGTGGGTCTTGAGCATGCTCACATCCTCCGTCCGGGGTATGCGATCGAGTACGACTATTTCGATCCGCGTGGACTGAAAGCATCGCTGGAAACCAAGGTGATCAACGGGCTGTTCTTTGCCGGCCAGATCAACGGTACGACCGGTTACGAAGAGGCGGCGGCGCAAGGGCTGCTGGCCGGGATCAACGCGGGTCTGCATGTGCAGGGCCGCGAAGCATGGTGCCCGCGCCGCGATCAGGCTTACCTCGGCGTGCTGGTCGACGATCTGGTGACGCGTGGTGTCTCCGAGCCGTATCGCATGTTTACCAGCCGGGCAGAATATCGCCTGAGCCTGCGCGAAGACAACGCGGATATGCGTCTGACGGAGGTTGGGCGCGAGCTCGGCGTCGTGGACGACGTGCGTTGGGAAGCCTTTAGCCGTAAGCGCGAGGCTGTTTCACGTGAAACAGAGCGCCTCCGCACGACGTGGGTGAATCCGAAGACGCTGCCCGCTGAAGAGGCGACGGCATTGCTCGGTAAGGCGATCGATCACGAGTACAGCCTCGCCGATCTGCTGCGTCGTCCGGGTGTGACGTACGACGGCGTGTGCGGTTTGCGCGACGGCGCCTGCGCACCGGCCGAAGCCTTGGCTGAAGACGACGTTCTGCTGGCCCAGATCAAGGAGCAGATCGAGATCGGCATCAAGTATCAGGGCTATATCGAGCGTCAGGCCGGGGAAATCGAGCGCAACGAATCCCACGAGAACACACGCCTGCCCGAAGGACTGGACTATGCCGAGGTACGCGGACTGTCGTTCGAGGCCCGCCAGAAGCTGACCCAGTTCCGGCCGGAAACGATCGGCCAGGCATCGCGCATCTCCGGGATCACGCCGGCGGCGATTTCGCTGCTGATGGTTCACCTGAAGCGTGGCCTTGGCCGGCGCTCGAGCAAACCCGCCGGTGCGGCCGACAGCGGCACCGACTCCACGCCGGTGACGCAATGACGGCACGGCAGAAGGGATTTGGCGGCGCGGATAGCAGGGAAGCGCTGGGTGCATTGCTCAATGAGGGCGTCGAGGAGTTGGGCCTCGATCTGAGCGACGCCCAACTCGACAAACTGCTCGACTACGTCGCATTGCTCGCCAAGTGGAATGCCGTATACAACCTCACGGCAATCCGCGACCCGCGGCAAATGCTGATCCAGCACATCCTCGATTCGCTTTCGATCGTGCCGCATCTCGCGAGCCTGGGGCCGTCGTCGGCGCTCGACGTCGGCTCGGGTGGCGGCCTGCCCGGCATCGTGCTGGCGATCGTCTTGCCGGACTGGACGGTCACGCTCAACGACATCGTCCACAAAAAGACGGCGTTCCAGGCGCAGGCCAAAGCGGAACTCGGTCTCACCAATCTCTCGGTAGTGACCGGCCGCGTCGAAACGCTGAAGCCTGGCGTGGAAGTGCCGGCAAAGTTTGATGTAATCGTCTCGCGTGCATTCGCAGAGCTCGCGGATTTCGTTACACTGGCCCGTCATCTGGTTGCCGGGCAGGGCGCGATCTGGGCCATGAAGGGCGTGCGCCCCGATGGCGAGATCGAACGCCTGCCTGCGGGCTCCCACGCGAAACAGATCATCCGGCTCAAGGTGCCGTCGCTCGAGGCTGAGCGCCACCTGGTCGAGGTGGTGCTGGACGCTGGCAGCTAAGCCCCACGAAGCACAGCAGACACCAGACACAAGCGCATTCCAACTCATCCAGGCAGCAAAAAGGGACACACCAACGATGGCAAAAATCTTCTGCGTTGCGAACCAGAAGGGCGGCGTCGGGAAGACGACGACAGCAGTCAATCTTGCCGCGAGCCTCGCATCGCAGGGACAGCGTGTCCTTCTCATTGATCTGGATCCGCAGGGTAACGCCACCATGGGCAGCGGCGTCGACAAGGCCGCCTGCGCGAATACCATCTATGAAGTGCTGGTGGACGGCGTGGCGGTGGCGGATGCGCGTGTGCGGCCTGAGGCGGTTTCGTACGATGTCGTGCCGGCCAACCGCGAACTGGCGGGCGCTGAGGTCGAGCTGGTGAACGTGCAGAATCGCGAGCGTCAGTTGAAGGATGCGCTGGCGCTGGTGGAGGGCGAGTACGACTTCGTACTGATCGACTGTCCGCCGGCTCTGTCGTTGCTGACACTCAATGGTCTGTGTGCCGCGCATGGCGTGGTGATCCCGATGCAGTGCGAGTACTTCGCGCTCGAAGGGCTGTCGGACCTGGTCAACACCATCAAGCAGGTGCATGCGAACCTGAATCGCGATCTGAAGGTCATCGGGCTGCTGCGCGTCATGTTCGATCCGCGCATCACGCTGCAACAGCAGGTGTCCGACCAGTTGAAAGAGCATTTCGGCGACAAGGTATTTGACGTCGTCATTCCGCGCAATGTGCGCCTTGCCGAGGCGCCCAGCTATGGATTGCCGGGCGTGGTGTTCGACCGTGCGTCGCGCGGCGCGCAGGCGTACGTGCAATTTGGCGCGGAAATGATTGAGCGAGTGCGCGCGATCATCTGACGCGTGGCGAGGCACCCCAAGCTGATCGAGGAAGTACGATGAATGCAGTAGCACGAAAGAAGGGATTGGGCCGGGGGCTGGAAGCCTTGCTCGGCGGCAGCGCGGATATCACCGAGGCGGTCAAGATCGAAGGCGCGCCGAACGTCTTGCCGCTCGGCAAGCTGCAGGCCGGCAAGTACCAGCCGCGCACGCGTATGGACGAAGGCGCGCTGCAGGAGCTGGCGGCCAGCATTCGCGCGCAAGGGCTGATGCAACCGATCCTCGTGCGGCCGGTTTCGGCGGACAAGTACGAAATCATCGCCGGCGAGCGGCGTTTCCGCGCCGCGCGTCTGGCCGGTCTGGACGAGGTGCCGGTGCTGGTGCGGGATGTGCCCGACCAGGCCGCTGCCGCCATGGCGCTGATCGAGAACATCCAGCGCGAAGATCTGAATCCGCTGGAAGAAGCGCAGGGCATCCAGCGTCTGCTCGACGAATTCAGCTTTACGCACGAGCAGGCGGCCGAGTCGGTGGGGCGCTCGCGCAGTGCCGTGTCGAACCTGCTGCGTCTGTTGAATCTGGCAGCGCCGGTGCAGACGATGCTGCTCGCGGGCGATCTCGACATGGGGCATGCCCGTGCACTGCTGGCGGTCGACCCCGCCACGCAGATCACGCTTGCCAACCAGGTGGTCAACAAGCGGATGTCGGTGCGCGAAACCGAAAAGCTGGTGACCACGACCACCAAGGTGGCGCCGGCGGTGAAGGCGAAGGCAAACAACGACGGTGGCCGCGATACCCGGCGCCTCGAAGAGGAACTGTCGGATCTGCTGGCTGCCACGGTCAGGATCAAGCTCGGCCGCGGCGGGCGCGGCCAGGTGCTGGTGGACTTCGGCGACCTCGACGCGCTCGAAGGTATCCTCGCGCGGCTGCGCGGCAACGCCACAGCCTGATCGACGCTTCCCAGTGACGGTTGCCGAGCGCGAGTCCCACACCGCCAAAAGAAGTCCGCTGCGCAAGCTGATCGCCTTTGCGACGAACGAGCCTGTTCTCTCGGTCCTCGTCGTCGCGCTGATCGCGCTGCAGTGTCTGCACCCGCGCCCGTGGCTCACGCTGCCGGGCCTCGTCGACTGGCAGACCGTCCTGACACTGGCAGGACTCCTGATCTTGACGAAGGCCATCGAATTGTCAGGATTCCTGATATGGCTGGCGCACCGCGTGATTCATTCCATCCACTCGGAACGGGCCCTCGCATTTTTGCTGATCGGCCTGGCGGCGGTGTTGTCGATGCTGCTGACCAACGACGTCGCGCTGTTCGTGGTCGTGCCACTCGCGTTGTCCCTGCACGAACTCACACCGCTGCCGCTCAAGCGCCTTGTGATTTTCATCGCGCTGTCGGTGAACGCCGGTTCGATCCTCACGCCGCTCGGCAATCCGCAAAACCTGTTTCTTTGGCAAACCAGCGGTGTGTCTTTTGGCGGTTTCGTCTGGGGGCTGGCGCCACTGTGCGCCGCGTTGATGGCGATGCTCTACGTCATGGCGGCGGCCAGCTTCCGCGCGAAGCCGCTCGATCTGTCCAAAGACACGGAGGCGCACCGCGTCGACCGCGTGCTGGTTGGCGTCGCGGTGCTGTTGTTCGTGGCGTTCGTGCTGCTCGCCGATTCGCACCATGCCGGCATCGGACTCGCGGGCGTCATGGCGGGCTTCCTGATCTGGCGCCGCGAGATCGTGTTGAAGATCGACTGGTTGCTGCTGCTGATCTTCGTCTTCATGTTCATCGTGTTGCGCAGCGTCGCGGCCCTGCCGTGGGTGCACGCGACGGTCGGCCAACTGGGGTTGGCGACCCCGCTGCGCGCTTTTGCCGCAGGGGCGATTCTTTCGCAAGGCATCAGCAATGTTCCGGCTGCGATTATGCTCGCCGAGTTCACCAAAGACTGGCGCGCGCTCGCCTATGGCGTGAGCGTGGGGGGCTTCGGCATCGCCATCGGCTCGCTGGCGAATCTGATCGCGGTGCGTCTCTCAAAAGAGCGCGGCATGTGGCTGCCGTTTCACCTTTACGCCGTGCCGTTCTGGCTGATCGGCGGGGCCGTTGGCGGCTGGCTGCTGTTGCATATTTGATACGGACGCCGCAGCATCCGCGTGCTAGTGTTCCGGCCCGGATCGGGCCAATTCAAGCGGCATTTTTCGCGATCCCCCGGCAGCCTTACAGTTGACGTCCATTGGGGTCGGAAAGCGGCTTTCCCGCATCATGGAGCGCCTTTTCACGCGGGTTATTGAACGGCCTAAAGTCTTGAATTGCCTGCAACTATCGCTTACAATCGCCCGGATTTAATTGCACGGCAACCCCGTAAGCGTCGCGTAAGCTGGCGGACGGAACTAGACTTTCGGAACACAGCGATGGCGGTCAAAACGTCGAATCAGGCGCCGAAGAATGGGCACGACGAAGACCGCGCAGAACGCCCGTTTTCCGCTGCGTCCGGTCGGCCCGTTACACCGGACCCTGAGTGGGATGCCGAGCAACACGATAACAATATCGTTCCGCTCACGCGGGCTGAGGCAGAAAAACTGTTCGGTCCGAATGTGAGTCGTCCATCGCGGGTCACGCCTTTCAAGGTCGTGGCGGCGCAAATGGTTTTGTCCCTGGGTGCGACGCTGGTGTGGTGGCTGTTCTACAAGCCGCCGGGCGCTGCTGCGCTGTCCGCGTTCCTGGGGGGGGCGATTTGCTGGGTGCCGGGCGCATTGTTCGCGGCACGCCTAAGAACACTGAGCGGCGCCGAAACAGTCATGAGCTGGATGATCGGCGAAGCGCTCAAGATGGGGACAACGATCGCGATGTTTGTAGCCATCGCTTTCTGGTATCACGACGTACGCTGGGTGCCGCTGCTCGTGACCTACCTCGTTGCATTGAAGACGTACTGGATCGCGCTCGCCTGGCGGTGAGCGGTGAAGTAACGCAAAAAATACTGGCTGGCGCGCGGCGTCGGCAAAAAGGCGCGCGGGTAAGACATCACTCGCGCCGGCGTGTTCCCGCAATAGACTATTGCGGCGGGAACGGCCCGGACTGATTTTCGACAATTTGGGTGGCATTAACGATATGGCAGCTAGCGAAGGAACGCGCGCGATGGATCCGTCCGAGTACATCGCGCACCACTTGCAGAACTTTTCTACCGCGCACCAGACGTCGATTTTCGATATCCACGTCTGGAATCTGGACACCCTGTTCTGGTCGATCGTTTGCGGCCTGCTCACCATCTTCATCCTGCATCTCGCTGCCCGTAAAGCGACCTCCGGCGTGCCGGGCCGCTTCCAGTGCGCGATCGAAATGCTGGTCGAGATGGTCGAAGATCAATCGAAGTCGATGATCCACGGCAGCCGTACCTTCATTGCTCCGCTCGCCCTGTTCGTGTTCGTCTGGGTTGCCCTGATGAACTCGCTCGACTTCATCCCCGTCGACCTGCCGGGCCGCGTGATCGGCTGGCTGGGCCTCTCGGAAGTCATCCCGCACCACCGCATCGTTCCGACGGCCGACCTCAACGGCACGATCGGCATCGCGCTCGGCGTGTTCGTGCTGATGATTTACTACAACTTCAAGATCAAGGGCGTCGGCGGTTTCGTGCATGAACTGCTGTCCGCTCCGTTCGGCGCGCATCCGCTGCTGTGGATCCCGAACCTGGCACTGAACATCATCGAGTTCGTCGCGAAGACGGTTTCCCTCGGCATGCGGCTGTTCGGCAACATGTATGCGGGCGAACTGCTGTTCCTGCTGATTGCCCTCCTGGGCAGCATCTGGAGCTTCGGCGCGGACACGACGGTGCTTGGCTTCATCGGCCACGTGATCGCCGGCAGCGTGTGGGCCATCTTCCACATTCTGATCGTGCTGCTGCAGGCGTTCATTTTCATGATGCTGACGCTGGTGTACCTCGGCCAGGCACACGACAAGCACTAACCTGCGCTGTCGAACCACGAATTGCTTTAGCTTTTTAGTTTTTTAAATCCTAGTTCCAACCAGTTCCAAAAAGACTTTTCACAAAGGAGTGATCATGCAAGCTTTCATCGCCAACATCCAGGGTCTGACCGCCATCGGTATCGGCATCATCATCGGCCTGGGTGCAATCGGCGCCTGTATCGGTATCGGCCTGATGGGCGGCAAGTACATTGAGGCATGCGCTCGTCAGCCGGAACTGATGAACCCGCTGCAAACCAAGATGTTCCTGCTGGCTGGTCTGATCGATGCGGCGTTCCTGATTGGCGTTGGTGTGGCAATGCTGTTTGCGTTCGCGAACCCGCTGCTGTCGAAGCTGGCAGGCTGAGGTTCCTCGGAAGTTTGCGCCTGAGCTATAACTGGTAAAGGCGCAGGGCGGAACGGGCACTTAGGCGCTGATCGAATACAGAATCGATGAGCGCCTTGCCGTTTCACTTTCCGAACTAGCAACGTTTAAGGAAACACCGTGAATCTCAACGCAACCCTGTTTGCGCAAATGGTCGTGTTCCTGATCCTCGCGTGGTTCACGATGAAGTTCGTGTGGCCTCCGTTGATCAACGCTCTCGACGAGCGCGCGAAGAAGATCGCCGACGGTCTGTCTGCTGCTGAAAAGGGCAAGGCGGAACTGGAAGCCGCGCACAAGCGCGTCGACCAGGAACTGGCACAGGCACGCAACGACGGCCAGCAACGCATTGCTGACGCCGAAAAGCGCGCAGTGACCCTCGCTGACGAAATCAAGGCTCAGGCGCAAGCTGAAGCCGCCCGCATTCTCGCGCAAGCGAAAGCCGACGCCGAGCAACAAGTCGTCAAGGCGCGTGAAGCGCTGCGCGGCGAAGTCGCCGTCCTCGCCGTCAAGGGCGCCGAACAGATCCTGAAGCGCGAAGTCGACCAGGCAGCTCACGCTGACCTGCTGAATCAACTGAAAGCCGAGCTCTGATCATGGCCGAACTTGCAACCATCGCCCGTCCGTACGCAGAAGCGCTGTTTGGCGTGGCCGAAGCTGGTGACATCGCCGCCTGGTCCACGCTCGTGCAGGAGCTGGCACAGGTTGCGCGTCTGCCCGAAGTGCTGTCGATCGCTACGAGCCCAAAAGTAAGCCGCGCCCAGGTCAGCGAACTGCTGCTGGCCGCGGTCAAGTCGCCGCTCAAGGACAATGCGCAAGCGAAGAATCTGGTGCACATGCTGGTGGACAACCACCGTCTGCCACTGCTGCCGGAAATCGCTACGCAGTTCGAAGAGCTGAAGAACGCCCGCGAAGGGGCGGCCGATGCGCTGATCGTCAGCGCATTCCCGCTCGAAGGCGAGCAGTTGAACGAACTCGTCGCAAGTCTCGAACACAAGTTCAAGCGCAAGCTGAAGCCGGTGGTCGAGGTCGACTCGTCGCTGATCGGCGGCGTGCGCGTGACGGTCGGCGATGAAGTGCTCGATACCTCGGTCCGCGCGCGGCTTGCCAGCATGCAGACGGCTCTGACGGCCTGAAGCGCCGAAAGCGCTGAAGCGGCTGGCACGCAACAGAATTGACTATCAGGAGCGAATAATGCAACTCAATCCCTCTGAGATCAGCGAGCTGATCAAGAGCCGGATCCAGGGCCTTGAAGCGAGCGCAGACGTTCGCAACCAGGGCACCGTGATCTCCGTGACCGACGGTATCGTGCGTATCCACGGCCTGTCGGAAGTGATGCAGGGCGAAATGCTCGAATTTCCGGGCAACACCTACGGTCTCGCGCTGAACCTCGAGCGCGACTCGGTCGGCGCCGTGATTCTGGGCGAATACGAACACATTTCGGAAGGCGACATCGTCAAGACGACGGGCCGCATTCTCGAAGTGCCGGTGGGTCCGGAACTGCTCGGCCGCGTGGTCGACGCACTCGGCAACCCGATCGACGGCAAAGGCCCGATCAACGCGAAGCACACCGACGCAATCGAAAAGATCGCACCGGGCGTGATCTGGCGTAAGTCGGTGTCGGAGCCGGTCCAGACCGGCCTGAAGTCGATCGACGCGATGGTGCCGGTCGGCCGCGGCCAGCGCGAGCTGATCATTGGCGACCGCCAGTGCGGCAAGACGGCTGTGGCTGTCGACACGATCATCAACCAGAAGGGCAAGAACCTCTTCTGTATCTACGTCGCGATCGGCCAGAAGGCTTCGTCGATCATGAACGTGGTGCGCAAGCTGGAAGAAACCGGCGCGCTGGAATACACGATCGTCGTGGCCGCTTCGGCTTCGGAATCGGCTGCGATGCAATACCTCGCACCGTACGCCGGCTGCTCGATGGGCGAATACTTCCGCGACCGTGGCCAAGATGCACTGATCGTTTATGACGACTTGACCAAGCAGGCCTGGGCATACCGTCAGATCTCGCTGCTGCTGCGCCGCCCGCCGGGCCGTGAAGCTTACCCGGGCGACGTGTTCTATCTGCACTCGCGTCTGCTGGAACGTGCGGCTCGCGTCTCGGAAGAGTACGTCGAGAAGTTCACGAACGGCGAAGTGAAGGGCAAGAGCGGTTCGCTGACGGCACTGCCGGTCATTGAAACGCAAGCGGGCGACGTGACCGCATTCGTTCCGACGAACGTGATCTCGATTACCGACGGCCAGATCTTCCTGGAAACCGACCTCTTCAACGCAGGTATCCGCCCGGCAATTAACGCCGGCGTGTCGGTGTCGCGTGTGGGCGGTGCGGCTCAGACCAAGGTGGTGAAGAAGCTGTCGGGCGGTATCCGTACCGACCTCGCGCAGTACCGTGAACTGGCTGCATTCGCCCAGTTCGCCTCGGACCTCGACGAAGCCACCCGCAAGCAGCTCGAACGCGGACGCCGCGTGACGGAACTGCTGAAGCAGCCGCAGTATCAACCGCTGCAAGTATGGGAACTGGCCGTTGCGCTGTTCGCTGCGAACAACGGTTACCTCGACGACCTCGAAGTCGCACAAGTGCTGCCGTTCGAAAAGGGCCTGCGTGACTACCTGAAGTCGAAGCACGCTGACCTGATCAAGCGCATCGAAGATACCAAGGAACTCTCGAAGGACGACGACGGCCTGCTGCATACGGCTATCAAAGACTTCAAGAAGTCCGGCGCTTATTGATCCGCGAGTGACCCGCAAGGCATAAACGGACCTTGAAGCGGCGCGGGCCGCATGTGAATGCCCCCGCGCTGCTTCGATCGCTTTGCATGGGACCCGAGTCACCGCTAAAGCGGTCACTCGGGCCGACAAAGGAGCAAGCAATGGCTGGAATGAAGGAAATTCGCGGCAAGATCAAGAGCGTGCAAAACACGCGCAAGATCACGAAAGCGATGGAGATGGTGGCCGCATCGAAGATGCGCCGCGCTCAGGAGCGCATGCGCGCTGCTCGCCCGTATGCCGACAAGGTCCGCGACATCGCTGCACACATGAGCCGTTCGAACCCTGAGTATCGTCACCCGTTCATGGTGTCGAACGAAGGCGCGAAGACGGCCGGCATGATCCTCGTCACGACCGACAAGGGTCTGTGCGGCGGCATGAATACGAACGTACTGCGCGCGGCGCTGCAGAAGTTCAAGGAGCTGGAAGGCCAGGGCAAGACCGTCGAAGCAACGGCGATCGGCACCAAGGGTCTCGGTTTTCTGAACCGCCTGCGCGCGAAGGTTGCGTCGAACGTCGTGCATCTGGGCGACACGCCGCACCTCGAGAAGTTGATCGGCGCGGTGAAAGTGCAGCTCGACATGTACTCGGAAGGCAAGATTTCCGCGGTGTACCTGGCGTACACGCGCTTCGTCAATACGATGAAGCAGGAAGCGGTGATCGAGCAACTGCTGCCGCTGTCGGCAGACCAGTTCGAGCGCAAGGAAGACGAGGGCACGACCCCGAGCACGTCGTGGGACTACATCTACGAGCCGGATGCCCAGGCGGTGGTGGACGAGTTGCTCGTGCGTTATGTGGAAGCGCTGGTTTATCAGGCCGTCGCGGAAAACATGGCGTCGGAGCAGTCGGCACGGATGGTCGCGATGAAGGCCGCTTCGGACAACGCGAAGACGGTCATCAACGAACTGCAGCTCGTATACAACAAGAGCCGCCAGGCCGCGATCACGAAAGAACTGTCGGAAATCGTCGGTGGCGCTGCGGCGGTCTGACCATCATGGTCAGGCGCGCCTTTGGGCAAGCGCTACGAAACTGCGCCTTTGCGCGAGTGAAGAATTGAGTATCTAAAGGAAAAGCGATGAGTACTACTGCTTTGGTAGAAGGCAAGATCGTACAGTGCATCGGCGCGGTGATCGACGTGGAATTCCCGCGTGAACACATGCCGAAGATTTACGACGCGCTCATTCTCGACGGTTCGGAACTGACCCTCGAAGTTCAGCAGCAGCTGGGCGACGGCGTCGTGCGGACCATCTGTCTGGGTGCATCCGACGGCCTGCGCCGCGGTACGACGGTGAAGAACACCGGCAAGCCGATCAGCGTGCCGGTTGGCAAGCCGACGCTCGGCCGGATCATGGACGTGCTGGGTCGCCCGATCGACGAAGCCGGCCCGATCAACTCGGACGTGACGCGCGGTATTCACCAGAAGGCGCCGGCGTTCGACGAACTGTCGCCGTCGACCGAACTGCTCGAAACGGGTATCAAGGTGATCGACCTGATCTGCCCGTTCGCAAAGGGCGGTAAGGTTGGCCTGTTTGGTGGCGCCGGTGTGGGCAAGACCGTGAACATGATGGAACTGATCAACAACATCGCCAAGGAACACGGTGGCTATTCCGTGTTCGCCGGTGTTGGCGAGCGTACCCGCGAAGGGAACGACTTCTATCATGAAATGAAGGACTCGAACGTTCTCGACAAGGTCGCGCTGGTGTACGGCCAGATGAACGAGCCGCCGGGCAACCGTCTGCGCGTCGCGCTGACCGGTCTGACGATGGCTGAGCACTTCCGTGACGAAGGCCTCGACGTGCTGTTCTTCGTCGACAACATCTACCGTTTCACGCTGGCAGGCACGGAAGTGTCGGCACTGCTCGGCCGTATGCCGTCGGCAGTGGGCTATCAGCCGACGTTGGCTGAAGAAATGGGCAAGCTGCAAGAGCGGATTACGTCGACCAAGACCGGCTCGATCACGTCGGTGCAGGCCGTGTACGTCCCTGCGGATGACTTGACCGATCCGTCGCCGGCTACGACCTTCGGCCACCTTGACGCAACCGTCGTGTTGTCGCGTGACATCGCCTCGCTGGGGATCTACCCGGCGGTCGACCCGCTCGATTCGACCTCGCGTCAGATCGACCCGAACGTGATCGGCGAAGAGCACTACGCCATCACGCGCGGCGTGCAGCAAACGCTGCAGCGCTACAAGGAACTGCGCGACATTATCGCGATTCTGGGCATGGACGAACTGGCGCCGGAAGACAAGCTCGCCGTGGCGCGCGCTCGTAAGATCCAGCGTTTCCTGTCGCAGCCGTTCCACGTCGCTGAAGTGTTCACGGGCTCGCCGGGCAAGTACGTGCCGCTGAAGGAAACAATCCGTGGCTTCAAGATGATCGTGGGCGGTGAGTGCGATCATCTGCCGGAGCAGGCGTTCTACATGGTCGGCACGATCGACGAAGCCTTCGAAAAGGCCAAGAAGATCCAGTAAAGGTCGGGTGTAGGCAATCAGGCGCGGCAAGTCACACCGCTGAATATGTAACACGTGACTTATCGCGCCTCTCACTACGCTCAACCGAGCCTTGCATGGGACGAGAGTAACCGCTAAAGCGCTAACTCTCGTCGAGCTTTGCATGGGACCCGGGTAAGCGCTAAAGCGCTAATTCGGGTCGACACAGGAGTCGATATGGCAACCATTAAAGTAGACGTCGTCAGCGCGGAAGAGCAGATCTTCTCGGGTCAGGCGAAATTCGTGGCGCTGCCGGGCGAAGCGGGCGAGCTCGGCATTCTGCCGGGTCACACGCCGCTCATTACGCGGATTCGTCCGGGTGCGGTGCGTATCGAAGCTGAAAACGGCGAAGAAGAGTTTGTGTTCGTCGCCGGCGGCATTCTCGAAATCCAGCCGGGCGCAGTGACGGTTCTCGCCGACACGGCAATCCGCGGTAAGGATCTCGACGAAGCCAAGGCCGAAGACGCACGCAAGCGCGCTGAAGAAGCGCTGCAGAACACCGGTTCGAACCTCGAATACGCAACCGCTCAGGCGGAACTCGCGTATGCGACGGCTCAGCTCGCGGCGATTCAGCGTCTGCGCAAGCTGCGCGGTCAGAATTAAGCAGCAAGCAGCAAAGAAAAAGCAGCCTGACCGGCTGCTTTTTTTTCAACATTTCTTGACGTTTACGGAAAGGGAAACAGAATCATTGCCTTGATGTGGCCGAAGCAGTTGATGCAGCTGACGAGTTTGAAGCAGTCGAAACAGGAAAGCACCTGCGGGTAAGACTTGATGCCTTGCCGTTATCCGCCGGGGCACAATCGGTTTCGAAGTCATTCCAACAGAGCACGCATTCGTTTCCGGAGACACCGCCATGGCAACGCAAGCGTCAGGTGAAGGCGCCCTCATTGAACCGAAGGACGGTCTGTCCTACGTGCGCGGCTCGACCGCTATCCCGTTGAGCGATGCGACCGTCGGACGATTCCTGTGCGATACCGCGCGACGTTTCGCCGACCGGCCCGCCGTGGTGTTCCGCGAGCAAGGCATTCGCTGGACGTGGCAGGTGTTTTTGCAGGAAGTCGACGTGCTCGCCACCGGTTTGCTGGCACAGGGTATCGGCAAGGGCGATCGTGTCGGCATCTGGTCGCCGAACCGGGTCGAGTGGCTGATGACGCAATTCGCCACCGCGCGCATCGGCGCCGTGCTGGTGAACATCAACCCGGCCTATCGGCTGGCCGAACTCGAGTACGCGCTGAACAAGGTGGCCTGCAAGGCCATCATTGCCGCCGAGCGCTTCAAGTCGTCGATGTACCTGGAGATGCTGCAAGAACTGGCGCCCGAGCTTGCCACAGCAACGCCCGGCGATCTGCACGCCGCTCGCCTGGCGGATCTGCGGGTCGTCATTCGCATGGGCGATACCCCGACGCCGGGCATGTTGAGTTTCTCCGATGTGATCGAGCAGGGCCGCACGACGCTTGACCCGGCGAAGCTCGAAGCGATCGGCGCCGCCCTGTCGGCCGACGATCCGATCAACATCCAGTTCACGAGCGGCACCACCGGCAATCCGAAGGGCGCCACGCTCACGCATCGCAACGTCGTCAACAACGCCCGCTATATCGCGATGGCGATGCGTCTCTCGGAACAGGATGGCCTCTGCATCCCCGTGCCGCTCTATCACTGCTTCGGGATGGTGCTCGCGGTGCTGGCCTGCGTATCGGTCGGTGCGAATATGGTGTTCCCGGGCGAGGCCTTCGACCCCGTTGCTACGCTGGCCGCGGTCGCCGAGGAAAAATGCACGGCATTGCATGGCGTACCGACCATGTTCATCGCCGAACTGGATCGCCCCGAGTTTGCGCGCTTCGATCTCACACGCCTGCGGACCGGCATCATGGCCGGCTCGCCATGCCCGATCGAGACGATGAAAAAGGTCGTATCGAAGATGCACCTGGCCGAAATCACGATTGCCTATGGCATGACGGAGACAAGCCCGGTGTCGTTCCAAAGCTCGACCACGGATCCTCTGGACAAGCGCACTTCAACGGTGGGGCGCGTCCAGCCGCATCTGGAAGTCAAGGTGATCGACGCGCTGGGCAATATCGTGCCGGTCGGCGAGACGGGCGAGCTGTGTACGAAGGGTTACTCGGTGATGCGGGGCTATTGGGGCGATGAAGCGAAAACGCGTGAAAGTATCGTGGATGGCTGGATGCACACCGGCGACCTCGCGACCATCGATGCCGATGGCTACTGCAACATCGTCGGCCGCCTCAAGGACATGCTGATTCGCGGCGGCGAGAACATCTATCCCCGCGAGATCGAGGAGTTTCTGTTCCGTCATCCGAAGATCCAGAGCGTGCAGGTGTTCGGCGTGCCGGACGCGAAATACGGCGAGGAAGTGTGCGCGTGGATCGTGCTGCGTGCCGGCGAACAGGCAAGCGCCGAAGAGGTGCAGGACTTCTGTCGCGGCCAGATCGCCCACTACAAAATCCCGAAGTACATCCGCTTCGTCGACGAACTGCCCATGACGGTCACCGGCAAGGTGCAGAAGTTCGTGATGCGCGAATGCATGATTCAGGAATTGAAGGTGAAGGAAGACAAGACGGCCTGATCGAGGTGGCCTGAAACGGCTGCGGGCGTCGCGTACCGTGTACGCGACGCCCGCAGGGGTCCGACCTTGAAGTAGCGAATCGTCTGCGAAGCCGGGTCTGAAAACAACCCTTGCGAGGCCCGTCTGGGCGGCGCGCAAACGTTTGGCTAAAGAAAAAAAAAGCGGGCCTGGAGCCCGCTAAAAACCACACGCTACGGGGTTAGCGCGAGGAGACCATTGGAGGAACCGACTGGGCAGACGCTTTACGCGTTGACCACGGCGCCAACAGGGATGCCCCTTTACAGGGCTTCGGCGTGCTGCCGACCGGCAAGTGCATCGTATCCGCTCACACCACGCACCCAGCCACATCCGTGTTGAAACCGTTGAAAGGCATTGTGGGCGAATAACTCAGGCAACGCGGTAACAAAGTGTTTCAGGTTGTAACGCCCGCCAGATAAGGCTCTTGGGGATTTTTTGCCATTGAAAGCTGTTTAAAACGTATTTCTTACCGATACTCCTGGCGATTGTTATACAGGTGCGATTGATGCTATCCGGGACGCATCGTGCACCGCTTCTGATTCAGTTTTCACTGCATGAAAACATGGTCTGCCCGCGCAATGGTCGTCGGATCGCCGTGTCTATAGGCCGATACGGCTCTAATAAGCTGAGCGATCGTGAGACGAACAGCCGCACGTCGCTGCAGCGCATCGTTGAGCGCAATCGCGTCGTCAGGGTGGTTGGCCTGTCAGACCAGCCGTCGCGAGCGCGCCGTTCTGTATCGGCTTACGTGCAGAGGGTCGGTTACATGATTGTCCCGACCCGCCCGCGTACCGCACCTGACGTGCAACCGCCCGGCGTACGGCCCTAAGCGATTACTTCAACCACTTGTCCGAGATCGCCTGGTATTCCCCCGTGGCCTGCGCGAGGTGCAACCACTGATCGACATACTGCTGGAACACCACGTCGCCGCGGGGTAGCAGCCATGCTTTCTCGCCGTATTGGAACGGCTTGTCGGGGTGGACGGAGCACAGCCCCGGGTTGAGCTTCTGCTGCAATAGCGTCTCCGAAGCGTCAGTCACCATCACATCCGCCTTGCCGGCCAGGATCTGCTTGAAGATGGTCACGTTGTCCGGATAGACGGTGAGGTTCGCGTGCGGGAAGTACTGCCTCGCGAAGCGCTCGTTCGTGCCGCCCGGGTTGACGATGACCCGGGTCGCGGGCTGGTCGATCTCGGCAACCGTCTGGTACTTGTTCACGTCATCGCAGCGAGCAATGGGCGTCTTGCCGTCGACCATGTAAGGCTGGGTAAAAAACGCGTGCTTCTGTCTCTCAAGGCTCGGTGAAACGCCGCCCACACCGATGTCGCATTTCGCCACGAAGTCGTTCATCAGGTTCGACCACGAGGTCTTCACGTACTCGACTTTCACGCCGAGCGACCGGGCGAGCGACTCGGTCATATCGATGTCGATGCCCTCGAACTGGCCGTCGCCCTTGTAGAACGAATACGGCTTGTAGTCGCCGGTCGTGCAGGTGCGCAGCGTGCCGCGCGCCAGAATCTCATCGAGCCGCGACGGGGCCATTGCGGCGGCGCCGGCAGGGGCCGTTGGCGTTTGCGCGTTGGCCATGCCGGCAGCCGTGCACAACAGCACCCCGACCAGGATCCATGCAGCTTTGTTCATCGGCTCTCCTCGAACACCGTAACTGTTTGGTAAGGCTGCTGATCATAGCCCGGCAACCGGCCGTTGAACATTAGCCGAAAGGCCTAGGCCAAGCGGCCGCCGCGCAACGCTATCGCCGGGATCAATGAAGATGCAGGATGGGTCCCGCTGCGTCCGGTAAAATGCCCCTTTGCCTTCAGTCGCAAGCAACGTGGCCCATAACCTCCTCAACGACACCTTCCTGCGCGCGCTGCTGCGCCAGCCGACCGACTACACGCCGATCTGGCTGATGCGTCAGGCGGGCCGCTACCTGCCCGAATACAACGCAACGCGCAGCCGTGCCGGCAGCTTCCTCAGCCTGGCGAAGAGTCCGGCCTATGCGACTGAAGTCACGCTGCAGCCGCTCGAGCGTTACCCGCTCGACGCGGCCATCCTGTTCTCAGACATTCTCACGGTGCCCGATGCAATGGGCCTTGGGCTGGATTTCGTGGCCGGCGAGGGGCCGCAGTTTGCCCGCCCGGTGCGCACCGAAGCGGACGTCGCGCGCCTCGCCGTGCCCGACATCGACGCCACGCTGCGCTACGTCACCGACGCCGTGCGCGAAATCCGCAAGGCGCTCACCGACGCGCAAGGCCGCCAGCGTGTGCCCCTGATCGGCTTCTCGGGCAGTCCGTGGACGCTGGCCTGCTACATGGTCGAAGGCGCCGGTTCGTCCGATTTCCGCACGGTGAAGTCCATGCTGTATGCGCGCCCGGATCTGATGCAGCGCATTCTCGAGGTGAACGCGCAAAGCGTGGCGGCCTACCTGAACGCGCAGATCGAAGCCGGCGCGCAAGCCGTGATGATTTTCGACAGTTGGGGTGGCGCACTGGCCGACGGCATCTTCCAGCGCTTTTCGCTGCACTACATCGAGCAGGTGGTGAGCCAGCTCAAGCGCACTCACGACGGGGAAAAGGTGCCGGTGATCACCTTCACGAAGGGGGGCGGCCCGTGGCTCGAAGACATTGCGGCTAGCGGTGTCGACGCGGTCGGGCTCGACTGGACGGTCAACCTCGCCAAGGCGCGCGAGCGCGTCGGCGACCGGGTGGCGCTGCAGGGCAACCTCGATCCATCGGTGCTGTTCGCGCCGCCCTCGGCGATTCGCATGGAAGCGCGTGCCGTGCTCGACAGTTTCGGCAATCATCCCGGCCACATCTTCAATCTCGGTCATGGCATCTCGCAATTCACGCCGCCGGAACATGTCGCCGAACTGGTCGACGAAGTGCATCGGCACAGCCGTGCTATTCGCGCTGCTGGAGCAGGCGGAACCACGCTGGCTACGTGACGGTTTTGTTGCAGTGCGGCGAGCTGGGCTCTCGGGCTAAGGTAAAAATAGTGTTAACCGGGCCGTCAGATGGCGCTTCCGCCGTTGTCAAGACTTGACTTATGCACACTTATCACGCTGCGGCGCGGTAGAGGCTTTCATCGCAGCATTGTCCTTGCAAGTTGTGTGCGCATTTGATCAAGTCCTTGACTGGCAAGGGTTTCCACGGGGCGGAAGGAATTGTGCGAAAACCCACACAAGGCCGCAGTGGCGCGGTTTTCCGGCCTTCCGGGCGGAGTTCTCAACAAAGTTATCCACAGGACGCGCGGGTCAACAGCAATTGTTCAGTCGAATCCAAAACTTAGCGCGGAAAGTGAAGTTTTACTTTAACTTCGCCGCGTACGCCGCCGCTTCACGGCACGTCACGCCGCTCGCCGCGCCGCGTCTGCCGACCCCGATCGCGATTCCGAATCCAATTTGAGCCCCGTCTTCGTCCGCGTCGCGCTGGATCATCCACTGCCGACCCTGTTCGACTATCGCTGCGACGCGACCGAGCCGCCGCAGCCGGGTACACTCGTCAGCGTGCCGTTCGGCAGGCGCCAGGTGGTGGGTCTCGTCTGCGAAGTGACCGCTCACAGTGACGTCCCCGCGGACAAGCTGCGCGCCGTGGATGCGATCTGCGAGGCCTGTCCACCGCTATCGGACGAATGGCTGGCGCTCGCCGCCTTTGCCGCGGACTACTACCAGCGGGGTCTCGGCGAAGTCGCCTTGCCGGCTTTGCCGCAAGCGTTGCGCGACCCATCGCGCTGGGCGCGGCTGCTGGCGCCGCAGGAGCGCTACAGTCTGCTGCCGGCCGGCCGCGCGGCGCTGCCCGACGCCTTGCCGGCACGCGCGAGCGCCTTGCGGCGCCTCGCTCAGGCGCTGATCGAAGCGGACGCGCTGCTGGCTGCCGACGCGCGCGTGATCCACCCGAAAGCCGTCGCGACACTCGATGCATGGCAGGCCGAAGGCTGGGTAGCGCTGGAGGTGACCGAAGCGGCCGCATTGGGCGCGGCACCGTCCGTGCGCGACGGCGCGCAAGCCGTCTCGCCCACCCTGCCGACTCTCACCGACGAACAGGCCGCCGCCGTCGAGGCGATCCGCGACGCCGACGGCTTCGCCCCCTTCCTGCTGCATGGCGTGACCGGCAGCGGCAAGACCGAGGTCTATTTGCGCGCGCTCGCCGCCATTCTCGCGGCGCGGCCCGATGCTCAGGCGCTCGTCCTCGTCCCCGAAATCAATCTCACGCCGCAATTCGAGGCTGCGTTTCGCGCACGTTTCGCGGCGCTCGACGGCACTTCGATCGTCACCTTGCACAGCGGTCTCGCGGAGGGCGAACGGGCGCGCAACTGGTTTGCGGCGCACAGCGGCCGTGCGCGGATCGTGCTCGGCACGCGGCTCGCGATACTCGCGTCGCTGCCGAAGCTGGCCATCATCGTGGTCGACGAGGAGCACGATCCCGCTTACAAGCAGCAGGAAGGCTTGCGCTACTCGGCGCGCGATCTGGCCATCTGGCGCGCCAAGCAACTGGGCTTGCCGGTGGTGCTCGGCTCGGCGACGCCGTCGCTCGAAAGCTGGTGGCAGGCCGACCAGGGGCGCTACACGCGCTTGACGCTGTCGCGCCGCGCGGTCGCCGAAGCGGTGTTGCCCACCGTCAAGCTGATCGATCTCGAAGAAGAGCGACGGCGCGGACGGGCTTCGGTGGAAGGCCTGTCGGGGCCGCTGATTGCGGCCTTGAAAGCGCGCCTGGAAAAGGGCGAGCAGAGCCTCGTGTTTCTGAACCGCCGCGGCTACGCGCCGCAACTGGCCTGCGACGCCTGCGGCTGGGTGGCCGGTTGCCCGCGCTGCAGCGCCTACGTCGTGCTGCACAAGCCGGAGCGCGCGCTGCGTTGCCATCATTGCGGCTGGGAGGCGCGCATCCCGCGCTCGTGCCCGGATTGCGGCAACGTCGACATCGCGCCGCTCGGGCGCGGCACGCAGCGTGTCGAGGAAACGCTGGCAACCGCCGTGCCGGGCGCGCGCGTGCTGCGCATCGACGCCGACAGCACGCGCCGCAAAGGCAGCGCGCAGGCGCTGTTCTCCGATGTGCACGCGGGCGACGTCGACATCCTGGTGGGCACGCAGATGATCGCCAAGGGCCACGATTTTCAGCGCGTTTCGCTGGTGGGCGTGCTCAATGCGGATACCGCGCTGTTCTCGCACGACTTCCGCGCGAGCGAGCGCCTGTTCGCCCAGCTGATGCAGGTGAGCGGCCGTGCCGGACGCGCCGGACTGCCCGGCGAAGTGCTGGTGCAGACGCGTTATCCGCGGCATGCGCTGTATCACGCGCTGGCGCGGCACGACTACGTGGGTTTCGCCAACTCGACGCTCGCCGAGCGCCGCGACGCCCATCTGCCGCCGTTCGTCTATCAGGCCTTGCTGCGCGCCGAAGGGCGCACGCTCGAGGCGGCGCTCGCTTTCCTGCAGCAGGCCGCCGCGGCGCTGGCGGCGATGCCGTCCGCCGGGCGGGTCACCGTCTACGACGCCGTGCCGCTCACCATCGTCAAGGTGATGCATGTGCATCGCGCGCAACTGCTGATCGAGAGTGCGTCGCGCGGCGCGCTGCAAGCCACGCTGCGGGCGTGGCAGCCGATCTTGCGCACCTTGAAGGGCGTGTTGCGCTGGAATCTCGAAGTCGACCCGCTCGACATCTGAAGTCGCACCGCGGCCTGACTCTGGGCCCAGCCGCGCCCGCCGCCCCGGCCAGCGTGCAAATCCCTTTCAGTCATATTCATAGAGCGAAAGGTCGTTTCAGTTCTGAAAGCCGGTCGTCTATATTTCGCCGAATCGGCGCAGTTTTAACAACAATCCCAACTTCTCCCGCGCCGACGCACCTCAACTCTCGGGGCTTTTGCGATGAGCGATACCAATCACAGCCTGCCGGCGGGCGCGGCACCGGCCAAATCCGATCCTAAGCATGACACGGCCAGCCAACGTGGCGGCGGCCTGTTCGCCACCGAAGACTGGTGGGCCGTCTGGATCGGCCTGCTGGTGATCGTCGTCGCGTGGGCGTTGTTCGCCTCGGGCAGCAGCATCAAATGGCTCGCCGTTGCGCCGGCGAAATGGTCGGACCCGGGCGCAGTCGTCCAGGATCTGGTCAAGCATCTGCCGAACTATGCCGCGTTGTTCGTCGTGTTCGCGGTGCTGTTCGGCGTGAGCCTCGCCGCCTTGAAGCAGCGGCTCGCACATTTTCTGCCGTCGTTCCTGATCCTGTTCGTCGCGTCGATCCTGATTTTTGCGCTCGGCGCCTGGGTCAACGCCTCGAAGTACAACCTCGAGCCGCCGCTGGTTGCACTCGCGCTCGGCCTGGTGATCTCGAACGTGTTCCGTCTGCCTGAGTGGTTCTCCGCCGGGTTGCGCGTCGAGTTTTATATCAAGGTGGGTATCGTGCTGCTCGGCGCGACGCTGCCGTTCACCCTGCTGGTCTGGGCCGGTCCGGTTGCGGTCGGGCAGGCGAGCATCGTCTCGCTGGTGACGTTCTTCGTGATCTTCTTTGCCGGCAAGGCGTTTGGCCTCGACCGCCGGTTTGCCGCAGTGCTCGGCGTGGGCGGCGCGGTGTGCGGCGTCTCGGCGGCGATTGCGATTGCAGGCGCCGTGCGCGCTAAACGAGAGCAGGCTTCGGTGGCGATCACGCTGGTGATCCTGTGGGCCATCGTGATGATTTTCGTGTTGCCGTTCGCGTCGCGCTCGCTCGGGTTGTCGACGGCGGTGGCCGGCGCCTGGATCGGCACCTCGGAGTTCGCGGATGCCGCCGGTATCGCCGCCGCCCAGGCCTACGGCGACTTCGCCAAGCACGCAGGCGGTGCGATCGCCGGTGCGCCCGAAGCCTCGCTGCAGGCGTTCACGCTGATGAAAGTGGTGGGCCGCGATATCTGGATCGGCATCTGGGCCTTCGTGCTGGCGATCGTCGCAAGCACCCGCTGGGAGACCGAGGACAGCGGCGTCAAAGCCAAGGCCAACGCCGGCGAGATCTGGGCGCGCTTTCCGAAATTCGTGATCGGCTTCGTGATCGCGTCGGCGCTCGTGACGTGGATCGCGAGCCACTATTCGCTGGCGGATTACCGCAAGGTGGTGACACCGGAGTTCGTCGCGCCGATTACCGCGCTGCGCACCTGGGCGTTCATTTTCTGCTTTCTGAGCATTGGTTTGACGACGCGGTTGCGCCTGCTGAGCGCCACCGGACTGAAGCCGTTCCTCGCGTTCACGGCCGGCGTGGTCGTCAATATCGCCATCGGCTACGCGCTGTCCGCGCACGTGTTCGCATCGTATTGGAATAGCTTGGGACAGGGATCGTGACTGCCCCGGCGGAACGCGCGGACGCGGCGAAGCAGGCACTGCGCGCGTGCCGGCCAAGCTGCGCCGGTTGCCGGTACCGCGCTGACGATCGACACACGCTGGAGCAGAGCATCCCGGGCCTCGTGGTGTTCAGTTCAGGGTTTGGCGCGAGCGTGGCGGCAAGCCGGCTTTGCCGTCTGCACGACCAGCTCGTCTCGCCGGACGACGCCTGCAGCCAGTTCGTGGCGCGGGCCTGAGCCCGCGCTTACTCCCGGACCGCGCCGCGTGCGCCGTTCGGCGAACGTCGCTCGTCCGCCGTTTCTCTTGCGACCGAACACGTCGCACCGCGAATGAAGAGGACTGCGCACATCGCGCACATCGTCCAGATTCCTGCCACTACCAGCCACTTTTCCATTTCCGCTACCCCGTAAGCCCCGTACTGTGCGCTAACGCGCATTCTTAACCTGTATAACGGCGCGATTCCGATTTCGATAAGGGTCGCCAGAAAAGAAATTCGTAGGGGAAAGTACTGATGCCACCGGGGTTTGCCCCGATGCGCCGCTACCCGCCGCAAACCCCGGTCATACAAGGCTTGAACAATGGTGCAACCATGCCTTTTGGATGGTTGCACCTTTTTATTGGGAGGCGTACGATTCGGCCAACTTTTTAGTCTTTGGCCGGCGCGGGTTGGCTGGCATATGAAGAAGGAAACATGGCTAGCACCACCCTCGGCGTCAAGGTTGACGACCTCCTGCGTTCCCGGCTGAAAGATGCCGCCACCCGTCTCGAACGCACTCCGCACTGGCTGATCAAGCAGGCGATCTTCGCGTATCTCGAACGAATCGAGCACGGTCAATTGCCGGCGGAGCTGTCCGGCGTGCATGGTTCGGCGGATATGGCCGACGGTGCAACCGTCGAGTCCGAAGAGGACGGTGCGTCGCACCCGTTCCTCGATTTTGCGCAGAACGTGCAACCGCAATCGGTGCTGCGCGCGGCGATCACTGCGGCTTACCGTCGTCCCGAGCCGGAATGCGTGCCGTTCCTGCTCGGCCAGGCGCGTCTGCCGGCCAACCTCGCCAATGACGTGGACGCGATGGCGAGCAAGCTGGTCGAAACGCTGCGCGGCAAGAGCAAGGGTGGCGGCGTCGAAGGGTTGATCCACGAATTTTCGCTGTCGAGCCAGGAAGGCGTGGCGCTGATGTGCCTCGCCGAAGCGCTGCTGCGGATTCCCGATCGCGCCACCCGCGACGCGCTGATCCGCGACAAGATCAGCAAGGGCGACTGGAAATCGCACGTCGGCCAGGCGCCGTCGCTGTTCGTCAATGCCGCCACATGGGGGCTGATGATCACCGGCAAGCTGGTGACGACCAATAGCGAAACGAGTCTGTCGTCGGCGTTGACGCGCCTGATCGGCAAGGGCGGCGAGCCGCTGATCCGCAAGGGCGTCGATATGGCGATGCGCCTGATGGGCGAGCAGTTCGTCACCGGCGAGAACATCTCCGAGGCGCTCGCCAACAGCCGCAAGTTCGAGGCGCGCGGCTTCCGCTACTCCTACGACATGCTCGGCGAAGCGGCCACCACCGAAGCGGATGCGCAGCGCTACTACGCGTCGTACGAGCAGGCGATCCACGCCATCGGCAAGGCCGCCGGCGGCCGCGGCATCTATGAAGGCCCGGGCATTTCGATCAAGCTCTCGGCGCTGCATGCACGCTATTCGCGCTCGCAGCAGGAACGCACGATGAGCGAGTTGCTGCCGCGCGTGCGTTCGCTTGCGATCCTTGCGCGCCGCTACGACATCGGCCTGAACGTCGACGCCGAAGAGGCGGACCGCCTCGAAATCTCGCTGGATCTGCTCGAAGCGCTGTGCTTCGATCAGGATCTGGCGGGCTGGAACGGCATCGGCTTCGTGGTGCAGGCGTATCAGAAGCGCTGCCCGTTCGTGATCGACTACATCGTCGATCTGGCGCGCCGCAGCCGTCACCGCATCATGGTGCGCCTCGTGAAGGGCGCCTACTGGGACACCGAGATCAAGCGCGCCCAGGTTGACGGCCTCGAAGGCTATCCGGTCTACACGCGCAAGATCTACACGGACGTCTCGTACCTCGCCTGCGCGAAGAAGCTGCTCGGCGCGCCGGACGCGGTGTATCCGCAGTTCGCGACGCACAACGCGCATACGCTCTCGGCGATCTATCACCTCGCGGGTCAGAACTACTATCCCGGCCAGTACGAGTTCCAGTGTCTGCACGGCATGGGCGAGCCGCTGTATGAAGAAGTCACCGGCCCGCTGTCTGCTGGAAAGCTGAACCGTCCGTGCCGCGTGTATGCGCCGGTCGGCACGCATGAGACGCTGCTGGCGTATCTGGTGCGGCGTCTGCTGGAAAACGGTGCGAATACGTCGTTCGTGAACCGCATCGCGGATGAAAACGTCGCGATCAAGGATCTGGTCGCCGACCCGGTCGAAGAAGCGTCGAAGATCGTGCCGCTCGGCGCGCCGCACGCGAAAATTCCGCTGCCGCGCAATCTGTACGGCGCGGAGCGCGTCAATTCGATGGGCCTCGATCTGTCGAACGAACATCGGCTGGCGTCGCTGTCGTCGGCCTTGCTGGCGAGCGCGCATCATCCGTGGCGCGCCGCGCCGATGCTCGAAGACAACGAAATCGCCGTGGGCACCTCGCGCGACGTGCGCAATCCGGCCGATCATCGCGACCTCGTCGGCACCGTCGTCGAAGCCACTTCGGAACACGTGAGCGCCGCGCTCTCGCACGCCGTAGCCGCTGCGCCGATCTGGCAGGCGACGCCGGTCGAAGCGCGCGCCGATTGCCTCGCCCGCGCCGCCGATCTGCTCGAAGCGCAGATGCATACGCTGATGGGCCTCGTGGTGCGCGAAGCGGGCAAGTCGTTGCCGAACGCGGTGGCGGAAATCCGCGAAGCGATCGACTTTCTGCGCTACTACTCGGCGCAGATCCGCACCGAGTTCTCGAACGACACACATCGTCCGCTCGGTCCGGTCGTCTGTATCAGCCCGTGGAATTTCCCGCTGGCCATCTTCATGGGCCAGGTGGCGGCGGCGCTCGCGGCCGGCAACACGGTGCTGGCGAAGCCGGCGGAACAGACGCCGCTGATCGCCGCGCAAGCGGTGCGCATCCTGCGCGAAGCCGGCGTGCCGGCCGGTGCGGTGCAACTGCTGCCGGGCGACGGCGAAACCGTCGGTGCGGCGCTGGTGGCCGATGCCCGCACGCGGGCGGTGATGTTCACCGGCTCGACCGAAGTCGCGCGCCTCATCAACAAGACGCTCTCGAATCGTCTGGACGCCGACGGCAGGCCGATTCCGCTGATCGCCGAAACCGGCGGCCAGAACGCGATGATCGTCGATTCGTCGGCGCTCGCCGAGCAGGTGGTGGCGGACGTGCTGAACTCGGCGTTCGACTCGGCCGGTCAACGCTGTTCCGCGCTGCGCGTGCTGTGTCTGCAGGACGACGTCGCCGACCGCACGCTGGAAATGCTGACCGGCGCGATGCGCGAACTGGCGGTGGGCAACCCGGATCGCCTGTCGATCGACGTGGGCCCGGTGATCGACGTCGAAGCGAAGCGCGGTATCGACGCGCACATTGCGGCGATGCGCGAGAAGGGCCGCAAGGTCGAGCAACTGCCGATGCCGGAAGGCGGCGCCCAGGGCACCTTCGTGCCGCCGACGCTGATCGAGCTCGACAGCATCGACGAACTGAAGCGCGAAGTGTTCGGTCCGGTGCTGCACGTGGTGCGCTATCGCCGCAGCGCGCTCGACAAGCTGCTGGAACAGATCCGCGCGACGGGTTATGGCCTGACGCTCGGCATCCACACGCGGATCGACGAGACCATCGCGCATGTGATCAGCCGCGCGCACGTGGGCAATATCTATGTGAACCGCAATGTGGTGGGCGCGGTGGTGGGGGTGCAACCGTTCGGCGGCGAAGGCCTGTCCGGCACGGGTCCGAAGGCAGGCGGCGCGCTGTATCTGCAGCGGCTTCTCGCCACGCGTCCGGCGGGTCTGCCGAAAACGCTGGCGCAGTTGCTGGTGACGGATGCACCACAAGCGGGCCTAAACGGTGATAATCGCAGCGACAATCCGGCCTCGGCGCTGACGGTCTTGCGCGACTGGCTGATCGGCGAGCGTGAGGCGGCACTCGCGGCGCGTTGCGACGGCTACCTGTCGCAAGGCCTGGCGGGTGCGACGGCGGTGTTGCCCGGACCGACCGGCGAGCGCAACACCTACACGCTGGGCGCGCGCGGCACGGTGCTGTGCGTGGCGTCGACGGCGAGCGGTGCACGCGTGCAGTTCGCCGCGGCGCTGGCTACCGGCAATCGCGCGTTGTTCGAAGGCGCGGCCGGCGAGCAACTGGTGTCGGCGCTGCCGGCAGCGCTCAAGACGTACGCGAGCGTGAAGAAGGGCGGCGACACGCCGTTCGACGCCGTGCTGTTCGAAGGCGATAGCGACGAGCTGCTGGCGCTGGTGAAGGAAGTGGCCAAGCGTGCGGGTCCGATCGTCTCGGTGCAGGGCGTGGCGGCACGGGCGCTGGAAAGCGGCGACGAGGATTACGCGCTCGAACGTCTCCTGACGGAACGTTCGGTCAGCGTGAATACGGCAGCAGCGGGCGGCAATGCGAATTTGATGACGATCGGTTGAGCGAACCTTTAACGGTCGATTCAATAAAACGGAAGCGGTACGGCGACCCCGAAACCGCTCCACTCACACCTGGTACCAAGGAGAAGCTATGCAACACAAGATGAAACAGCTGGCTGGCGCGACGCTCGTCGCAGCCATGTCACTGGCGGGGGCGGCACACGCACAGCAGGTCGAAGACGTGAAGGTGGGTTTTGCTGGTCCGATGACGGGCGCACAGGCTCACTACGGCAAGGACTTCCAGAACGGCATCACGCTGGCTGTGGAAGAAATGAACGCCACGAAGCCGGTGATCGGCGGCAAGCCGGTGCGCTTCGTGCTGGACTCGGCGGACGACCAGGCTGACCCGCGCACCGGCACGACCGTTGCGCAGAAGCTGGTGGACGACGGCATCAAGGGCATGCTCGGCCACTTCAACTCGGGCACGACGATCCCGGCTTCGCGCATCTACGCGAACGCGGGCATCCCCGAAATCGCCATGGCGACGGCGCCTGAATACACGCAACAAGGCTTCAAGACCACGTTCCGGATGATGACGTCCGATACGCAGCAAGGTTCGGTCGCGGGCACGTTCGCGGTGAAGAGCCTGGGTATGAAGAAGATCGCGATTGTCGATGACCGTACGGCTTATGGCCAGGGTCTGGCTGATCAGTTTGAGAAGGCTGCCAAGGCTTCCGGCGCTACTATCGTCGATCGTGAATTCACTAACGATAAGGCTGTCGACTTCAAGTCGATTCTCACCAAGCTGAAGTCGGTGAATCCGGATCTGATCTATTACGGTGGTGCCGATTCGCAAGCCGCGCCGATGGTCAAGCAGATGAAGACGCTCGGCATCAAGGCTCCGCTGATGGGCGGCGAGATGGTGCATACGCCTACCTTCCTTTCGCTGGCGGGTGATGCGGCTAATGGGACGGTGGCTTCGCTTGCTGGCCTGCCGCTGGATCAGATGCCCGGTGGCGCTGACTACGTCGCCAAGTACAAGAAGCGCTTCAACGAAGATGTGCAGACGTACTCGCCTTATGCCTATGACGGCGCTATGGCTATGTTCGATGCTATGAAGAAAGCTAACTCCACCGATCCGGCCAAGTATCTGCCGCTGCTCGCCAAGACCGATATGCCCGCTGTTACTACCACTCATCTGGAGTATGACGGCAAGGGTGATCTTAAGAATGGTGGGATCACGCTTTATAAGGTTGTCGATGGGAAGTGGACTACTTTGCAGAGTGTTGGTGGGAAGTAAGTTGTTTTTTGCCTGACGGCGCCTGGTGGTGGCTCTTTTTGTCGCTCTTTGAGCCGTTGGCTGTTGGTTGATAACGCTCCGCGGGTCTTTGGGCTCGTGGGGCGTTTTCTTTTTTCTGTTTTGGCCTTTCCTTGATTTCTTAGTGGTCTATTGGCGTCGCCCCTGTGCGGGGCGGCACTTACTTTCTTTGCCGCCGCAAAGAAAGTAAGCAAAGAAAGCGGGCTCACACCGCTAGCCCGTAGTGAGCCATCTTTGTTCGTTATCCTTAGTGGTCCGAGACGAGATGCGTTCTCGCATCTCGTGCGTTCGTGACTCAGCGCTCATTCGTTCCAACGTCGCGCTTCGCGCTTCGTCGGGCGGCATAACCCTTTTTTCCGCCGCTGCACTTCGTGCACGGCTGCCCCCCATTAGCCATTCGGATGACTCGTCGGTCCGTCAAAAGTCCTCAACCGATGTCAAAAACCTGCTGGCCTCGGGGAACGTGACGCCGGAGTTCGTCGAACGCGTCATCGTCAAAAGCGATGGGACCGAGCACGTATCGTCGCCGTATCACAGGTTTGCGGAGATCGACGTTCACGTGGTCGCGTCAAGTGGCTGGTACGTGAAGTTCTACTTCATCGGCAATCCAGACACCATGTTTGTTAGCGTTCGTCAGTGAGCAAAACCGTGAACACAAAACTGTATGAAGAAGGTGAGAAGAGCAAGGCAATCTGCTCCAGTTGCCAGCAGATCGTCACCTCCACCTTCGCCCGGCGCGATGTGCCGTTTAGCGACGGCAACGGCGAAGTGAAGAACATCCTCGTCTCTGTCTGCGACCTCTGCGATCAAGTCGTCGCCATCCCCGCGCAGTCCACGCCGGCTATTCGCGAAGCACGGCAGAAGGTCGTGAAGCCCATCGAGGCACAACTGCCCGCCATCTATCTGGATATGCTCGACCTCGCCGCGTTCACCATCGACAGCACAAACTCAACCGAATTTCGCAAGGTTCTGATGGTCTTCTATCTGCATCGCTTCGCCTCCGGCGAGTACCCCAGGGAGCGCTTGCTGAAGGCACACCGTACGGCCGTCGAGCGTTTCAAGGAGGAGCGCGGCGCCGCGCGCAGGCGCCTCTCCATGAAGGTGTCGCTGCGTATCGCCGACGACATCAAGACGCTCGTCGACAATACGTCCATGAGTCAGACGGAAGTGATCAAGTCCGTGATCTATCAGATTCAGACAGACGTCGTCGAGGCCCGCAAGCCAGCTTTGCTGAAGGAACTCAGCGCCTTGTCCGCGATTTCCGCCTAGCAGCAGTTCGTCGTCAGCGCGTTGGGCGGTCCCGGCCAGCAAGACCACCCCGTCGTCGCCTGCTTCTATTCTCCCCGCAGCTTGCGGCCCTGCTCCCGAATCTGCTCCAAGGTCGCACCAGGCGTACTCGCTTCCTGCGGCATGCGAATTTCGATCACCGCTGCGCGCTTCGCCGCGAGCGATCGCTCGAGCGCCGGCAGAAAATCCTCCGTGCGCTCCACCGTCTCGCCATGCGCGCCAAACGACCGCGCGAACGCCGCGAAATCCGGATTGGTCAGGCCCGTGCCATGCACACGGTTCGGATAGTGCCGCTCCTGGTGCATGCGGATCGTGCCGAAGTGGCTGTTGTTCACCACGATGAATAGCACATGCAGGTCGTACTGCATCGCCGTCGCCAGCTCCTGAGCAGACATCATGAAGCAGCCGTCGCCGGCTAGCGCCACCACCGCACGCTGTGGGTAAAGCGACTTCGCCGCAATCGCCGCCGGCACACCGTATCCCATCGCGCCGCTGGTCGGCGCAAGTTGCGAGCGGAAATGCCGATACGAGAAATGCCGGTGCAGCCACGTCGCGTAATTGCCCGCGCCGTTGGTCAGGATCGCGTCGTCGGGCAAGTGCGCGCGTAGTTGCTGGATCACTTCGCCCATCTGCACGTCGCCGGGAATCGGCCGCGGCGTGCGCCAGTCGAGATAGGCGCGGTGCGCCTCCTCCGCGCTTCCCGCCCATGCCGGTTTTCCAGTGGGAGGCTGCAACGCGGCCAGAAGCGAGGCGAGTTCGGGCATCCCCGAGACGATCGGCAGATCCGCCGAATACACGCGGCCCAATTCCTCCGCGCCTTGATGCACGTGGACCAAGGTCTGCTTCGTCTTCGGAATGTCCAGCAGCGTGTAGCCGCCGGTCGTCGCTTCGCCGAGACGCGGGCCCAATGCAAGCAGCAAGTCCGCATCGCGGATACGTTTCGCCAGCGCGGGGTTAATGCCGAGCCCGACATCGCCTGCGTAATTCGGGTGTTCGTTATCGAGCGTGTCCTGGAAGCGGAACGCGAGGCCAATCGGCAACTGCCAGTTCTCGATGAAGCGCTGCAGATCCGCGCAGGCTTCGGGTGTCCAGCCGCTGCCGCCGGCAATCACCATCGGCCGCTGGGTGCCTCCCAGCAGTTGCCGTAGTTGCGTCATCTGCGTGGCCGAGGGCGAGGCGGCCACACGGTGATACGTCGGCGCGCCCGGTACCACAGGGCACACGTCGCTCAGCACGTCTTCCGGCAACGACAACACAACCGGGCCCGGTCGTCCTGAGGTCGCGGTGTGGAACGCGTGGCTAAGATATTCGGGAATCCGCTTCGGATCGTCGATCTGCGCGACCCACTTGGCCATCTGGCCGAACATGCGTCGATAGTCGATTTCCTGGAAGGCCTCGCGGTCCAGATGCTCGCGTGCGCATTGGCCGATCAGCAGGATCATCGGCGTCGAGTCCTGGAACGCGGTGTGTACGCCAATCGAGGCATGCGTCGCGCCAGGCCCGCGCGTGACGAGTGCCACGCCCGGGCGGCCGGTCAGCTTGCCGATCGCTTCGGCCATGTTGGCCGCGGCCGCTTCGTGCCGGCAGACGACGGTCTGGATACGCTCGGTCTCGTCGTGCAGCGAGTCGAGTACGGCAAGGAAACTCTCGCCGGGGACGCAGAAAACACGTTCGACACCATGGGTCAGCAGGGCATCGACTACAAGGCGCGCACCAGTGGTGGTGGCGGAATCATTCGGCAGCGGCATTGCGATGAAGCCTCCAGTCGGGTCGGTCGGCTGGTCGGCCATGGGGTAGCCGACGGGCTTCGACAGCTTACGCCGAGTGGGCGACTGGTGTCACGAGGACGGGCGATGCCGCAGCGCATCAACGGCGAGGCGCGGGAGGGCGTCGTTAGCCGCCCGCCCTCGCGCCACGCGACCTCAGCACTCGACGATATTCACCGCCAGGCCGCCGCGCGAAGTTTCCTTGTACTTGGTCTTCATATCGGCGCCCGTCTCGCGCATCGTCTTGATGACCGAGTCCAGAGAAACATAGTGACTGCCGTCGCCACGCAGCGCCATCCGCGCCGCATTGACCGCCTTCACCGAGGCCATCGCATTACGTTCGATGCACGGAATCTGCACCATGCCGCCCACCGGATCGCAGGTCAGCCCCAGGTTGTGTTCCATGCCGATTTCCGCGGCGTTCTCCACCTGCTCCGGTGTGCCGCCCATCACGGCAGCGAGCGCGCCCGCGGCCATCGAACAGGCCACGCCCACCTCGCCCTGGCAGCCCACTTCCGCGCCCGAAATCGAGGCATTCAGCTTGTACAGAATGCCGATGGCCGCCGCTGTCATCAGAAAATCGATCACGCCTTGCTGGTTCGAACCCGGCATGAAACGCGTGTAGTAATGCAGCACCGCAGGGATGATGCCGGCCGCGCCGTTGGTCGGCGCGGTGACCACCCGTCCACCGGCCGCATTCTCTTCATTGACGGCGATTGCGTAGAGATTGATCCAGTCCACCATCGACAGCGGATCGCGCAACGCCAGCTCCGGATTGCCGGACAAGGAGCGATACAACTGCGGTGCGCGCCGCTTCACCTGGAACGGCCCGGGCAGCGTGCCGTCCGCATCCGGATTGCCGATGCCGCAACCGCGCGCGACGCACGACTGCATCACGTCCCAGATTTTCAGGAGGCCGCTGCGCGTTTCCTCTTCGGTATGCCACACGCGCTCGTTTTCCCACATCAGTTGCGCGATGCTCTTGCCGGTCGCCTTGCACAGCGCAAGCAACTCGTTGCCGCTGCGAAACGGATGCGGCAACTGATCGACGGCGCTCAGCACCTTGGTATTCGGCGCGCCCGCTGTGACGACAAACCCGCCGCCTACCGACAGATACGTCGCCGCACGCAGCGTCTCACCCTGCGCGTCGAACGCGTGCAGCTTCAGCCCGTTCGGATGCTCGGCAAGCGCCTGACGATAAAACGAAATGTGATCCTTCTGCACGAACGGCACCGGGTGCGTGCCGAGCAGCGCCAGCGAGCGCGAGGTGCGCACCGTTTCCAGACGTTGCGCGATCGTCTCGGGATCGACGGTATCCGGCGCATCGCCCATCAGGCCGAGCATCACACCGCGATCCGTTCCGTGGCCCTTGCCGGTTGCGCCGAGCGAGCCGTACAGATCGACCTTCACGGAAGACGTGGCCGCCAGCAGTCCGTCGCGTTCGAGCCCCTGGACAAACATCAGCGCCGCGCGCATCGGCCCGACCGTATGCGAACTGGACGGACCAATGCCGATTTTGAAGAGGTCGAACACACTGACTGCCATTACTGCTCCTGCAAAAAGAAAATATCGGGTTTACCGCGCCGGCAGCGGCAGGCACACGGCCAGCCATGCGGGCGGGTTGGGCGCCAGATGCAGCGCGACTGGCGCATAGCGGCCATCCAGCCGCGCAGCCAGGTTAAACAGTTCCGTCGCGTTCTTCGGATCCCACTGACCCGAATAGCCCGGCAAGCCGGCTTCGCGACGTTTTGCATCGAACGGAACGTCCGAATGCACAAATTCGTCATGCGTCTTCGTGCCCAATGCGTAGGGCGTCAACCAGTTCAGCGCGGCGCCCAGCGTCGCACCGTTGGTGGCCTTCTCCGGCAACCAGTTGCGGTTGTGGCGGCGAGCCGCCAGCGCCGCGGTCACGAGCGGCTGCAAGTCGTAGGTCACGTAATGCAGCGCATCGCGTTCCTTGAAATCGATCGTCGAACCATCCGGTTCGATGTTGTCGCCAATGTGCTCCACAAACAGACGCTGCGCCGCGTTGATCATCTTGCGGTTGTCGAGCGTGAAGGCAGCCATCGCAATCAGCTTGATGCGGTGACTCTGCCAGTTGTTACGAAACGTGCCGGTCAAGGGGCGCGGCTGCGCGTCGATCTGCTCGATGTAACCGTTGCCAAGTTTCGTCAGAAACGCCATTGCCGCGTTGCGGGTCTTCACCGGCAAGGCGCTCGCCGTCATGTCGTAGGCGAGGATCAAACCTTCGAAGCGGGTTTCGTCGATCGGGTTGAAGCTCGGCTCGTAGATGGTGACCCATGCGTACAGCAGACGGTCGACCAGCTTCAGATAGCGATCGTCGCTGGTGGCGCGCCAGGCGAGCGCGGCGTCGCGCAGCAGGTCGAGATCCTTCTCCGCTTCGACGCTCTGGTCGTAGATGCCCTCGTGCGGCAGCGTGCCTTCGGTGTGCAACTTCGACACTGCGTGGGCCGGGTCGTTCAGATGCGCTTCCACATTGCTGACGAGCGCCTTGACGCCAGGATCGGCATTGGTGCGCTCGCTCGTTTGCAGCGCAGGCGCCGCACAGAAATTCATCGCGGCGCGGGCCTGCCGCGCCGGCAGCATGATGGCGCTGCATACCAGCAGCAGCGCCAGCGGGGTTCCCGCTGCCTGCCATGACGGCATGCGCCCTGAATGGCTTCGGCTTTGCATCATTAGCACCTTTCGCACCATGCGAAACTCCTTCGTTGGGCTGATTCGGTGTGTGATGTTAGCCGTTCCCGGGCACGAACGACAGGACCGCACACTGCCCTCAGGCGGTGCGCGGTTCAGGACAGCGGCTGAAGCGGCGTTACGCGTAATCCGCGATCGGCACGCAGGAGCAGAACAGATTGCGGTCGCCATACACGTTGTCCGCACGGCCGACCGGCGGCCAGTACTTCTTCGCGATCAGCGACGGCAGCGGATACGCCGCGGTTTCACGCGGGTAAGCATGCTTCCAGTCGTCGGCAATCACCACGGCTGCGGTGTGCGGCGCGTGCTTGAGCGGATTGTCTTCGCGGTCCAGACGGCCTTCCTCGACGGCGCGGATCTCCTCGCGGATCGCCGTCATCGCTTCAATGAAGCGGTCGAGTTCTTCCTTCGATTCCGATTCGGTCGGCTCGACCATCAGCGTGCCCGGCACCGGGAAGCTCATGGTCGGCGCGTGGAAGCCGTAGTCGGCGAGACGCTTGGCGACGTCGTCGACGGTTATGCCGCTGGTTTCCTTGATCGGACGCAGATCGAGAATGCACTCGTGCGCGACCAGTCCGCCCGGGCCCGAATACAGCACCGGATAGTGCGGCGCGAGCTTGTTGGCGACGTAGTTGGCGTTGAGGATCGCGGTTTCGGTCGCAGCGGTGAGATTCTTCGCGCCCATCATCGCGATGTACATCCACGAGATCGGCAGGATCGAAGCGGAGCCGTACGGTGCGGCGGACACTGCGCCAATGCCGTCAGCGGTGCGCTCGTAGCCCGACGACACCTGGTTCGGCAGGAACTTCGCGAGGTGCGCGCCCACGGCCACCGGACCGACGCCGGGGCCGCCACCGCCGTGCGGAATGCAGAACGTCTTGTGCAGGTTCAGGTGCGAGACGTCGCCGCCGAACTGGCCCGGCGCCGTGAGGCCGACCATCGCGTTCATGTTGGCGCCGTCCACGTAGACCTGGCCGCCGTGCGCATGCACGATCTCGCAGATTTCGCGTACGTTCGCTTCGAACACGCCGTGCGTGGACGGGTACGTGATCATGATGGCTGCGAGCTTGTCCGCGTGTTGCGCGGCCTTCGCCTTCAGGTCGTCAATATCGACGTTGCCTTGCGCGTCGCACGCCACCACCACGACCTGCATGCCGGCCATCTGCGCCGACGCCGGGTTCGTGCCGTGTGCCGAAGCGGGAATCAGGCAGACGTTACGATGCCCTTCGCCGCGCGAGGCGTGGTACGCGTGGATGATCAACAGACCGGCGTATTCACCTTGCGAGCCCGCGTTCGGTTGCAGCGAAACCGCCGCGTAACCGGTTGCCGCCACCAGCATCTGCTCGAGCTGATCGATCATTTCGCGGTAACCGACCGTTTGCTCGGCCGGCGCGAACGGGTGAATCTGACCGAACTCCGGCCACGTGACTGGCAGCATTTCCGAGGTCGCGTTCAGCTTCATCGTGCAGGAGCCGAGCGGGATCATCGAGCGGTCGAGCGCCAGATCCTTGTCCGACAGGCTGCGCAGATAGCGCAGCATTTCCGTTTCGGAATGGTGACGGTTGAAGACGTGGTGCGTCAGGTAAGCGCTGGTGCGTTCGAGCGCGGGCGGCACGGTGCTCTCTGCGGGCAGTTCGGCGTCGAGCGCATCGATTTGCGGCACGTCGTTCACGAACGCCGCTTGGGCGAACACGGCCAGCAGATCGGCCAGATCGCTGCGCTTGGTGGTTTCGTCGATCGAAATGCCGACGCGCGTATCGCTCACGCGGCGCAGGTTGATGCGCTTGGCGGTCGCGGCGTCATGCAGTGCCTGGGTGCGGGCGCCGGTTTCGAACGTGAGCGTGTCGAAGAAGGTTTCGTTGACGAGCGTGTAGCCGAGCTTCTTCGCGCCGGCGGCGAGCAACGAGGCGATGCGGTTGACGCGTTGCGCGATCGTCTTCAGTCCTTGCGGGCCGTGATAGACCGCGTACATGCTGGCCATGATCGCGAGCAGCGCCTGCGCGGTGCAGACGTTCGAAGTCGCTTTTTCGCGGCGGATATGCTGTTCGCGTGTTTGCAGCGCAAGACGCAGGGCGGGCTTGCCCTGTGCGTCGACCGTGACGCCGACCAGACGCCCCGGCATTTGCCGCTTGAATTCGTCGCGCACGGCCAGATACGCCGCGTGCGGGCCGCCGAAGCCAACCGGCACGCCGAAACGCTGGGTGTTGCCGACGGCGACGTCCGCGCCCCATTCGCCCGGCGGCGTGAGCACGGTGAGCGCGAGCAGATCGGCGGCGACCACCACATGGCCGCCCGCTGCGTGGATCGCTTCAGCGAGTGCGCGGTAGTCGCGCACATCGCCGTTCACGCCCGGGTATTGCAGCAGCACGCCGAACGCATTGGCGTTGGCGGCGTCCGCCGCCGGGCCGACCTTCACTTCGATGCCGACCGGCGTGGCGCGCGTCTTCACCACTTCGATGGTTTGCGGCAGCACGTCGTCGGCGACGTAGAAGACGTTCGACTTCGGCTTGCCCACGCGTTGCAGCAGGGTCATCGCTTCGGCGGCGGCGGTGGCCTCGTCGAGCAGCGACGCGTTGGAGATGGCGAGGCCGGTCAGGTCGATGATCATCTGCTGGAAGTTCAGCAGCGCTTCGAGACGGCCTTGCGAGATTTCCGGCTGATACGGCGTGTAAGCCGTGTACCACGCCGGATTTTCGAGCACGTTGCGCAGGATCACCGTGGGGGTGTGCGCGTTGTAATAGCCCTGCCCGATATACGAGCGGAACACCTGGTTCTTGTCCGCCAGTTCGCGCAGCGCGGCGAGCGCTTCGGCTTCGCTCTTCGGCTGCGTGAAGGGGCCGAGCGGCAGCGTTTCGCTGCGGCGGATCGTCTGCGGAATCACGGCGTCGATCAGCGCGGCGCGCGACGCGAAGCCGAGGGCTTCGAGCATCGCTTGCTGGTCGGCCGAGTCCGGGCCGATGTGCCGTTCAGCGAAGGCATCATGCACTTCGAGCGCGGCGAGCGAGAGAGGAGTGCGGTTCATCAGACGATCCGGGTGTTCGAGCTTCATGGGGTGTTCCTGGCGGTGCGGCCGTCCGCGTTCGTCGGACGCCGCACCTGACGGTTGATACGAGTGTTGAATGCCTCTTAGGCGCCGATGGACTTCGTATAAGCGGCGGCGTCGATCAGGCGGTCATGCGTGGCGTCGGCGGCCGGCTTGATCTTGAACAGCCAGCTTTCATACGGCGCGCTGTTGACGGAGTCCGGCGTGTCGGCCACGGCCGTGTTGGCTTCGATGATTTCGCCCGAGACCGGCGCGTAGATATCGGAAGCGGCTTTCACGGATTCGATGACCGCGACGGTGTCGCCGGCGGTCACGGTCTTGCCCAGTTCCTGGACTTCGAAGAAGACGATGTCGCCGAGCGCTTCTTGCGCGTGGTCGGTGATGCCGACCGTCAGCGTGCCGTCTGCTTCGGTGCGGACCCATTCGTGCGATTCGGTGTATTTCAGATCGGCCGGGATGCTCATCGGATGCTCCTATGCGGTGTGTTCGGGAATAGCTTAAAAGAGGGGGCGTACGCGACGGAGCCGCTTAAACCGCAAGCACCTTGCCGTTGCGCACGAACGGCAGTTTTACCACGCTTGCGGGAAGGGCTTTGTCACGGATTTGCACGTGGACGATATCGCCGGGTTTCACGTCCTTCGGTACGCGCGCGAAGGCGATGGATTCCTGCATGGTCGGCGAGAACGTGCCGCTGGTGATTTCACCGTCGCCGTGCGGCGTGACGACCTTCTGATGGGCGCGCAGCACGCCGCCCGCCTTGCCGTTTTCCTTCTGCAGGATCAGGCCGACGAAAGCGGCTTGCGAACCGTCGGCTTCGAGCTTCGACTTGCCGACGAAGTCGCGCGGCGACGTCAGGTCCACTGTCCAGGCGAGACCGGCGTCCAGCGGCGAGACGTTGTCGTCCATGTCCTGGCCGTAGAGGTTCATGCCGGCTTCGAGACGCAGCGTGTCGCGCGCGCCGAGACCGGCCGGGCGCACGCCCTGGCGTTGCAGCGCGTCCCAGAACTCGCAGACGGAGGCGGCCGGCAGCACGATTTCGAAACCGTCTTCGCCGGTGTAGCCGGTGCGGGCAATCATCAACTCGCCGAACGGCGTGTTGTCTACAATGGCCGCGTTGAAGGGCTTGAGCAGTTCCGTGGAGGTGCGGCTGGACGGTGCGACTTGCCAGACTCTTTCGCGGGCGTTCGGTCCCTGCACGGCGACGATCGCCAGATCGCGGCGCGGCGTGATGGTGAGGCCGTAGTGGCCATCGGCGTTCAGCTTGCCGAACCAGGCGACGTCCTTCTCGGCCGTGCCGGCGTTGACGACCAGGCGGAAGTGATCTTCGCTGAAGAAATAGACGATCAGGTCGTCGATCACGCCGCCATCCGGGTTCAGCAGGCAGGAGTAGAGTGCGCGCCCCGGGGTTTGCAGCTTGCCGACATTGTTGGCGAGGGCGTGTTCGAAGAAGGCGCGCACGCGCTCGCCCTGGAAATCGACGACGCACATGTGCGACACGTCGAACATGCCGGCGTCGGTGCGCACGGCGCGGTGTTCGTCGATCTGCGAGCCGTAGTTGACGGGCATGTCCCAGCCGCCGAAATCGACCATGCGGGCATTCAGCGCGCGATGGGTGGCGTTAAGCGGGGTGTGTTTGAGTTCGGTCATCAGGGCCTCAGGCAATCTCGACGGATACAAAAAGGCCATGCGGCTTGATCCCTCGCGGCCAAAATGCCTGCGAGCGATGCCATGCATGACCCCTCTGTCCTCGATACCTGAGAGATTGCGCTGCCGTGCGGGTTTGCAAGCCTTTGCAAGCCGTGACGGCGAAACGCGCGCCCCTTCGGTGGGCAGCCTGCCTGGCATCGACGATGTCCTATGCCGCTGGCTACTGCCGCTCTCCAGAGTGCGAAAAACCGGTGCCTGATGGAAGCCCGGACGATGCCGGTATCAGACGGGTTCTTCGACGCGGTCGGTCCTTTTGCCTGAGAGTTTGCGGGTGTGCCCCTTCGGCGGCGCGGCCTGCGAAAAACAATGCGGCCAGCGCGCTCTCCCGACGCGTGCGGCGAATGTACGCGAGGCCCGGAGGCTTGTCAAATGGAGGCTTGAGAGGACGGCGCGGTGGTGCGATGCACACGGCGCACGCCAAAAAAAAGCGCGGGGAATGATCCCCGCGCCTGTGCTTTCACAGCAGATTGCCGAGAGGCTTACTCGCCGATTGCGTGCGCTGCGCCGTCGAGTTCCTGGTTCAGCACGCGCTGTTCGTCGCCGGACAGGCCGCCGCCATGCTGCGCCGCCATGTCATGCGCTTCCTGACGGATCACGTCGAGGCGGTGATGCAATGCGCCGCCTTGCGGGGGCGGGTAGTAGCCTTGATTGACATGATTGTCGATGCGGTGGCTCAGGTTGTCGGCACGGCCGTAAACCTGATTCAGGCGTTGAATGGCGATTTCATGCTGGTCGGGGTGCGGTGCCGGGGGCGGCGGCGCGACCACGCAGGCGGCCAGCGAAGAAACCAGCGCCACACCTGCCAGCGCACGGATGAAACGTTGCATACCTACTCTCCTAAGTCGTCGTCTTTTCGTGATCGATGCTCAGATCGATATCGTGTAGCAACGGCTAGCCGCTGCTACACGCTGACCTGAACTCAGCAATATATTGTAACGGAGCGTTCCTTTCGGAACTGTTGGCAGCGGTTACCGTCATGTAAGCCGCAACTTGCGATGACTTGCCACGACCTGCGTCGCGTTCTCAGCGAATCCGCTCGAATGGCAGGCGCTGGCCTTCCTCTTCGCTGCGCGCGGCCAGTTCGATGATCGTCATGACGTCGACGGCGTCTTGCGGCCTGACCGGGAAGCGTTCGCCGTCGAGGATCGTGGCGGCCAGCGCCTGATAAAAACCGACGTAGTCGCCATCACGGGTGGGCAAAGTACGCTCCACTTCCTGATTGTTCGCGTCCAGCACGCGCAGCAACCCCGCCGCATTGCCGCCGCCGAAACCGGCGTCGCCAGGCCGCAGCCCCGCTTTCAACTGATCTTCCTGAGTGTCGAGTTCGCGTTTGACGTAGCTGCCGCGCGTGCCGTCGATGGCGAAACGCGGCGGCGCGAGAGCGGTGAGGGCGCTCGCGTGCAGCACGACTTCGAGGCCGGGGTAACCGAGTTGCAGATGCACGTAGTCGGGCGCGCCGCCGCCGTCGCGATACGTCTTGACGGTGGCCGACACGGTCGCCGGCGCGCCGAACAGCGCAAGCGCCTGGTCGATCAGATGCGGCCCGAGATCGAACAGCAGGCCGCCGCCGCGCGACGCCTCTTCGCGCCAGCGCGGCCGCACATCCGGACGAAAGCGGTCGAAGTGCGATTCGTAGTGCGTGACGCGGCCCAACTCGCCGCTCGCGAGCAGATCGCGAACGGTGAGGAAATCGCCGTCCCAGCGGCGATTGTGAAACGGCGCGAAGGTGAGGCCGCGCGCCAGCGCCAGATTGGCGAGCGTCATGGCCTCCGTGGCCGTCAGCGTGACCGGCTTGTCGACCACCACGTTTTTGCCGGCTTCGAGCGTGCGTTTGGCGAGGTCGAAGTGGGTATCGTTCGGCGTTGCGATCACGATGCACTGGAGGTCGTCGAGCGCGAGCAGGGCGTCGAGATCGGGCACGACGGTGGCGCGCGGATAGTCGGCGCGGGCCGGCTCGGGCTTGCTGGTGGCGATCGCCGCGACGGTGGCCCGGCCGCAGTGCTCAATCACCGGCGCGTGGAAGGTCGCGCCAGCAAAACCGTAACCCATCAATCCTGTTTTCAGCGGTGCAGACATGTGAGTTTCCTGCGAAAAAAGCGCGCCGCTTTGCCACCGCGGCGGCGGCGCGCGGCCTGTAATTGTGGCATGTCCCGCGTGCGGCCTGTTTCGGCGGCTCAGTTGGCAACCAGGTTGCCGACTTGGTTGCCAACCCGGTTGCCGGCGAAATAGCCAACCCAGTTGCCAACCTGGTTGCCAACTGAGCGGACGGCACGCGGGGCGCGGCTCGCGGAGTGCGTGCGGGCTTCGTGTTAACATCGCTCCTCTCGCGCGAATCGGCTCAGCCGACCTGCCGCCGCAGTTCCCCCCTCAACCGTAAGACCCCATCCACACACGATGTCCGCAGGCCTGAATCCCGCCCAAAACGAAGCGGTGCGCTATCTCGACGGTCCCTGTCTCGTGCTTGCCGGCGCAGGCAGTGGCAAGACGCGCGTGATTACGCAGAAGATTGCGCACCTGATCGAAGTCAAAGGCTTCGAGCCGCGCCACATCGCCGCCGTGACCTTCACGAACAAGGCGGCGGCGGAAATGCGCGAGCGCGTCGGCAAGCTGCTCGAGGGCAAGACGCTGACGACGCCCGGCAAGGAAGGCCGCAAGGTGCCCGTCAATCAGTTGACGGTGTGTACCTTCCACTCGCTTGGCGTGCAGATCCTGCGTCAGGAGGCGGAACACGTCGGCCTGAAGCCGCAGTTCTCGATCATGGATTCGGACGACTGCTTCGGCATGATCCAGGAACAGGTCGGCTCGACGGACAAGGGGTTCATCCGCAAGATCCAGTCGATCATCTCGCTGTGGAAAAACGGCATGATCATGCCCGACGAGGCGATGGCGATTGCCGCGAACGAGGACGAACATCAGGCCGCGATCGTCTACCGCAATTACGTGGCGACGCTGCACGCGTACCAGGCCGTGGATTTCGACGATCTGATCCGCGTGCCCGCCGAGCTCTTTGCGAAGAACGAGCAGGTGCGCGAGCGCTGGCAGAACAAGCTGCGCTATCTGCTGATCGATGAGTACCAGGACACGAATGCCTGCCAGTACGAACTCGTGAAGCTGCTGGCCGGGCCGCGCGCGGCCTTCACGGCGGTGGGCGACGACGATCAGGCCATCTACGGCTGGCGCGGCGCGACGCTCGAGAACCTGGGGCAGCTCAGCAAGGACTTCCCGAAGCTGCATCTGATCAAGCTCGAGCAGAACTACCGTTCGACGGTGCGCATCCTGACCGCCGCGAACAACGTGATCGCGAATAACCCGAAGCTGTTCGAAAAGAAGCTGTGGTCCGAACACGGCATGGGCGACACCATCACCGTGACCGGCTGCAACGACGAAGAGCACGAAGCCGAATCCGTAGTGTTCCGTCTGTCCGCGCACAAGTTCGAGCGGCGCGCGCAGTTCCGCGATTACGCCATCCTCTACCGCGGCAATTTTCAGGCGCGCATCTTCGAACAGGTGCTGCGGCGCGAGCGGATTCCGTACGTGCTGTCGGGCGGGCAGTCGTTTTTCGACAAGGCCGAGATCAAGGATATCTGCGCGTATCTGCGCCTGATCGCCAACGCCGACGACGATCCCGCGTTCATCCGCGCGATCACCACACCGCGGCGTGGCGTGGGCAACACGACGCTCGAAGCGCTTGGGTCGTTCGCGGGCCAGGCGAAGGTGTCGCTGTTCGAGGCGGTGTATATGGGCGGCATCGAGGCGCGGCTGTCGGTGCGCCAGGTGGAACCGCTGCGCACCTTCTGCGATTTCATGCAGCGCCTGACCGACCGCGCGGACAAGGATCCGGCCTCCGAGGTGCTCAACGACCTGATGGACGCGATCCACTACGAGGCGTACCTGTACGACGCATTCGACGAGCGCCAGGCGCAGTCGAAATGGCAGAACGTGCTGGAGTTTATCGAGTGGTTGAAGCGCAAGGGCACCAAGCCGGAGCCTGCGGCGGGGTCCGAGGCCACCGGCTACGACAACGCCGACGGTCTCGCGGATACCGGCAAGAACCTGCTCGGCCTGATCCAGACGGTCGCGCTGATGTCGATGCTCGAAGGTAAAGAGGAAGATCCGGACGCGGTGCGGCTTTCGACGGTGCATGCGTCGAAGGGGCTCGAGTATCCGCACGTGTTTCTGGTGGGCGTCGAGGAAGGCATCATGCCGCACCGCGGCGGCTCGGACGACGCGCCGATCGACGAAGGACGCATTGAAGAAGAACGCCGGCTGATGTACGTGGCGATCACGCGTGCGCAGCGCAGTTTGCATCTGAACTGGTGCAAGAAGAGAAAGCGCGCGCGGGAGACGGTGGTGTGCGAGCCGTCGCGTTTCATTCCCGAAATGGGCCTCGACGAAGCGCCGCCGCCGACGGCGGATGAGGCGCCGATGTCGCCGAAGGACCGGCTCGCGAGTTTGAAGGCGCTGTTGCAGAAGCCTTGATTCGGGGGCCGCGGTGGGTCTTGTTGGCAAGACCCCGTGCGCGGCAGGTGCATCGGCGCTTTGCGGGCGGTGTCGCGCTACAGTGGCGCGGCCTGCTCAACGGAGACCCGCCCGCATGACCACCCCGCCGCTCGCGCGCTGCCGTAGCGCGCTCGAAACCTATCTCGACGCAAAGGACAACACGCGTGCCGAGCGCATCGCCGAAGTCTTCGCGCCCGATGCGGTGCTCACCTTTTCCCTCGCCACCTCGAACATTGCGTTCCCGGCCAGCACGGTCGGGACGGCGGCGATCGCCAGGACGCTGGTCAGCGATTTCGGCGCGCAGTACGTGCAGTGCCGGACCTACTACGTGTGCGATTCGCTGACGGTGAGCGGCCACGAGATCGAAGCGTTGCCGTGGCTCGTGCTGATGCGCGAGCCGGCCGCGGACGCGCTGCGCGTCGGGCACGGCGTGTACCGGTGGACGTTTGGTTTCGACGCAGCGACAGATGAATGGCACGTGACGCACTTCCATATCCACATTGCACGGATGGACGTGGTGCCCGATCCGGATGGCGCCTTGCTCGCGGCGTTGCAGGACGGCTTGAGCTATCCGTGGCTGACGCCCGCCGCACTGCGCGAGCGCTTCGAGACGCTGGCACGGTCGACGCCTGCCCTGGCGTTCATTCATGCGTTTGCTGCGCCGGCTACTAGTCCGTCGCCCGATGTCAGCATGTAAAAAATCCCTGCCCGTATTGCTACGGGGCAGGGATTTTTGCTTTCCTGCTGCGACGACGCGCGAAACTCGCGCGCCGCTTATTTGGCCGCGCTGACCATGTAATCGACGGCGGCCTTCACGTCCGCATCCGACGCGTTCGATCCGCCCTTGGGCGGCATCGCACCCTTGCCGTGCAGGGCGTAGTTGTAGACCGTGTCCATCGGATCCTTGAGGCGCGGCGCCCAGGCGGTCTTGTCACCGAACTTCGGCGCATTGAGGACGCCGGCGGCGTGGCACGCCTGGCAAACCTGCTCGTAGAGCGCCTTGCCGGCCTGCGCGTTGTCGGCGCTCTGCGTGGCGCCCGCGGGCGCGGCTGCCGGTGCGCTGGCAATGGCGGCGAGCGCGGCCGCCGCCTGGGACGCCGCCGCGCCTGCATCCGCCGTGGCGCCGGACGCGGGAGCTGCTGCCGCTGCCGCTGCCGCACCTGAAGCGGCTTGCGCCGCGGTCGGCACCGGCGGTTCGGCAAGGTTGCCACCCGAGTTGTTCGCCATATAGACGACGGCGCGGGCGATTTCGTAGTCGCTATAGTCGTCCGGGCTGGTGCCGCCGCGTGCGGGCATGGCGCCCTTGCCGGTCAAGGCGGTGTGCCAGAGCGTGTCGAAGCCCTGCGCGATGCGCGGCGCCCAGTCGGCGGAGTTGGTGAATTTCGGTGCGCCTGCCGCCCCGGTGGCGTGACAGGCCGAGCAGACCGCCTTGTAGACTTCCTCACCGGTCTTGTAGACGCGTGGCGCGTTGGCGTCGCGAATGTCGACCTGGGCGAGCGGCGCGATGCGCGCGCTGACCTCGGCGTCGGAGAGGCTGTCGGTACCGGCGCCCGTGCGGGTCCAGTTGTTCGCGTAGACCGCGAGCAGGATGATGACTACGACCGGGATAGCAAAACTGGCGATGATCGCCGCAATGAGCTGTCCAGGAGTTTTGATCGGGGCTTCGTGATTATTTGGTGCTTCGCTCATGCTTGTCTCGTCTCCCGTGGGTATTGTGAGCGGTACAGCGTGACGGCAACGACCTTATTCTTTATTTAGCCACGGACGATTATAGACGCAGAGTTTCGGCGGCGGCGAGCGGCGGCTGGGGGTCTTCAGCGGGCGTTTACCCGAATTGGGGCTGGCGCCCCCAGGCCGGGTGCGGGCGCTGGCGGGGCCTCTCCGGGGCGGTCGGTGGACGGGTCGACGGAAACCGGGTATCCTCTCGGTCTCGCTTTAGCGCCACTTCCCCAGTGCCGCTCTCGTGGTGAAGCGCCCGTAGCTCAATGGATAGAGTACTGCCCTCCGAAGGCAGGGGTTGCTGGTTCGATCCCAGCCGGGCGCACCAATAGCGATAAGGCTTTCAGCGATTTCTCCCGTTTCCGTTTGTGAATTTTCGCTACGGATGTCGTAAACGACGCCCGTAGCTACCACGCAGAGTCCAGAGTTAGATTCAGCGCTTGAGTCGTTCCGAATCTGGACAAATCGCTTTCCCTCGTTTGCCTGACCCCGCCATTTTCACAGCCGTTGCAGCGAACGCCCCCAGATGCGCTTGCTGCACACGCCGGTAAGTTCCAGGAATAGCCTCCCCTTCTAAGCGCTTGAGCACTCGCCTTCGAGAGGGATAAATGCCGGCCGCGTGGAGCGCATTGTGCTCACTCAAGTACAAGTCGTTGAAACTATCTGTCGCCTCCCGGCGGAGAGACTCGGAGAGCTTGTGGCCGTGTGCGACCAGCCACTCCTGTTGCTGAGGGAAATTTCTTTTCAGATATTTCAACGAAATCCCGAGAGACCGAGCTGCTTCGGTCGCGTTAATCGCGCGGCCGCTGCGAATCAGCGCATCAAGCTCCGCGCGCAGCTCCGCTTGGGGGCGACGAGCACCCGTGCCTCCGGGTTGAATCAAAGGCCGTTGGTGGTCGCTCGACGCAGGTCGGAGCGAAAGCATCACGCTGTTTCCGAGCAGAATGTCAGCGATGGCGCATCCGCAGCAGTACGCAGTCTGCACGAGGCGCGGAAAGCTCATCTGCACGCCACCCTTTATCCATCCATGAACTTGGGATTTGCTGATACCCAGATGCGCGGCAAAGTGCGCTGATACGCCATCGAATAAGAGGCTAATCGCGTGCGTGAGAAAGATGGACTGAGCAGTTGCGGAATAGCCTGCCTCGGAAAAATACACGGCGTCGTCGAGCAAGTCCGCAATAAGGCGAGAAGTTTCGACCTCGAGCTCCGATGCCGCCACATGCGTTGGTGGCCCTGCGATTTTGTACTGGGTCGAAGGTTCTTGAGTGAAGGTTCCATTCTCCCGTTTCGAAGTGCGGCGCTTTTTGGCCTGAGGGCTGTTGACTAGCCGGAACCGATGTAGTGGGCACGCCTCGACCGCAGCAATACTCCACAACAATCGCTCATAGCAGTCGCGTCCAAGCCGAACGTCATTTTCGTAGCAGCCGGGACAGAAGCGCCCTTTCTTAGACAGAAGAACAAAATTAGACACGAGGTTTTTGAGCGGCAGTAAGGTACAGAGCTGCAGATTGTTGCGAAGGGTAAGGTAGTTCAGGGTCTGAGCCCAATGATTCGCCTGTTCCGTCAGGCCAGAGATATTGAGGTTGTATGCCGCTCGGCCGATGTCCCGCCCCATCCTGTCGCTGCTCACGTGAAAAAGCTCTTCCGCTGTCGGTCCAACGATTACCGTCGTAAGTGACCAGCGCGTCATTTCGTGTTCCTCGCACAGACGATTAAGGTAGCTGCCGAGGCTCTCGCGGTCTTCCCCCGAGCACCCGTAGGGCGCAAGACTAGCGAGAATCGACCGAGGCGGCGCGTCCTCCGGCCAGCCGCCTGGTAAGCTCCGGCGAAACGGAAATGTCATTGCCATTGCGCTCCTTCGCGGTCGCCGCTGTTCTTCTGGTGCCTGCCTTTGTCGAAGACGCGTGCCTTAGCGTTGTCGTGAATCTTCTTTGCACCGATGCGGACGCGCATTTCCGCAGCGGACGGGTAGGCGATGGGCTGTGACTTTGAAAGATAAGGCTGGATACTGTCTTCGCCCGCCAACGTCTCAGCCGCAATGGTTTCGTATTCAGCTGGACTCGGCAGTGCTTCCCAGACGTACTCATCTTTCCACGAGTGGCTGCCGTCGTAGGCACCCCGAGTGACTGCCTCAATCAGCGCGCCGGCCGCATAACCCGGCATACCAAGGTGGGCAAAGAAGAGTTGCTCAGTGTATTTCTTGAGGTCTACCCTGAACGGCAGGGGAATGTGAGCTTCGAATTCCTTGATGAACTGGGTGAACGCGTCGAAATCCTGCTGGTTGTCGCGATACCTTTCGAAATGAACCAGGCCGATGCGGCGTGCTATTTGTCCACTGGCATGAACGAGTTTCTCTGACCCGTAGGCGCCCACAAGGAGCAGGTTCATGCCGTTGCGATTCGCAAGCGATTTGAGCAGATTCCCGTATTGGAGGGGCTCAGTCGCGGAGTCGGTGAAATGCACTGCCTCGTCCAATATCAGGTGCCGGACGTTTCGGAAGCGCATCCCCTTCTCGAATCGCAGCCGTAGATTCCGAACCTTGTAATTGCTTTCGCTGATTTCGCCACCACCTTGATTTTCTGGGGTCAACAACTGCAAGTCCTCGGACAGATGTTGATAGAACAATCTCCAGTTGAATTGCTTTCCATCGGCGGCATCAATCTCGCTCAGGACGACCGGAATAACGCCGGGATTCTCACGAATTTCGACCTCGTAAAGCTTGAGCAACGCCTCTGCCTGTAGCGCAGCGAACGTGGATTTACCTACGCCGGATGGGCCCACAACGATGGTGAGAGAGAGGCCGGCGCCAGGAAGCATGCGTCGCTTAACCTCATCTATCACCCTTTCAAGATTTCGATGCATAAAGCGCAAGCCTTTAAGGTACGCACCCTTGTCGTCGGGGCTTCCGTGCAACGCATGTTCAAAGCTGATTGAGTTCATATGCACCTCTTGGGTTAGACGGGACGAGATGTGGGAAGAGCGTCGTAGTTCATCTTGAGGCGTCCATGTGCGAGCTTCGGCACAGGGATGCGCATAACGCTATCGTCGTCCGGTGGCCCGAGCTCAGCGGGGACGGTGATGGGCACTTCGATGGCAGCTGCGATTGCGTCGGCGGGTACGTCGCCGAACGTAAGCGTTTGACCGTAGACTTGGCGCGTAGCAGCCGTGAGGGACGCTGCATCAGGAAGCACGTGGTCGCTAATGACGGCGTAGAGCACTTTCTCGAGGTTCTCCTCGGGTTCGCCACGCATCCGCATCCGGACCTCGTACATGACGTATCCCCACTCGACGTATGTGAGTCTGCGGTACTTCATGAGCAGCTTGGACTGGCATCGAATCCACTTGCCATTAAGAGATGCATAGACGATGCTCACGTCCCACATGTCAATGAGGACCTCGACGCTCTGCGGCCGTACGCCCTTTTCGGCAAACTCGTCGGCCCAATACCAGATGTTCGAAATCTTCACCCCCATCTGCTTGCTGAAGACTCGGGTTGTCCCCTTCGACGGCGGGATACACGTCAGGATGTAAAAGAACGAATCATATGGCGTCAACCGCGCCAAGCGTCGACCAGTAACCGCAAATCGAAGGTTCATGTATTCGATAGGAGCATGGTCATGTGCTGGATGAATGCGGAGGTTGTAGTCCCGGTAGAAGTATTCATCGAGAAGCCCATGCAGTTGAGCAAAGGTCAAGAGGTCCGCTCGAATCGGGTCTACAGACCGCGTGACCGTGCGGACGTTGCGAAGAGCCTTCGTGTTACCAACCAGGTTGTGGATGAGTTCGGTGTTGGTTGTGCCGAATAGTCGTTCCATGACGCCGCCGAAGCGGGACTCGTGCGCCGGTCGGAACTGCAGCGTGATGTATAAGAGGTCGCAAAGTCTGTCGAATGCGTTCGAATGAAATTCCTTTCCGTTATCGACAACGATGACTGACGGAGTGCGCCGGAATATTCGCACCATCGCGCGAATCGCCATCATGCAACTGACGGTGCTCGGTGCATGAATCGACAAATAGAAGCCGAGGACTGCTCTGGTCTCAGCGTCGATAATCAGGGTGAGCCATGGTCTCCTTCGAAAAATTCTCCCGCCTTTGCCTCGAATGGCAACGAAGACATCGAGCTTTGTGTGGTCAATGTGCACACGATGGAACGGCCGGCCGCCGTGTATCTTGTCTTCCAGGTGCAGGTACCATGTCGCAGGCGCCTCGTTGTACGCAACTCTCCCGCCTTGGCGCGCCTTGATGTCGATGTACTTTTTTCTTCGCTCATAAAACGTCTTCCGTGAGATGAGGTCGACATTTGCCGCGTAACTCAGCTCTTTGTATTTCCTGTATGTCGCTCGCCCTCCGGGGTTCGTCGAATTGTTACTCCACTCCGTCGCTTCGCGAATCATGTCGAGCTGACGGTCAGTCACTTGACACCGGCCACCACTTCGACGCTTCGGAGTGGCAGCTCTTCGTCGAGCGGGAAGCGAGTCGCCAGCTTCCCGCATCCGCTTACGTATGCGCTGAATTTGCCGCAGTGAGAGGTTGCAGCGCACCTGCTTGCCAGCGTCAAGGTCTCGAACTATGAGGAAGCGGTTCTTTCCCTCGGCGATTTGATAGTCGGACAATCCCTCGATTCTCGACAGACGCTCGTCAGTCGATTGATGCGAGGAAAGCAGAACGATTTCGCGTTGGAACGTCGCACGCTCAAATTCGGCGACGGGCATGAGTCCGCCGTTGCGCGATTGCTGGTCGAAGTAGTGCACGGCATTTGCATTGACGAGCGATACTTCAAAAACCTCGGGGCGACCGGCAAGCATGAACTCGGTTCCCATCTCGACGTCGAAAGAAATCTTGTCACTAACGGCTTTGGGAACTGGCCTATTGAACTGAAGGGCATCGAGCTGTGCGCGCGATTTACACAACACGACGTCTTGCGGTTCGCTTAGGTCGTCATACTCAAGGTCGACAAATAGCTTTTGATTCGCAATCGCCTTGTACACGTCGTCAACAAGGAACGCATTCGGCGGGGTGTCGACGAGGAGCCTTTCGTTCCAAGGTGTTTCCTCCGGATATGCGTGTGTCAGTAGCAACCCCAGGGTCATCGGGCAGGAATCGCGCGTTATCCGTTCGATTGCCTGCCATGTGTTATCGCTCAAAGGCGCGCACTTTTCGTTCAGAAAGTCCTCGAGGAACTCGAGATTGGTCACGAAGATGGCACCGTTCTCGCTACCCGACCGGAGGCAGAACGTGAATCCCAGTTCCCCAAAAAATCTTTCACGCTCCGGACATCGCCACGTCCCGTCATCGTCCTTGAAGAATCGCCCTGGGTACTTCTCGGCAAGCTTCTCGAGGTCCCTCTCGGCTTTCCATTCCTCCACATAGACACCGTAGGGTGTGAGTCGCAGAATATCGGACGTATAGGGCGTAGGCGCTTGGTATACGGTGATGGTGCCATTGGACAGTTTCCGCATGGTTTCGACATTCAACCGGACCTGCGGTGGCTGACAGTAGAACTCGCGGGTTGTCCCGTCGAAATCGTAACGCACCACTGCGCCGTACTCGGGCTTACGACTTTCTGTCGCTATACGTCTGCGCATCTTTCGAGAGCTGTAGTGAGAAACGACGTTCCCGACGCGTGACTTGACCTTCCGCGATGGGGAATTCGCGCGAGTATTCCAAATGTATTCCTGTCCCTCGACAGGCGTTCCCCAACGTTCGAATTCTTGCCGCAATTCTGCATCCGTATATGGCGGTAGCGCGGTACCAATGGGACATTCGAGCGACCAGCGATTTTCCATCTGCTTCCATTTCGAATCGACGGGGATAGTGGTCGGAATCTGAATAGGCATGGTTAGCTCCTGGTCTGAACAAGGTCTTTGCACGACGAAGGCATCGGAAACCAAAGTTGCTGCAGGTTTTGTCGTGCCAGTCGGTAGCTTTCGGTACTACGGATTTCCGCTTCCTGACAGCGTGTGAAACTCATGCTGTTCAGGGACTGTTGCGAAGGTGCGTTGATTCGAGACGGGCGCAAACGCACGCATAGCTGCTCCCAGTCGCCCGACGCCATGGGGCTAAGCAGCTTTATCTTAAATATGGTCTGCAGGCTGTACCCCTTTGCCAACAGCGACGCGGCGTCGCATGCGTTGATGGCGCTCCTCACATCCTTGCGATGCATGGAGGAAAGGCGGAGGCACAGTTGTTGAAAGTGCTGCAGAGAGGAGACGAGTCGAAATTTGCTACCTGTGCAAAAAACGTCCGACCAAGTCTTAACGAGGTCGCCGTCGAGCCTCCATCCTTGTTGCCGAGCAAGTTCGGCGCTCACGATGTTCAGCTCAAATACGGTGTCGTCGAGGGCGACCAGAAGCTGCGCAGCCGTCTCTTGTCGTTCACTGTTCACGTGCGATGAACGGTTGTTCGTCGTCGACGAAGAGGGCGCGGCGACTGCTTTGCCGGGCAGGGTCGGATTACACAGTCGAGCGATGCTGTCCGGACAGTGGTCCGGCTGACGCCCATTAATTTCGGTTGACCGCGCTTGCTTGCACATCGCCAGAGTGAGTGTCCGTCTTGTCTGTGCGGGTCGCGGCACGTTCACTGAAGTGCTACTACTGGGTGCGGGGAGCTTCGGGAAACTGTCGAGCGCAACAATGAAGTCTGACAGTTCGTTGTCGAAGCCGGATTCGCTGACTTGCATGTTCATGAATTTCCTCGAGAGTCAAAGTGACAGTGCGGCCGGACCCCTCGCGCCAGTCTGTTAACTGGTTGCGATAGACGTGCGTCGGCTTTCGCCGGCAGTCGTCGTCGGCGACGGAGTCAGGCTTCCGGATTACTCCGCGCTAACTAGGTAGCCGCGGTCGACAGCTGCTCCAGACGTTCTGATAGCTGGATTTGCCAGGGGCGTTGAGAGGTAGAGGAGGACTGCGGAAGGGGCCAAACGGAGGGGGGAGGGGACTGCGAGAACTGCGCTGAAGCGGTTGTGGAAAATTGGGGTTGGATGGCTGTCGTTGCCGAGAGCTATGCCGATGTAGTGTCGGCGCTCCCGGGCGACTGGAGTTCGGCGGATTTGGGCAAAGATGTGCGAAGTTCGGGCTCATTTGCTGTCGATTCCACGTTTGTTACGGACGTGAGAGGACCTTGACACCCGGTAAACCGCGTGAGAGCATCACGTTGCTAAGGCGTGGACTCTTTGTTGGGTTCACCGAGGCCGCGGTTCAAGTTCGCTTGGGCTTAGCGGCCTCTTCTCTTTTGTACGACAGAAAAGAAGTAACGCGGTCCGCGTCGCCCATCGGGCAATTTTCAACGTTGCAATTTTCGCGTCGCGTGACCTCCTTAGCTTCTGCCGTGTGATGCAAAATTGTATGTCGGTGCGTGCCGCAAGAGAAGAGATTTTTTGCTACAAGCGACTTCGGTGCACGCACATTAGCACGTCTCGAGGCGGCCTGTAGAACAAGCTTGCACGTATAGCGTTAAATGCGAAATATGCCTACATACAAGGCCTTTTCCTAGCGTCACGAGTCCAAGGGTGCACCCACTTCGCAACGTTAGATGCCATTTGAGAGTCGGCAATGTTGGTGGTCGATTGGTTCGGATGGCTTATTAATTGGCCGAAAACTGTTATGGGTTTTGAGAAAGCTCAATCGTCTCTTAACACTTCGTTGTGCCGCTTGACTTCCTAGACCTTCGGATGGGTCCAGCAGTAAGAGGTTCGGCTCGAGGTCACGGCGGTATCGTGCATGATTGTGGTCAAGAATTATCCACGACCGAGAGCGCTGCCGAGCAATGTGCTGTTCAGCTTCTTCTCGCCGAGAAGGCATGGTTTCGTACGTGCCGATATGCTGGACGGTGCTATCGCTAACGCGAGCAGCGAGCGTCGCAGGCAGGAGGTCTTTGCATACATCAAGGCCGAGATAAAAAGTCCACCACGTGTTGAGCACAATCGCTACCTCATCGAAGTCCTCGAGTGCACCCGCTAGAAGTCCCGCATGCTCGAGAGCGTGATGCCCTGGCGTTAGCAGCGACGGCATGTATCCCTTCTCGTAGAAGACCTGGTCGGGGTGCAGGACGCCATCGAAATTTAGGTACAAAATCATGGCACCTCCTTTAGCGAGACTCAGTTGGAGCTGTAAGTTAATCGGAGTCCAGAAGGCGACGTAGCGCAACCGAGAGCTTGTCGAGATTGCTGGGCGAAGTCGAACCGACCGCTATCGACCTATCGAGGTACTCGAATGGGATGCTCATACGCTCTCCGTCAACGATTGTTACGCGTTGGGGATTCCGACGAGCGATGTCCGACCGCAACAGGTCGATTTTGCTTTGGGCGCTATACGACTTTCGATGCGCTCGGTTGCCTCGCATGGTTGCACCGATGGTCTTCTGTGCTAATTCGAGCGGCAGGAGGCGACGAAGCGTACAGTATCCATAGTCCGCAATTAGCCAGCTATTGAGCACAATCGCAAGGTCGGGTCGGTCGAGGACGTTCTCAACCAAGCATGCAAACAGAATGCTTTGTGACGAATGCTCTCGAGCTGGTTGACTCGGCGGCGAGGAACGAAGTAGCCTGGGAAACAAAAGGCGTTCGGCACCCAAGTACAGAATAGAGTTCATGGTGAAGTCCGACTGCAGAGGACCGAGTTCGACTCATGCTTAGGAGCAGCGTGAATTGGTGAGCATGGGGCAGCGGTCGATGCGAACGGTTCGTCGGAATTTTGGTCTTTGACTTCTCGGCGAATCGCGTGGGTTACCACACATAAAACATAGCTCATGTCAACGCGAAATCAAGCGAAAGTTAGCGAACTCATCGATGGTCCGTGGGAGAGGCTGTCTTCGCGCGCCCTACGCGTCATGCTGACCCGTCGAGACATGAGCTATTCACAACTTGCGAAGGCATTGACGCAGATTGGGGTTGCAGAGTCGGAGCGGTCGATAGAGGGCAAAGTCCATCGTGGAACGTTCCGGCACACGTTCTTCCTGCAGGTTCTGTCGGCTTCGAGTTCTTTGTATCCCGACCGGTGGGCCCGTGCACTCCAGGCCGAAATGAGTTGGGAGGAACGTGCCGCGGCCATTTTGCGCGGGGAGTTGTCCCTTCAACCTTGGCTAGACGGGGTGAAACTCTCGAACCGTCTTGAAGAGATAGGCGTTTGTGTGGAACCCGAGACATTACGTGTGCAGATTGAAGACGGTTCTTTCTCGACCGCACTGTTCCTCCAATGCGCGACTGTCTGTCGTTTTGCAGGCGTTCACCTCTTTCTTGACCAGTTCGACCTGAACGAGGCTGCATTAGCCGGCGCTTCTGCGACCTGAGCGGAATCTCGGCAAAACCCCTTGCTCTTTTCCGCGGCCGTTCTATATTTCCTCTGTAGCTCAAGTCGCGTGGGTCAACCCACGCAAATACGTAAGAAAAAAGTAAAAGTACATCTCGTCTTACGTAGCGTTCACGCAGGTATTCAAGCGATTCCGTGAAGTCTGCGCCTTCCTCGATGTTCGCGCCGAACGGCTACTTCAGTGATTTCAACGCTTGCATATGCCTGAGATGCCAGGAGATAGCGATGCCAGTCTGGCGAGTCGCATCTGTCAACGATGAACCACAGTTGTCGCTGGTTCACTGGAAAATTCTGGAGACGCAAGCAGGGACCCGCCATTTCGCGGGTCAAGACGAGCGCGACCTCACAGGACGTGTTAGCACGCCCATCTTGGAGTTTGACTAGGCGTTAATGCGCGGTACGACCCAGTCAGGTCGCGTGTACCAACTCGTTGGACCAAATGGCTGGTCGGGCAACGCGCAATACCTGTGGGAGCGCTTCTGCGCGCTGAACAACGTGACTTCCTACTCGGACGTCACAAGAAATATGTTCGACGGAGACACAAATGACGACTCCAGCAGAGCGGACTAAAGCCGTTAGGGAGACGCGCGAGCTGCTTCAGGTGCTCACTGAGCCGAATACGGTCGACGTGCCGGGGCTTATTCAAACAGTTGCGAGGAATGTGCTCCGGCACTACCCATCGGATGTCGACCTCGCTATGTCAGCGAGCGCACTTCCGAAAATCTGGGCCCAGCCGACTGTCGCGGGGACTGACGAACTGACAACGTGCGCTCGCATCGTTCCGTTGTTTGCGACGCGGACCGACGAATAGCGTACCAAGCGAGGTCGACCATGCCCCCCCGTCGAGACGGCTCAGCAAATGAACCGTCGTCCCCCGATGCGCATGTATTAGAGCTTCTGCGGAGCGCCGCAGTTGCAGTAACCTTGTTTGACCCCATCGGAGCCCGAGCGCTTCTTAGGCTACCGGATGCCGAAATCGGGCGCCGCTTCAAACGTGCACTCGTGAGAGTTGCGGGGCTGGCCACAGTATTGAACATAGAACAACGTTCGATTCGTGAAGAAAGTGCGCAACGGCGGAATGAGCTAGGCTCAAATCGAGGGGAGTCGACGCCGGCGCGCTTGGTTGCCAACGCAAAGTTAATACACTTCTCTCATTTCTGTGCGGTCATCGGGTTCACCCCTCAACGGGTCAATAAAGAGGTCGCTGCTCAGCGCATCTTCAATGTTGACATCGACGATGAACCGTATTTCCCCGCATTCTTCTTGGTTGAGCAAATTCGACGAAAGGACCTAGCGAAGGTCGTGCGAACGCTTGGTGATTTGGCCGGCTGGGACAAGTGGGGCTTTTTCACTACGCCCAATAGCTCGCTCGATGACCTGACACCGTTGCAAGCGCTCTTCTATGGCGATAGGAAGAAAGTGTTGCGCGTCGCCGCGAAGTTCGCCAAGCAATGAGGAATCTGTCGTCGGCGATTGGCCGCGACACCCTTACCAAAGCGGATTGATATAAAAGCAGCACCAGACGTGAGGAGACTTCCATGAAAGAAGGGATTGGTGCGGGCGAGCGATTGTTCAGGAAATCGGACAAGCCTTCTCAGGACTTGAGTTGCAACTGGCACTATAAAAAGTCCTCGAGCTACAACGACTTCGCCTCCACCGAGGCGACAGGCAAGTGGTGCATCTTTGTGAGTACGACCGACGTGGACGAGGAGTGGAGCAAAATCAGCGAAGCTATCGAGAATGACCAACTGATATGTGCCAAGGTGTCCACCGCTCTGCGCAGCATGGGTCGCGATGGGCACGTCATCTGTGTCTACACGCGTGACCTGGGCCGATAGGCAAGACCTCATCCGCACCCGCGAAGTGCTGCAGTCGCTGGGCTTCGTGAAAGAGCTCGGCTACAAGCGCGACATTGATACACGAAACCGGATTTACGGCTCTGGCGAGTGGTACCTGCGTGCGTAGCCAGCCGCCGCAATCTAACCGGAGAGCCACAATGTCGACGAACGCGAAGATTCCACCGCCACCTGACGCCGACGATTTCCTGTCCACCGCCGAAGCCGCGAAGCTGCTATTCGTTTCCCGTCCACATGTCGTGAAGCTGCTCAAGCAAGACAAACTCAAGCTTCACCACAAAGCTGGGAACACCCAATCCCTGACGAAGGCGTCAGTGCTGGCCTATCAGGCGCACCAGCATGCTGCGGAAAAAGCCTACCAAGCTTCAACAGGTGACAACGAATGAGCGGAATCTAAAGGAGTCTACCCGTGTCCGATTCACAAGATGAGAAGCTGGAAAAAGCTGCCGCCTGGCTGCGAGAAGCAGATGGTCTGCTCATCACAGCTGGCGCCGGTATGGGCGTCGACTCGGGCCTTCCTGATTTCCGCGGTCAGGAAGGTTTCTGGCGCGCGTATCCTGCGTTTCGTCATCACGGCTTCTCGTTCGAGGACATGGCAAACCCTGCAAGGTTTGCGGAGCATCCGAAGCTCGCGTGGGGCTTCTATGGGCACCGTCTGAAGCTCTATCGCGAAACTGTCCCGCACGAAGGCTTCGCGATTTTGCGCCGATGGGCGGACCATATGCCACATGGCGCATTCGTGTTCACGAGCAACGTCGACGGACAGTTTCAAAAAGCGCGATTTGACGAGGACCGCGTGCACGAATGCCATGGGTCGATTCACACCCTTCAATGCCTGAACGTCTGCACAAACGACACGTGGTCGGCTATGCAATTTCTCCCGCTCGTCAATGAGGAGACGTCGAAGCTGGGAAGCCCAATGCCTCGTTGTCCGCGCTGCGGCGCTCTCGCGCGCCCAAATATTCTGATGTTCGGAGACTGGGCGTGGGTTGACGTGCCATATGAAAAGCAACGGCAGCGCCTAGCGGCTTGGATTTCGACCGTGCCGAAGCTGGTTGTCGTGGAACTCGGCGCAGGGAAGGCCTTGCCCACGGTGCGACGCTTCAGCGAGCGCAACGCCCGTCAACGGCTCATTCGGATAAATCTTCGGGAGCCAGATGCAAACCCTTTGCACGGTGTTGGATTCAAGGGCGCAGCCGCCGCGACACTAAAGCTACTCGACGCCCAGTTGTGAGTTGCAAGCAAGGGCACCGCGACGAGCCTACGGGAGGACTCCAAGAAAGCAATGGAGCCTATGGCGTTCGTCGAAGTGGATTCAAGACTCGCAATCAACCGACCAATGAGATGCGCGAGCGCGCATTTTTTGGAACCGCTGGCTAGACTAACTGGGATACGACAGTGCGACTATCAGTCGTCCCGTTACGAATTTCCAAAAACGCAGTCCGAGTGTGCACGCCGGCCGGTGCGGTCTCAATGACACTAGGTTCTGCGTTCGGCGCACCATGGGTTCCAGTCGGGGCTGCATCTCTTCACCTTTGCGGACGTTCGTTAGCTGGCGCCGCAATCTGGCTTGAATTATTCCTCGCCGTAAAGAGGTGGAGCATTGTCGACATCATCCCAGCCACACTCGGTGGTCGGGTCCAGCCAGTCTGCAGCTCGACGAATCCACGCCGCATCTACGACGTCATCGGAAGACTTCAGCTTTTTCGCATCAAACTCGTTTGCGAGGGTGCGCAGCCGGTTCGCCCGCTCAAGTTTCGCCGCCCAAATTTCAACACGCTTCAGCTGCTCCATTGCACGCCGGCGAATCTGTGCGCGCCTTTCTTGTTCAGCAGCCTGAGCAGTGTAGAGGGCCCGCTGCTCGAGAGCCATTTCCGCCCTCACTGAATCGCGGATAATCAGGTGCCGTAGCTTTACGATGAACCCTACAATCTTTGTCTCGAGCGGCGCAGTCCGGGTGTCTGTGATGGTGGCGGTAGCGTACGTGCTGTCCACTGGGAACGCTGCGAGTTCCAGTTCTTTGGTCGATTGGAAGATGCAGCCCGGACGGTGATATCCGTATCTCATCCGCTTGTTTTCGGCCTGCTGCTCCGGCGTGAGCGGGACGGCTTCCTGTCGGGCACGCTCTCTCAGACGGATGGTCAGTTTTGCATCCAGGATGGTGACGTGTGCGGGCTGACTCTCTTTATCACCTTGAGACAGCCGGTACCCCGCTGCGGATAATGTTTCGAGCAAGAGATTCAGGAGCAGGAGAGCGCGTTGGATGTTTTGCTGTGACACCGCGACACGCATGAGCCCTGCGCCATCACAGTAAGGCCAGTCACGAGAATCGCGTTGCTTCCCGTTAAGCTTCTTCTCAATCTTTCTGACGAGCGGCAGACACTCTTCAATCAATTTGCGCAGGTCGATGACGGGCACTTGGGGCGCACCGCTTTCGTCTTCAACGATGCGAGCCTGCAACCGCCGGGCAAGTTCGTCTTCGCGCTCATCTCTGAAGACCGCGCGGCGGTAACTCGTCGCGCCTTTCGTAGGCGGCAATACCGGCTTTTCCATGGTCTTGCCGGCGGCGAGTTTCGCCCAGTAACCCGCTGGCGGTACCGGAATGTCCAGGCTCAGGCATATCTTCCGAAGCCCGACGTCCGAAATGCCGTATCTCTTCGAGACCTTGGTGACGGGTTCCGCCCAGATTTCCTCGTAGAGTTTCTGGCGTTCAAAGTCCTGATGAACCTGGGGCATGCGGCCTACTCCGTATTCAAATGAACAGAGCTAGGGCGCGAAAGGCACCATCCGCCACAACAATGCGACTCGGTCTCGCCTTGCAACAGCCCGCTCTAACGTATCGGTCTTCTCGGGCCAGCTTCTGCATTTTTCGACGACGGTGAGAAACCGTGGAAGACAGTTGTTGCGGCCCCAGTGGCTTTCGCCCAGCCGGTATCACCGTAATTGATAAGTATCAAATCCGGTGAAAGTGTTTGATACCGACAACGCCCGCATATCGGATACATCTACGAACCGGCTGCGTGCAGCGGCATGCTCATGCCATCATGGTCGGACAATCCCTTAACCGCACGCGACAGTGGCGGCGCCCCGTATATTCGCTCGATGGTTCCTGCGCAGGACTGGACATCGAGGTTTGGCTATGTCTGGACACTCCGTTGTGCCGTATCTAAGGCCGCCGGCGAGTCCATATGTCATTCAAGATAGAATCGCTATCAATTTCTTGGTGGCGAGATGCCGGGTTTTCTGCCTGGATAAACACCTGACTATGACCGGACGAATCAGTTCTGATGCTTGATGACATCAAAAAGACCCTCTGGGCAACCGCCGACAAGCAACGCGCCAACATGGACGCTGCTGAGTACAAGCACATCGTGCTCGGCCTCATTTTCCTTAAGTACATCTCCGATACTTTTGCCGCCCGGCGTGCAGAGCTGACGCGCCGCCTTGCGGACGAAGGCGACGAATACTTCCTGCACAACAGTGACGACGAGCTGCTTGCTGACGAGCTTGAAGACCGCGACTACTACCGCGAGGTTAACGTATTCTGGGTGCCCGAATCCGCGCGTTGGGAGAGCCTGCGCGGCGCTGCCAAGCAGACCGACATCGGTAAGCGCATCGACGAGGCGCTGGCGGAAATCGAAGCCGAGAACCCCAAGCTCAAGGGCATCCTGGACAAGCGCTATGCCCGCTCGCAGTTGCCGGACGGCAAACTGGGCGAGCTGGTCGACCTGATTTCGACTATCGGCTTTGGCGAGGACGCCAGCCACGCGCGCGATGTGCTCGGCCAGGTGTACGAATACTTCCTCGGCCAGTTTGCCAGCGCCGAAGGCAAGAAGGGCGGCCAGTTCTACACGCCAGCCTCCATTGTGAAGACGCTAGTCGCTGTGTTGGCCCCTCACCACGGGAAGGTCTACGACCCCTGCTGTGGCTCCGGTGGCATGTTCGTTCAGTCTGAAAAGTTCATCGAAGCACACGGCGGCAAGCTGGGGGACGTGTCCATCTACGGGCAGGAGTCCAACCCTACGACCTGGAGGCTGGCGGCGATGAACCTCGCCATTCGGGGTATCGACTACAACCTCGGGCGCGAACCGGCCGACACCTTCGTGCGCAACCAGCACCCGGACATGCGCGCCGACTTCGTGCTGGCCAATCCGCCCTTCAACGTAAGCGACTGGTGGCACGGCAGCCTGGAAGGCGACCCGCGCTGGGTGTATGGAACGCCGCCGCAGGGCAACGCCAACTACGCCTGGCTTCAGCACATGCTGTATCACCTCAAGGCCAACGGTCGCGCCGGCATCGTGCTGGCAAATGGCTCGATGAGCTCCAGTCAGAACGCCGAAGGCGATATCCGCCGCGCCATGGTGGACGCCGACGTGGTGGACGTCATGGTGGCCCTCCCGGGCCAACTGTTCTTTAACACGCAGATTCCGGCCTGCCTGTGGTTCCTCGCGAAGCAGAAGACCACGCGCCAGGGCGAAGTTCTCTTCATCGACGCGCGCAAGCTCGGCAGCATGATTAGTCGCGTGCAGGCCGAGCTGACCGACGAGACCATCGAGCGCATCGCCAATACCGTCGCCATGTGGCGCGGCGAGGAAGGCGCCGGCGAATACACCGACATCCCCGGCTACTGCCGCAGCGTCAAGCTGGCCGAGATTGCCGAGCACGGCCACGTGCTAACGCCGGGCCGTTACGTTGGCGCCGAGGAGGTCGAGGACGACGACGAAGCTTTTGCCGACAAGATGCAGAAGCTGACCGAAAAGCTCGGCGAGCAGATGGCCAAGGGAGCGGAGCTGGACCAGTTGATTCGACAGAAGCTGGGGTGGGTGGGTTATGACTTCTGAATGGATGGCATCCAGCTTGCTCGACCACTACGAGGTACGGTCCGGGCTATCTAAGCCTGCTAAGGACTTCGGTTCAGGGTACCCATTTTTGACGTTTAAGGACGTGTTTTATAACTATTTCACACCTGAGTTGCTGGGCGACTTTGTTCAATCTACACAAAAAGAAAGAGATAGCTGCTCTGTCCTGCGCGGAGACGTTTTCCTTACACGGACCAGCGAAACGATGCACGAACTCGGGATGAGCTGCGTTGCTTTGCGGGACTACAAAGACGCTACGTTTAACGGCTTCTGTAAGCGCCTTAGGCCCAAGCCTCACAGTGATTTGCTGCCAGAGTACGTGGGGTACTACCTGCGCAGCCCAAAGTTCAGGCAGGCAATGTTGGCATTATCGACCATGTCGACAAGGGCCAGCCTAAATAATGAAATGATTGGGAGGTTAGCGATATCCTTCCCTTCTCGGAAAACGCAGGCTCGGATTTCCGAGATTTTGAAATCGCTCGACGACCGCATCACCATTCTGCGCGAAACCAACGCCACGCTGGAAGCCATCGCCGAAACACTGTTTAAATCTTGGTTTGTCGATTTCGACCCCGTCCGCGCTAAACATGAAGGGCGGCCGTCAGATAGCGTCGACGAAGCAGTCGCAGCGCTGTTTCCAAATGGGTTTGAGGCGTCGGAATTAGGCTTGGTGCCGAGGGGGTGGCGGGTTGGCACATTTGGTGACTTGGCCACGTTGGTAAAAGGCTCGGTAAATCCGCTGCATGCCCCCAACCAAGCATTCGAGCACTATAGTTTACCGGCCTTCGATGCGCACCAACTCCCCGTGCTGGAGTTCGGTACGTCTATCAAGAGCAACAAAACTCGTATGTGCTCGGGCGTTGTACTTCAATCGAAATTGAATCCTCATATACCCCGCGTCTGGTTTCCCCAAAGCGTGGGTATGAGCGCTGTTTGCTCGACCGAATTTTTACCGTGGTTAGCGAAGGCTCCAGCCAGCCCCGAAATTGTGTATTGCCTTTTGCGAAGTCCGGCCTTTGAAGGCGGCCTTCGGACCTTGGTCACTGGTACGTCGAACAGTCACCAACGAGTAAAACCGGACCAAGTAGCTAAGTTGCGGACCGTCCTTGCGACAGCCGAGGTGAATGGTGCATTCACAGCAGTAGTCGAGCCTTTATTGCAACGAGCCGGAGAAAACCGGCTCTTATGCACGCAATTGACGGCGGTACGCGACACCTTGCTTCCTCGCCTGATTTCTGGCCAAATCCGCTTGCCCGAGGCCGAAGCGCTCGTCGCCTGAGTACTACCATGACCGAAGACCAACTCGAACAGGAAGCGCTGGGCTGGCTGGCCGATGTGGGCTATGCTCGCCTGTTTGGCCCGGACCTTGCGCCCGATGGCGCAAGCGCTGAGCGGGCCGATTACCGTCAGGTAGTGTTGGTTGAACGTCTGCGAAGTGCAGCTGCGCGCCTGAACCCGAGCATTCCGTTGCAAGCGCGAGAGGATGCTGTGCAACGGCTGCAGGAGCTGGGCATTCCCGCACTCCTCTCGGCCAACCGGCGCTTCCATGAGTTGCTGGTCGGTGGTGTGCCGGTGGAATATCAACGAAACGGTGAGACACGCGGAGATTTCGTGCGGCTCATCGACTGGGCCAACCTGGCGGCCAACGAGTGGCTGGCGGTCAACCAGTTCGCCATCAAAGGTCCGCACCACACGCGGCGGCCGGATGTAATGCTGTTCGTCAATGGCCTGCCGCTGGTGCTGCTGGAACTGAAGAACCCTGCCGACCAGAACGCCGACATCTGGAAGGCCTACGACCAGATTCAGACTTATAAGGCGCAGATACCCGACGTCTTTCAGTACAACGAGGTCTTGGTCATTTCTGATGGGTCGCAGGCGCGCATGGGCTCGCTTTCAGCCGATGCGGAGCGCTTCATGCAATGGCGCACCATCGACGGCGCTACGCTTGACCCGCTCGGCCAGTTCAACGAGCTGGAAACACTGATACGCGGCGTGCTGGCACCGACCTATCTGCTGGACTACCTGCGCTTCTTTGTGCTGTTCGAGGATGACGGCGCGCTGGTCAAGAAGATTGCCGGTTACCATCAATTCCACGCGGTGCGCGCGGCAATCCAGCAGGTGGTCATGGCATCGCGCCCCGGTGCGAGTCACAAGGGTGGGGTGGTCTGGCATACGCAGGGCAGCGGCAAGAGCATCACCATGACCTGCTTCGCAGCCCGCGTTATGCAGGAGGCGACGATGGAGAACCCGACCATCGTCGTCATCACCGACCGAAACGACCTCGACGGCCAACTTTTCGGCGTGTTCTCACTGGCACAGGACCTGTTGCGCGAGCAGCCTGTGCAGGCCGGCACCCGTCAGGACTTGCGCGCCAAACTCGCCAATCGGCCCTCGGGCGGCATCGTGTTCGCCACCATCCAGAAGTTCATGCCCGGCGGGGACGAAGACACGTTCCCTGTGCTCTCGGACCGAAATAACATTGTTGTCATCGCCGACGAAGCACACCGTACCCAGTACGGGTTCGAGGCACAACTGAAGGGCAAACCGGGCCAGGAAAAGTATCAGGTCGGATACGCCCAGCACCTGCGCGACGCACTCCCCAATGCCACCTTCGTGGCCTTTACCGGCACGCCCGTATCGAGCGAGGACCGTGACACGCGCGCCGTATTCGGGGAGTACATCCACGTCTACGACATGCAGCAGGCCAAGGAGGATGGCGCCACGGTCGCCATCTACTTCGAATCGCGCCTAGCCAAACTGTCGCTCAAGGCCGCGGACTTGCCGCACATCGACGCGGAAGTGGACGAACTGGCCGAGGACGAAGAGGAAAGCCAGCAGGCCAAACTCAAGAGCCGCTGGGCTGCGCTGGAAAAGGTCGTCGGTGCAGAACCCCGCGTGACCGCTGTGGCGACCGACCTCGTGGCGCACTTCGAGGAACGCAACAAGGCTCAGAACGGCAAGGCCATGGTGGTGGCGATGAGCCGCGAGATTTGCGTTCACCTTTACGACGAAATTGTCAAACAGCGCCCCCACTGGCACGACCCGGACCCGGAGAAAGGCGCCATCAAAATTGTCATGACGGGTTCAGCGAGTGACAAGGCGCTGCTGCGGCCACATATTTACAGCGGCCAGGTCAAGAAGCGCTTGGAAAAGCGTTTCAAGGACCCGGCTGACCCGCTGCGCATCGTCATCGTGCGCGACATGTGGCTGACTGGCTTCGATGCGCCTTGCGTGCATACGTTGTACGTGGACAAGCCCATGAAAGGTCACAACCTGATGCAGGCAATTGCCCGGGTGAACCGCGTCTTCAGGGACAAGCAAGGCGGCCTCGTAGTTGACTACATTGGCATCGCCAACGAGCTGAAGAGCGCGCTGAAGGAGTACACCGCCAGCAATGGGCGAGGTCGTCCGACGGTCGACGCGGCCGAGGCCTATTCCGTGCTCGCCGAAAAGCTCGACATCCTGCGCGGCATGCTCCACGGTTACGACTACAGCGGCTTTCTAATCGGCGGACATAAGTGCCTCGCCGGTGCGGCCAATCACTTATTGGGCATTAAAGACGGCAAGAAACGATTTGCCAACACGGCGCTCGCCATGAGCAAGGCCTTTACGCTGTGCTGCACGCTTGACGAGGCCAAAGACGTGCGCGAGGAAGTGGCTTTCATGCAGGCGGTGAAGGTCATTCTCACCAAGCGCGAGCTGAGCGAAAAGAAGAAGACCAACGAGGAGCGCGAACTTGCCATCAGGCAAATCATCAGTTCGGCCGTGGTGTCCGAGAAGGTGGTTGATGTGTTCGAGGCAGTCGGGCTCGAAAAGCCGAACATCGGTATTCTCGATGAAGCCTTCCTCGCTGAAGTTCGCAACTTGCCCGAACGCAACCTCGCCGTGGAATTGCTGGAGCGCTTGCTGGAAGGCGAAATCAAGAGCCGCTTTGCAAGCAACGTAGTGCAGGAGAAGAAGTTCTCTGAGATGCTCGCCAACGTCGTGACGCGTTACCAGAACCGGGCGATTGAAACTGCCCAGGTCATCGAAGAGCTCATTGAGATGGCCAAGAAGTTCCGCGCTGCCGCGACCCGGGGCGAGGAACTGGGCCTGACGGAAGACGAAATCCGTTTCTACGACGCGCTCGCCAACAACGAGTCAGCCGTCCGCGAACTGACCGACGAGACTCTCAAGAAGATTGCACACGAACTCACCGAAAACCTGCGACAGAACATCACAGTGGACTGGTCGGAGCGGGAGAGCGTGCGGGCCAGACTGCGGCTGATGGTCAAGCGCATCCTCCGTAAATACAAATACCCGCCGGACCAGCAGGACGGCGCGGTGGAGCTGGTCCTGCAGCAGGCCCAAGCGCTCGGGGAGGCGTGGAGCTAGCCCGCGCAGCGCCGTGCTTTGGCTGTTGCCTGCGACATCACTATCCACTAAGCATAGGGCATATTCACCTCGCCTACCGACGGAAACGCACGACGCCAGACATCCTGTGTAAAACGTTTGCGCTCGATGGGTAGGACGAGAAGAGCCACGTCGGTGCAAAGGCAGTCACGAACGTCACGGTAGCAGGATAGAATTCTTAAATATTCCTAATTCTTTCCGCGCCCAATGAACATTTCCGAGGTTCTCGCCAAGCAACTAAAAGCGCATAGTTCCGGACCATTCCTATTTGCGGGCTCCGGACTGTCTCGCCGGTACCTTGGGCTGGATGACTGGGCCGGGCTGCTGCGCCGATTTTGCCAGCACATCAAGCCCTACGAGTATTACCTATCGTCGGCAAACGGCGACTTGCCGTCCGTAGCGGTGGCGATGGCCGAAGACTTTCACGAGGTGTGGTGGACGCGTGAAGAATATGCGGCCAGCCGCGAGAAGCATTCGAAGAAGATTGCCGAGCGTACAGGGCCACTCCGCGTAGAGATTTGCGATTACCTCAAAAGCGTCGGAGTTCCGGACCTGAGCGAGAGTGATTTCGCCGATGAGCTCGCCGCACTGAGCCGGTTGAATGTGGACGGCATCATCACCACCAACTGGGACACCTTCTTGCAATCGCTTTTCCCCGACTACAGGGTGTACGTCGGCCAAGATGAGTTGCTGTTCTCCAATCCACAGTCCATCGGCGAAATCTACAAGATTCACGGTTGCGTGAACACACCGAGAAGTCTTGTGCTTACCAGCGTCGACTACAAGGATTTCAACGAGCGGAATGCTTATCTCGCGGCGAAGCTCATTACGATATTCGTCGAGCATCCAGTGATTTTCATGGGCTACTCGTTGAATGACGACAACATCATCTCTCTGCTCAGGGCAATTTGCGCCTGCATCGGGTCCGACAAGCTCCAGCAATTGAACAACAATCTGATTTTTGTTCAGCGTGCACGCGAAGGGGAAGATGATTCGATTTCGCAGACCGTCATCGCGCTTGAAAAAACGCAAATCCCTATCACGCTAATCAAGGCGACATCCTTTGTTGGCGTCTACGAGGCTATCGAGTCGACGAAGCGAAAAATACCCGCCCGCGTGCTGCGTTATTGTAAGGAGCAGCTTTACGAGCTGGTCAAGACAACCGAGCCCCATGGAAAGCTCGTTGTCGTGGACGTTGACCAGGTTAACGGCCGCGACGACATCGAGTTCGTTGTCGGCGTTGGGGTCGCAGCTGAAAGGGAGGAAGAGGAGCGGCGTCGCCTCGGAGATGTGGGATATCGTGGTATCAAGCCAATCGACCTATTTGAAGATGTCATTTTTAGGAACAAAGAGTACGACGCTCGGCGCGTGCTTCTGGAAGCGATGCCCCAAGTTTCAAAAGGTCTCAAATACTTACCCGTTTTTTTCTTGCTGCGCGCTGCTGGGGTGGATGATAGAGAGGAATACGAGTTGTCCGATTATGACGTCGAGAAATACGTCGAGTTGGCGCCTGCTGACTTTAGAGCGAAGAGCTTGGCAAAGGGGTATATGCGGAACTATCGCGAGCTAAGTGTGACGGAGATGATTCATAAGTACACTCCGGAAATTGTCGCTCAGTATCTCCCGTTCACTGAATGGCAGCGAGACGACTATGAGGTCATTCAGAAATTCCTCGCTGCGAACATCGACCGATTCCAGAATTCAAACTACTCCACCGCATTTCGGAAACTGGCCTGCCTATACGACCGTGCTATGTATGGGTGGGAGTGAGGCAACGCGTTTGCGGGGCTGGCTCGCGAACGCCGACGAGAAATAGGGATGCTCCCTCGCGGTTGAATAAATGCGCAACGCATATTTTGCTTTTTTTGAAGCAAGTCGAGGAGCTGGGCTTACGCCCCGGTATCACCCCGAATCATCCTTTCCGCGTTGATTCGAGGCTTGTCAGCATTCGGAGTAACATGCCTGCTTTACGAGAAAAAGCAAAATCCGGGGGAAGTACAAGGGCAGACCAATGGATGAAATAACAAGACAGTATCGAGACGCGCTTAGACTGCTATTCATTCTCGCCAGAGCGGGAGATGAGCCGACGCCTAACTCGTCCGTGCCAGACGCAGTTCGGGTCGTTGCTTCTGAGAAGAAGCTTCAGAAAATGGACTTCTGGGTACGCAATCCAGACCATTTCGCATACGCTTTGCTTCAGGCACACAACGAATACGCATCTGTGGACTATCTCACTACGGCACAGACCATAGCGGACTCGGACGAACCGGAGATTCGTCGAGATGCGATGCTGAAATATCTCTACGGAGCATACGAACCGCCCGACACGGCTTTGGCTCCGCTGGTCAGTTGCGGGTTGGCGCGCATGATTCGCGATAAGGATACGCGTCAGAAGACGTACATCCTTCTATCGGAGGGGCTTACGCGTGCTAACCAGATGGTAGACGAACTCCCGGAGGCACAGTGGTATTCCGAGCGAGCGACCTTGGTCGGTGACTTCTGTGTAGGAAGGTCTGGGGACAAGCTTGCGCAGTGGCAATACCGGCACCCAAGCTATTCCGGCGCAAAAAACGGCGAAACCATCAACTCAATCGCAGAGGAAGTGCGACGTCTACTGGCTGTCGCGGAGGCGGACAATGCGTAATGTGATAGAAGCGGATGAGGTACTGATTCCTCTGAAGGTCGAGGTCGCTCGAAAGGCGAATGTTTCAGTCGATGTGGTGGAGCGCCTCTTCGAGAAATTTTCCGTTGCTGAAGAAGTAGGTACGCGGCATGCCGAGCATCTGACCGTCAAGCGTCTCATGTTCAAGGGCGAGAAGCGAGCAGCGGAGATGCAAAATGGGCCGTTCACATTTGAGTGGTCGGACCTCAATACGGGACTGTGGCTCATTCTGAGCAAGGGTGTAAACCAAATCGGAAAATCGTCCATCATCGAAGTGATGATATGGGCTCTCCGGGGAAAGATACGACAGCTACGTCCGGAAGTCAGGTCATGGATTGACGCGGTAGAGCTGGATTTTTCCATTGGTGTCGATTCCTACCAAGTTAAATTTCAAGACATCGAGAATAGTCCAGTAGGTAAGTTGCTGCGAGTTTCCCCCGCGCCCACTCAAGTGCTTTCGACCTTTGACGGAGAGGAGGAATTCGAGCAAACGATGAACACGCTGATGATGCGTAGATTCACGCTTCACGATATTCCGCAGGTCAATCGGAAGGCTGAAGTCGCCGAGCTAGTCCATCACAAATGGACTCTATATGCCGGCTCGATGTTCATCGAAGGTTCCCACGATGCAATTCTCGGCGATATTGCTATCGGCGGACTGTGGTGGCGCATGCTGAACCTCTTCATTGGAATGCCGTATGCGGGGGAACACATTGCAATCAAGAGTGCAAAGAGCCTGCTTGATTTAAGGCACGAGCAGGGGACGGGGGGGAGGGAGAGGCACGGCTCACACCAGGGGGAACTTTTGGTTCTCCGAGGGCGTATCGAAGAACTGGAGGCACAAGTCTCTGCGGCATCGGCGCCGATGCCTCGGTCCGGTGATGCGAGTGAGCTCGTCACTGCATACTCGCGGAAGGCACTCGCGTGTACGACTCTGGAGAAAGATGCAGAGGAATTGAAGCACCGGCTCGCGGTCGCGGAGTCGCACGTCAACGAGTCTCGTGCCGCCGTCCGCAGATTAGAGGAAGGCGCTGCCGCCAAACGGTTTTTCTCGGGGCTGAACCCGGTGTGCTGTCCTAGATGTGCTCAACCGTTTTCGGACAAGCGGCTTGACCTTGAGCAGGAAAGCGGAAACTGCGCGGTCTGCGACAGAAGCGGCTCGTCTGATGACGAAGAGGCACTCGCTGCCGCGATTGAAGATGCAAAAGAGCAAATCGTTGCAGCCAAGCAGGCAAAGGGCGAAATCGCCGCACGCGAAGCACAAGTGCGCGAGGAACTTGACGCCGCGAGTGTGGAACTGGCTAACTTGGCTGAGGACTTTCAAGCCTTGGAAAGCATGGCCGCGGATGTTGAGGCCCTGCAGAGAAAGCGCTTTGAACTAGAGCATGCCCGAGGAGCATACGAACTGCTCTTGAGATTGGACTACGATGCCGGCCCAACAAAAGCTGACGCCGACCTCGATGAGCAACGCAGAATCTTGGGCATCGCGGAGAAAATCGCGGAGAAGCGTGCGAAGGACGGCGGCGGGACACTCCTCGGTCAGTTCGAGAGCAAACTAGTTGAGGTAGCAACTCGCGTCGGATTCAGAGGTTTGCAACGCGTGAGCATTCGTGGCAATGCCATCAGGTTGCGAGTATCGAATGTCGACAGCACCTTTACCGACCAGACACCGGGGCAGCGGCTTAGATTGCGAATATCGCTGGTTATCGCGATGATGGAGTTGGCTCGGTTGAGTCGTAGGGGGAATCATCCCGGGCTGTTGTTCATGGACTCGCCGGGAGGCGAGGAACTGAGTCCGGATGATTTGAACGTGATGATGGGCGAAATCCACTCACTATGTGGCGAAAACCAAAATCTCCAGATTTTTGTGTCGTCCGCCCGTGGCGGAGATTTTGAGAACGCAGTGAGCGCCGACAGACAGCGTTGGGCTACGGCGACAGAGCCAATGTTTTGACTCTGAGTCAATATAAAGTTTAACCATGCGCAACCACGAATTCTCCGAGGTATTGTCGAGCAAAGACTCGCCTAGTTCTGTTGAGCTTGGCGGACTAGCGGTGGTATTGGAGAGACTTTCAGCGTTTGTGCAGGACGGTTATGCGGAACGGCTCGTTGGAGTGCTGGAGCGCGAAGGCGTAGCGGCACGTGCAGCGTTGCTCGAGTTCGCAATGAACGTGCTGAGCGAAAATCCCTATCCACCCGTAGTCGCAGCCGTAGGGCAAAAGCTATCGGTGTTAGAGCTCTCTCGAGATGAAGGGCTTGCGGCGCAACGGGTATTGCTTGAGAGAGCCCGTGAAAAGGATTGCCTGCGTGCTATTGGGATGGCATCCGAGTGCCTGTTGGGAGCGTTTTTTCTTTCAGCAGAAAGGAAAGCGCCGAAGTCGAGATTTGTCTCCGCCTTGGAAGATTTTTCCCCTGGGGATGATGGGCTGCTCGTCAAACGGGTTGCGCTGCTCGCTGGATTGGCGTGGTGTTGGGAACGTTCTGAGGAAGTGGAGGCGATTCTTGAGCGATTGGCCACTGATTCGGACGCGGGGGAGCAGGCAGCATTCGAGCTTGGAATGATTGAGCTTGATGGCGCACTGACCAGCCAAGACAAGGAATCACTCTTCGCGCGCCTCCAAAAGGCCGCCGCTTGGTTCGAGGAGGCCGAGCGCATCGACCCAGAGATGCTCGAAGCAACGGCGCTTCGCTCGACGCTGCAAGCTTTGACTCTGTTCTGCGAGGGGGCGCCCGAAGAGCAGGTCGAGCAACTCATTGAGGAAGCACTCGACGCAGCTCGTGAGCGCCTACACCATCTCGACGTCTCATCGATGCGGGAGTGGCTTAGGCCGCGTCTGGATGTGCAAACAACATGGTACGAAGTGTCGTGTGCCTTGCGGGGGTTGAGCAAGCACATGAGCGAGCGAAGCTGGTTGCGAGCGCTGCCCGTTCTGGAGAAGGTCGCCGACCTGCGCAGCACGTTGGTTAGGTTGTCGACCGACTCCGGAGATGCCTTGCGTGAATCCGTGACTGACCGACTAGCATCTGGGTTCGTTGCCCACGAAGGGTTACGCGCGCATTTGAGCGATTGGGCGAATGAAGAGGGCATTAGCCAAGGCAATCGCGAACATGCGCTCGCTCTGCTCGCCGCAGTCGAACGAATGAGGACCGACCAGGGAAAAGTCACGCCGCTGGCGAGCGAAGACGGGCTCGCCAGCGGCGCCAGTCCATACAAAGCACTTGCGGAGATTGATGCCTTACTGCCCGGGGCTCGGCGGCGAGACGCGCTCACATGGATGCAGGAAAGGTGCGTCCAGAAAATCCTCTCGTGCCTCGAGACACATGAGGACTATCGCGGCAATGTTCGAGCCGATGCGAACCAATTCGTTGTATTCCTGATTCGCTTCCTGACTCACTGCCTCAACGTTGAATCCGACATTTCGAATAAGACCTTCTCGTTCCTGTTTCAGCAGGGCGAAGATTTGCCGCTGGAGAAAGACCTGCAGGCGGCTATGTTTCATCTACTGCACATTGTGTTTGACGGGTTCGAAAGCCATAGGGTAATTCGCGAAGCACACGATGTTGCGCGTGGTCGCGCGGATTTAGCCATCGTGTGTCACGGATGGAGAATGGTCGCCGAACTCAAGCGTGAATCGACCGATGCATCGCCCGATGGGCTTGCCAAATACCTTGGGCAGGCAGCGACCTACCAAATTGACGGACCGCGTATCAGCTTTCTAGTAGTTCTCGACCTCTGCTCGCAGAGGACGTGGCCATTGACGCTCGATGCCAACTGTTGGGTCGAGACTATGCAAACGGTAACGGAACCGACACCGCGGATGGTGGTGGTCTTTCGTGTTCCCGGATTGCGTCCTGTTCCGTCTCGCATCGTCACACCGTAAAGCGATTCCGAGCTCTACACGCTGCAATCGGATGACAGTGGGCTGCCACTTAACTATAAACCTTGACCAAGTTGAGATGGTGCCTTTTATCACTTGGCCTTGAACGCGAAGCCGGTGACTCTGCCGGCCTCTTTGACGGGACGATAAACAGTATCGTGGGCACGTTGGTCCAATCGTACAAGGCTAGGCTTGATGGCTGACCGACGTATGGCGGAGAACGTACGGCATGCTATCGAGGACCGTGGCGACAAGGTCGTCGACCTGCATGTATGGCGGGTCGGTCCAGGGCGCATGAGTGCCGTGGTGTCGGTGGCAACGGGTGAACCCCAGCGTGATTCGCGGTTCTATTCCGAATACGCGTGTCGAGGTAGTCGCCGTGAACCTTCACGACGCAGCATTTCATGTGCGCGAGAGGCACGACTCCCTCGATATGGTCGGGCGCGCTCAACACAACCGGCGCGATTCCTTCATCCTCGAGTGCGCGCTCCATGAGCCTATCGAAGTTGGTCGTGACAATGACCCGCACGTAGCCGGCAAAGGCCAGTTTGGCGATGGCGCGGTGCGCCTTCGTGGGCATCTTTACGCCCTGACCCTGCTCGTCGGCCGATGGCTCGAAATATGCCCGCAGGAGCTGCTGCCTCTCACTTGGCGTCTTAGCAACCATATCGAGCAACTTGCCATAATCGGGCTGCTCGCCGAACTTCGCGGCATACCACGCAGCAGGGTCGGGCGCACATTGCTCCTCGGAAAGCACGGCCACCTTACGTATCAGTTCGAGAACTATCTCCCAACCGGTGGGGATGCGCGATGAACGCGATACGCCTGAGCCGAGCAGAAGCGCGTAAGCGCCTTTGTTCGACTGCATCGAAAAGGCGAGCGAAATGAGCGGGTCGAGCATTTTTTCCCCGGGCAGCTCGGTCTACTGGTCTTTGGCTTTGCAGGGAAGATGTCCCAATGGGCCGGTCGCCCTGCAAGCCGCTGCAGTCCCGTTCCGACGGTGCGCCATCGGCGGAGCCAACATCAATCAGCAATATTACCTGTCTGCACGGGCACCGCTAAATTTTAGATGCCGCACCGGCCAAAGACATTCGCTAGATATGTCTTTAACCTCTTCTTCAATCTGAGAATTTCTTCGCCATATAAAGCCATAATTGGATGGAGCTTTTTTATGGCAGGCTGCTGCGGGAGCGTAGTGCTCTCGGTAGCAGACGCAAACAGCAGAAAGGATGTCCCACCGTGCACGTTGCTCTGACGGTTCCGACATCAGGCTTACAACGCGTAGTGCATCAACGTGCCGAAGGTAAGTATCCTCTGGTCACGCATCAAGATTTCCGATAATCCAAGAGTGAGAGGGGCTGACACCGTGCAGCTTTCGTGCGGCGTTCACGTCCACACCTTGCTCGTCGTCGATTTTCGACCCGCGCTCGGTCAGTGCCGCTGTCGTGGACTATCAGCTATAGTACTTGACCAGTTGCACGAAGCCATTCGGGAGTCGGCGAACGCCGAGGTCATGACCGGCAGCTTGGCTCAACGCGAAACCACCGAACTGAACGCCTCCACCAAAAGTGACGCCGGGACCCATCTGCACGCCGTTGATGTCGACAGGCACTTTTGGTGTGAAACTTCCGTCAGCTGTGACCGCAAAAACATCTTCGAAATGGACGCGCACGAGTCCGTCTGAATCCGGCGTGGCGCTCTGCGCGGACTGTTGAGCATTCGCCAGTTCGGCTTGCGCAGGAGCGTTGGGGGTGAAAGTAGTAGTTTGGGCTTCTGGGATGTTCGTCGTCGCTGCAGCTTGAGCAGCCGGAGCGGATGCCGCGTTGTCGCTTGCCGCGTCCTGTTTGTCGCTGCAAGCAGCGGTCATTGCGACCGCAACCAGCGCCGATACCATGAGCAGTTGTTTTGCTTTCATTTATGATGTCCTATTTAAGGTCGGTCTTCCCGACAAAGGACATAACGACGCGGTTTTTTGAAAATTTAGTGGTTAAGCGTCCCGCAGCGAAGAAAGTTTTGAGAGCTTAGCCGCAATCCCAGCGCCGTGAAGCGTGTCTTGTTCGCTGGACACCGCGCTAGTCTGCGGCTCTTGAACACATCAACAGTGACCGACGGTGGAATGGAAGCTAATTGGGAAGAGGTTCCGCACTGGACACCGGCCGCACGTGGCGCCGATGTGGCCAAAGCGAATCTAGCCCTGAAGTCGCTCAATCAGGCGAGACCAATAATACTCGGCGGCGCCCTGCGCTGAGAGCTGGTCCCGCGCGTTACCGCCCGTCATGTTCATCATGGGCTTGAAGAACAGTTGCTGGGTATCCGCGCCGACCGTCAGCGCTTCGTTGTAGCTGTTCGTGTGAGTCGAGATTTGGTCGGAGTACGTGATTTCGCCGGTCGCCCGCCCGAACGCGCCGAGGGCGACGGTGCATTGCGCTACGGCCTTCCCGCCTTTGTAGATGCTCGCCGTAAATTTGCGCGAGTCAATTCGTTCAAACCGCCCTTTGAAATCAGGGTGGCGCGCTTCCAGCTCCTGAAGGCTGCCCTCGAAGAAGCGGGCCATGAAATCGAAGCTGTCCTTGATGAATACATCGCGGTCCAGGTCAGAAAATTCTTTTTTTAGTCTCAGGTTGCTCGACCTGGGAAGCGGCTCGGGCGCTGGCACGGCAGAGGCTCCGGCAGGTGCGGCAGCGCTGGCAACGGGAGCCGGACGAATGGTCGGCGCGGCAACCGCATTGTTGGGTGCCAGCGAATTGACAACCTTGCGAATCGCCTTTGCGACGTCCGTAAATGCTTCGTCTTGGTTCGGCCACGACGTCACAGCGCGCGCGTCGGTCGGGACCGCGAGCAGCTTGCCAAGCGGCGAACTCGTCCAGTCGCACGCGCGAAGAATCACAGCGATTACGTGCGCTTCCTTGCGTGCCTGACGCTCAAGCGCGAGCGCCATCTCGCGCGAATAGCAGTAGTCGGAATTGATGAAATCCGGACTGACAAGCAGCAGCACGATATCAGCAGCCTCAAGCTGCTCGTTAATGCTGTCGTCAAGATTCGAGCCGGCGAGAATACGCCTGTCATGCCAAGCATCGATGAGGCCGTCGCGCCTGAGTTGAGAAAGGTGAATCTCTAACTGGTCGCGAAGCCGTCCATCGACGTGCGAATAAGAGAAGAACAGGGAGGCCATCATGGTTTCCATACAGTGGTTACACAACCAGCGTCTGCTATACAGGTCTTGCGACGCCTCGTCACTGCGATTTTGGCACACGCGAAGCCGCCGAAGACGGTTGCGTACAAGAAAGCTGGTTAAGCTCGGTTGATGGCCACTCGCGGCAGTATGCCGTTCAAAACGGGATGAAGGGTCGCGCCTCGGGGCAGCCGTTTTCGACCCAGTTTGCAACCCACTTGTCAGTCACCGTTAGTGCGGCATTCTGCAGCAACTGGCGAAGGAACGGCTCTCGCTCATCGCTCGCCAAAATCGATAGCGCGTAGATGTATGCGCGCCGGTCCCAGGATGCGCTGGATAGTACCTTCGATTTCGCAGATTTAGCCCATGCTACGTTGGAGGTTGTAACCGCAGCGAACGCTTGAGAGGCGATTTCTCCACCATTGACGAAGCTGCGCAGCACGCGGTCGTTCATGAAGGTTTTCCGCTGGCTGAAGAGCCATTCCATCCAGACCCGAATGCATTGTTTCTCCAGCTTGCCCTCGGCGCAAGCTTCCCGAAGGTCCTCGACAAAGTCCTTCTCATACCATGGTGGCAAGGATGCAAGATATAGCGCCACGTCGTTCGCCGCCGGGGCGAAGAAATCAATTTCCGATAAGAGATAGGATGCCAAGTCTGGAATGTGCCCGACTTTTGCGCGACGAATGATTGCCCTGATGACCGCTAAGTCGACCGTTCCCGACTTATGCGCCCGCGTCAACGCGACGAGTAGCTTCTCGCCCGTGCTGCGTTCATCGTCTTCGTCTTCGTCGTCGTCGTCGTCATCGTCGTCTTCATCGTCATCGCCGTCTTCATCGTCAGAGTACGCTTGTTCGCCGTACGGATTTGCAATCTCGATGCTGCGCAAAAAATCAAGTTTTTCAAGCTGATACTGATTTTGCAGTTCCTCGTGCATGAATTCGTCTGTCGTCTTAACGGCCGTTTTTTCGCCAACGATGTTGAGGCGATGCGCGTCGTGCAGATATATGACGAGACTCTCAAGACAGCGTTCCAAATCAGCTTTTGAATCCGAGAATATACGGATGTCATCGACGTAGCGAACATGGTCGAAACCCTGATGGGCGATATGCTGGTCGACATCCATCATCACGGCCTCAGCGAGGACGACCGATGGCGCTGGGCCGACCGGGATGCCCTGAGAAGCCTTGTTATTCAGTCTGGTGATGAATCTTTCTATTTCTGTGCCGGCGCTCTTGTTTGTGCCAACCAGCTCGATTGCATTGCAGACGCGGTGGAGGTAAATCTGATTGTAGAAGTCTGAGATGTCGGTGGTGAGCACATACTTATATGCTGCAGAAAGCTTCTCGCATTGCTGTCTATAGCGCGAGAACCCCGAGCCTCCAACAAAAAAGCTGGAGCGGTCAACGTTAATTCTGTAGGAGCAGGCGACGTTCGGTCCCATTCTTGACTTGGAAATCTCCGGCGCAACAGCGTGAACCAAAGCGACGTAGACGATAGAGTCCAAGGGCTCCAACTGATGGACAACGCGATACCCGCCTCGCGCCTTCGGCCAGGCAATCGCTCGTGGCGGCCCGCTAAAACTCTGCGCGAGCGGCGTTGACAGCAGGTATCTCTTCACGTCTTCCCAGTAGAACCACAGAGCCCGATACTCGAACGGTTTGGGATAAAAATCGGTGTCGTAGAACGCAGTGATGTGTTCCCGAGCAAAGTCCAGCGATGCTTCTGTAAGTATGGTTTTCATAGTTTTGTGTGCCGCGACCCGCGTCTCGCTCAGTTAGTCCACCCGGGCTGGATTTAAGAGTGGCGTTGGATTGCATACGACAAGCGCCAACGACCCTCGGGTCATCGCGACGTAGAGGTTCTTTGCGTCGAGATTTCGTGCATCTATCACAACGCCGACCTCCGCCTCGAGCCCCTTGAAAAGCAAGGTGCTGCCAATAGCTTTACGCGGCAGTGGTCGTCCGACCAGCCGACCTTCCTCACGCACGTGTGAGAATGCTTCGAGCAACGATACGCCCCCATGAGCGGCCGAGCGCAACGCCGCTAGTGCCGCGAAGAAAATATACGGCCGGAACAATCTGACATCTGCGCCGTCCCGCATTGCGTACAAGAGTTCCATGCCCGCGGCATAGCTTGCGTTACTCGCAAACGTCAAGGCTGCGGCCTCGATTGGACTTGCAGGGGTTCTTGCTGTGCCGCGTGTCAGGGTATCGAGGCGACGATTCAGTTCTGCGATTCCGCAATTCGTCATGACGGACTGGGCGAATCCTAGCAATTGCTGAAGCGCGACTGCGGGCGTGCCTAAAGAGAAATTCCGCGCGAATTTGAGAAGGTCGGCCATGTCTACCGCCTCGGCGGTTACCGCGCCGGGTGTTTGACTGGCAAGCTCCTGCTGCCCCGACTTGTTCGTGCTATCGCAGATGACAAGAACGCGACCATCGCGAGTCGGTGCGTTCGTTTGAGCGGCCTTCAACTTGGACGGATGCGGATTGTTTGCATCGATAGGTAGCCATGTCACGTTTTCGGGGGCGTTTCGCAGGTCGACAGCAATCCCTGTTCGCAACGATTCGCGAACGCCTAGCAACCATTGTCCGAAGGGCTCTGAACCCGCGTTCCGCCAGCGCCATGGCGTGCTCAAGGTACCTGCTTCAACGAAGTGCGCCTGCACTGCTTTCCATTCGATGAGCGGATTTCCCTTGAAGCCGAAGATTGCCTGCATCGGGTCTCCGAGAACGCAAGTCGATAGCACGAACGACAAGTAATAAATCAGCGAGTGTTGTAGCACCGAGCAATCTTGGTACTCATCCACTATCAGATGCGCGTAGGTCGACCTCAATGCCTCATCGAGCGCGCCAGATGCTAGGAGGCGGACCGCTGCCTCGCGGATGGCAGGGTAGTCACGGGTGGGGGCCTCGACCTTTAGAACGGAAGGGTCGAGCCCGCTTCTTACCGGAAAAATTGACACCGCCTTCATGGACCACCCGTCGATGGTCGCCAGGCGATATGCTTTCGCGGCAATCCCTATCGCTTCGAACCGGCCCCGAAGCGCTGCAACACCAGCGTTCGTATGCGTGAGAACAAGTATCGGTCGCGCGCCTGTATATCTGGCCAGTGACTGCGCGATGAGGTGTGTCTTGCCGCATCCTGCCGGTGCCGTGACGCTGCCTCTGGCAATGCTCAGCAGGTCGATTTCGGGATTAGGCATTAGCCCAGCTATTCACAGTCAGCATCTGATTCCAGAACACTGCGTCTAGAGACTCCCAGCTTGGGAACACAATGTCTCGCGCGACGGCCTCCATCCAGGATATCGACTTGAACCACCCGGCCTTTTTCGTGCGAGAAGCTTTTCCGAGAATTGCTCGGGACTCTGGCGTCAGGCCGTCGGTTGCGGCTTGGAATGTTACGACCGCGTACGACGACGAATTTGATGAGGCTGCAGTCAGATGAGCTTCAATCAGCTCTTGGCCGTGCAACTCGATGGCATAAGCAAGCATTTTCGCCACACACGATGCAGACACGCTCGCAAAGAGCTCATCTTCCAGAGTTCGACCGCTTCGCCATGCAACGAACGTACCGCTACGCTGCAAAAACGCCTGCTCAACAGCTGGCGTAGGCGCGACGTCGTCATCGCGAAGCACAAGCACGCGGTATCCCAGATTCTGGAATACTTCGGCGCGCCCATAAGCCTTGTCCGGAGTGCCGCCGCCGCTGTCGACCAGTGCGACTCCGCGTGACGCGAGCGTCGGCCAGCCCTTCAAGGCGCAAAACTGGTCGAGTCCTCGGAGCAATCCGACCTCGCTGGCTCCCTCGCAGACGATAACGCGCGGTGCGAGGAATGCTTCAGGATAGAGACGAATCGTACTCTGTGCTTCGTTCCCTGCGCCTACAGACTGAATTGTGTGGACTGCTGGAAAGCGCCTCATGACGAACAGCTGCGTTCCGCTCAGCTCCCGTAGGACGACGGGGGAATGGCTAGTTACAAACGCCTGCAACGGAGGGGTTGTTTCCTTGCATCCAAGCGAGAGCAAGAAATGGCCGATTCGATGAGGCTCCAGGCCGTACTCCAGTTCGTCAGCGAGCACGGCAGTAGTGGAAGCTGCTGCTTTTCGCTGAAGACCAGCGACAAGCAGGCGCGTTGACCCGACTCCGAGCGCTCGCAAAGGGATGCCGCCGTGGTCGTGCAAGGCGATTGTGCCGCCATTAAACGAGACTGAATGGGCATCCAGCATCGCGTGCGGCGCGGCTCCGACCGGAATCCCTAGTTCGTTCGCGGTGGTTTTGACAGTCTCAAGCGCGCCGCTTAGATGTTGGTCCGCCTCCGTGCCAAAGACGCGTCTGGCATCGCGGCCTGCTTTGACCAAGGCTGTCGACGCGTCGGCGCGTTCGTCTGAGATGCGGTGAAGTACGCTGCCGCGTTGCCAGGCGAGATTTTGCTCCGCGAGAGCGCCAATGCGTGTGGGGGAGAGTTTTTGACGGTCCTTCCAGGAAAGACTGCGCTCAAGACCCTGCTTTGTTGCCCGGTTTGATTGCAGAGCCCACGCGGGCTCGAGGTCACTGCGCACGGTTAGATTCACCGACAGAACCGTTTCGAGCCCCCGTCTTGGCTCGTCTTCGACGACTCCCATTGTTGAGTCCATGCCGCGGAGAAAAATGCCGTATGCATCAATATTGAGCAGCTCGCTGTCGAGACTTCCGAGCGTCAGCGTGATGCTGATAGGTTTCTCGACATCCAGATTATAAAAGTCCGAATCTGCAATCGAGATGTTTCGACGAGCACCGAGGCAGAGGTCAATGGCGTCAAGCACCGTCGATTTACCCGTGTCTCCCGGGCCTATCAGGCAGTTGATGCCTGCGGACGGGAACCAGTCGAGCTCGTGAATGCCTCGGAAGTTTCTGATTTCAATCTTTCTGATTTTCGTCATAGCCGCTCGTTTTGTCGTCCGCGTTGTCCGAATTTCGGCATAACCGCTTGAGCCTGGGCGACTGATGCCAAGAGTATGTGCATGAGGACTTTCGTTTCTTTCCGAACGTCACCTCGCGTGGCGTTGACCAAAACGTTCGTCAACGAACCATACGGCAGGAACTCGTCTTGTGCCAAGGACACGACTTGGCCGTCCGTCAGCCGTTGCTCGAGAGCGGCACCCAGCCATCCATTAGGTAACGGATGCAACGCGTGCGGGTTATGAATCAACACGGTACCTTCGCCCCAGGTCTCAGGGGCCTCGTTCGGGTCACCTACTTCATATACAAATGGGCGCGGCATGCTTGCGTTAGGCGTGTGGTCATAGCACGTCCCCCATCGGAGCATGCGGACCCCTTTTGTCTTGTATTTTCCCTGATGCCCCATCCTGTTGAATTTCGGGATGGTTCCGGTGTTGCAGAAAAGCACGGCAGATATGTTTTCGGCACCACCCTGACGAAAAAATCCCGAAGGGATTTCCTTGTCACCGAGTTTGTGCGACGTCAATTCGTGGTTCTCAATCGTGAGGTTGCCTTCCTCGTCGTGCCACCAGCGCTGACCGAGACCGAACAAATAACGCATTAGCGGCGTATTCGTCGAGCCTAGCGCTCCTGCGACGTGAAAGTCCTGAATCGCGAGAACCAGCGGACGGCCTTTCACGTGAGGCAACTTCCAGTACTCCTTCTGCAGTTTGGAAAACAGCGGGCTGCCCAGTCGGATTGGTAGCGTATGTTCAATGTCCAGTTGCGTCTGCTCTAGCGCCTGTTCTTTGGAAAAAATATCGTAGGGCTGAATATCTTTTTGCGGGGGTGGGTTTGCGGTGACCGCTTCGATTGCTGCTGTGATGCCATCCTTGGCGACAAGGAAATCAGGGCGGGCAGCACTTCTGTCGATTTCGTGTCCCACGTTGGTCAGCATGGTGGACAGAAACAGCTCGAAGGTTCTCGAGTCAAACCCGAAGGTCTGGAACTGCTCAACGAAATTACCGTCAGGGTCGACAAAGCTTTCTTGCAACTCGTGAAGCAATCCGCGAGCGGGAGCATAGCCAGGGAGCTCCCGAAGGTGCTTGAATTGCGGGTGCAGTTCTTCGTCTTGCTTGCCAGTGTCTGCAAAAAGGTCGATGGCCATTGATATGTTCCAGCGGTCAAGAAACCGAATGGAAGCGAGCGTTATCCGCCCGTCATGGAAGGCAAGCTTCGCGAACACGCTGCAAGGCTGCGAGTTGGTCAAGTCTGTTATTAGCATCCAGCAGCCGTTGCGCAGCGTTCATCAGCGCCCCATTGTCGATTATTTGCTCGTCCCAGCCGAACGCGCGGAGCCGACGATTCAACCTGCATGCGCCAATCGTGAAGTGTCCTTTTTCTGTCCTGTCGAAATAGAGCCCTCGTATGATGAGTATGTGTTCATCATATTCGTCAAAGTGAGGATGAACGATAAGGAAGCCGTTCGAGGTTGCAGGATATGCCCTTCGGCCTTCCCGGTGTATGACCGTATCAGGCTCGGTCGCTGTCACTTCCTGGTTGCGCTTGATTGTGTTGCAATCGGCACAGATAACGCACAGGTTTTTGGGCTCGAACATGAACTGCGGATGCCTTGACTTTGGCGCAATATGCTCGACTTGACAGTTTTCGGCCGCTTGCAGTGACAGGTCATTGCGGCAGAAGACGCATCTTCCGTTCTGTGCCGCCCGATAGTAACGCCGTACGAAAGACCGGTATGGCTCAAGTTCAGCGCATCCCCAATCCTGATGGGTGAAAGTTGGGTCGCCCGCTTTTGCGGCGACAAGGTCGGTGAGTTCTGGAGTCAGCTCGACCGGTTCAGCGATGTCACTCATAACGTGCGCGCAACTCCTGAAGCGTCAAAATAAGCTCGAGAACGGGGTCTCCTTCCTGTAGGAGGTGAGCCATCCTTTCCAGAAGTACCAGTTTTTCACGCGCATCCGTGTCGAAGCCTCGCTGCCTCGAGACCGACGAAAACAAGTTGAGTGCCAAACGGCCTAGATATTCGTTCCGGTATCCCGGCGTCCCAAAAAGTTCGGCGAGCTGGAAATCGATGGACCTGTGCGAATACTTCGAGGCTTCGGTCGCCAAACCTGTTTCCATCGACATTACGTGGCAATCGCCATCGGGGAGCTGGGCCACGATTTGCGGCGAGTGGGTCGCAATGACAAAGTGGCATCCCGAGAAGTGACTGAATGTCGAATACAACAGGTGGATGTATTTTTCCTGCCACTCAGGGTGCAAGCAGACTTCTGGCTCGTCGATACAGATGAGACTGTTGTTCCGTATCTGGCTACCGATTCCTAATAGGCTCATCACCACAGCTTGTTCACCAGAACTTGCGTTGGCGATTTGGAATGGCTCATGCTTGCCCTTCTTCCAGAGGACCGCCTCCTTGAGTCGAACCAATCCCGCGCCAATTAGGAGCAGGGCTTCTTCCATCCCGACTGGGCTGGGGTCGCTTAACCTGAGGCCATCTTCGCCCAGAATCATCTCGAAAGAGCGCAACCGCCTGCCAACCGGCGCGCGCATCGCAAGTTCAAGCGCTATCCGAAGTATTTCTGGAGGCGTATCAACCATTCGCCGATATTGGCTCGAGGCATCATTTAGGTAGGGCGGTAAACCGCTACGCATCGAATCGAACGCAGTCTGGTTTGGGTCAGAACTGCTAAAAAGGTCTTCAATCGTGCGCTGTGGGATGAGTTGCCAGACCATTGATATAACCGGTTCATACCCAAGATAATCCAACACCCCAGCGATTGCGCTCGCCTGCTCTCTGTTGTGCTCAACTGAGTCGACGAGTGTGTTTGCTATCTTGCTTAGGTAAGAGGTGCTCAAATTGACGCTCGAAAGTCCTCGCAATCCAAGATACGTATAGTTTGGAATGGTCGAAGAGCGGCGGGGTAGCGGGAACTTGTCAAACGGACTCGTCGAGACGCATATGACCTCCTCTGGTCGGTAGCGCATATCAAGATGCCAAACTGAATCGAGAAGGCCTGCGCGGTCGCTCCGGTCAATGTTTTCTTCGCTCATTTCGTGGCCGAAGATAGACAAGACGATAGACCGCAACAAGCGGCTCTTGCCGGTTCCATTCTTCCCGACTATGAGCGTGTAGGTGTTCGCGCCGTAGTGCGGTGAACTGAATGGCTGAACTAGCTGGAAGCGTCCAGCTTCAGACGAGAAATCGATGAGCATTGGTAGTTTTTTGGGTCAGGTTGTCACACACGAGCTCTCGGAAGTTGCTATCGTGCAATTTGGGCACGATGGCTCTGCGGGGCGTTGCGGTTATAAGGGAGTCGAGGCTGGATGTGTCGAAGAATACACAGCCCCCGGTCCGGGCTAACTGCATCCATTGAGTCAGTCCCTTTCCAAGAGGCTTTCAGTGGTCAGGGTTCTCCGCCCCCGCTATCGACGTCGACTTCAACCGCCTGCTCGATGAGGGTGGCGATTGGCGTGTAGATGTCGGTGTCAATGCCCTCGGCTACTTTCAGTGAAACCGCGAGCGCGTAGCGAGCTTCGGTGTTCCACTGGCGGGCTTCCTTCCAGTCTTTCCACCAGCCGCCAACGGGAAAGACTGCAATCTGCGACTTCGTGGCCAGCTGCGCTGCCGTCCCAACCCAGATGTCCGAATGCATCGAGCCGCGGGCGCGCAACTGTGCACCGTACTTCCACTGGGCGACGTCGGGGTCGCCGAACCCGCTGTCTTCATTCTCCGACCGTTCGAGCTTGTTGATGCGGGCCTTGAACTGGTCCTCCTCTTCGGTAGCCCCTTTGACAGCAAACCGCAGCGCATACGACTGGTAGCGGAACTTGCTGAGCCAGCCGCGCGAGCTCGGGTTCGGCTCGACAAAATAGGACAGGGTGATACGCAATTCGACTTGCGCCGCGCCCAGCTGCTGTAGCTCCTCAACCGGCCACGGCAAATCATGCATTTGCATTTCACCGAGCACAATCGACGCGTTCGGTTTGCGATAGTACGGATTGAACTGCCGCTGGACGACCAGCGTCGGTCGATGTGCGGTTGAGTATTCGGACTGAACCTGGCTAACGAGCCCGTAGCCGAAGGTCCGCAAAAGCCGGTCCTTGTCGAGTTTTTTTGGCTCGTTAGGCAACGTCGCGTGCATGGCTTTCGTATGCTCGGCACCGTGCGCGACGAGGGCACGAATCGTCTCCGGCCAATAGTGCGGATACCTTGCCCTCAGATGAGCACAAACTCGCGCGACTTCTGCAGCCGCGGCGCTGGTGTCGCCCGTATCCGCGAACAGTTTTCCTGCCGGCGTGTTCGAGGTTGTCAGCAGGCGAAGCGACTCGGGGCCTACGTTCACGTGAATGCCGCCGTCGAGTGACCCATTTCCGCCTTCGGCAACTACGTCTGGCTTGAACGGCCAAGGCGTGCGGCTCCATAACACCGACGTAGTCGACGCAGGCGAAAGCAATCCGGCTTTGGCAATCGCTTCGAGCGTTGCATGCTTCTTGGCATCGATATCGGTCAATGATGTCGCCGCACCGACCGTGAGCGCGTTCCAGGCTTGTCCCGGGTTTTGAACGGGACTTAGGGCGTTGCTCTCCGGATACCCACCCCACTCAGACCACTGGACGTTTCCGGCGGAGAGCACGAAAAGTCGAGGTACCCGAGGCAAGTCTTCGTCCTCGTCTTCGACCAAACCGGTGATATCAATAGGCGTACGCCCAAACGCCAGCTGGTCGACCGTCGCGGACCATTCCGAGGGTGCGCCGAGCAGATGCCCGACCGACGTGGTCATCATCGCGAAGACTCGCGACCTATCAGGTGCACCGACCTCAACCCGCGCCACAGATTCCGACGTGACGGCGCCCCACAGGCGCGGCGGCGTTTCCCCGTTCGGCGGCAATATCTTCACAGACTCAAGGCGATGCGGCACCTCGAGTTCGTCTTCTGTGTTTAGGGCTGCGGTCAGGTCACCGTAGAGGGCGATGCCCGCCATCTCGCTTCCATGGCCGGCATGGTCACTCTTGTGCCAGCCAGGATTGTGCGTGTGAAGGTCAGCCTCATCCAGAGCCGGTGCCAACAGCGGATGCCCGTGGTTCACGCCGGTGTCGAGGATGCAGATATGAGGCGCACTCGCGTCGCCGATAAACGCTATCCGCTCGAGAAGATTCTTGACCCAGTCCGCTTGCTCCGCTGGAGTCAGGCTGCTCAAAAAGAATTCAGCGTTTGGCTCAACGAACCGGATTTCGGCGATGAGGTCGAGCAGGGCGACGCCCTGTTCAATTGCCGCGCGGGTTGCATGGGCAGCAACGACGACGCGGCCGGGAAATCGGACAAAACCGGGCTCGACATTGATACTCACCTTTGCGGCTTCGTCTCGGAATTCCGCTACGACGCCAGCAAGCGCGCCGCTCGTGTGTCGCAGCCAAATCTGAAGCCAGTGAGGTTGGTTGTCCACCGGCGGGTCCGCCGCGTCTGTCCACAATTCCGTAAATGCGGCGCGGCGAATGTTTTCAATCGCATTAACGAGCGCCGCGTTTTTCGGTGCGGTGCCGTTACGATTGTGCTTTTCGAGGTATTCGGTGATGCGTTTAACGAATGCAGAAAGTTTGCCATCAGGGACGTGTAAAACCGCAACGTCTGAATTCGTGTGCGCAAGAACCGTGAGTAACTCAATACCCGCGCTTTTCCACTCTACCGCCCCATAATCGAATGAACCGCGAGGGCTAAATTCGACGGCGATGGACATTCCACGGCGCTCAGGCAAACCCAGAGCTTCCCGAGTCTCCTCGAGTTCAACGATGGTGCCGGCAATTTCTTGAAGCTGGCCCAGCAGGCGTTTGCCGTGAGCGCCCCGGTCCCTCTGCGGCGCACTTTCGCGCTGCACGGACAAGGGCGAACGGAATTCAAGTGTTTCTACCCGCCCGTCGATGGACAGGTGATTTTTAAGTTCGTCTGCCATTCTCTCAAGCTCTAGGTTTTGTTTTATTCGCTTGAGAGTCTACAGCAACATTTCCCGGTTTTTGCGGGTGTAAGTTCCGGTTTTTACCGGTGCAAGTCGTGACCCTGCGCTCGCTCTTCCAAATGGAGTATTACGCTCGCCTCGCTCACGGTCTTCTCGCCTTCCATAATCGCGTCCTTCAACGCGTCGAGGCAGGCTTTGACAATATCGGCGTGTGACTCACCTTTGCCAGCAAGGGCGAGACGGCGGTAGTCAATATCCGGCGTCCCGAAAACACCCAAGCTGTTCTTCAGCAGCGCTTCAATCTGCCGTTCGTCGGGCGCTTCGTACTTGATGACGTCATCGAACCGACGGAAAAGGGCGGTATCTAGGTCCTTGCCGTGGTTCGTTGCTGCAATCAGAAGGCTGTCGGAGGCGTCCTGCTCGATAAGCTGTAAGAACATGTTCAGTGTCCGGCGCATCTCGGCCACGTCGTGCTGGCTACCGCGCTGGAGCCCCAGCGAATCGAACTCATCAAAGAAATAGACACCACGGGTCGACTTTAGCGCTTCGAACACCAGGCGCAGCTTCGACGCGCTTTCACCCATGAACTTCGTGATGAGGCTGTCGAACCGTGCTGTGAATAGCGGCAAACGAAGTTCGCCGGCCAGGGCAGCGGCCGTCATGGTCTTGCCCGTGCCGGGCGGCCCCGTGAGTAGAAGTTTCCTGCGCGGGCTCAATCCGTGCGCGCGCAATTGTTCATGGTGGCGTTGTTCGCGGAGTACGCGATTTAGCTTCCAGCGAACAGAGTCCGACAGCACCATTTGCTGCAGGTGCTCGTGCGGGTACTGCACTGTCAGCAATTCCGACAGTTCGCCCTTCGGCTGCGCAAGCGGAATCGGACGCTGGGCAACTTTGCTACGCACTGTCGAGAGGCCCGGTTTCTTTCCAGCCTTCGCTGCGTCAACGAGGTCGCGCAGTTCCGCCGCCAACTTGGTGTGGCCGCGATGTGCTTCGTCCGCGGCCATCTGCATGGCGACCGCGAAGAAATGCTCGTGATTGTCACCAGCATATGCGCGCAGTAATGCCTTCACTTGGTCGGAACGTGCCATCAGGAGCCTCAAATAGTCTCGAAACGAAGTATAGACTTCATGCCGAATTGTTGGTGCTATTATAGCAACTTGATGCCATTACAGCACTGACGTAGAAATGTTTCCTCCACGAACGCAGGGCGAGCTGATTAAGTGGGCGCGCGGCAACAGCACTCAAGCTGAGTTCGCAATCGCTCACAGAGTCGACAAGTCGGCCCTTTCCCGGTACGAATCCGAAAAGCTCGGGGCTCCAACGCGGCTGATTAACGACTGCCTGTCGCAGCTTGCCGACTTCTTGATGGCCAACCCAGCCGCGACCAATGGAATCAAAGGCGCCTTGGACAACGCAAGGAAGACGGTAACGTTGCTCGAAAGCCTCGCCGGAGTTGACGCCTAGGTGAAGGCGCGATACTGTATGTATATACAGTAAATACTGGGTTGGCTAGCCCGGTAGACACGATTGGCCGAGAACAACTACATATAAAGAGCAGCGCTATATATAGACGGGCAACCGAAGTACGTTAAGGGTTGGTGATGGCTGCAGTTTTGGTGCTTTGACAGAAAAAATCGGCTGACTAACGCGGTTCAGCCTTGCCAGGCGGGACCTTGGGAGAAATGCCCAATGCGACACCTGTGGAGTGCACTGAGGTAGATGTGCGACATGGGTAGGGTGCGTACGTCTTTAAAGCTGCCTTCCCAAGCGACCGTTTCCCGCTGAAATCCGGGCGAAAACCTCCGAAAACGACGCGGGTAGGGTGTACTTGGCGACATCAGTAGCGTAACGACACACCGTTCCCGCTCCGCTCGAATTGCAGCTAACTGCGGTCCTGCTTGCACCATCATCGGCTGCACCCACTGCGCCAGGTGGTCGGCCGACAGGTGCGCATACCGCTGCACCATTTCCAGCGTTTCTCATCCTCCCAACTCCTTGAGCACCTGCAACGGCGTGCCGGGCTGCACATGCCAGCTTGCCCACGTGTGGCGCAGATCGTGCCAGCGAAAATCGCGGATGCCGGCGCGTTTGCATGCTTCCCTCCACACCGTGTTCACCGTCTGCTAGACCGGCCTGCCGTGATACACGAACACGCTCTCTAGGTATTCCGGCCGCTTTTTCTTCGCCACCTGCCGCCGCAGCACCGCAACAGCCGTGTCCGACAGCGGCACCGTGATCGCCTTGCGGGCTTTCGCCTGGTCCGGATGAATCCAGGCGACCTTTCGCACCAGATCGACCTGTGACCATTGCAGCCCGGTCACGTTGGAGCGGCGCAGCCCGGTTTCGAGGCTGAACTGCGCCATGTCGGCCAAGTGCGCAGGCAACTTGGCCAGCAGGCGCCCAGCTTCCGCTAACGTCAACCAACGTATCCGGCGGGAGACAACTTTCGTCTTTTTCGTCCTGGGCACCCGGTCGATCCACTCCCATTCAGCCGCGGCGTTCAGCACGGTCTTGAGCACGCCGACAACCCGATTCACCGTTCACGCACTGACGTTGCGCCCGAGTTTCTTAGGCCCTTTGCGCGTCTGCACGACCCGCGGCTCCATCCGCTTCGCGTGCGCAATGGCATCAATCCGGTTGCGGTCGATATCGGCCAACTGCACGCCCGACAGGTGCTGATCGAGCCACCGGAGGTGTGTCTTGCTGGTTTCGAGACTCGCGATGCCCTCGCGTTCGCTGACGTAGCGGACCACTGCATCATTCCAGGTATAGCGCGGCTTGTGACCGAGCCTGGCCTGATTCCACGGATCCACCTTCAGGCGGTCGTAGAACTCCTGAGCCTGCTCCCTGTTGCTGGTGCCAGTGCTGCCTTGTATCACTGGACCGCCATCCAGCGGGGAAAGCCGGTAATACCAGTTTGGACTTCTACTCCGTTTGTAGAGCGACATGTTTTGACTTTCTCAACGTGCTCGCCCTGTACAACTCGCGGAATCCATTCTCCGATGAGATAACGCTGCGGGGCAACTACCGAAAACATCCAGCGCTACTGGCTGTGCTCAATACAGGAATATGTGACTGAGATTTTCTGGAATTGCGTCGGTCGGGAGGATTGGCAGTTGGAAAATCCCTGTGCCTCAGATACTTCTTTATTTGAAATGCATATTTGCAAGTGATGAGTTCGTATTGCGTGCAAGTTCAGAAAGTATTTGAGGATGCCCGGCGTGCATAACTCGTGACAGGTCTTACCTGCTGAATAGCGTTGCTGCGCAGTGTTCCTGCCTGAGCAAGTCACGTATGGCCAAAAGATACTTTCAAAGTATTTCTAAAGTTTTCCTGCGGCTTGCCGAAACAAGAAAGTAGGGACCGCATGTTTAAGGTTCCACGCGTGGCAGATAAATCACCAGCAAGCACGATCGCACGTCAGATACTGCTGCGGATTCGCATACCTGACAACATGGCCAATTATGAACGTTTGTAAAGTTGACACTCCTTGATCTTTGATGTTCGGCGTGTCCTTTAAAGTGTTGGCAAAGCAGTTCAATTAAAACGAATAACCTGACAACAAATGGGCCAATCGGGGCAACAAATCTCCCTGCGTCTGGGGCAACGGGACGCAGCACGTGAGGCGGCGCGCTTTGCAGTTAGCGTGTTGAGCGTTGATGCACGCCGGCCGTGGTGGATGCGTGCGACCGCGTCGGTCATGGCGGTCGTGATGTATCTGAGTCCGCTTCTGGTCCTGTTCGACGAGATCGCGCAGGCTGCGCCGATTGTGGACCCCCGTGCACCGATTCAGTTCCAGCCGACGATTACCCAGACGAGCACGGGCGTACCCGCCGTCAATATTGCCGCGCCCAATGCCAATGGCATCAGCATCAATAGCTATCAGACGTTCGATATCGACGGCACCGGACTGGTTCTGAACAACAGCCTCGTATCGGGCACACCTCTCCTCGGCGGCACACTGGCGCCCAATCCGAACCTCGCGGGGCGCACGGCGAGCGTGATCGTCAATCAGGTCACTTCCACGGGTCCGGCTTCGACACTGGTCGGGCCACTCGAGGTATTCGGCAGTCCCGCTTCGATCATTATCAGTAATCCGAATGGAATTTCAGTAAATGGACTTTCACTGACCAACTCTTCGAGCTTGGTGCTGACCACCGGGACTCCGCAGTTTCTCACGGCCGTAGGCGGTACCTCGACGAGTTTCACGAACGCCGGCGCACTTGCGTATAACGTTACGTCGGGAAACATCACGATCAACGGACCCGCAGGCACAAACGGCCCGGGTTCGGGGATCGAGGGCACGGTCGGCAATATCGATGTAATTGCGCAGACGATCAACCTTAACGCGCCGTTACTCGCGAGCCAGCGCATCAATCTGATTGCCGGCAACCAACTGGTGACGCCTGCCACCACCGACTCGTCGGGGACGAATTACGGCACCACAGCGAACGGTGTCACGAACACGGCGGCGTCGATCGGCAACAACGCGGTGGCGATCGATGCGAATCAGTACGGATCCGTCACAAGCGGGCAGATCTATATCGTGTCGACGGCCGCCGGCATGGGCGTGAACACCTCAGGCGCACTCTCTGCGACCGCGGGCAATCTCACGGTGACATCCAATGGCGACATTGCCGTCGCCTCGACCTACGCGCAGCAGAGCGCGACGCTCTCGGGCGCAGGCACGATAAGCATGGCTGGCGGAAGCCTGGCGAATCAGTACACCGTCAACGCGGCAGGCGACATCGCGGCTGCCACTGCGTCCGTACAGTCAGTGCAGGACCTGAACATGACGGCGGGCGGCAGTTTCAGCCTCGGCGCGGCGCAGTCCAACGGCAGCGTCAATCTGAAGTCTGGCGGCGATATGTCCGTGGGTTCGGTGGCGACCGGCAATAACCTGTCGTTGATCACCAGCGGCACCACCGGCAACGGCGACCTCACTGTGGGCGGCGCAGCTGCCGCACCGGGGACGATCACGATTACCTCCGCCCGCGACGCGACGGTGAATGGGTCGGTGACCGGTGGCAGCACAGTGCAGCTTGTAGCGCAGCGTAGCGCAACCGTGAACGGACGGGTCGCGGCGACCGGCGATCTTTCGCTGGTCGGACAGACGGGCAACGTGACCACGACCGGAGGGGTAGAGGCGAGCGGCAATCTGAACGCGAACGCCGGACAGACGATGACGCTTGGCGGCAACGTCAGCGCGACCGGTAACACGCTGTTGAATGCAGGTGCCGATCTGAACGTAGCGGGCGACGTGACGGGTAACGGCACGGGCGTGCTGAGCGCAGGGGGCAATCTCACCGCGAGCGGCACGGCAAGTTTCGGTCAGGACACCACGCTCAGCGCAGCGCAGAGCGTGAGCTTGCCCGGTGCCGTCAAGACGGGCGGTAACCTGGCGGTGACCGCAGGTACCAGCCTGACGGTCGGCTCCGCGAGCGCTGCGGGCAACGCGACGCTCACCGCGACGGCCGGTGCGGCCACGGTGAATGGCGCTCTCGCCAGCGGTGGCAATACGACGCTCACGGCCGGCACCGATGTGATCGTTTCAGGCACGCTTGCCGGGAACGGGACTGGCACGCTAAGCGCGGGGCGCAATCTGTCGGGTGGCGGTTCGGCACAGTTCGGATCCGATGCGACGCTGACGGCCGGGCAAAGTATCAACCTGTCCGGCTCATTGCAAACGGGCGGCAATCTCAATGCCACGGCCGGCACGAGCCTCGCAGTCGGTGCCGCAACTTCGGTGGGCAACGCAACGCTCAAGGCCAACGGCGGTGACGCAACGATCAACGGTGCGGTGCTGAGCGGTGGCACCCTATCGGGCCTGGCCACGGGCAACCTGACCGTGACGGGGAGCGTGACCAGCCTGGGCGCGACGACACTGACGGCGCAGACGGGGAACCTGCTGGCCCAGGGCGGGCTGAATTCAACCGGTGACGCGACCCTGTCAGCCGGGCAGACACTCGCGGTCACAGGCGCGACCCAGGTGGGCGGCGACGCGACGCTAACGGGTACCAACATCACGACCGGCGGCACCACGACGGTCTCGGGCAACCTCACTGCGAGCGCCCAGAACAGCGTCGATCTGTCCGCCGGTCAATTGAACGTCGTCGGCAATGCCACCGTGTCCGGCGCGAATGTGACGACTGGCGGCGCACTGATCGGCGGCAACCTGACGGCGACTGCATCGAACAAGGCAACGACGGCGGGCAGCCAGACCCTGGTGCAGGGTTCGGCGACGATCTCGGGGCAGAACGCCGTCACGAACACGGGCAACGTGCTGGCGGGGGGCGCGCTATCGGTCACCGGCGCGAATGTCACGAACGGTACGAACGCGAGCCTGATCTCAACCGCCGCGACCACCGTCAACGCGACGAACCTGAGTAACCAGGGGTCGATTTCCGGTCTGACGACGGGCGTCAGCGCCACCGGCTCGCTCACGAACAACAACGGCGCCATCATCGGCACCAACCTGCTGAACGTCACGACGGGTAATCTGGCTGGCAACCAGAACGGCATCCTGTTCGCGGGCAGCACGAGCTCGACGACACCCGGTGCGCCGGGCAACGCGACCGTGACGGTGACGGGGGGTAACGGCACGTTCAACAACACCGGTGGCCAGATACTTGCCCAGAACAATCTGACCTTGAATCTGCAGAACCAGGTATTCGATCCGTCGGCTGCAGCCAGCGGCACGCTCAACCTCGGCAACGTGCTGACGATCAATACGCTGCAACTGAACAACGCCGGCACGTGGGCGATGCCTGGCAATAGCGTGGCGATCAACGCGGCGCAAGGCATCAGCAACAGCGGAACGATCAGCAAGGCCGGCGACATCACATTGTCGACAAACGGCACGCTGAACAATAGCGGCACGATCTCGTCGGGCAACGACGTCAATCTCTCCGGTACGGTTGTCAACGAAGCGGGCGGGACGATTCACGCGAACGAGGACGTGAATCTGACCGGTGTCACGACCAACGCCGGCACGATCGCCGCGGTACGGGACGTCAATCTGAACGGGAGCAGCTTCGACAATAGTGGCGCGACGACAAAGGCCGGGCGGGACCTGAACGCGAATCTCTCAGGAAACCTGACCAATGTGGGCGGCATGATCTCCGCACAGAACAACATCACGATCAATGCCGCGAACGTGGATAACAGCCGGGCCGGTGCGAATGCCACGACGACCACGGTTACGACGACCACGGTCAATGCAGCAGGTCTTGGCGCCGCATTGTTGTCCTCACCCATAGGATCGCTGACTCTGAGCGATCCTATCACGACGCCCGATGGAACGACGACTGACTATACCGCGACCATTACGGGTCGGGTAGGCGATCTGCAGCCATCGACCGCGACGACTTCGACCGCGCCCGATCTGGGCGGCGGTACGTTCAATGGCATCGCGCTTCCGACGGTTGACCAGACAACTACGACCACACAACCATCGGGCGTGGGCGGCGTAATCGCCGCGGGACAGAATCTGTCGATCACCACGGGTGCCCTCAACAACCATGGGAGCACGATCTCGGCGGGCAACAACGTGTCGTTGACCGTTTGGTCGCTCGACAATGGGGGCGATACCGGCGTCACCACGATTAGCGACAGCATCGACGCGGCCTCGTATGCGAGCTTCCTCACCCAGCTGAAGGCCGCCTATGGGGCGGGCTCACTGGTCGCGATGCCGGGACTGACCGATGCCGGACTTGACAACCCGGGCGGCAATCCGGTGAGCGTCTCGGCCAACATCATCACGAGTACCGCTCCACCCGCCGCGCAGATCTCCACATTGACGACCTATACCAGCGAAAGCGCGGGGCAGATCGTCGCGGGCAACAACCTGTCGTTGACCGGTACCGGTGGGAGCCTGACGAACGCTGGCAATCTGTACGCCGGGCAGGACCTCGTCATCACAGCAAACAGCTTTACGAATCAGGGCTATCACGCTTCCAGCCTGACCACGAGCACCGGTTGTGTCGCAGGCGTCGCGGCAGTGGATTGCGGTTACTTCGGGACGACGCTGGGGTCTGCCAACGAGATGGTGATGTACGAGCGCCCGGGGCAGAATTTTACCGACGCATTGACCAACGCTGCGGCCGCACAGGAGCTTCTGCACTTTTACGCGATCTTTGGGCCCAACAACGATTCAGCCAGCATCTACGGCGACCAGACCAGTACCCAGACTTACAGCTACACGCAGACCAACAACACGGTATTCGCAGGGCGCGATCTGATCATCGCTGCACCGACCGTCACCAACGTCGATGGCAATCTGACCGCTGGGCGCGACGTGGTGATCGGCGGAGCTGGGACGACCCGCAACAATACGGATCCGGACAATCCGCAGACGAACCTCACGCAAGCTTCAAGCGTCACGAACACGTCGGGCAACATCCAGGCGGGCCGCAACCTTGCGATCAGCACGGCAGCGCTGACCAACAGCCTGTCAGCCCCGGTTCAGATCTACCAGAACTACGGCACAACGGCCATGTATGGCTGTAGCGGTGCCTCGTACCACTATTGCGATGCCTTCGTCGATCAGCAGTCGGGCAATGCGTCGACGATTTCGGCGAACCAGAACGTCGCGATCACTGCCGGTACCGTGGTCAATACCGGCAGTCTGATCACCGCCGGAACCCAGGTGACGATCGCGGCTACGTCAACGGTGACCAATCAGAACCAGACGCTGAATGCGTACTGGCATGACGCTTTCTATGGCGGCGTGATCGGCGGTTCGGTGCCGCCGGACAATTTTGGCTGTGGGACCTCGTCCAATTGCGCGACGCTATTCGGCAGCGCGTACAACACGAGCGACGGAGTCCAGCCACCCACGCCGTACAGGAGCCTGCCTGGGACGATTCAGGCGCCGTCGCTGGCCGTGACCGCCGGCGGACAGGTGCAGAACTCCGGCAACGTCATGGGCCAGCAGGTTTCGGTGACCGGCGCCTCGATCGTCAACGGTCTGACGTCGCCGGGCACTTATACGCCGCAGTCAACGGGCTCGCAGCAGGTGATCTCGCTCGGGCCGGTCGGTACACCTGTCGTGGTGGCGAATGCCGCGAATCAGGCTGGTCTCATCGGGCAGGTCAGCGGTGGTCTGTCGGGCGCCTCGGGTATCGCGGGGGGCATCACAGTAGCGGCGAGCGGTTCGCTTGCCGCGGCAGGGAGTACGTCGGCAGGCCAGAGCCCGACATCGCTGAGCGTGCCGGCCATCACGGTCGCATCGATTTCCGTGCCCGCTTCGCCGGGTGTCGCGGTGTCGTCCAGCACGACGGCGCAGGCTGGAGCGAATGTCACTTACCTGATCAACAACCCGGCCTCCGCGGTGATAGGTGGCGTCGGGCCGGCCCAGTTGCTGGACAATTTGCCGGCGAACCTGCAACCGGCTACCACGCAGTTCTACTACGACCCGTTCACCGAGAACCAGTTGCTGCAGCAGGCGGCCCTGACGCAGACCGGCCAGGCGAGCTTTATCAGCGGCCTCAGCTACGACAGCAAGACGCAGGCCTCTGTGACGGATCAGGAGAAAGAGGATCTGTATGGCAATGCGATCCAGTATGCGAAGACGAATGGAATTGCGTTGGGGACGGCGCTCAGCCAGTCGCAGATCGCTTCGCTGGACGCGCCGATGTTGTGGTACGTCGAGGAGACCGTGCCTGAGCCAGGTTGCACGGCAACGGGTAACGCAACCTGCCCGACGGTGACGGCGCTAATGCCGCAGGTTTATCTGCCGCAGAACTACGCGGCGGTTCAGTACGACGGGACGATAAGCGGTCAGAACGTGACGCTGACCGCGTCGAACGGCGGCACGATCACGAACACGGGTTCGATCAGTGCGACCGGTACGTTGACGGTCAATGCCGGGACGCTGACGAACGAGCAGCGTTCGACCGACATCGGTACGCAGTACACATATCTGCCCGATATCTACGGATTGCTGACCACGACCGGGACGGTGGTGCAGGACGGCGGATTCATGTCGGCGGGAAACTACCAGCTGAACGTCGACGCTGTGAACCAGATCGGTGGGGCGCTGCAGAAGCTCAACGCCGACGGGACTGTCGATACCACGGGAACCGAACAGCAGCTGGCTGCGCTCAAGGCGCAACTGGGTGACAGTTTTACCCAGAGCACGGTTCAGAATAATCTGCAGACGACGTTCAAATCGACGGCCGATAGCGAGGGGCTGTTCCAGGAAATCGGGATGCTGGCCGTCATGGTCGTCGCATCGGTCATGACGGCGGGCGCGGCATCTGCCGTGATCGGCGCCGCCGCACCCGCAGGCAGTACGTTTGCAGCCGCTACGGCGAGCACGACCGTCGGCGGTGTCGTAGTGCCGGGCGTTGCGGCCGGGTTGGGGAATATCGCGTTGTCAGCCGGTATTGCGGCAATGGCCAGCAGTGCGCTCGGTCAGGCGGCGGGCAACGGTCCGTTCAGCGTTGGTTCGATGTTCGAATCCGGCGGCGTCGCGATGCTGACCGCGGGACTGACCAACGGCATCACGTACAACAGCAACACCGGAGCACTGGGCTTCAGTCTGGGTGGCGCCAGTTCGCTGCCGGGCGGGGTGAGCACGCTGGGGCAACTGGCGGGTGTCACGCCGGGGCTGGGGACCGGAATTCCGCAGTCGACTGCAACGCTGGCGGGAAATGTGGCCGAGCAGGGCGTGGCGATCGCGGGTGAGGCGACCCTTCAGGCGGGTGTGCAGAGCGCGCTGGAGGGCGGGAGTTTCCTGAACAACCTGAAAAACGATGCGGTCTCGGATGTGGCGGCTGCCGGTGCGTACGCGATCGGTAATGCGTTCAGCGACACGAGCGGATTCTGGACCACGAGCAACCCGTTGTATGCGGCGGAGCACGCTGCCTTGGGCTGCGCGGCATCCGCCGCAGAAGGAACGGGTTGCGCAAGCGGTGCCATTGGTGGAGCGGCCAGCGCGCTCATTGCGCCGCTGGTTCGCGACGGTCTCTATGACGGCTCGCAGACAGTGACCACGACGGATAACGGGGACGGCACACTCACGCAGACGACGAGCTACGACAACCTCGGCATCAACGCGGCCACAGTGGCCGTGTCGATGCTCACGGGTGGCACTATTGCGGGCCTGCTGGGACAGAATGCGGCGGCGGCTTCAGCGTGGGCTGAAAACGAGGCTCAAAACAATACGCTATCGCCCAAAGAGATTCAGGTAATGAGCCACGCATACAGCTTCGCGGCGGCTCCCGTTGGATCGCTGTCGCAAACTGATGTTGTGAACACGCTGGCTCAGATACAGGTTGCGCTGAACGACCCTAACGTGACGGCGCAGGAGCGCCTGAACCTGTTAAGTGCGCAGCTCACGGCCTACACTGCCGGTATTCAAAGTGGCGTGTTGTCCGCCTCAAACATCGGGCCGCTGGTGTCGGTGGCAGTGGCTTCACTGGCCTTCAGTGGTGGTGGGGAGGGGCCGTTGCCGGGCGGCGGTTCGCAGAGCAACTTGTTGCCAACGACGAGCGGAAGCCGCACCGCAACGGCCTTGGGCAATGCCACGGCGGAGGGGCTGGACTTTGGTACAGGTTCGAGCAGCTGGAACGAAGCCACAGACAATACAACTCAATCTGAATTTACTACCAACTACCTGTCTGGTTCCGGGGGGCGCTGGGGAAATGCCGCGACACGTCAGCTCAATTACAATGTTAGCCAGAGCCTGATACAAGACGGATATACAATTACCGGAGGTGGAGGCATGGCATCGGAGGAATACATTCCGGGCTCTGGACCGGGTACTTCGGGCGGGACGTATGTGGACATTACGGCCGTATCGCCAAGTGGGAATACTGTTCGGGTTCAGACCGTCACTACGCAATCAAACGGTGTAACGCCGACGGCATCGGAGCAGGCGGCTGCCCAGAGGATTCAGTCCGCGTTTCCGAACGACACGTTGATTTTGATTCCCAAAGGTGCGGGCCAAAATCAGATTAACCAAGCAATTCAAAACGCACTGCACTGATGAAACGGATATTTTTCTTTGCTACTAAAAGCGACATCTTGGCTGTGACGGATGCAGTGGAGAAGCAATTGTCGCTGAGGTACATCCTTGCGTACCACAACCTGTTTCCGGAATATGGGGGGGGAGCGCAATACGAATCCGCTTCGCAGATTCCAACGCTCGGTGTGGCGACACGTAAGCAGACGGCTACTTGTGAAAAATACATCGTGGCGAATCGTTCGACTCAAGTGGAACCTATCACTAGAGTTGTCGCTGGTAGAAGCAGCACTGTATATGAGCCTGGAAATTGTTCAGATTGCATAGAGTTCACTGCGGGAGGGCTCTGGGATGGGAGCATTCTTATCAATGGCTTGATTCAGACATGGTCGGAGGGTGCGCTAGCCCAGCAATTGATGCGAAAATTTTCGTCGGCTATGAAAAAGACATTTACCGAAAAGATAAATTCATACTGGATTGGACCGGAAGCTTTTCAGTTTTTGAAGGATGGCGGTCGACTGACGCTAAATATTGATGCGGCACCCTCGTTTGATATAAGAATTCGATAATAAGGAAATCCGCGAAAGTGAGGTGTGGTAAACGCCGGGCGCGTCGGGGTGTAGTGTTGCCACAAACAATACGTTGAGTTTCTCCCAAACGACCGCTAGCCCGTGGTTTAGCAACGAAGGCACCTTTGCCGGATTGACAATTAGCGATGTTGCGGCTCAACTTCGAGCTGGAACACTTTCACCGTCCGATTTGCCCGTGCAAACAATCAATATAGGCGGCGATACGCTTATCATAAATACGCGTTCGTCTCTCGCACTATCCCAAGCCGGCATTCCACAGAGCCAGTGGAGTGTGGTTGATATGACGGGGGATGCTGCGACGGAGGCAGCGATTGCCGGTCGTCTGTCAGGCAACGGCTTGAGCAATAGCGGCACGTCTACGCTGCGCATCACTGGCTCAGGCCAAAGCACCAGCACTTACATTGGGAGCGGCAGCATTCCGCGCCCGGGAGCTAAACAATGAAGGAATTGTGGCAGTTACCGGTACCGGCATCGTCATTACTGACGAGCCCCGAGTTTGTCGTTCTTCCGCGCCGTGAGTGCGAGTTGAGAATGTCTATCGAAGGCGAGGATGGGGAACCGGCTTCCCTTTCCTTGCGGTTCGTCGGGGTGGAGTCGTTCAAGTGCACATTCATGACATCGTGTACTCCAGATATGTTTAACCTTGCCTATGGAAGGCTGATATCGCTCGACGCCAATTGGCTCGACGAGATCCGGAGGTCGGGGCGGAAAGATCAAAGTACCATTGAGGCATTGCAACACCTCATGATTACCTTTGACGATGGTCCATGCTACGAGATTATTTGTCGGTCATGGAGCGTCAACGGTTGATCAATTGTGCTGAAAGTCCGCGAGGAAATGTGTTGCCACAGACACGGCAGCAGAGGGCAATCCAACCATTCAGTTCGGGGCAAACGACAACCAGAGCAGCCATTCCTTCCGTCACGTAATCAGCGGCGGCTACGATGCAACCGCAGTTCAAAATGCCGTGACAGGCGACCTAAACAATATTGGAGCATCGTTGCCTCAGGGGCAGTACACCGGCACCGTCGTTGTGAATGGGACGACCTTCAACTACAGTGCCTACAAGCTCCCTAGAGGCACGATTAACGTAGGGCGAATTACGCCACCGAGATGAATATGGGCACTGTGAGATCGTTAAAAGATGATGAGAGGGCGCTGCTAACTGTGCTGATCGCGGGGAAGCCTCAAGCAGCGCAGCTTCTCGGTTCTCTTGTTGGCGCCCGCGTTGAAGAAATGAACGATGGTGGAATGGGGAGCCTGCGCTTTTGCGCCTCCGATGCGAGGCCTCGCCGTCTCGGCGCACAGTTGGTCGAAAAGGAATTCATCGATAGCGATGGCATACCAATTATGGTTGCCATCAACTTGGACGAGCATGGCGATCTCTACGAGCTTGATATATGGAAGGTTGATTTCTCGCCATTGAAGCAGTTGCCGACCGCGTGATATGGATTGGGGGGCGGACGGCTGGTCGCGTCTTAAGAATTTGTTGCCACAAACAACGGGACAACGACGCTCTACCGCGCCGTGAGTCCGGAAGAGTATTCTTCGGTCATGAATTCTGGACAATTTTCATTCGGCCCGGCGGGCAGCGAAATGAAGCAGTTCGGATTTAACATGAATGAGGTCTTGAACTATTCGAACTTCGCGTCGGATTATGCTGCAATCGTGAGGTCGGAAATCCCGACGAGTCTTCTCGGGAACTTCAATGTCTCGAATTCGATAGATCCATTTATCTTCAGAAGCGGTGTTCTCACCATCAATGGGCAGTCAGGATTGAATTTTTTCAATTCAGTCGTGACGAATCTCGGTCATGCGTATTAAGGAGATGGCTTTGCATCAGATTGTGGCGACTGTCCGCATAGCGGAAGACGTTGAAGCTCCCAAGGTGAACGGGGTGTGTAGTGGCTATGCCCCGCATCATAAATTTGCAGCGATTGATTACCTAGCTAGCGGGGTTCACTCGTATGCCGACGAGGATCTTCATTATCCTGGGGAGACGCTCAAGATGCGCATTAGCTTCCCAAGTTGGGAGTACTTCCAAGGGGCCGTGAAGGTGGGCGACTCCTTCGAGTTGCTCGAGCTTGATAGGCTGGTTGGGTACGGAACGGTAGATGAAGTACTGTGAGTGATGTCGCACTTATGGTTGAGTGGCCACAAACACGGCGGGGCGTCGTGGCGCTGTCGTGACGACATCGCCGGCGCAGGGGTGTTGCGACATCCAGGCAAGGCGCAGAATTTACCGCTAGAAAGTATCAAAATCACAAGAAACAAGAATCGGGGAAGCATTTGAACACCACAAAACAAGCGACGATGCGCCTGCCGCACACGTCCCGCGCATTACTGTCTGTCGCCGTGTACACAACGTTCGCACTCTCGGGCGCCCACGTCCTGGCCGCGGGCATCGTTCCTGACGGCGGCACTGCGACAGGCGTCAGCGCATCGTCATCCGGCCACCAGACCGTGACTCTCGCCCCCACGGTCGGCGGCGTCTCGAACAACACGTACTCCTCGTTCAACGTGACTTCGGCGGGCGCCGATCTGAACAACGTCGGCGTGAACGCACGCACCATCGTCAACCAGGTGACGAGCACCAATCCATCGCTGATCCAGGGGCCGATCAACGTCCTCGGTCCACGCGCGAACGTGATCCTTGCCGACCCGAACGGCGTCACAATTGATGGTGGCAGCTTCGTCAACACCGGACACGTCGTCGTATCGACCGGCCAGGTAAGCTTCCAGGATTCGACGCAGGGAACCAGCGTAACGCAACGCAACGTTGTGCTAACGACCAACAGTGGAGCCATCACGATTGGCCCAGGCGGCCTCTCCGGAACCCTCGTCAACCTCGACCTGATCGCGAAGCAGCTCTCGGTGAACGGGCCGGTCACAAACAGCTTCACCAGTTCGGTTGGCGGCGTGCGTGCCATTGTGGGCGATAGTACCGACACCTACGACACAAGCTACTCCCCCGGTGACAATAGTCACGACTGGCTCGTCAGTTCCACCTCTCCCGGTGCGACCAGTTCGGCGCTGGCAGTGGACATCACGGCACTTGGCGGCATAACCGGTGGCCGGGTGCAACTGGTGGTCACGGACAAGGGCGCAGGGGTTCGCAATCTCGGCGCGATTTACGCCAGCGCGGGCGATGTGGTGGTCTCGACCCAGGGCGATATCAGCGTAGCCGATGGCTCGATCAAGGCCGAGAACGATATCCAGATCACGACGCCAGCCGCATTCTCGATGCAGGGCTCGCAGGTATCCGCCACCCACAGCGTCACGCTCAATGCAGGCGGCATCAGCCTGAGCGACGATGCGACCGGGCCGTCGATCCTGAGCGCGCTGACCGGTGCCGTCAGCCTGACCAGCACCGGCGATATTTCCAGTACAGGCAGCCTGATTCAGGCCGGTGCAATCGCGGCCAACGGGACGGCAAGCGGCGGCGACGTGACGCTAAGCGCCACCGGCAGCATTACGAACCGCTCGACCGCCGCGAACCTCGGCATCATCTTCTCGGCTAATGGAGTGGCGTCATTGACGGCCAAGGGCGATATCACCAACGATAACGCGCGGATCCTGTCGAACGGCAACACAAGCCTCTCTGCTCAGGGTGACGTGTTCAACGTGATCGACCACACCAGCGGTATCGACGGCGGCCAGCCCGTTGCCTACTCGGACAAGGGTGGCAGCTTCCTGTTTTTCACGCACAGCACGAACGGTTTCTACGTGGACTATGGGACCGTCGCTCAACCGGACCAGCTCGCCTACATCGCATCGACGGGCGGTTCGGTCACTATCTCCAGCCGCAACTTCACCAACTCCGGCGGCATCATCCAGTCGAACGACGGCAACGTCTCGATTACCGCGCAACAGGCATTCACCAACGAGGCAGTCTTCGCGGGTCAGGCGAGTTATTCGCAGGGTTGCTGGATTTTCTGTCATGCGAGCGCATCGAGTACGGTGATGCCGTACGGCGGCACGATCCAGTCCGGCAAGGACATCACCATCACGGCGGGGACGAGCGCCAGCAATATCGGCGGCAATGTCTTTGCCGCTGGCGATCTCAAAGTCTCGGCGCCGACGACCTACGCAGAAGGTGTCACCGGCTACTCGGCAATCAATCAGGAGCGTGGGTTCAAGGCATTCTTCGGCAGCACATGGGCGCAGATCATTGCCACGGACGTCGGCGGCGGCTTCACGGCCGATGGTTCGGTGACACTGGTGGGGCAGGCGTTCATCGATGGCGGCTACATCACCGGAGCGACGGGTGTTTCGGCAACGAATGGGATCACGACGCTTCGCGCCCCCACCACCACGCCGGTGCAGATTGGCCAGCATCTGGGCCTGACGACCTGGTGGTGGCGCTGATGCGGGACGCTGTGAAAGTGACGCGTGCAAAACGCGCTGCCCTGTTGCGTGCTGTCGCGATCGGTTGCATGCAGGGTATGACGGTTCACGCCCAGACGCCGCCCGGCGCTCCGCCCCCACCACCCTCGCCACCGCCCGTGCGTCCGATCCAGGACCCCGCGCAACTGATCATCGATCAGCAGCGCGCGCAGGCCACACAGCGTCAGCTTGCGCAGCCACCGGCATCGATATCGTTGCCGGCAGCGGCGCCGCAGACGTCGCTCGACATTCCGCCAGACACGCCGGTCGACCAGATTGTCGAAGCGGGGCCGACTTTTCCGGTCAGGCGAATCGACGTGGAAGGCAACACCGTGCTGCCGCAAAAGCGCATTGACGCGATCATCGCGCCGTTCGTCGGTCACGCGCTCGGCTCGCATCGCCTCAATGTGCTGCTTAAAAGACTGACCGACGCGTTCGTGAAATCGGGCTACATCACGACACGCGCTTTCCTGGGCCCGCAGAATCTCGAATCGGGCACCCTGAAGATCCGGGTGCAGGTTGGCCGCATTGCGGGCTATACGCTCAATGGTAAGCCGCTTGGCCCGCGTTTGAAGACGAACGAAAAGTCGGCGGGCGGCGGCCTCTTCACAGACGCGGGTTCGGAATGGGCGTTTCCCGCCGCGCCGGGCGACGTACTGAATATTGCGGATATCGATCAGGGGGTATCCCAGATCAACCGTCTGCGACGTAACCAGGCGGAAATCCAGATTCTTCCGGGCCAGAGTCCGGGTGACTCGATTGTTGCGATCAACAACCGGCCGGGTGACCGCCTGTATTACACGTTTGGCGTCGACAATTACGGCAGTGAATCGACCGGCCTCACGCGGTATCGCGCGGGCGTCGAAGCCGATAACCTCATCGGCCTGCAGGAATCCGTCAACCTGAATTTCGTCGACAGTGCGGACAGCAATGCGTTCGTCGGCTCTTTCGCCATACCGTACGGTCGCCATACGTTCAGCTATACGCTCTCGGAGTCGGACTACCAGCAGGTGATCGGCACCTCGGCGCTCGAGTACGGCAACACGCTCAGCCACATTCTGGGCTGGAACTATGCACTGGACCGTACCCAGGCGGGAACGGCCGGTCTTGACGCGACGTTGTCGTGGCGTCGGACTGATCGCGAGGTGAACGATATCGATCTTGACCCGCAACATATCGCGGTGCTGCGATTTGGCGGCAACTGGCTGCGCAAGTTCGTGCTGAACGACGCTCCGGGAAACATCACGCTCGATGCGGGTCTGTCCGAGGGGCTTCCGTGGCTGGAGGCAGACCATGACGCGCATGGCATCGACCGTACCGATGCGCACAGCCAGTTCACCAAGCTCGATGCGACCGCCACCTTCACCGTGCCGCTGCCGAAACTGGGGCCGGTTGCGTCGGCTTATCGTGGCGCGCTTGGCAGCCAGTACGTGAACGTCGCACTGTACGGGTCCGAGCAGCTCTATCTTGGTGGCATGGACACAATCCGCGGCTTCCGCTCCGGTGAAATCGCGGGAGACCGCGGCTTCTATTCACGCAACGAGATCGCCTGGGTGAACATGCCGGCCTGGCACGACGGCAGGATCGAGCCGTATGTATTCCTCGACGCGGGCAAGGCGAGCCTGATTGCTGTGCCCGGTTTTCCGACGCTGGCTGCAACCGGTGCCGGTCTGCGGGCGCAGTGGCAGTGGCGCCAGCAGATGCTCTCGGGCGAACTGACTGTTGGCCGTGCACTGACTCAACCGGCGAGCCTCGGACCGAAGGCGACGCTGGTACTTGCAACATTCAACTGGAACTTTTAGGCATGAAACTGATGAACTGCTCCTTGCGCACGATTGCGCTTACGACCCTGGCCTGGAATCTTGCTACGCCCGCGATGGCTCAGACCGATGCGGCTGCCCAACCAATGGCGGCACAGGTCGCGCTTCCCGCTGGAACAATTGCGGTCGTCAACGGGGTAAGTATCCCGGCCACGCAAATCAATGAAGCCCTGCAGGCATCACATCAGCCGGATACGCCACAGGTGCGCCAGGCGCTAAGGGCGCAACTGATTGCGCGCGAACTGTTCCGGCAGCGCGCGGAGAAACAGGGCTACGACACGAAGCCCGAGGTGCTGCAGGCGATGAGCGCTGCGAAAGTGGATGCAGAAACGCAACTCTTCCTGAAGGACAGCATTAAACCTGAGGCGGTGACGGATGCACAGGTGAAGGCGCGTTATGACGAGATTGTCGCCGCGCTCGGCAAGGAGGAGTACAAGCCGCGCATCATCTCGGTGGCGGACGAGGCGACGGCGAACGCAGTGCTTGCGCAACTGAAGGTCGGTGGCGCGTTCGATGCGCTCGCCCGCCAGTACAGCGTGGCGCCAAGCAAGGCGGCCGGCGGTGAGATGTCGTGGTTAAGCTTCAGGACACCGGTCGAGGAGGGCAAGACGCAGGGCTTGCCATTCCCGGTTGCGCAGGCCATCACGCAATTGCCGGTCGGCGCAGTGACGCCTGCGGCGATCACGGTTGCGCAGGGGAACGGTGCGCTGTACGTGATTGTGAAGCTCGACGCGAAGCGGCCGACTCAAGTGCCACCGTTCGATCAGGCGAAGGACACGATCCGTCAGCAGTTGCAGGCGTTGGCGGTGCAGAAGGCGAGCGCACAGTTTGTTGCCGGTCAGCTCAGGGACGCAACGATCCAGCAATAGGCCCCGGCCCGTCCACGACGCGTGGCGAACACGCAAATCTGTTCGTGGACGACAAATCAGGAATCGCCGTGAAATCACCATGAAGCGATGTGGGTCCAATGCGGAGTTAGGATCGATTGATGAGATTCGGCGATCGGAGTGCTCGATTGGCAGGTCGCTCGTCCTAGGTCTCTCCAGTCGCTCGATGGCTTCTCGATGATGTGGAGCGGCGCCGTCCGCAGTTGCCTGTCGTGCCACGTGCTGAGCGCCCGGCATAGCTCTAGTGGGCGGCCGTGGAGATACCATTGATCCGTTTCCTGCCCCCGAAAAAAGCTTCGTTGATACTCTGCTCCGCAGCGACGAGCGCTTCAGGTCAGATCTCATTCGATCGGGCGTCGTCAATAACGCTCGTCAACATGACCATTTGCAGGAGAATGGGCAAACGGGACGCTGAACCCTGATGGGCTTCCAGGGCGGAGAGCACGAGGTGATTCTGTAGCGAGAGGCGATCAGAATCCCGGCGAGGCATGGGCAAAAGCATTGGTTTGCTCATGCACTGGCGCGCAGCGGTTCGAGCTTGCTGATTTGATTGCGAGGTACGAGGAGGCATACGGCAGGTATCTTGAAACGTGCCGATTCGGCCAGTTTACCGCACGCAGGCTTGGCGCCGGCGTGCGACCCTTATGCCCCTTGCTTGATGTCCCGTGTTGGTTGGTACGCGCGAAAGCCGGGTATCGACGTATGGATCGACGCAAACCCCAAATGTCTGCACTGTGCCTACATGAACTCCAGAAAGCACTTAGCCCGGTCACTACGACCGGGCTAAGTGCTTGAGACTGTGGGTGTCCCTGTCTGATTCGAACAGGGCACCTCATGATTACAAGGCTCGATCAGTGCGCAGTCTCTTATCGCGGCGTTTTTTCTGCCTTTGTGCAGATTCGCTTGATGAGACTGATCATCGCTTTGGACAGATTTGCCACTCCCCATGCGTAGACTGCAAAGCCCAGCCGAATGCAAGGAGCATCGCATACTGGATCAACCTGGCCGTAATCTCGAACCCGGGGTAGCCTGGAATGGAAGGAAACCGCCCGCCAAGCGCTGTGCTTGGTTGCGTGACGTCTCCAATACCCGAAGGCAGTCCGATCAATTGAACGGCGAGGAAGTAGATGGGCAGTGAAAGCGCAGTTCCGGCGCAGAAGGCGCGGAACGAAAGTCGCCGGTTTGATCCCGCTAGTGCCACGCAGGCCGCGGTGATGGCCGGGACAGCTATCACGAGAAAGAGCGAGCCGATCAGGTATTTTTGAGCTTCGACATCGCCGATATCGGTGAAGAAGAGCATCTTTGCGTTCTCAAGCCGGTCAAGGCTGGTCAATTGGGTTACGAACGCAAGGCTGGTGAAGAGGAGCGCATAAACGCTAACTCCAGCAACCAGGAGTGCAGTGGCGGCGTCAGACTGCCTTCGCTGTGACAATACTGCAGCATCACCCGTTGTCGGAAGGTTCGTGGACGCAGCGTGACGAAAGGATCCGGTTTCTACCCACGTTGTCAGAACCTGACCGAACGGGGTAGCGACAACGTTGGTAGAAAATGCTACCAGCAGGACGACCCTGACGTTAGTCGCCTCCGCACCGAGGTAAATGAAGATCGCAACGATCACGGCAATGACCCAGACTCTTTTGACGGCGCGTAAACTGCCAAGGTAATCACATATTTGCCCAGAGACATTGCATGCTGACGAACGACGCCGACCTGCGGGAATTGCGCGATCGATGGAACATCGGGAAGTACAAGGACCTGCTCGACGCGCTCAAGGGTGCGTTACCAGAGGACGAATGGGTGCCTTCGAGCGACTCCTTGCCACACCCGCTGGATGGGTCGCCGACTATCGACCTTCGCGGGCTGTCGTTGCCGGGCGGTAAGCTCGAAAACCTGGACCTGAGCTACAGCCATCTCGGCTTTGCCGTGTTCGATGCGACAGAGTTCGATGAAGTCGGTTTTCAACATGCGATCCTGGACGGCGCCTCGTTCAAGGAATGCACGTTCCATCTGGCGCAGATGCTTCCGGTCTACGGTAGCGGCGCTGATTTTCGCCATGCGAGACTCCGGCAATCGTTCATCGAGTATGCGCGGTTGAGCAATAGCGATCTGTCCGGTGTGACGATGTCCGACGCAAGTGTGAATTCTTCTGAGCTCACTGCATGCAATTTTTCCGGCGTGCTGGCCGAGCGGAGCGAGTGGCGCTGGAACACGACGACGCGATGCGATTTCGTGGCGGCCCGTTTCGTCGAGTGCAGACTGACGGCAACCCGGTTCGAGGGCGCACGGCTGATCGATGCCACGTTCGAAAATTGCGATTTGAGCGGGGTTGACTTCAGGGGCGCGGACCTGACGGGTGTGCGGTTTCTTGGCGGCACGTTCGGTGACGTGCTGCAGGGCGAGACCACATACCGGACGCGGTTCGACGATACGCCGGAAGCCCGCCGGGCGGTTGCCGCGAGCAGTACGGAGAATCGGGACGCTGTCGCATGGTGCCCCGTCGTGTCTGGTTCGAGCGAATCCGTGCAGCCGGCCACCTCGTCGAGATTGAAGGGCAATCCCGGCGAGGTTGTACCGCAGAGCGGCTGGTGGCTCAGCCCGGCGCTCGGTAGCGAGGAGGGGCGGCGCTATTTCAAGGCGGGGGAGAGGTTTCCTGAGATCAAGTCGACGAACTGGGGACTCGTGATCTGGAGTTACAACTCTGCCGATCAGGGCTGATCAGCCCACTGCATCTCTGCGGCGACTAAAGCGGCCCCATGAGCCGCCGTTATCGACCAGCGATCGACACCCCAACCAGCTACACTGAACGGGCGGCGAGCCGCAAAAACCCGCCTCGTCGAAATAGAACAGGCGACACCAGCCATCACGCGCGGCGACCTGAAGGAGTGGAAGGAAAGAAAGGATGAATCTACATTTTTTTAAGGATGGGGTCTCATACGTCGAGAACATGCTGCCAAAGGAGACTTGCCAGACGATCCTGTCGCTTTATGAAAAGGACGCTCGCAAGCAAACCGGGAGAGTGCTGCGCGGACTTGGCGAAAAAGAGGTGCAGGAAGACATCAAGGTCAGCACCGACCTGGTGATCCGCGACTCGGACGTCTGGCAGGAGGCCTACGCGGAAGTGAACGCGGCAGTCAAAGAAGCGCTGCGCCGGATCGTCGAGGAAGTGGAGGCCTTGCAATTGTGGCCGCTTTGCTGGACGGGCTACAAAATCCAGCACTACACGAAAGGCGAGGGGCAATTCAAATGGCACTTCGACGCTATCGGGCCCGGCACGTGGGCGCGGCAATTGTCGATGGTGCTCTATTTGAATACGGTGGAGGAGGGCGGGGAAACGAGCTTCCTGAGGCAGGGACTGAAATTGAAGCCCTTGGCCGGTGATGGGGTCTTCTTTCCTCCGTTCTGGACGCACGCCCACTGCGGCGAGATTCCACTTTCCGAAGACAAATTCATCATATCGACCTTCGTGAGCTTCGACATTCCCGGCGCGGGCCCGCCAGGCTGAATCGCGCGTGCGCGACTCAATGGGGGGCGAGTCGAGCGGTTCGTAGCCATGAGGTGACGTGGCACGCGACGACTCGTCCAGCGCACGGGCACTCTCTGCACTCTCTGTCTACGCGGCGGTATTTTCCACTGCAACCCTCCGCGCCACCAACCCCTCAATAGCCCGCTCATCCGCTACCGATACCGGCGAAAACACCACCATACTCAACCCCTCCGCCCCGCTAACCGCAAAAGCGGAATACTCAAGCGTAAGCACCCCGGCAATCGGATGCCGAAAGTGCTTAACGCCACCCCAAAGGCTATGCACTTCGTTCTCGGCGTAGAGCCGCCGAAACTCCGCACTGGATTCCTGTAACTCCGCAGCAAGCGCCGCCGCTTCAGGATCCCCACCCACCCGCGCGACATCGATCCGAAACACCCCCACCGCAAGCCGCGCACTTTCCTCCCAATTCTCCTGCGACCCACGAGCGGTTTTATTGCCAAAGAGAAGCCGAAGCACATTCCGCTCACGAACGGGCAGCGCGGCATAATCGGTCAGCACGGCAGCCGCGGCATCATTCCAGGCCACGACATCCCAGGTAGGTGTCTTCACAATTGCGGGACTGGTACGCAGCCCATCCAGCACGCGTTGCAGGACGGGCGTAACCGCAGGCGACACCTCCGGATAAAGCGGCAGCGGCGGCCGCCGCTGAGCAAGCAGAAACAGCATCTCCCGCCCAGCCGCATCCAGCTCCAGCGCCCGAGCCAGCCGCTCCAGCACCTCATCCGAAGGCGGCCCGCCACGTCCCTGTTCGAGCCACGTGTACCAGGCAACACTGACATTCGCCCGCATGGCCACTTCCTCACGCCTGAGCCCAGGCGTCCGGCGCCGCCCTTGGGCATCCGCCCCAGGTTGCAGACGCGACCGGCGATCGCGAAGGAAGCTGCCTAACGAGGCAACGGGATCGGGAAGGGTATTGACTGTCATAGCGGTGTACGCCTCCAGCTTTTACAGCCCGAAGGTACGCAGGGAAAAGTGCTGATTCGTTCCACGCGTTCACTGGCGAATCCATGGAACGGTCAGAACGCGTGAATTCGCAAAGGGAAACCCACAGGCCTCGAATGATGGCAAAGCCATCCCAATCGAGATTATCACAGCAGAACCCGCGCCAGCATCCGCCGCCGGACCCCAGCAACCCGGCCAGCAACTCCGCCGCATTGCACAAAATCCGCCCGTCCAAGGCACACAGCATGGCAAACCAGATCACCCCAATTGAGCGACTTGGACATCGAACCCCGCTGGCAGATTGGCCTACACTCTTAAGAGACCAGCGCGCGCTACCAGCGCGCGCCGGCTTTGGCACCCACCCGGCTACCCCGGCAAGCTGCCTAACAGCGTGAGACACAATCAAGCGTGGAGACAACACAATGAGCTTGTATGAGCCGTTGCGTCTGCATGTGCCGGAGCCCACCGGGCGCCCAGGCTGCAGAACCGACTTTTCCTATCTACATCTATCCCCTGCCGGATCGGTGCGCAAACCGCCCATCGACGTCAGCGCCATCGACACCAGCGACCTCGCCCACAGCCTCGTCCGCGTTCTCGACGACGAAGGCCGCGCCGTCGGCCCCTGGGCCCCGGATCTCACTGACGAGCAATTGCTGGCCGGCATGCGGGCCATGCTCAAGACGCGCATCTTCGATGCACGCATGCAGATCGCCCAGCGCCAGAAAAAGATCTCCTTCTACATGTTGAGCCTCGGTGAAGAGGCGATCGGCGCGGCCCAGGCCATGGCCCTGCGGCGCGACGACATGTGCTTTCCCACCTACCGCCAGCAGAGCATCCTGATGGCGCGCGAGGTGCCGCTGGTAGGCATGATGTGCCAGTTGATGTCCAACGAAGCCGATCCGCTCAAAGGCCGTCAGCTACCGGTGATGTATTCCGACCGCGAGGCCGGCTTCTTCTCGATCTCCGGCAACCTCGCGACGCAGTTCATCCAGGCGGTGGGCTGGGCGATGGCCTCGGCCATCAAGGGCGATACGAAGATCGCCTCGGCGTGGATCGGCGACGGCGCCACCGCCGAGTCCGATTTCCACACCGCGCTCACCTTCGCGCACGTCTACCGCGCCCCGGTCATCCTGAACGTGGTTAACAACCAGTGGGCAATCTCGACCTTCCAGGCCATCGCGGGTGGCGAGGGTGCGACCTTCGCGGGACGCGGCGTCGGCTGCGGCATCGCCTCGCTGCGCGTCGACGGTAACGACTATCTCGCGGTGTACGCGGCCTCGCAGTGGGCCGCGGAGCGCGCGCGCCGCAACCTCGGGCCGACGCTGATCGAATGGGTCACGTATCGCGCAGGCGCGCACTCGACTTCCGACGATCCGTCCAAATACCGTCCCGGCGACGACTGGACCGATTTCCCGCTCGGCGACCCGATCGCGCGCTTCCGGCAGTACCTCAACGTGAAGGGCATCTGGTCGGATCAGGCGCACGACGGGTTGGTGGCGTCGCTGGAAGCCGAGATCATCGCGGCCCAGAAGGAAGCCGAACAGCACGGCACGCTGAACGACGAGCGCATTCCGAGCGCCGCCAGCATGTTCGACGATGTCTACAAAGAGATGCCGGAACACCTGCGCCGTCAGCGGCAAGAACTAGGAGTGTGACCATGGCGGAATTCGATCCTATCCATGAGACGAGCACGGCCACCAGGCCGATGACGATGATCCAGGCGCTGCGCTCGGCGATGGACGTGATGCTCGGACGCGACGACAACGTCGTGGTGTTCGGTCAGGACGTGGGCTATTTCGGCGGCGTGTTTCGCTGCACCGAGGGCCTGCAGGCGAAATACGGCACCTCGCGCGTGTTCGACGCGCCGATCTCCGAAGGCGGTATTGTCGGCGCCGCAGTCGGGATGGGCGCGTACGGTCTGCGTCCGGTGTGCGAGATCCAGTTTGCCGACTACTTCTACCCGGCGTCGGACCAGATCGTGTCGGAAGGCGCGCGCTTGCGCTATCGCTCAGCGGGACAATTCATCGCACCCCTGACGATTCGCATGCCATGCGGCGGCGGCATCTACGGCGGCCAGACTCACAGTCAGAGCCCCGAGGCGATGTTCACGCAGGTCTGCGGACTGCGCACGGTGATGCCGTCGAATCCGTACGACGCCAAAGGACTCCTGATCGCCAGCATCGAGAACGACGATCCGGTGATCTTCCTCGAACCGAAGCGCCTCTATAACGGCCCGTTCGACGGCCATCACGAACGGCCGGTGACGTCATGGGCGAAGCATCCGTCGAACGCCGTGCCTGAGGGTTACTACACCGTACCGCTCGATTCGGCGGCGGTCGTGCGTCCGGGCAATGCGGTGACGGTGCTCACCTACGGGACCACCGTCCACGTGTCGCTCGCGGCGGCGGAAGAAACCGGCATCGATGCCGAAGTGATCGACCTGCGCACCCTCTGGCCGCTCGATCTCGAGACCATCGTCAAGTCGGTGCGCAAGACCCGGCGCTGCGTGGTCGTGCACGAGGCGACCCGCACCTGCGGTTACGGCGCGGAGTTGGTGTCGCTCGTGCAGGAGCATTGTTTCTATCACCTGGAAGCGCCGATCGAGCGGGTCACCGGCTGGGACACGCCGTATCCGCATGCGCAGGAATGGGCCTATTTCCCCGGCCCGCGCCGGGTTGGGGAAGCACTACGACGCGTGATGGAGGCCTGAAATGGGTGTGCATGTAATCAAAATGCCGGATATCGGTGAAGGCATTGCAGAAGTGGAACTCGGCGCCTGGCACGTGGAAGTGGGCCAGATCGTCAAGGAAGACGGGCCGCTCGCGGACGTGATGACGGACAAGGCCGCAGTCGAGATTCCGTCGCCGGTCGCGGGCAAGGTGATTGCGCTCGGCGGCAAGGTCGGGGAAGTGCTGGCGGTGGGCAGCGAGTTGATCCGGCTGGAGGTGGAGGGCGAGGGGAATCTCAAGCCAGGTGTTGGCGGACACGCGCCGGCAGTCGCAAACGAAGGGCGCGGTACGAACGGCGTTAGTGGCGGCACGAACGGCCACAACGGAACGCATGCCGCAGCGCCGGCGAATGAAGCGGCAGCAGGTGTCGCGCCGCAAGCGTCTTCAGCAGCCCATACGTCGCGCAGCTCACCCACACCCGCTGCACGTCCGCCCTCGGCAGTGCGTCAGCCCGACGAACGCCCGCTCGCCTCACCCGCCGTCCGCCAGCGCGCCTGGGACATGGGCGTCGAGCTGCGCTTCGTCCATGGCTCCGGCGAGGCCGGCCGCATCACCCATGCAGACCTCGACGCGTACGCGCAGACTCGCGGCAATGCATCCTCCCCGACGACGCAGGCCCGCTCGGGTTACGTCGAACGTCTCGACGAAACAGCGGTGCCGGTGATCGGCATGCGCCGCGCTATCGCCCGCAAGATGCAGGAGGCGAAGCGCCGCATTCCGCATTTCAGCTACGTCGAAGAGATCGACGTCACCGAACTCGAAGACCTGCGCACGCAACTGAACAAGCGCTGGGCCGAAACGCGTGGCCGCCTCACCATGCTGCCGCTGCTGATCCGCGCCATGGTGATCGCGCTGCGCGATTTCCCGCAGATCAACGCGCGCTTCGACGACGAAGCCGGCGTGGTCACGCGCTATGGCGCGGTGCACGTGGGCGTCGCGACGCAGACCGACGCGGGTCTCACTGTGCCGGTGCTGCGCCATGCCGAAGCACGCGACGTCTGGTCGATGGCGGCCGAGATCGTGCGTCTCGCCGAAGCCGTGCGCAGCGGCAAGGCGAGCCGCGATGAACTGACGGGCTCGACCATCACGATTTCCAGCCTGGGCGCGCTCGGCGGGATCGTCTCGACGCCGGTCATCAATCATCCTGAAGTGGGCATTGTGGGCGTCAACCGGATGGTCGAACGTCCCATGATCCGTCAAGGCGCCGTGGTGGCGCGGAAGATGATGAACCTGTCGTCGTCGTTCGATCATCGGGTGGTCGACGGCATGGATGCCGCCGAATTCATCCAGGCGGTTCGAGTGCTGCTGGAGCAGCCCGCCCTGCTTTTCGTGGAGTGAGCATGAGCCAGATCGAACATACCAGCCTGCTGGTCATCGGCGGCGGGCCGGGCGGCTATGTCGCCGCGATTCGCGCGGGGCAGTTGGGCATTCCCACCGTGCTGGTCGAACGCGAGCAACTGGGCGGTACGTGCCTGAACATTGGCTGCATTCCGTCCAAGGCGCTGATTCACGTCGCCGAGGAATTCGACAAAACTCTCCAGTACGCCGAAGCATCGCCGCTCGGCATTCGGGTCGGCGCGCCGGAGATCGACATCGCGCGCACGGTGGCCTGGAAAGACGGCATCGTGCAGAAGCTGACCCGCGGCGTGGGGGCGCTTCTCAAGAAGCACGGCGTCAAGGTCGTGAAGGGCGACGCGCGCGTGATCGACGGCAAGACTGTCGAAGTCACCGCAAGCGGCCAAGGGCAGGACGAGGGCGAGCGTGTGCGCATCCACTGCGAACACCTGCTGCTGGCCGCCGGCTCCGAACCCACGGCCTTACCGTCGATGCCGTTCGGCGGCAAGGTGGTGTCGTCCACCGAGGCCTTGTCGCCGAAGACGCTGCCGAAGCGGCTCGTCGTGGTGGGGGCCGGCTATATCGGGCTGGAGCTGGGCACGGTGTATCGCAAGCTCGGTGCGGAGGTGACGGTCGTCGAGGCGCAGGACCGCATCCTGCCCGCCTACGATGCCGAACTCGTCAAACCGGTGGCGGATGCGCTGGCGAAAAAGGGCGTAGGGGTGCTGCTGGGGCACAAGGTGCTGGGTCTCAGCGCGGACGGTGAGGCCGTGCGTGTACAGGACCGCGACGGCAGCGAGAAAGCGCTACCGGCCGATCAGGTGCTGGTGGCGGTTGGCCGCCGTCCTCGCACTCAGGGATGGGGGCTTGAGACTCTCCAGCTCGACCGCAACGGTGCCGCGTTGCGTGTCGACGATCAATGCCGCACGTCGATGCGCGACGTGTGGGCGATCGGCGATCTGGCCGGCGAACCGATGCTTGCCCACCGGGCGATGGCGCAAGGCGAGATGGTCGCGGAAATCATTGCGGGCAAAGAGCGCCGCTTTGTGCCCGCGGCGATCCCGGCGGTGTGCTTCACCGATCCCGAGATCGTGACGGCTGGGATGTCGCCAATCGAAGCCGAAGTCGCGGACCTCGACTGCGTGAGCGCGTCGTTCCCGTTCGCCGCAAACGGCCGCGCGATGACGCTCGAGGCAACCGACGGCTTCGTTCGCGTCGTGGCGCGTCGCGACAATCATCTGATCGTCGGTTGGCAGGCGGTGGGTCGCGGAGTGTCGGAACTGGCCGCGGCGTTTTCGCAGTCCATGGAGATGGGCGCGCGTCTGGAGGACATCGCCGGGACCATTCACGCGCATCCGACCTTGGGCGAAGCGGTCCAGGAAGCGGCGCTGCGTGCACTGGGTCACGCGCTGCACATCTGAGCGGGTTTGCGACCCCAGGTGGCTAGAGGCATCCGGGCTGGGCGTGGCAAACTCCCGGCCCGGCCCCGCTCCATCGTCCATGTCGGGCAGGGAATCCTGTAGTCTGAAGGCCTGCCAACCTGATAGCGGACCACGAACCCATGAGCAGCCTGAAGCCCATCGAATACACGGACGCCGCACCGGAAGTCAAAGCGGTGTACGACGACATCAAGAGCACGCGCGGCGTCCCCGACGTCAACAACTTCTGGAAGTTCATCGCCCAACACCCGCCGACCCTGGCGCGCACATGGGACAGTCTCAAGGACGTGATGTCGCCCGGCGCGCTCGACCCGCTCGTCAAGGAACTGCTGTATGTGGCGGTGAGCGTGACCAACAACTGCGGCTACTGTGTCGCGAGCCATACGGCCGCTGCCCGGCGCGCGGGCATGACCGATGAGATGTTCGGCGAACTGATGGCGGTGGTCGGGATGGCTAACGAGACCAACCGCCTGGCAGTGGGATACCGCGTGCCGATCGATCCGGCATTCGAGTAAGGCACGCTCGCCGAGACGAGACGAGACGAGACGCGCGGCCGCTTCCATGCCGCTGCGCCGCGCGGTTTATTTCCCCGCCGCCGCAGCGCCGTCCGTTTCGCCCTTGAACACCGTGCGCCAATCGTCCTTCATGTCGACGATCAGCCAGCCCTTCACGTTCGCCTCTTCCAGTCCCTTATCCAGCTTGCCGCTGCGGGCGGTGCGGTCGTACGCATACTCGCGCTGCGCGTCGGTGTGATGCACGAGGGCGGCAAAGCGCGGGCCGTCACCGGAGGTGGTCCATTCGAGCATCGGCAGGTCGTCGTCCGAACTGCCGAACGCCATCAGCGGCCGCCGGCCGATCACCGCCTGGATGGTTTGCGGCTTTAGCGTGCCTTCGTTGATCGTATCGATCTGCGCGGTCCGGGTAAGCGAGGCCGCGCCGTTCACCAGCCCATACTGATACCGGACCGTGCTGCCGATCACTTCATCAGGCGGCACGCCGTACATGCGCTGCGAAATCGTGCGCATGAATTCGACGCTCTCGGGCGCCACGATGTAGGTCTTGAAACCATTGGCGCGCAGATAGGCGAGCAGGTCGACCATCGGCTGATACGCGAGACTCGTGTACGGCCGGTTGAAGCGCGGGTCGCTCGCCGTGTCGAACCAGTCGTGCACGATCGACGCGAAGCTGTCCGTCGTCAGGCCGGCATGGGTCGCGGCGAGCAGTTTCATGGCGCCCGCATCGCCGCTGCTGGCGACGCCCTTCAGATTGCCGCGCAGGATGGAGCGGAACGGCTCCTGGCGTTTCCATTCCGGATGATGCGGCGCCAGCGTCTTCACCCGTTGCAGCGTGAAGACGAGTTGCACGGAGGCGGGCTGCTCGACCCACAGCGTGCCGTCCAGATTGAATACCGCAATCCGTTCGGCGCGCGGCACGAAGTCTTTCGATTCCGGCGTCGTGACGCGGGTGACGAAGTCGATAATCGAGCGCTCCGCCGGCGTGTCGTTCCACGACGCCATGGTTGAATTGCCGGACGGCGCGCGGGCCGGGCGGGCGGCCTGCGCCGAGCCCGCATGGGGTGTGCTTGTGCAGGCGCAGAGAACGACTACGGTCAACCCGGTCCAGCATCTGCGCATCCAGCCAATCATGAAAGCCTCGTTAGTGTGTGATGTGGTGCGGCCCGTCGTGCGCCGCCATTTCGATTCGCGCTTACTAGATATCACATTCGGCGCATTTGTTTAACGGTTTGCGATGCGGATGGGAGATGACGGGCATCCGCCGCGGCGTCCGGTTCGCATGTGGTTCGCATTGTGGTTCGTATTGCGGCGCCGGGATGCGCTGCGGGACCATCGCGCATCCACTCTGCGCCACGCAGCTCCGCGCTAACCACTCGCAATTGTTTATTTATCTGCATCAATTCGATAAAAAAACCATCGGCATTTCAAAAACAGATTTATCCGACAGAATGTCCGTTCAATAAGCATCGAAAAATCGGCTTTTCTGTCGTGTTACAAATTTATCTCTGTGATTTCAGAAAACGTTTGCTAGTATTTTGCAAGGATGACAGTGATTCACCGCGACCTTTAACTGCCGTACAGACATAGTCCTGTGCGGCGTCCTGTCCTATACGAGGAGCGTCCATGCCAGCCCCGGGGTTCTGCCGTCGAACTCCATAACAGCGCACTTCATACCCGGCGCCAATTGAGCCATCAATATTCGCGTTTCAGGATTTCCCCGCCACATTCGGTGATGGCGGGCAGTATGAATTCGCACCAGTATTAATCAACTGACCGCGTTATTAAACGATCTTCTGTTTGCGCTGTGCAAAGGAATGCGCTCGCCTATTAATAACGCCAGAACCTGGGAAATCTACATGGCCATGAAGCGATCCCTTGGAGCGAGTGTGGTGGTGTGCGCGGCGGTGTTCTCGTCAGCCGCTTATGCGCAGGCTTCGGCAGACGATGCCAACAAGAGCAATAACCCGCTGAATCTGGCGCCGTCGTTCAACCTCCAGGATTACTACACTCCGAGCCTGTTCGGCGTCAGCGGTCATACGAACGACCTGCTGCTGCGGCCGACCGTTCCGGTGGGGCCCATCGGCCCGATCGGCGTGCCGCAGATTTTCCGCGCCACCGTGCCGATCAGCACCCGCCCGGACCCGAGCGGCGGCTACAACACGGGGCTCGGCGACATCAACCTGTTCGACATCTTCCTGCTCTCGCAGTCGGAGGTGCAGATCGGCGTCGGCCCGTTGATCACCATGCCCACTGCCACCGACCCAAGTCTCGGCACCGGCAAATGGCAGGGCGGTCTGGCGGCGGTGGCTGTCAACGCTACCCCGGCGCATCTGCTCGGCGCGCTGGTGCAGTGGCAGCACTCGTTTGCCGGCCAAAGCGAGCGGCCGACCACCCAGTCGCTCACGGCCCAGCCGTTCGCCATCTTCAATCTGCCCGGCGGCTGGTACATCCGCTCCACCGGTATCTGGACCTTTGACCTGCAGCACGGCACCTACTACATCCCCGTCGGGCTCGGCGGGGGCAAGGCGTGGAAGAGCGGCTCGACCATCTACAACGCGTTCATCGAACCGCAGTATTCGGTCGCCCACTCGGGCGCCGGCGTACCGCAAGTCACCATTTTTGCCGGTCTGAACATGACGTTCGGCAAGTGACGAATCTAACCCGAGAGACCACCCTATGAATCTTTCTACGCTCCTGCGCCTTGGCGGGATATCACTAGGACTCACGCTCGCGGTGCTGCCGCAACAGTACGCCGGCGCCCAGGCGAGTACGCCGGCGGCCACGGTAAGCGCCGCGCCGGACGAGGCCCGCGTCATCGCCAAAGACGCGTACATCTACGCCTATCCGATGCTGTTCAACTACAAGACGCTGTATGAGCAGGCGGAGGATCCCGGCTCGAAGTCGTACGTAGGCGGCTTCGGCAAATTCCGCAACTACTCGCATCCCTACGGTCCCGAGAACAAGGATATCGTCACGCCCAACAACGACACGCCGTACTCGTGGGCCTGGCTCGATCTGCGTCGCGAGCCGTGGGTGCTGACCGTGCCGGCGGTGAAGAACGACCGCTACTACGTGTTCCAGTGGATCGATCTGTTCACGTACAACTTCGCCTACGTCGGCTCGCGGACTACCGGCAACGGCGCGGGCCACTACCTGTTTGCCGGTCCCAACTGGCACGGCGATACGCCGAAGGGCATCGACAAGGTATTCCGCTCCGAGACCGACATCATCCTCACGCTGGGGCGCACCGCGCTCAGCGGCCCGTCCGATGTGAAGGACGTAGAGGCAATCCAGAAGCAGTACCGGCTCACGCCGCTGTCCGCGTTTGAACACAGCAGCGCGCCGCCGCCGGTCGCCAAGGTCGCGTTCCCGAAGTGGGACGAAGCGAAGGCCACCTCGATCGATTTCATCGCGTACCTGAACTTTCTGCTGCAGTTCACGCAGCCCACGGCGCCCTCCGAAACGGAGCTGATGCAGCGCTTCGCGAAGATCGGCATTGCGCCGGGTGCGGTCTTCGATCCCGCCGCGCTGCCGGCGGCGACGCGCGAGGCCATCGAACAGGGCGTCGCGGACGGCAAAGCGGCGCTTGCCGACGCGGAGAAGCACACCACCAGTTCTTACGACCTGTTCGGCAGCCGCCAGGATCTGAACGGCGATTACATGAAACGGGCAGTCGCCGCCGCGATGGGGATCTACGGCAACACCAAGGAAGAAGCGGTGTACGTCGGCACGCGAATCAACGCGGACCACGAGCAACTGGTGGGCTCGCAACCCTACGTCATCCACTTCGACAAGAAAGACCTGCCGCCCGCGAAGTTCTTCTGGTCGATGACGATGTACGACCTGCCGGCCCGTCATCTGGTGGCGAATCCGATCCATCGCTACTCGATCGGCGACCGCACCAAGGGTATCAAGTACGGCGCCGACGGCTCGCTCGATATCTACGTTCAGCACAACTCACCTGGCGCCGACAAGGAATCCAACTGGCTGCCCGCTCCGGAAGGCGCCTACGACGTGATTGCGCGCATTTACGGCCCGGACGCTTCGGTCTTCAACGGCAGTTGGACCTTCCCGGCGCCGCAAAAGCGATGACCTCCAATGGACGAGTCGGAGCCCGACATGAATAAGAAAACCGCAACGTGGGTCACGGCCGCTGTGCTCGCATCCCTCGCGAGCCCGATTCTGGCGAGGGCGCCCACGGCCCAGGTGGGCACAGCGACAGCGCAATCGATACCCGGCCCGGTGCCTGGCTACGCCGTCTCCGAAGCGTACGCCCGGCTGGTGGCGCGCCAGACCTATTTCTGGGCGTGGCCGATGGTCAACGTCTACAACCGCTTGCTGGCGATGAGGCAGGTGCCGCAGCCGGGCCTGAACGGCGGCATCGTGCCGGTGGCGCCGCCCAATCATCTCTCGATGCTGCACGACTATATCGAGCCGCAGGAGCGTTTCGTGGCGTGCCCGAACCAGGACGTGGTGTACGGCTCGGCCATCTTCGATCTGAACCAGACGCCAGTGGTCGTGCAGGTGCCGGATTTCGGCAGCCGCTTCTGGGTCTACCAGGCCGTCGATCTGCGCACCGACGGGTTCGCCAGTCTCGGCAAGCTCTACGGAACCAGGCCGGGCTTCTATCTGTTCGTCGGGCCGGACTGGCATGGCCAGGTGCCGAAGGGCATTCGCCAGGTGTTCCGCTCGGCCACGGCGGTGGGCAGTTTCATTCCGCGCGTGTTCATGGACGACACGCCGGAAGACCGGGCGGCCGTGCAAACGGTCATTGGCAAGATTGGCCTGTATCCGTTGTCCGAGTTCGACGGCAAGGTGAAGGTGACCGACTGGTCGAAGCTGCCGAGTTTCGGCTCGGGTGAAACCAGCGCCGCCGAAATCAAATGGGTGGACCCCGACAAGTTCTGGGACGAGCTGCCTGCGGTGCTCGATCAGACGCCACCGCAGCCCGGCGAAGAGGCGCTGTACGCCCAGGCTCGCGCGCTGCTGGCCGCCGCGCAGAAAGATACTGCGATCAAGGCCGCCATCGTGGACGAGGCGGCGCAAACCGATGCCCATCTGGTCACGCCGCTGTTCGACTTCAACACGTTCGGCAAACCGTTGCCGGCTCACTGGAACACCATCAGCAACGGCGCGGAATTCGGCACCGACTACTTCACGCGTACGGCGGTGGCGAAGTCCAACATTTTCGTCAACAAGCCGAACGAGACGAAGTACTTCTATGCCGACGCCGACGCTTCGGGCCAGCGTCTCAACGGCGCGCAGCGCTATACGGTGACCTTTCCGAAGGGACAGTTGCCGCCGGTCAAGGGTTTCTGGTCCTTGACCCTGTACAACGCGCATCACTTCTTTTCGCCGAACGAGCAGAAGCGCTATTCGCTCGGCACCAAGAACAAGACGCTGAAGTACAACGACGACGGCTCGCTGACGCTCTATGTGCAGAGCGCGGCGCCCGACGCCGACAAGGCCGACAACTGGTTGCCGGCGCCGGCCAACGAAGATTTTTCGCTCTACGTGCGGGCTTACTGGCCGGAACAACCTGCGCTGGACGGCACGTGGACACCGCCGCCGGTCGTGCGGGACACACGGTAGTGGATAGCAAGGCGTATAACCTTCCTCGCCGCAACGGGCGAGGAATCAATTGGTGAGGATCGCTATGAATGAACTTCGCAGCTTGTTCCGAGGCCATTCCGTCGCGGCCCGGCTTTCCGCCGGCGCGTTCGTCGCGGCCACCGGCATGGCGCTCTCGCCGCATGCGCTGGCGACGGAAGGTGGCGTGGGGCGCCCGATTACCGGCATGCAGATCGCCCCGTATGCGGGCATTGTGCCGCCCACCGACGACTGGATCGTGTCGATCACCTCGATTTACTACGAGGGCTCGCTCGGCGCGAGCAAGACGCTGCCGATTGCCGGGAAAGTCACGGCGGGTCTCGATTACCACATCTCGTACAACATCGTGAACGCAATCAAGACATGGGGTATCACAGCGGGCGGCTGGAATTTTGCGTCGTCGTTTGGCGTGCCGCTGCAGTACACCGACGTGTCTTCGTTTCATGGCCGCCTGCCGGACGACCACGCCACGCAGTTCGCCGATATCTTCTTCACGCCGGTGGTGGCCGGCTACCACCTGACCAAGACCGACCATATCGCGTTGAGCGTGCAGATCTACGCGCCGACCGGCGCCTACAACACGGACCGCCTCGCCAATGCCGGACAGAACACGTGGACCTTCACGCCGACCTTCGCCTACACGAAGCTGCTGCCGAAGCAGAACATCGAACTGTCGCTGAACTACGGCGTCGAGTTCTACACCGCCAACAACCAGACGCAGTATCACAACGCGCCGCTCAGCGTGCTCGATCTGCTGGCGCTCAAACGCTTTGGCGAGGGTTGGGGCGCGGGTGTGGTGGGCGGCTATATCCAGCAACTCGGCCATGACAGCGGCGGTCTCGCGGACATTGTGGGCGGTGCTCAAGGGCACGCGGTGGGGATTGGTCCGATCGTCACGTGGAACGGCAAGATCAGCAAGACGCCGGTAGGCGCGACGTTGCGTTGGGTGAATGAATTCAACGTCAGCAACCGGCCGAAGGGGAATGCGGTCGAGTTGTCGGTCAATGCGACGTTCCAGTAATGGGACCTGGGGCATTGTTACGTCATCTGAAGGGAGCGCGGCGATGGACTGGACCGCAAGCGGCACGCGTGACGATGGGAATTGACGTCGCGCACGGGCCAGGGCAGAACGCGTTCTATGTGCAGGTGGGGAGTGCCTGGCGGTGACGGAGTCGGCACGATAAGGGACGCCCGGAGGGGTAAGCAGGGCAATGTGTCGCCCAGTGGGCGATCGCTGCGACCGGCGAATGCGAACCGAATAACGGTCATTTATCGAGCTTGATCGGCAAATTGAATACCGGCCACGCCGGTAGCATGACGCAATCACGATGTTCGTCCGTGGCTGCTCGAGTCTGAGCTTAAGAGCCCGAGGGAACTTCGTTGACTGCCATTTGGACCTCAGGCCAGCGCGGACTCCTCAGCAGACGAGGAATTTGTGCATCTAGTACTTATGTCGTCATGAAGCCAATTCGAATCGTTTGCGGCACACGCGCTTCACGCGACGAGTTTCTGCAAAAGACCGCCTTGGGGCGGTCGCTTTCCCTGGTCCGGTTCCAGCCCCAACCCCAGATTCTTCTGTTTCCAGAGAACAAGGCGGGCCTTTCGACCATCTACAACATCGCCATCGAACGATCAAAGGCGGATCCCGCCATCCTCATTTTCGTTCACGACGACGTCCACTTTTGCGATTTCTTCTGGCCTGGCACCATCCGCGAAGCGGTTCAGAGCTTCGATGTGGTTGGCCTCGCGGGCAACCGGCGACGTGTACCCGCTCAGCCTGGCTGGGCGTTCGTCGATCCGCAGTTCACTTGGGACAAGCCGGAGCATCTCAGCGGGGTGGTGGGGCACGGCAAGGGTTTTCCATGCGACACGATCTCGGTCTTCGGCGCGTCCGGCCAGGAGTGCAAGCTGCTTGACGGCCTGTTGCTTGCCGGTGATAGCGCCCGCCTAAACGAGGCAGGCATCAAGTTTGACGAACAATTCGCATTCCATTTCTACGATATGGACTTCTGCCGCCAGGCTGAACAAAAGGGATTGAAGATGGGGACGTGGCCGCTCAGCGTCGTCCACGAAAGTGGCGGGGCGTTCGGCTCGCCCGCCTGGCAGGAGGCTTATCAGCGGTACTTGCGAAAGTACACAAGCTAATCCCTGTGCGCGGCTCGCACTCTGAGCGGACCGTCTCACGATCAACGGTAGGACAGATATGGAACAGACCCCGATTCATCAGGCGCATAACCCTGATCTGCTGAAGCTTATGCCGACCAACGCGCGCAGAGTGGTCGAGGTAGGTTGCAGTTCCGGCGCACTCGCGCGCGAGTACAAGAGGCTCAACCCCAACGTTCACTATATCGGCATCGAACTGGTTCCGGCATACGCCGAGGCCGCACGTGCCCACTGCGATGAGGTCATGGCGTTCGACATTGAGGCGGTCGACGAGTATGTGCTGCGCTCCGAACTTGCAGCTGATTGCTGGGTATTTGGTGACGTTCTCGAGCACCTGAAAGACCCGTGGCTGCTCCTTCGGAAAATTCGGGCGGCGATGGGCGATACGGGTCACATTGTGACGTGCATTCCGAACATGCAGCATTGGAGCGTTCAGGCGCGCCTGAGTTGCGGCGATGTCCGCTATGAAGATTCGGGCCTGTTCGACCGAACCCACTTACGCTGGTTTTCGCGCGTGACCATGCTCGAAATGTTCACTCAGTCCGGTTTCCGCGTCGAGGATGGCATGGCGCGCATCTTTGACGAGCCACAACGCGAGACCTTTTTGCCGATTATCAAGGCGATGGCGACCGCGGCCCAGGCGGACGTCAACGCGGCGGTGCAGGACGCGCTCCCGTTGCAGTATGTGCTGCGTGCGGTACCCGACGTTGCGGCGCGAGCGGCCTGAGGCGAACTGCGACAACGAGCGGAGCCTGCTGAATCACGGAATCATCAATCACCTCAATTTTGCAGTCCAAAACAGATCAAGGAGAAGGCGTGAATCTTTACGCGGATTTTTTGCAAAACCAGATGAAGGTCGTGCATAAGTGGAAGCACTACTTCCCGGTTTATGAGCGGCACTTTCAGAACTGGGTCAACAAGACGGTGACCGTGCTGGAAATCGGCTGCGGCCGCGGTGGTTCGCTGCAAATGTGGAAGCGATACTTCGGCCCGCACGCGACGATCGTCGGGATCGATATCGAGCCGCGCTGCAAGAACTACGAAGAAGACCAGATCTCGGTCCGTATCGGCGGCCAGCAGGATCCGGCGTTTCTTCAGAGCGTACTGGACGAGTTCGGGCCACCGGATATCGTGATCGACGACGGCAGCCACGTGATGAGCCATATCGCTGCGACGTTCCGTTACCTATATCTGAAGCTGCCCAAGAACGGCGTGTATCTGGTCGAGGACCTGCATACGGCGTATTGGCCGGAGTATGAAGGTGGCTTCGCGCGCGAGGGCTCCTTCATTGAGATGGCCAAATGCCTTATCGATGAACTGAACGCCGACCATACGCTGGGTGTTGTGCCGGTCAGCGAGTTCTCGAAGACAACGACGTCGATGCACTTCTACGACAGCATGGTCGTTTTCGAACGCGGCGTGCACACCCGTAAATTTGCCCCGATGACCGGGACCGATCCGGTCTAGCCTACGCGTTCCTCAGGGCTACGGCGCCGCTTCGTTCGCGGCAACACCTATGCAAATGGCCGGCCCTAGGGCCGGCCATTTGCATTCAGGTTCATTCAATCAGCGGCGTTCGTGCATCTGCACATCAGCTTAAATCGCCTGTTGCCGCGGTTTAAGCCGATGGGTTTTTCACTCTGGCAGCGCGCTTACGCCGATACTTCTTCGGCTACCTCGGGCACCTCGAACGATTCTGCCGGCAGGCCTTCGCACCAGCGGCGCCACATTGTCCGCAGCGCCCGTGTGACGCTGTCGGCGACGACATCGGCACGGAACATCGGCGAGCGTTCGCAGCGCGCGCGCATGTTTGCACGCAGCGCAGCGAGAGATTGCAGGTCGGTTGCGAGATGCGCTGCCCTGCGCACGTAATCGTCTGGGTCGTGAGCTACAAACGCTTCGAGCCCGACATGGGACATGGCCGTCAGGCCGCTTCGGCCCGGCACCGTTTGCCCAGGCAGCGTCAGCGTCGGCACACCCATCCAGAGCGAATGGAGCGCGGTTGTGAGCCCGGAAAAGGGGAAGCTGTCGAGGCAAAAGTCGACGTGGTGATGTGTCTGAAGATAAACCGGCACGCTGGAGCGGGCGTGGAAGTCGAGTCGTTCGCGGACGATGCCTTCCTCGGCAAACCATTCCACCAGTTCGCCGAGGCTGCCGTCGCGCGGCATCGCACCGATCACCATGCGTGAATTGGGGACTTCGCGCAGCACGCGAGCCCACAGGGCAATCACATCGCGGCGCAGCTTGTCCATCCGGTTGAAGCTGCCGAAAGTGATGTAACCGTTACGCAACGCGGGCAGCCCATTGACCGGCGGGCACAGTTTGTCCGCTTCGAAGGGAGCGACGGCCGGAAGATAGGCGATCTTCTCGGTGAACTGGCTGCTGAACTGTCCGGACGGCACCCAATGGCGATCAGCGAGAAAGTAGTCGACGGCATCAAGGCCGGTTGTGCCCGGGTAGCCGATCCAGGTTGCCTGCACGGGGGCCGGTTTGCGAGCCAGGGTGAGCAACCGGTTGTGGGCCGTGTGGCCGGCCAGATCGACCAGGATATCTATGCCGTCGGCACGAACCATCTCGGCGATCTGCTCGTCAGGCACGCCCACCACGGTGCGCCATTGGCCGAACAGTTCACGCAATCGCTCGCTCGTCGAATCGTAGAGGTAGGTGTTTGAGTAGGCGTGAAGTGAGAGATTCGGGTCGACCGAGAGGTGCGTCAGAACGGGCTCGAGAAAGCTTGCGACCGCGTGCCGGCAGAAGTCTCCGGAAATGAAGCCGATCCGCAGTTTTCGGTCCGGATCGCGGCTGTTGGTGTGCGGCGGCCAGTTCGGCTTGAGTGGAGTTTCGAAGCGCTCGGCGAAACGCCGGGATTCCGCAAATACCTCTGCAGGCGGGCTTTCCTCGCTGTGCGTCATGCAGAACACGAGGTTGTTGTAGGCCATTTCGAAATTTTCGTCGATTTCCAAGGCGCGGCGGAACATTGCGATGCCTTCCAGCAGGCGGCCTTGCTGCATCAGTGTGACACCCAGCGTGCAAGGAGCATACGAGGAATTGGGGTCAAGTTCCATCGCGCGACGGCCGGTCTGTTCGGCTTCGTCTAGCCGGCCCGTTGCCTGCAGGATGATACTTAGAATCCGGAAACCTTCTGCGCGGTTGGGGCTTAGTTCGAGCAGGCGACGGCATGCAACCTCCGCTTCGGCATGGCGCCCCTTCGACTCGAGGACGCTCGCCATGATCTGCAACACGTCGATGTCGTTCGGCCAGATGCGCTGGGCGCTCGGCAGATGCTCGAGCGCTTCGTCGTACCGCCCGAGGCGGTGAAGTGCAACGACCAGGACTTTCCAGCCGAAGCCCTGATCCGGGAAGTCTTGCGTCATTTCGCGAGCACTGACTATCGCTTCTTCGACGCGCCCGTTGTTGAACAGTGCGCCGAGGGCGTTGATCTGCGCCTGGTCGAGCTTGGCGGTAACAGCGCCGCGCCGCGCTGCTTTGGGGGCTGAATCCGTGGACTTTTCCGGTTGCGTCGGGTTCGGACTGGGCGCTTGAGGCAGTTCCGTGCGTGCGACCTTGTTGGTCGGTTGGGTGGACACTACCGTCATGATACCGATCAGCTTCTCGATGGCGGGGCCGGCCAGGCCGCGCTGTTGCGCCATTTCCAGCGCGATCCACGCCGCTTTTAACTGACCCGATTGAAGCAGGGCGTCGATGTAATTGGCCCAGTACTGAAGCTGGTTCGGATCGCTGCCCAAGGCACGCTCAAGATAGGGAATGGCTGCGTCAGGCTGGAGGATACGGATGCCGATTACGCCCAGCTTGTGGTTGGCGTCCGGATGTTCCGGGTAGACACCGAGCACCGCCTGATAGAGCTTGCCGGCTTCGCGAAAATCGCCGCGTTCGTCCAGTGCCAGCGCGTCGCGCATCGCCTCGGCCGCGCCCAGATGCCGCCGTAATTCAGCGTCTTGGGGCAGCAAGTTCGTGGCCTGCTCTAGCGGTACGAGTGCGCCCGCCAGATCGCCGCGTCGCAGATAAGCATGAACGAGGATCACCCAGCCGTAGGCGTGGTCCGGAAACGTCTCCGTCATCTGGCGCGCCAGGGCCTCTGCGCTATCGTGCAGACCTTTCGCAGACAGCGTTTCCACGGTTGCGACGAATTCGTCTGCGAGGGCCGAAAGCTCCCCGGCGCCTGGCTCGTCCTGGGGCGTGACGGCCGGAATTGAGTCGGCCGGAATCGAGTCGGGTGCCGTAAGCGGGCTGACTGGTGCAAGCGACAAGCCCTGCTGGAGGCCCTGCTCATGGACACGTTGGGCTTCGTCGAGTTGCCCGGCCAGCACCAGTGCTTCGATGTAGACCGCCCAATACTCGGCCCGTTCGGGTGACGACGCCACGGCTGCCTTAAGAAACGGCAGTCCTTCCGAGATCTCTCGCGTCTGCAGCGTGAGAATCCCGAGGTTGTGATTGGCGTCGGGGTGCTCCGGCTCGCTCAACAGAATGGCGCGATAGAGCTGTTCCGCTTCTGGAAACCGTTGCGCCTGATGATGGCTCACAGCATGGTGCAGATCGGCATCGGTAGTCATGTATTCCCTTGTGTGCTTGGACGAAGAGCGTAGAGGCGAACCGCTCGTCATCAACGACAGCACCTTGCGTCGTCGGCGAGGCCAAGTTCCAGGCGCAGTGCGGCACGAGCGCCGCGCACGTGGCCTGCACGCGCCCAACCTTGGGGACGCACTGCCAGGCCGTGCGGCCGGGCTGAACACGGACGCACTACGCTGCAAATAGTCTAGCGACTCGCGCTTCAGGCGATTCGGGGAGTAAAGGCCGGATTCCCATGCTGTTCGGCCGTCGGCGGGGCGTGCGGGGGCCGCGCGGGCAAAAAAAAGCCCGCGGGAAGCGGGCATGAGTCGAACGAGCACGCCTCTATTTCAGCGTGTTGTTTTTGTATGAAGCGGTACGCGGCGGCTTGCGTGCGGCAAGCCGGAGAAGCCTAGAACCGCGCGACGCGGTGGTATTGGCTGGCTGCCTTGGTGCGTTCCATCGCGGCGCGATATTCCGTTTCCAGTTCGTCCCGCGATTGCCGCGCGTCGGCCAAAGTCGTGTGGTCGACAGTCTGAATACGGCGGATCAACTCGAGTGCGGCGGGTTCCTGCTTCGCGGTAATCGACATCAGGAGCGGCGAGCGCTCCTCTGCGATGTCCGCAGCGCGTTGCCAGTCGGCGAGGCGGGCGGCCTGTTCGATCGCTTTCGTCAACTCGTACACCTGCTCGACGAGCTGGGTCTGATTGATTGCGCCACGTTCTTGAGTCATGTCCGCCTTCCTTGTCAGGATGAAGATCCGCCGTTGGCCAGCGCGCCTGCGCTATTGGCACCACCGAACAGTTGCGTCAGATATTGCGAGTTGCTGTTGGTCGTTGCCATCAGCGAATTCAGCGCGGTGAACTCGTTGTTGTACTGCGAGGTCAACTGTGCCGTATACGCGGTCAGCGCAGTCGACTGCGTCGTCACGCTCTGCAGGTCCGACGTGAGCTGGTTGGTGCGGATGTCAATGATGCCGCCGGTTTGCGTGAACGCGTTGATAGCCGTGTTCATTTGCTGCGCAACGCCGTTGGTCGAATTGAACAGCGCGCCGACTTCCGACGGGTTGCTCTGTACCGCGGTGGTGAGCGTGGTCGTGTCGACCGACAACTGGCCGTTCGATTGCAGCGTAATGCCGAGCGAGGAGAGCGTTGCCGTGATCCCGTCGCTGGTAACGCTGCCGCTTACCAGGTTGCCGAGTGTGGTCTGGATCTGGTTGAGCATCGAGTCGCCCAGCAACGGACCGCCTTGCGAGCCGGCCGACGCGCTCGAATTGAACGACGACAGGCTGCTCATCGTGCTCACGACGGCGTTGTAGTCCGACACGAAGGTCTCGATGTCGTTGACCTGAGTCGTGGTGTCCGGTGCGATCGTCAGTTGCTGGGTCGCGCTCGTGGTGGAGCCGGCGGCCGGGATCGCCGCGGCGGTCAGATTCAACGTTACGCCGGGCAGCACGGTCGTGACCGTGTTGCTGCCGGTGTCTGCGGGGGTGCCGTTCAGCGTGAACTGGGCATCCTGGGCCGCCGTGCTCTGAGTCCATGCAATGGTGCCGCTCGACGCGATGCTCGAAGCGGCGCCCGCGGGGCTGCCTGCCGTCGAGGTGACGCCGAGGCTCGAGAGCCCATTGTCGCCCGCGAGGTTGCTGACGTTCACGCTGATCGTATTGGCCGCGCCCGTGGTGGTCGAGCTGAGTACCAAATGCTGCCCGTCGGAGCCGCTGACGACAGTGGCCGAGACGCCGGGGTTGCTGCTCGAACTGTTGATCGCCGCGGCGATGCCGCTCAGCGAGTTGTTCGACGAAGTCACGGCAAGCTGCATCGACTTGCCGCCCACCGAGATGGTCAGGTTGCCGGTGCCGAGTCCTGCGGCCTGCGTCGTGCTGAAGGCACCTGAGGAAATGCTCTGCGCCTGCGCGATCTGAGTCACTTTGATCGAATACGAGCCCGCCACCGCGCCGGTTCCGGCGCTGGCGGTGATGCCCGTGCCGCTCAGGGTCGCGCTGAAAGTGGACTGCAGCTGGCCGTTAAAGAGCGGCGCGAGTCCGACCTGCAGCGACGACAGCGCGGCCGACAGCGAGCCGATCGCGGAAATCTGGGTGTTGTCGTTGGTTGCTTCGGCGGTCAGTGCAGCGGTTTGACCGGCGACCTTCGCATTGACGAGCGCGGTCACGATGGACTGAACGTCCAGCGTCGAGTTGCCGGTCGAGCCGGCGATCAGCGACTGTCCCGCTTCCTGCAGCGCGGATTGGGCTGCGGCTTCCGCGGCGGCTGCCGCTGCGGACGAGGAGATAGTGGACGTGGTGCCCGACGTCGTACCGGAAATCGTTGACATGAAAAAAGCTCCATACGTGGTCGCGACCACGCGACGGGTGTCTTCTTAAGGGGCTGGTCTTGCAATGCACTACGGGAGGACGAGCCTCCCGGTAATTCTTTAATGCGCGGATGAGCTGTTCGCGCTGCCTGTGGGCTCATCCGCGCATGACGCCGAACTCTAGCTTATTGCAGCAGCTTCAGAACTTGCTGCGGGTTCGAGTTAGCTTGTGCCAGCACCGAGATACCAGCTTGTTGCAGCACCTGCGCCTTGCTCAGGTTAGCGGTTTCCTGTGCGAAGTCCGCGTCCGTGATTTGCGACTGTGCGCTCGACAGGTCGGTCGACTCATCTTGCTGCGACGTTGCAATACCCGTCATCCGGTTTTGCGCTGCGCCGAGCGTTGCCTGGATGTTGCTGATCGTTGCGAGTGCGTTGGTGATCGTTTCGATCGCCAGGTTTGCACCAGCCGTCGTGCTGACGTTCACGTTCGCCACCGAAGTCGGAACGTTGTTCGTGTTGACGGTTGCCAGAACCGAACCTGCCGGTTGACCTGCAGCCGTCGAACCGATCGTCGTTTGCGCGCCGGCAAACGTGACGCCGGTCGTCGAGTTGCTCGTGAACAGGTTGCTTGCAGCCGTCGTCGACAACTGGTTGCCGTTCTGGTCGACGTATTCGAAGCCGCCCGTGCCGTTCGATTCAACCGTGATCGACGTGATCGCGTTCGGCGTACCTGCCGTTGCTGCTGAACCGTTGGTCGAGTTCAGGTCGAGACCCGAGTACACGCCCAGCACCGTGCCGGCTGCTGCTGCCGAACCGCCACCCGTTGTGAAGTCGGCGTTGATGGCCGTCGTTTCGTTCGCCGTCAGCAGACCGTTATTGGCGCCCGTTGCCAGCGAGATCGTCGAGATGCCGCTTGCGGAGCCGGCAACCGAGAACAGGTTGCTGACAGCCGTCGTCGACAGAGCCTGGTTGTTCTGGTCGGTGAAGGTGAAGCCGCCCGTGCCGTTCGACAGGATGTTGATCTGGGTGATCGCGCCCGTGCCGCCCGACGAGTTAGCCGTACCGGTCGCGGTCAGGTCGAGGCCCGTCAGCGTGCCGATCGTGTTGCCTGCTGCCACCGGGCCGCTGCCCAGCGATGCTGCCGACACGCCTTGGCTCAGGTTCAGGTTGATCGTCTGACCGACGTTCGCGCCAACTTGAACCGTGACGTTGCCAGCCGAGCCGTCCAGCAGGTTGATACCGTTGTAGCTGGTTTGCGATGCGAGACGGTTCACTTCAGCAACTTGCTGGGCAACTTCCTGTTGCAGCGCTTGCTGGTTGCTTGCGGACAGCGTACCGCCGGCGGCTTCGTCAGCCAGCGAACGGATGGTTTGCAGCGATTGCGTGATTTGCGACAGACCCGTGCTGGCCGTTTGGACCATCGACACGCCGTCGTTCGCGTTCGACACGCCTTGGTTCAGGCCGTTGATGGCCGTTTGCAGCGTCGTCGAAATTGCCAGGCCAGCTGCATCGTCTGCTGCGCTGTTGATACGCTTGCCCGAGGACAGGCGGGTAATAGCTTGCGACAGTGCGCTACCCGAAGCATTCAGGTTTTCCTGCGCGGTCAGCGACGAGATATTACTGTTGATGCTGAGCATGAAAATCTCCCAAGAGGCTGTTGCCCTAAAGTTACTGCCACGTTGACATGGGCGGTGCACTCGTTCTTTGCTGGCCGCCTCTGAGCAGGATGTCGGCGCAGGAAAAAAAAACTTGAGGGACTTTGTTCAATTCGGACCCAATTGTTTTACGGCGAATTACGCCGTCGGCCGGTCGGAGGCCGCCGTGCGACGCCGGTTGGCCGAGTGTCGGGGTGCGACGCAGAGCTTGAAAAGTCGGCGTATTCTTTTTCTCTCTCTAGTCGAAAACCTTGGAGAAATCATGCAGAAGAGAAGGATCGGCAATTCAAAATTGCAGGTTGCGCCGCTCATGTTCGGCGGCAACGTGTTTGGCTGGACCGCCGACGAAGCGACTTCGTTTGCCATACTCGATGCGTTCGTGGACGCCGGCCTCGACTTTATCGATACCGCGGATGTGTATTCCGCCTGGGTGCCGGGCAACCAGGGCGGCGAGTCGGAAACGATCCTCGGCAAGTGGCTTCGCCGCAGCGGCAAGCGCGACCAGATCGTGCTGGCGACCAAGGTGGCGAAGCATCCGCAGCGTAAGGGGCTGTCCGCCGGCAACATCCAGGCGGCCGTCGAGGATTCGCTGCGGCGTCTGCAAACCGACTACATCGACGTGTATTTTTCCCACGAAGATGCGCTCGATACGCCGCTCGCCGAAACGCTCGGCGCCTATCAGCGGCTGATCGAGGCGGGCAAGGTGAGGGTGGTCGGCGCGTCCAACTATAGCGGCGCGCGTATCCGCGAGGCACTGGCGGTGTCGCGCCAGCACGGGCTGCCCGAATATCAGATTATTCAACCCGAATACAATCTCTACGACCGCGAGGCTTACGAAACCGACCTCGAACCGGTTGTGCTGGCCGAGCACCTGAGTTCGGTCGTGTACTACAGCCTTGCAAGTGGCTTTCTATCGGGCAAGTACCGTTCGACGGCCGATCTGGCGAAGAGTGCGCGCGGCAGCCGGGTCGAGAAATACCTGAACGAGCGCGGCACGCGGATCCTCACGGCGCTCGATACCGTGGCGGACCAGCACGGCAGCACGCCGGCCGCCGTGGCGCTGGCGTGGCTGATCGCCCGGCCTAGCGTGACGGCGCCGATCGCCAGCGCGACCTCGGTGCAACAACTGGAGAGTCTCACCGCGGCTGTCCACCTGATGCTGACCGGCGCCGACATGCGCCTGCTGGATGACGCAAGTGCCTGGCGGAATGGCTAAAATGGTGGTAGGCACGGTATTTTCCTGATATCATCGGGAGTGAATTGAGATCTTTGCCTGTTTCGTCTGCTCTTGGGTAGACGAAGCGGCAACAGACGCGGCGTTTGGCGATGTGCGTCTGCCCGCGTTAAGCGGTGAACTCCCCACCTCTCTTTTCCGGCCTCCGTGGCCGCTTGCCTCTCGCTTCGTGCATGGTTTCGTTTTCCTGTTATTGGCCATGAAATCGAAGCGACCGGAGGACCGGCGCGTGAGCGGTATGCCGCCGCGCAATTACCCGTATCCAGCGATTTAGTTAGGAATTACATGACGACGATTCTTCTGAAGGAAAACGAGCCGTTCGAAGTGGCGATCCGCCGCTTTCGTCGCGCAATCGAAAAGAACGGCCTGATCGCAGAACTGCGTGAACGCCAATCGTACGAAAAGCCGACGACGGCCCGTAAGCGCAAGAAAGCGGCTGCTGTGAAGCGCCTGCACAAGCGCCTGCGCAGCCAACAGCTGCCGAAAAAGCTGCACTAAGCACGCTTTTCAAGCACAGCCGAACGGCGGTGTGAGCTTCGTAAGAAGCCACATCGCCGTTTTGCTTTGTGCGCTTATTTTGCCTTGTGCGTTTGCTTTGTAGGGTGCGATGCCGCCCGGCCGCCCTCAGGCGGCGTTCTTCAACTGGGCGGTGGACAAGCCGAACTGACGAGCAATCGACACCAGCCGCTCGTGCCATTCCCACGTGCCGAAGACATCGTGCACGTTTTGCAGGCAACTAAGCAGCTCGACGGTGGCGGGGTCGAAGATATTGATGTGTGCCCGCAGCAGCGCCTTTTTCAGCGCGACGATGCCGACATCCATATAGGCGGGCACTTCCGCCGGCGTCTTGCCGATATAGCGAACCGGAATGCCTTCCATCGCTGTCATGTAATCGCGCGGCTTGATGAAGCTGCCGACCGGGCAGCCACCGCAGTAACCCCGATAGGCGCCGCCGCCGCGCGGCAGAAGCGCGGCGCGCCCTTGCCCGTCCAGATGGCTGGCGGCCCGGTCGAATATCTCCTGATGAGTCAGGAAGTCTGGATTTTTCATCGTTGTTCTCCCCTGCGTCTGCGCGCAGCGGTCAATCATGGGTGGTTCGAGCGACGTGGCCGCCCTTCAATTGTTATAACGACTGAATCAGGTAAAAACGTAGCGGTGTAGCGCACATAGGCGCAATTTTGACATGAAGGAGCGAGATGCGGGTTCCGGGCACTTCCTGCAAAGGCAAGCTGGGTAAGGCTCCGGCCTGGTGACAGGGCCGCGCTCGGGACTTTCCCGCAGACGCTGAGTTTCGTGCCCGAAGTGTGGCGAAAACCACACGGGATTGGGCCAGGCGTCGAGGCGTCCTCAAGCGGCGCTCGGCTGACCTCTGGGTCCGCTCCTGGGTCGCCTTCGGTGCCTCTCGAGATGTCCTCAGGACACCCTCGGTTTGCGGGCAGTTCAGCCTCGGTCCGCCCTCAGCCCGCCTTCCGGTTGCGCCCCTTCTTACCGAGCGCCGCGCAGCGGGCGCGGCAGTCGCAATCCGTTTGATGGTCGTTGACCATGCCGACCGCTTGCATGAACGCGTAGCAGATGGTCGTGCCGACGAACTTGCAGCCGTAGCGCTTGAGTTCCTTGCTGAGGGCGTCCGAGATTTCGGTCGAGGCCGGCGCATGCTGGTACGAGGCCCATTCGTTCTGGATCGGCGTCTGATCGACGAAGGACCAGATGAAATTGGCCAGCGAGCCGTGTTCCGCCTGGATCTGCTGCACCGCGCGCGCGTTGGTGATGGCCGCCTCAATCTTGCCGCGATGGCGCACGATGGATTCGTCGAGCACCAGCGCATCTACATGCTTCGGCGTGAAGCGGGCCACCTTGTCGATCTCGAAGTCCGCGAACCCCCGACGATAGCCGCTGCGCTTGTTCAGGATCGTGGACCACGACAGTCCGGCCTGCGCGCCCTCCAGCACCAGCATTTCGAAGAGGTGCCGATCGTCGCGTGAAGGCACGCCCCATTCGGTGTCGTGGTAGTGTGCGAGCGCTTCGCTCGTTGCCCAGTTGCATCGCTGTGTCACGTTCCGGCTCCTGCTTGGTCATGTGTCGAAATCCCGGTTTGTCCGGGCTCTGCCAGCATATCGGAACGCTCTCGCGCTGCAACTAGGCCGTTCGGCCAGTTGCCGGATCGAAATGGACCTGCCACGCTATGCGGCAACTCTTCACTGATAGTCATTCGATGAACACAGATCTCTTTCTCATCGGCGTCGACGGCGGCGGCAGCGGCACGCGCGTGGTGCTCGGCGACGCGCACGGCCGCGAACTGGCGCAGGCGGCAAGCGGGCCGTCTGGCCTCGGACTCGGTATCGAGCGCGCCTGGCAGTCCATCCAGGCGGGTTGCGCCGAAGCGTTCAACCGGGCCGGCGTCGCGCCGCAATGGGAGCAGTGCGTGCTCGGTTGCGGGCTCGCCGGGGCCAACAATCGCGACTGGCTCGCCGCGTTTCGGGCGCAGGCGCCAAAGCTGGCCGGGCTTGCCGTGGAGAGCGACGCCTACACGACATTACTAGGCGCGCACGGTGGCGCACATGGCGTGATCGTGACGCTCGGCACCGGCAGCATCGCCGCAGCGGCGGACGGCGAGGGCGAATGCCGCATCGCCAGCGGTTTCGGCTTCCCTTCGGGGGACGAGGCAAGCGGCGCGTGGCTCGGCTTGCGTGCCATCGTCCACGCGCAGCAGGCGCTCGACGGCCGCGTCCCGCTGGACGAGTTCGCGCAGGCGTTGCTCGAACGGGTGGGGGCGCACGACCGCGACAGCCTGATCGTCTGGCTGTGTACGACCAATCAGACCGCTTACGCGAGCCTCGCGCCGGTGGTGCTTGCTCACGCGGGCCATCCGTTCGTCGCGCGCCTGCTGGCCGAAGCGGGCGAGGAAATCGGCAAGATGATTGCGGCGCTGGATCCGTCCGGCACGTTGCCGGTTGCCCTGTGCGGCGGACTCGGCGCACCGCTGCGCGCTTACGTGCCGCAGCGTTATGAGGTGCGCTTGCGTGCGCCGCTGGCCGACTCCGCGCACGGCGGTTTGCAACTGGCGCAGCGCGAAGCGGCGACGAAAGCCTTGAAAGCGACGCTAAAATAGACCCCTTTACGCCGCCGGCCGCCCACACCATGTACAAAGTCATCGCCACCGATCTCGACGGCACCCTGCTCAACGGCGACCATCAGCTCGATCCGTTCACCGTCGCCACGGTGCGTCGGCTGGAGGCGGAGGGTCTGCACTTCGTCATCGCGACGGGCCGCCACTACCGCGACGTGGCGGGCATTCGCGACCTGCTGGGCATCCGTCCGTACCTGATCACGTCGAACGGTGCGCGCGTGCACGCCCCGGACGACACGAGAATCTACGCGGACGATCTTCCGCCCGCCGCCGTCCATCGCCTCGTGCAGCCGGAGATTGTCGGGGCGCACGGCCGGGTGATCGTCAACCTGTTCGCCGATCAGGAATGGCTGATCGACCGCGAAGCGCCGGAATTATTGCGCCTGCATCAGGATTCGGGCTTTGGCTACGCAGTGACCGATTTGCAGCGGCACGACGGCGCCGGTATCGCCAAGGCCCTGTATATCGGCGAGACCGCCGACCTCGCGGCGGTCGCGGCAAATCTGCAACGCGAGTTCGGCGACGCGCTGTACGTCACCTACTCGCTGCCGGATTGTCTTGAAGTCATGACATCGAATGTGTCGAAGGGCCGCGCGCTGAAGTTTGTGCTCGAGCGCCTCGGCGTGGATGCCGCCCGCTGCGTCGCGTTCGGCGACAACATGAACGACATCGACCTGCTGGAAACCGCCGGCCATCCGTTCATGATGAACAACGCCAATCCGGACCTCATCACGCGTCTGCCGAATGTGCCGCGCATCGGCAACAACTTCGACGCGGGCGTCGCGCATCATCTGCGCAAATTATTCGCCCTGAACGACGAAGTGGCGTCGTAAGGCGCCGCTGATGTCAGGGCGCCGCGCCTGATGCGGCCGCCGGCGGCAGCGCGGCGCACGGGCAATCCGTGGATCGTCCGTTCAACCCCTCCACGCTATGCTGGAACGTCGCGTGCGGCGTGCCGTCTTGCCAGTCGAGCTTGACGATATAGATGCTGTCGAAGTCGTCGCTGTGCCACTTCGGGACATCGCTGGCGTTGCCGCCATGGGCGCTCACGATCTGCCGCACCAGCTTCTCGATCAGCTTGTGCTCCCACGCCACCACCACCAGCTTGTTGCGATACGCGGGGTCGACCAGCGCAGCGCCCAGTTTGTCGATCTGCGCAAAGCCATAAGGCGTTTGCACAGGTAGCTGGAATTGAATCGCGGTGGGCTCGATGGTTGCCAGCGGGCGGACGTAGTAGTACGGGTGTCCGCTGTCGTCCTTCTGCTGGCCCGGGTCGGGCGCGAAGATCGCATCGGGTTTGCCGAACTTGGCTGCAATGACCGCAGGCAGCGCCAGCGAGCGGTTGAGGCCCTGGCAATCGAGCTGGCCGAAGCCCTGCGCCGGCTTTTCGCCGTGACGGACGAACACCAGTGTTTCAACGGGATGTCCGGCCACTGGCGTGTCGGCCACAGGAGCGCCGGCCGCATGCGCCGTGGCGGGCAGCAGCGCCGCACCGCACGAAGCGGCGAGCCAGAGTGCGGCGCCAGACAGGAATCGGCGGGAACGGGTCATCGGGAGCCTCTTTGCGAGCCGTATGAAAGTCGGACGATTCTAGCAGTGCCCCTCTGGTTTGCTGCGGATCGGTCGCAGGACCGGTGGCGGCAAAAGCAAAGCGGGCGCTGTAGCGCCCGCTTTGCCGATTAGCCCACCAATGCGTCAGCCACTACGCATAGCGTCAGCTACTACGCATCAATCGGCCAGCGCCGCGCGCGAGTTGCCGGTTGCGCGATTTTCCGCGATGGCCGGGTACAGGAAGCCGGCAATGACCGCGCCGAGGATGGGCGCCACCCAGAACAGCCAGAGCTGGTCCACCGCCGCGCCGCCGACGAACAGTGCCGGTCCCGTCGACCGCGCTGGATTGACCGAGGTGTTGGTGACCGGAATCGAGATCAGGTGGATCAGCGTCAGGCACAGGCCGATGGCGATGGGCGCGAAGCCGGCCGGCGCGCGCTTGTCGGTCGAGCCCAGAATCACGAACAGGAAGACGGCGGTCATCACCACTTCGCAGACGAACGCGGCCATCAGCGAGTAGTGGCCCGGCGAGCGGTCGCCGTAGCCGTTGCTGGCGAAGCCGCTTGCCACCAGGTCGAAGCCCGGCTTGCCGGTGGCGATCAGGGACAGCACCAGCGCGCCGAGCACCGCGCCCACCACCTGCGCGACGATATACGGCACGAGGTCGCGCGCCGGGAACCGGCCGGCCACGGTCAAGCCGACGCTCACCGCCGGATTCAGGTGGCAGCCCGAAATGTGGCCGATGGCATACGCCATGGTCAGCACCGTCAGGCCGAACGCGAACGAAACGCCCACGAAGCCGATCCCCAGCCCGTGTACCGGGCCGGCGAAATTAGCGGCGAGGACGGCGCTGCCGCAGCCCCCGAGGACAAGCCAGAAGGTGCCGAACAACTCGGCAGCGAGGCGCTTTGACAACTGCATGATATGGAATCCTAAAAAGTTTGACTTGCTGGCAGCGGCACAGGGTTATTCAGGTGCACACCTCCGAGCGCGAAATTTTAGGCAAATATCGTCGAATCAGGTGTCAAGAATTGTCAATGTGGTGGTTTGTGGCCGGGATTATTTCGCGGTAAAGCACAGACTGATTTAACAATTCACGCGGCATTAATAAATTATCAGACGATTTCGTGAATTGTGAGTATTAGTGTCCATTGCGAAATTCGCTAATTGCGGCTAGTCTCCGTGACAATGCGTTCTACAAAAAGGGAGAAGTGAAATGTCGCAATATGCAGAGCTTAAGGCGCAGATCGCCAGATTGCAGGCGCAGGCGGACGAAGCGCGGCGTACCGAACTCGGCAATGTGATCGAGGAGATTCGCGGCAAGATCGCCGAATACGGCTTGACGGCCCAGGACCTGGGCTTTGCCGTCGCGGCGCGGCGCGGCCGCCCGCCCAAGAAGGCGCCGCTGCCGCCGCGGTACCAGGATCCGAAGTCGGGCAACACGTGGAGTGGGCGCGGCAAGCCGCCCAAGTGGATTGCCGGCAAGAATCGCGAGCGCTTTCTGATCGAGCAGGTTTAGTCGCAATAGATCATTTTCGCTGTGAAAGCTTCCTGAAGGTTAATGACGCCCGGGAGGCTATTCGTTGCGCAATATGTATCAGATTTGTGGCGGAATTTACCGGTTAAAAAAGCCGCCTTTCAAAGGCGGCTTTTAGAAGATGCGGGGCTTATCGACGCGTTTGCGCTCGCGCAAACGATTCACATAGGGTTTTTCCGCGCAATCCAACGCCCGGAGACGCTTCAACCCACTGCGACACGGCGCAACAGCGGGCGGCGTTCCGCTTCGATAAGCGCGGTATAGCCGTCCAGATAGTTTTGCGCCATGGTCTTCGCGCTAAAGCGGCGCTCGAACTGGGCGCGGATATCCGTACGCGACAACTCGTCCAGCCGTTGCAGGGCGGCCACGGCGCCTTGCACGTCTTCCACGACAAAGCCCGTCACGCCGTGATCGATCACCTCGGGTACCGAGCCGCGGTTAAAGGCGATCACGGGCGTGCCGCACGCCATCGATTCGATCATCACTAGCCCGAACGGTTCGGACCAGTCGATCGGAAAGAGCAGCGCCTTGGCGCCCGACAGGAACTCCGGCTTCTGCGCTTCGTTGATCTCGCCGACGAATTCGACGTGCGCCTGCGACAGCAGCGGCTCGATCTCCGTCTTGAAGTATTCCTGGTCGACCTTGTCCACCTTGGCGGCGATCTTCAGCGGCAAACCGCTTTGTGCAGCGATCTTGATAGCTGTATCGACGCGCTTCTCCGGACAGATACGGCCGAGGAACGCCAGATATTCGGGCTTCTTGTGCGGCTGCGGCGTGAGCAGTTGCGCCGGCAGGCCGTGATAAATCGTGTTGAGCCAGTTCGCCTGTTTGAGCGGCAGGCGCTGCGAATCGGAGATCGACACCACCGGCGCTTGCGAGAAGGTGTCGAAGATCGGCTGCAGCTCGGGCAGGTCCAGACGGCCGTGCAGCGTCGTGACGAACGGCGTGTCGAGCGTCGAGAACAGCGGGAACGGCAGATAGTCGAGGTGGAAGTGCAGCACGTCGAATTCGTGAGCGATGCTGCGCACCCGCTCCATCAGCAGGACGTGCGGCGCCATGGCGTCGCGCACCGTCGGGTCGAGGCGCAGCGCGCGCGGCCAGGCCGCTTCGAGCTTGGCGGAGGTGACCGAATCGCCGCTCGCAAACAGTGTCACATCGTGGCCGAGCTCGACCAGCGCTTCGGTCAGGTAGGACACGACACGTTCGGTGCCGCCGTAGAACTTCGGCGGAACAGCTTCGTATAAAGGCGCGATTTGTGCGATTCGCATACGTACTCTCCTTTGTAGACCGGGGTGAGCGCCTGGCGCTTTACTCCGGTCCCGTGCAACATGGTTGCGGTCATAACGGCTTCGCACAGCGGCGCCCGGATCGAGCGAGGGGCGAATGCCTTGCGGACGGTCGGGCGCGGTCAGCCCGCCGCCCAGAGGCAACCCGTCATTGCATCGGGTTATCCCTTAAGGCCATTATCGGGATCGGCCGACGCAATTCGAGTTGTTTTTCAAACACTTAATGTTGTTACAGCGCGAAACATGCTGCGTTACAGGTCGCGAAGCCTTCTCTACAGCGGTTTTCCGGGATCGCAGGTCGGCAGCATGACACCCCTCAGCAAGGCATGTGCCGCAGCCGGGTGGGATCGCGTCTGGCGGCTCGCAATGCGTTGCGCATAACGAGCGCGTGTTGCCGCAGTGTGAAAAGCATCTATAATCCGGCCTCACCGGTGACGGTGCGTGAAACGCACTGGATTCGCGCACCGGTCGTGCCCCCAAATCCCGCCTGAGCTTTCAACCCTCTTTCAGACCGCTGCTTTGTAGGAAAAATTCCTACATCATTTATGGATGAATCCGTCATCCAGATGGGGTGTCTGTCCGATTTCCGTTCGCTTTCCCTTTGGACACAATGCTGGCAAGACCATAAACGGGCCGTTCGGGCGGATGTAGTGCGCGCGATCGAGCAAACGTTTCCGTAACGGCCTGACCAGCCAGATCGACTCGGGGGAATCATGAGCACCACAAGTGACATGCTCAATGAGATAAGGGAAGTGAATCTTTCTTATCTCCTGCTCGCTCAGCGTCTGCTGCGTGAAGACAAACCTATGGGCATGTTCCGCATGGGCATTTCGGATCAGTTGGCCGACGTCATTGCCAATCTGTCTCTGGCGCAGACCGTCAAGCTGGCCGCATCCAGCCAGGTGCTATGCCGCTTCCGCTTCGATGACCACGCTGTCCTGTCCACGCTTGCGGACAAGGGCAAGACCAGCGCCATTTCTCAGGCGCATTCCGCGATCCTGATGGCTAGCCAGCCCGTCGAGCAGATCGGCTGATGCCGGTACTCCACGGCAGCAATGCCAACCAGCACGACCAGGATGCGGGAAGCCAAGCGGATGGCCACTAAAAGCGTAATTCTCGAAGTCAGGGAAATCACCCTGGCGATCGAACTGATCGAACTCGGCGCGCGCCTGCAATTGCTCGAGGCCGAGACGAGCCTGTCGCGCGACCGGCTGATCAAGCTGTACAAGGAATTGAAGGGGGTCTCGCCGCCCAAGGGCATGCTGCCGTTCTCGACGGACTGGTTCATGACCTGGCAGCCGAATTTCCATTCCTCGCTGTTCTACAACATCTACCGCTTCATGGCCGACCACGGCGGCTGCGAGACGATCCAGTCGATCGTCAAGAGCTACCGGCTCTACCAGGAACACGTCAAGCTGCACGACGACGAACCGGTGCTCAGCCTGACCCGGGCGTGGACCCTCGTGCGCTTTTTCGACTCCGGCATGCTGCAGATGACGCCGTGCTGCCGCTGCGGCGGCCACTTCGTCGCGCATGCGCACGACCCGCAGCACGCCTTTGTCTGCGGACTGTGCCAGCCGCCCTCCCGCGCCGGTAAGACAAAGAAAGTTGCCGAAGCGAAGGTGCGCGCGAGCCAGCTCGCCGAACTGGAGCTTTGAGCCGCGGGGCGGGCACGCCCGCCCCGCTTGCAGCGCAGCCCGGCGCCCCGGCTGGGCCTCTACCGCGCGCCTGTGGTTTACACCGGCTCTCCAACTTGCTTTTCCACCAAAGTTTTCCGCTCCGTTGCCGTAAACCAGTTTAACGACGGTCTCCGTCGCTTCCTTGTGAGGGCTCGGCTGTGCTGATTTTCGTGGGAACACTCGTGACGCTGTTGTCCGTTTTCGGCGGTTATGCGCTGGAAGGCGGTCATTTGGGCGCGCTGCTTCAGCCAGTCGAATTGCTGATGATCGGGGGCGCCGGCGTCGGCGCGTTCGTTCTCGGCAACGGGATGAAAACCATCAAGGCGACGCTGGGCGTGCTTCCGACCCTGTTCAAGGGGTCTAAATACAACAAGGATGTCTACATGGAGCTGATGGCGCTCCTGTACGTCCTGCTGGCCAAGGCGCGCAAGGAAGGCACGCTGACGCTCGAAGCCGACATCGACGATCCGTCGAAGAGCCCGATCTTCACCCAGTATCCGAAGATCCTCGCCGACAAACACATCATCGAGTTTCTGACCGACTACCTGCGTCTGATGGTCGGCGGCAACATGAACGCTTTCGAAATCGAAAGCCTGATGGACGAGGAAATCGAAACCCATCACACCGAGGGCGAAGCCCCGGCGCATGCGCTCGCCAAGGTCGGCGACGCGATGCCGGCGTTCGGCATCGTGGCGGCGGTGATGGGCGTGGTGCATACCATGGCCTCCGCCGACAAGCCGCCTGCGGTGCTCGGCGAGATGATCGCCCAGGCGCTGGTCGGCACCTTCCTCGGCATTCTGCTTTCGTATGGTCTGATCGGGCCGCTCTCGAGCGTCGCGGAACAGCGCGTCGCCGAGTCGACCAAGATGTTCCAGTGCATCAAGGTGACGATCCTCGCGAGCCTGAATGGCTACGCGCCGGCGATCGCCGTCGAATTCGGCCGCAAGGTGCTCTTCTCGACTGAACGCCCGTCGTTCAGCGAGCTGGAAGAGCACGTGCGCCGGGTGAAAGCCAAGTAACCGCACAGGCCAGGGACCGGACCGATGAGCAAGGACAAAGACCGCGCGATTGTCGTCAAGCGCGCCGCGCCGAAGAAGGCGGGCCATCACGGCGGAGCGTGGAAGCTCGCCTACGCGGACTTCATGACCGCGATGATGGCGTTCTTCCTGCTGATGTGGCTGCTCAGCTCGGCGACCACGGTGCAGTTGCGCGGCATTGCCGACTACTTCAACCAGCCGCTGAAGATCACGCTGTGGGGCGGCGACCGCAGCGCCGAGGATTCGAGCATCCTGAAGGGCGGCGGACGCGATATCTCGACGGATCAGCAGGGCATCACGCGCCAGAGCGACGGTTCGATGAATCGCGCCGAGCGCACCGCCGCGCACAACGACGAAGACGCCGTGAAGCAGATGCAAGGCGAGCTCGAGCGCCAGGAACAGGTCCGCCTGCACGACCTGCAGATCAAGCTGATGGCCGCGATCGAAGCGAACCCGGTCCTGCGCCAGTTCAAGCAGCAGATCCGCATCGATTCGACCTTGACGGGGCTGCGCATCGAGATCGTGGACTCGCAGAAGCGGCCCATGTTCGACACCGCCAGCGACGAGGTCCAGCCGTACATGCGCGACATCCTGCGCGAAATCGGCCACACGCTGAACGACGTGCCGAACCGCATCATCGTGCAAGGCCACACCGACGCCGTGCAGTACGCCGGCGGCGAAAAGGGTTACAGCAACTGGGAGCTGTCGGCAGACCGCGCGAACGCGTCGCGCCGCGAGCTGATTGCGGGCGGCATGGACGAATCGAAGGTGATGCGCGTGATCGGCATGGCGTCGTCGCAGAACCTGAACAAGACCGATCCGCTCGACCCGGAGAACCGTCGTATCAGCATTCTCGTCCTGAACAAGAAGTCGGAGGACGCGATGATGCACGACGATTCGACCACGACGACCTTGTCGGACGACGCAGCGGGCTCGGCACAACAGCCGCTGCTGCAGCAAATTGCGCAACCGGTGACGGTTGCTCCAAAGGCGCCCGGCGTGGCGCCGAAGTGAAGGACATGATCGCCCGGCCCGCGCAGCCGCTCACGCGGCGCGCAGCCGGGCGATCCATAGTGAGCGCAGCGAGGTTTTAATGATCAGGCACATTCTGGCAATCGACGACTCGGCAGCGATGCGGCAGATTCTCTCCGCGACGCTGACGACAGCCGGCTATCAGGTGACGCTCGCGGCCGACGGCGAAGAGGGTCTGGAGAATGCGCTGGCGACGCCATTCGACCTCGTGCTGACGGACCAGCATATGCCGGGCAAGACCGGTCTCGATCTGATCGCGGCGCTGCGCGGCAACCCGGCCTATCAGGTGACGCCAATCCTCGTCCTCACGACGGAATCCGGCGAACCCTTCAAGGCGGCGGCGCGAGCGGCGGGGGCGACGGGCTGGATCGAAAAGCCGCTCGACCCCGACATGCTGACCGAACTGGTCGCAGCGCTGGCCGAGTCAGGTAACGCCTGAGCTCATCCACCATTTACAGAAGCATAGAAGCGGCACGGCAGCCAAAGCCTAGACAGGATCTCTCGCGGTGACCCAGGCATGACACTCGACATCACTCAGTTCTATCAGACGTTCTTCGACGAAGCGGACGAACTGCTCGCGCAGATGGAGCAGTTGCTGCTCAATCTGGACATCGGCCATCCCGATCCGGAAGACCTCGCGGCCATTTTCCGCGCGGCCCACTCGATCAAGGGCGGTGCGGCGACGTTCGGTTTCACCGCGCTGACCGAAACGACCCACATTCTCGAATCGCTGCTCGATCGCGCGCGCAATAACGAACTCGTGCTGCGCAAGGACATGATCGACACGTTCCTCGAAACCAAGGACGTACTGTCCGGCCAGCTCGCGGACTACCGCGCGAGCGCCGAGCCGGATGCGGCCGTGGCGAAGGCGATTTGCGCCAAGCTCGACCAGCTCTATAAGGAAAGCCTGGGACAACCGGCTGCCGCCACAGCGGCTCCGGTCGAAGCCAGCGCACCGGCGCCGGCCGCGTCCGCCGCCGACGAAGGACATCCGCCCGAACACGTCGTGCAGCAGGCTGTCGAGGCTGCCGGCGAACTGGCGGGCAACGAACCGGCACAGACCGGCGCAGCAACAAGCGGGACCGCCGGCGCAGAGGGCGGCCCGCATCTGAAAATCACGCTACGGGGTGTAGGTGAGAAGGACCAGGAACTGCTGGCCGAAGAGCTCGGCAACCTGGGGCATATCGTTGGGCAGGTCAAGGCAGGCGGCGATCTGACGCTGTGGCTGCAGACCGATGTCACGTCCGACGACATTATCGCCGTGTGCTGTTTCGTGATCGACGACAGTCAGATCCTGATCGGCCGCGGCACCGCACCGGCGGATGAATCGCAGCAAGGCGAACCTGGAACGCCTGCCGCTGCGGAGCATGCTCCGGCGCCTGCACCGGCACCGGCCCCCGCGCCGGTTGCCGCGCCGCAGGCAAGCGTTGCAGCACCGTCGCACGAACTGTTCAGCGCGCCGGCGGCTACGCCGGCGCCGCCGCCCGCTCCCGCGCCCACGGCCGTTGCACCGGCGCCGGCGCCCGCCGCGGCGCCGGCCGCGGCCGCGGCCGGCGGCGAGAACGACCGCAAGGCGCGCCCGGCTGCGGCCGGTGCGGCCGAAGGCAGTTCGATCCGCGTCGGCGTCGAGAAGGTCGATCAGCTGATCAACCTCGTCGGCGAACTGGTGATCACGCAGGCCATGCTGGCCGAGACCACCAGCACCTTCGATCCGGCCTTGCACGACCGCCTCTTCAACGGCATGGCGCAACTGGAACGCAATGCCCGCGATCTGCAGGAAGCGGTGATGTCGATCCGCATGATGCCGATGGATTACGTCTTCAGCCGCTTCCCGCGTCTGGTGCGCGATCTGGCGGCGAAGCTCGGCAAGGAGGTCGAACTGGTCACCTTCGGTCAGGCGACCGAACTCGACAAGAGCCTCATCGAGCGGATCATCGACCCGCTCACCCACCTCGTGCGCAACTCGCTCGATCACGGTATCGAAACCGTGGAAGCGCGCCGCGCCGCAGGCAAGGATTCGACCGGCCAGCTGGTGCTGTCGGCAGCGCATCACGGCGGCAACATCGTCATCGAAGTGAGCGACGACGGCGCCGGTCTGCGCCGCGACAAGATTCTCGCGAAGGCGGCCAAGCAGGGCATGCAGGTCAGCGAAAGCATGACCGACGACGAGGTCTGGAACCTGATCTTCCTGCCGGGCTTCTCGACCGCCGAGCAGGTGACCGACGTGTCGGGCCGCGGCGTCGGCATGGATGTGGTGAAGCGCAACATCCAGTCGATGGGCGGCCACGTCGAAATCAGCTCGCAGGCAGGCAAGGGCAGCACCACGCGCATCGTCTTGCCGCTCACGCTGGCGATTCTCGACGGCATGTCGGTGAAGGTCGGCAACGAAATCTTCATTCTGCCACTGAACTTCGTGATGGAGTCGCTGCAGCCGCAAGCCGAAGACATCTACACGGTGGCCAACGGCGAGCGGGTGGTGCGGGTGCGCGGCGAATACCTGCCGCTCGTCGCGCTGCATGAAGTGTTCTCGGTGGAGGACGCCAAGTCGGAACCGACCCAGGGCATCGTCACCATCATGCAGACCGAAGGACGGCGCTTCGCCATGCTGATCGACGAACTGGTCGGCCAGCAGCAGGTGGTCGTGAAGAATCTGGAAACGAATTACCGCAAGGTGCACGGCATTTCCGCCGCGACCATCCTCGGCGACGGCAGTGTCGCGCTGATCGTGGACGTGGCGGCGCTGAACCGCGAGACGCGCAATGCGCACGGCGCAATGAGCCTCGCTTAAGCCGCGCGCAAGCTCGGGCAACTTTTTACTTAACTTATTTCATCCCAACCGTTTGGGGGCTAACGTGGCAGAAGTCCAATCCATCAATTCGAGCGTCGGCCGCCGCGATGCGCTGCAGGCAGATGCCGGCGGTCAGGAATTTCTCGTCTTCACGCTCGGCGCGGAAGAGTACGGCATCGACATTCTCAAGGTGCAGGAAATCCGCGGCTACGACAGCGTGACGCGCATCGCCAACGCACCGGATTTCATCAAGGGCGTGATCAATCTGCGCGGCATCATCGTGCCGATCGTGGACATGCGCATCAAGTTTCATCTGGGCCGGGTCGAGTACGACCACCAGACCGTCGTGATCATCCTGAACGTCGCGCATCGCGTGGTCGGCATGGTGGTGGACGGCGTGTCGGACGTGCTGACGCTGCAGATGGACCAGATCATGCCGGCGCCGGAATTCGGCGCCACGCTCACCACCGAGTACCTGACGGGTCTCGGCACGGTCGACGGCCGCATGCTGATCCTGATGGACATCGAAAAGCTGATGACCAGCCGCGAAATGGCGCTGATCGAGTCGCTCGGCGGCTAAAGCCGCCAGCGTGCACATGACGGGACAACAGGGAGCATCAAGATGCTAAGCAGGTGGTCGATTCGTACATCGTTGACCATGGTCGGGATCGTGCTGGCCGCGCTGACGATCGTGGTCGGCGCACTCGGCCTCACCGCGCTCAATCGTGCCAGCCAGTCGCTCGACGGGATTGCACGCGGCGATCTGGTGGCCATTCATGCGCTCGACGATGCGTCGGCGTACCTGTTGCGCTCGCGCGTCGCCATCGACCGGTACAACACGCTGATCGCCGCCGGCAAGGCCGACGAAGCGAAGACGGTGCTGGACCGGGGGCAGGAACTGCTCGGCAAGGGTAACGAGAGCTGGCAGACGTTTGTGGATGCGCCGAAGGCCGGCATCGACCAGGCTCTGCTCGACGATCTGTTGGCGCGCCGCGCGACGGTGATGAACGACGGCGTCAATCCGGAATTCGCGGCGCTGCACGCGGGCGACTCAGCCGCTTTTCACGCGATTGCCGACACTAAGATTAGCCCGCTCTTCATTGCCTACGACACGTCCGCTTCGGCGGTGGTGAAGGCCTTGCAGCAGCGCGCGGCCGATCAGCAGACGGCGGCGCAGTCGAACGTCACGCTGATGACCTCGCTGATCGTCGCGGTGGGCGTGTTCGCGCTGGTGATGGTGGTGCTGATCCGCTTCGCGCTGCGCGGCCTGATCGTGCAGCCGCTCAACGACGCCACCGAATGCTTCGAGCGGATCGCCGCAGGCGACCTGACGCATCCGGTGAACGTGTTCAGCACCAACGAAATCGGCCGCCTGTTCCGCAGCATCAAACAGATGCAGGACAGCCTCTCGACGATGGTGAAAGCGGTCCACACCAGCACCGAATCGATCGACACCGGCGCACGCGAGATCTCGATGGGCAACACCGATCTGTCGCAGCGTACCGAGCAGCAGGCCGCTTCGCTGCAGCAGACCGCCTCGAGCATGGAGCAACTGACCGGCACCGTGCGGCAGAACGCCGAGAACGCGCGCCAGGCGAGCCAGCTCGCGGTCAACGCGTCGGACATCGCCACGCGCGGCGGCGACGTGGTGGGCCAGGTCGTGCATACGATGCAGGACATCGCCACAAGCTCGAACAAGGTGGTGGACATCATCGGCGTGATCGAAGGCATCGCGTTCCAGACCAACATCCTCGCGCTGAATGCGGCGGTGGAAGCGGCGCGCGCCGGCGAACAGGGCCGCGGCTTTGCGGTGGTGGCCGGCGAAGTGCGCAGTCTCGCGCAGCGCAGCGCCAGTGCGGCGAAGGAAATCAAGGAGCTGATCGGCGACTCGGTGGACAAGGTGCAAAGCGGCTCGGTGCTGGTGGGCCGGGCAGGCACGACGATGGAAGAGATCGTCCAGGCCGTGCGCCGCGTGACCGACATCATGGGTGAGATCAGCGCGGCCTCGGAAGAGCAGTCGACCGGCATCGAACAGGTCAACCGCGCCGTGGTGCAGATGGACGAAGTCACGCAGCAGAATGCGGCGCTCGTCGAAGAAGCGGCCGCCGCGGCGGCTTCGCTCGAAGAGCAGACGCGTCAGTTGCAAACGGTGGTGGGCGGCTGGCGCGTGGAAGGCGGTCAACGTGCGGCTCCGGTTTCGGCTTCCGCTACGCGCGGCAGCACGTCTGCGGCGCGCAGCAAGAGCGTGTCGCGTGCATCCACTGCGGCGCCGAAGGCAGCAGCTACGCCGGCAAATTCAGCGGCCCATGCAGCGGCTCAACCCGCGGCCCATGCAGCAGCACCGGCTGCGCCGAAACAGGACGCAGCACGTACGGCCGCGCCGGCGCGCACCGAACCGGCGCTCAAACCCAGATCGTCGGCCGGCGCCGAACCGACCGTGCGCCCGGCTGCGGCAGGCGCAGCGGCGGTCGGCTCGGACGCGGACTGGGAAACGTTTTAAGGAATGGCAAGCAGATATGCAGGCTTTCGGCACCTCGCCCCGCCATGGGCGATTCATTGAAGGACGCTCACAAGGCGTGCTTCGTGCCGTCGGCCGGTTGGACACCGAGCTGGAAAAAATCGCGGGCGGGCGCGACCCCGCGATGCAAGTCCCTGCTGGGGACGCTTCGTATCGCAAGCAGGAAACCTCATGATGGCAACGCGCGCACAGCTTCGCCCCGACAAGGTGGAACCGGCCAAGGCCGGCGACCAGGGGCGTGATTTCGAATTCACTTCGGCGGACTTCGCTCGCATACGCGAGCTGATCCATCGCGGTGCCGGCATCTCGCTGTCGGACCACAAGCGCGACATGGCCTACAGCCGGCTCGCGCGGCGCCTGCGTGCACGCGGCCTCGACAGCTTCCGCGAATACCTCGACCTGCTCGAGTCGGAAAACGATCCGGCCGAGTGGGAGGCCTTCACCAACGCGCTGACCACCAACCTGACCGCGTTCTTTCGCGAGGCGCACCACTTCCCGATTCTCGCGGAGTTCGTCGCGAAACGGCCGGCGCCGGTCTCGGTGTGGTGCTCGGCGGCGTCAACCGGCGAAGAGCCGTATTCGATCGCGATGACGCTGATCGAAGCGCTCGGCGACAGCGCCGCGCGCCAGGCCACCGTGCTTGCCACCGACATCGACACCCAGGTGCTCGCCAAAGGCGAGGCCGGCATGTACCAGTTCGACCAGGTCAAGCATCTGTCGCAGGAGCGGCTCAAGCGCTTTTTCCTGAAGGGCACCGGCGCGCATGCGGGGATGGTGAAAGTGCGTCCCGAAGTGCGCGCCATGATCCGCTTCCAGCAACTGAATCTGACCGATCGCGATTACGCGTTGCGCTCGCAGTTCGACGCGATTTTCTGCCGCAACGTGATGATCTATTTCGACAAGCCGACCCAGGCGCAGGTGTTGTCGCGCTTCGATCCGCTGATGAAGCCGGGCGGCCTGCTGTTTGCCGGCCACTCGGAGAACTTCACTTACGTCACGCAGTCGTTCCGCCTGCGTGGCCAGACCGTCTACGAACTGACTCGCGACGGCGGCGGCGCACGCGCCCCGCAACGCAGCCAGACCCAACCGGCCCATTCGTCGACTAGCGGGGTGAGCGTATGAGCAGCGCTCTGCCGATTGCCACCAATCTGTATTTCGACAACCACTTCAAGCGCCCCGGCGTGAAGCTGTTGCCGAACGAGTTCTATACGACGAACGAAGACATGGTGCTGGTCACCGTGCTCGGTTCGTGCGTGGCGGCCTGCATTCAGGACCGCACGGCGGGCATCGGCGGCATGAATCACTTCATGCTGCCCGACGACGGCGCCGACGTCGGCCAGGCGGCCTCGGACTCGATGCGCTACGGCGCCTACGCGATGGAAGTGCTGATCAACGAGCTCATCAAGGCGGGCGGCCGGCGCGAACGCTTCGAGGCCAAGGTGTTCGGCGGCGCGGCGGTGCTGGCGGGCATGACGACGATGAACATCGGCGACCGCAACTCCGAATTCGTGCGCCGTTATCTGGCGCTGGAAAAAATCCGCATCACCGCCGAGGACCTGCAGGGCGGCCATCCGCGCAAGGTGGCCTTCATGCCGCGCACCGGCCAGGTGATGGTGAAAAAGTTGCGTCTGCAGCAGGAAGCAGGCGTGGCCGAGCGCGAACAGGCGCTCGCACGGCAAACCTCCGAACAGCGGGCCGAACGGCTCGCGCGGGCCCGGGAACGGGTCGAGCTGTTCGCCGCGCCGGCTACCCAGGCCGGGCGGCCACGTGTCGAACTGTTTGGCGCAGGCTCGACCGCGAATGCAGGATCAGGGACGAGCGCCGCTGCTGCCAAGCCGCGCATCGAGCTATTTGGCGCGAGCCCGCGCCCGATTAATTCAAACAACGCCAGAACCGCAGAGGAGGCGTGAGAGCTGTGCAAAAGATCAAAGTGTTGTGCGTCGACGATTCGGCGCTGATCCGCAGCCTGATGACTGAAATCATCAATGGCCAGCCGGACATGACCGTCGTAGCAACCGCGCCCGACCCGCTCGTCGCGCGCGAACTCATCAAGCAGCACAACCCGGACGTGTTGACGCTCGACGTTGAAATGCCGCGCATGGACGGCCTCGACTTCCTCGAGAAGCTGATGCGCCTGCGGCCGATGCCGGTGGTGATGGTGTCCTCGCTGACCGAGCGCGGCAACGAAATTACGCTGCGTGCGCTGGAACTGGGCGCGGTCGACTTCGTGACCAAGCCGAAGGTCGGGATTCGCGACGGCATGCTCGACTACTCCGAGAAGCTCGCCGACAAGGTTCGCGCCGCTGCGCGCGCCCGCGTGCGCCAGGCCGCACCGGTGCAGCACGCCGCGGCGGCCGGCCAGGCGGCGGGCCATGCCGCCACGCCGGCGCCGAACTTCAACAATCCGCTGCTGAGTACGGAAAAGCTGATCATCGTCGGCGCCTCGACGGGCGGCACCGAAGCGATCCGCGAAGTGCTGGTGCCGCTGCCGCCCGACGCGCCCGCCGTGCTGATCGCGCAGCATATGCCGCCGGGTTTTACGAAATCTTTCGCGCAACGCCTTAATGGCTTGTGCAGAATTACCGTTAAAGAGGCTGAGCACGGCGAACGTGTGCTGCCGGGACACGCTTATATCGCCCCTGGCCACGCTCACCTGTTGCTGGCACGTAGCGGCGCGAACTATATTGCACACCTGTCCGACGACCCGCCGGTGAACCGGCATCGTCCGTCCGTCGACGTGCTGTTCCGTTCGGCTGCGCAGCATGCCGGCAAGAACGCAGTGGGCGTGATCCTCACGGGGATGGGCCGCGATGGTGCGGCTGGACTGCTGGAGATGAAAAAAGCAGGCGCGTATACGCTTGCGCAGGACGAAGCGAGCTGCATCGTGTTCGGCATGCCGCGCGAGGCCATCGCACTGGGCGCTGCCGACGAGATCGCCTCGTTGCCCGAGATGAGCCGGCGTGTCATGGCGCGCCTCTCGTCGATGGGCGAACGCGTACAGCGGGTATGATGCGCGGGCCTGAACGCAAGCGTCTTACCTGGGACCGCAGTAAGCGCCAAGGGCGCTCGCTCCGGTCGACACCGCACCACCTGGGATAAGGGTTAAGGGAAAGGGAATTGAAATGGATAAGGGAATGAAGATTCTGGTCGTAGATGACTTTCCGACAATGCGTCGGATCGTGCGCAATCTGTTGAAGGAACTGGGCTACTCGAACGTCGACGAGGCGGAAGATGGCGCAGCGGGTCTGGCGCGTCTGCGCAGCGGCAAGTACGACTTCGTGATTTCCGACTGGAACATGCCGAACCTCGACGGTCTGGCCATGCTGAAGGAAATCCGCGCCGACGCAAGCCTCACGCACCTGCCGGTGCTGATGGTGACGGCCGAATCGAAGAAGGAAAACATCATCGCGGCGGCGCAGGCCGGCGCGAGCGGTTACGTGGTCAAGCCGTTCACCGCGGTCACCCTCGACGAGAAGCTGAACAAGATTCTCGAGAAGATGGCGAAAACCGGGAGCTGACGTGAACCAGCCCACCAACGCGGCAGCCGCCGACGCGCACGACGGCGGCGACCTCGCCAGCGACCGCATCCTTGCCCGCATCGGGCAACTGACGCGCACACTGCGCGACTCGATGCGCGAACTGGGGATCGACAAGCACGTCGAGCGCGCCGCGGAAGCGGTGCCCGACGCGCGCGACCGTCTCAAGTACATCGCCAACATGACCGAGCAGGCCGCCGAAAAGGTGCTGAGCTCGATCGAGGTCGCCAAGCCGATGCAGGAACAACTGCAGCAGGACGCGGCGGTGCTCGATGCGCGTTGGGAGCAATGGTATGCGGCGCCGATCGAACGCGAGGAAGTGCGCGCGTTGATGAACGACACGCGCACCTTCCTGCGCGGCGTGCCCGAGGTGACCACGGCGACCAACGCCCAGTTGCTCGAGATCATGCTGGCCCAGGACTTTCAGGATCTGACCGGTCAGGTCATCAAGAAGATTACGGAAGTCGTCTATCTGATCGAGCAGCAACTGCTCGGCGTGCTGATCGAGAACATCGCGCTCGAACGGCGCGAGCAGTTCGCGGCGACCGCGGCGGCGCTGGCCGCTGAGCCGTCGTCCACCGGCAGCCCGGAAGGCCTGCTGAACGGGCCGCAGATCAACCCCGAAGGCAAGGCCGACGTGATGCAGGATCAGGGCGAGGTCGACGATCTGCTGGCGAGCCTCGGCTTCTAGGCAGACCCTGGTTCGGCTCCGCGGTTGCGCCGGCGGCTAGGCCTAAGGCCCGGCTCGCCGGCGGGCCGGCGGGCCTCAGGGCGTGGCGTACCGCAACGCGGCCGCTGCGCCCGGTAAGACTCTGTAAGCATGGAAAGGTGTGACCTGAGCGCCCGGCAGCGCGGGCACACCGGCAAAATACCCCCGAAGAAACCTTCATGCGTGCCGTCACCGCAGTGCCGTATGATCTTGCTTAAATGCGGGCGCTCGTGCGGTGCATGGGCCGTCGCGCAGTCGATCGGGAGGAGTCAGGCCATGCTGAGTCGTGTAAGCCGCACTGTCTTCATGACAGCGCTCGGATTGTGCTGTGCCGTATCCGCCGTTCAGTCCGCCTATGCGGCGCTGGGCGGCGCGCCCATGACGCCGCCCGCCGGCGCCTCTGTCAATTCTCAAACCGTTTCGTCTGCCGCCGTCGCGCATGCCGCGTCGGGCACCGCGTCCGCGGCCGGCATCGCCTCGTCCTATACCGTGCGCACGACGACGTTCGGCAGCGGCACCGTCGTGCGGGAATACCTCGCGCCGGACGGCAGCGTGTTCGGCCTCGCGTGGAACGGGCCGCAAATGCCCAACCTGAACGATCTGCTCGGAACGTATTTCCCGCAGTATCTGGCCGGCGTGCAGGCCGCCCGCGCGGTGCGCGGCGGGCACGGGCCGGTCGCGGTCGACCAGGACACTCTGGTGGTCCACTCCGGCGGCCATATGGGCGCCTTCGCGGGTCAGGCGTGGCTGCCGCAGGCGTTGCCTGCCGGCGTCAGCGGTTCCGATATCCAGTGACAGTGACGGACGGGAGACGAGCCATGCAATTTGCAGCGAAGCTCAAAGGATGGGCGCAGGTGGCGGCCACGGTCGCCCTGGTGTCGCTGGTCGCCGCGTGCGGCGGCGGGGGCGGCAGCAGCGACAGTTCCAGTTCCAATTCGTCGAGTTCGAGTAACAGCGGGTTGCCGGCAAGTCCGACCGCGCAGCCGGTCTCGGCAAACGCATCGAACACCGCGGCGATCACGGTGGGAACGGGCGTGGCGAACGTCATCAACATTCCAACCGTGACCGTGACGGTTTGCGTGCCCGGCACGACGACCTGCCAGAGCATTCCCAACGTGCAGGTGGATACCGGCTCGTATGGGCTGCGGATTGTCAGCAGCGTGTTGAGTGTTGGCCTGCCGCTGGCCGCCATCCCCAGTGGCGGGTCCGGCACGCTGGTGGAATGCACGAATTTCGCCGATGGCTACTCATGGGGCTCGGTGCGCACGGCGACGGTACAGATTGCCGGCGAGACCGCGACCAGCATTCCGGTCCAGGTCCTCGGCGACGTGAACTTCAGCGTGCCGAGCGGGTGCGCGAGCGGCGCCGAAGAGAACACCGCCAGCGCGATCGGCGCCAACGGCATTCTCGGCATCGGCGTGGCGCCGTACGACTGCGGCACAGCCTGCGCGAGCTCGACGACATTCCAGCAGTACAGCAATTATTACGCGTGCTCCGGCTCGAGCTGCGCGGCCACGCAGGTGCCGACCGGCGACCAGGTGGCGAATCCGGTGGCCCACTTCGCCACCGACAAGAACGGCGTGATCGTGGAGATGTCGCCGGTCTCGAACAACGGCAGCGGGTCGGCTACCGGCACGCTGGTGTTCGGCATCGGCACGCAGTCGAACAATACGCTCGCGGCCTCGCAGACCTTCACGACCGATGCCTACGGAGACCTGGTCAACAGTACCTTCAACGGCAGCAAGCTGACCGCATTCTTCGATTCCGGCTCGAACGCGTACTTCTTTGCCGACAGTAGCCTGGCGGTGTGCTCCAGCACCTACAGCGGCTTCTACTGCCCGAGCTCGGGGCAGACGCGTTCGGTGAACATAGTCGGGCTCAACGGCGCATCCACTACGGCCAACCTCGGGATCCTCAGCGCGGCCACGCTGTTCAGCAACGGCAACAATTACGCGTTCAACGATCTCGCCGGTCAGGTCGGCGTGGGCAACAGCTTCGATATCGGCTTGCCGTTCTTTTACGGCCGCTACATGTACTTTGGCATCGACCAGACGGCGAACGGCGGCCAGACGCCTTACGTCGGCTATTGAGCGAGGGGAGGCCTCGCGGCCTCCATCGCTCGAAATACCCCCGTTTCCCTGTCCTTATCCGCCGATCATGGCTTGAGTTCTCCGTGAATAATCGCTCTCACTAGAAATAGGCATGGTGCCTTGACCGACTGGAGAGCTGCGTGGCAGGGGATAGCGACCTCGAAAAAACCGAATCCGCCACTCCCCGGCGCCTCGAAAAGGCGCGGGAAGAGGGGCAGATCGTACGTTCGCGGGAGCTGACGACGTTCGCCTTGCTGTCGGCCGGCTTCTATGGCGTCTGGGCCATGTCGGGTTCGATTGGCGATCATCTGGGGTCGATGTTGCGCGGCGCCCTGATGTTCAATCACGCGAGCGTCTTCGAAACGCGCCGGATGTTGATTGGCGCGGGCGCCGCGGGCCGTGAAGGCTTCTATGTGCTGATACCGATCCTCGCCATGACCGGCCTCGCGGCGCTGCTGTCGCCGCTCGCGCTGGGCGGCTGGCATGTGTCGGCCAAGTCTCTCGAGCCCAACTTCAGCCGGCTCGATCCGATCGCCGGCCTCGGCAAGATGTTTTCGATCAACGGGCCGATCCAGCTCGGCATGTCGCTCGCCAAGACCCTTGTAGTCGGCATGATCGGCGGGGTATCGATCTGGAATCGTCACGATGAGATCCTCGCGCTTGCGACCCAGCCGCTCACGGTGGCGTTCGCCAATGCGGCGCATCTGATCGCGGTCTGCTGCGGCATCACGGTCGCGGGCATGTTCGTGATCGCGGGACTCGACGTCCCGTATCAGATCTGGAATTACAACAAGAAGCTCCGCATGACGAAGGAAGAAGTGAAGCAGGAGCACAAGGAAAGCGAAGGCGATCCCAAGCTGAAGGCTCGCATCCGTGCGCAGCAGCGCGCGGTTGCACGGCGCCGGATGATGGTCAACGTGCCGAAGGCGGACGTGGTGGTGACCAACCCGACTCACTTCGCGGTCGCCCTGCGGTATAGCGACGGCGAGATGCGGGCGCCGAGAGTCGTGGCCAAGGGGGTGAACCTGGTCGCCTTGCGGATTCGCGAGATTGCTGCGGAGAACAACGTGCCGCTGCTCGAAGCGCCGCCGCTCGCGCGAGCGCTGTATCACAACGTCGAGCTCGACCGCGAAATTCCCGGCCAGTTGTACGGCGCGGTCGCGGAAGTGCTCGCCTGGGTTTATCAATTGCGCCGCTTCAAGGCCGAAGGCGGGGTGGCGCCGGTCGCGCCGACCGAATTCGACGTCCCCGCCGATCTGGACAAGGGACCGGTATCCGACGAGGACGCGAGCGAAGAAGCCGCCGACGCCCTGAACGACGGTAACGACAACAAGGCACCTGGAGCCTCCGCATGAACGCACGCGCCGGTTTCCTGTCCCGACGGCCGGACTCGCTGAGCAACACCAACCTGCGCGCACTCGCGGGGCCGGTGCTGATCGTGATGATCCTCGGCATGATGATCCTGCCGTTGCCGCCGTTCCTGCTGGATCTGCTGTTCACCTTCAACATCGCGCTTTCCGTGATGGTGCTGCTGGTCAGCATGTACACGATGAAGCCGCTCGACTTCGCGGCCTTCCCGAGCGTGCTGCTGTTCTCGACGCTGTTGCGCCTGTCGCTGAACGTCGCCTCCACGCGGGTGGTGCTGCTCGAAGGCCACACCGGGCCGGATGCGGCAGGGCAGGTGATCGAGTCGTTCGGGCACTTCCTGGTGGGCGGCAACTTCGCCGTCGGTATCGTGGTGTTCATCATCCTGATGGTGATCAACTTCATGGTGATCACCAAGGGTGCGGGCCGGATCGCCGAAGTGTCCGCGCGCTTCACGCTCGACGCGATGCCGGGCAAGCAGATGGCGATCGACGCCGACCTGAACGCCGGCCTCATCAACGAAGAGCAGGCCCGCAAGCGGCGCCTCGAAGTCGGCCAGGAAGCCGAGTTCTACGGTTCGATGGACGGCGCGAGCAAGTTCGTGCGCGGCGATGCGATCGCCGGCCTGCTGATCATGGTGATCAACATCATCGGCGGGCTGATCGTCGGCGTGGTCCAGCACAACATGGATTTCGCCGCGGCCGGCAAGGTCTACACGCTGCTCACCATCGGCGACGGGCTGGTGGCGCAGATCCCGTCGCTGGTGATCTCGACGGCCGCCGGTGTGATCGTGTCGCGCGTCGCGACCAACGAAGACATCGGCACGCAGTTGACCGGGCAGTTGTTCACGAACCCGCGCGTGCTGGTCATCACGGGTTGCATTCTCGTACTGATGGGCCTGATTCCGGGCATGCCGCACTTTGCCTTCCTGCTGCTGGGCGGCGGCCTGATCCAGATGGGCCGGATGATGAAGAAGCGCGCGACCGACCTGAAGACCGCGTCGGCCCAGGTCGACGTCGTGCCGGCGGCGCTCACGCCGGCCGAGAACACCGAGGCCAGCTGGGACGACGTGACGATGATCGACACGCTCGGTCTCGAAGTCGGCTACCGCTTGATTCCGCTCGTCGACAAGAATTCGGACGGCGAACTGCTCAAGCGCATCAAGAGCATCCGCAAGAAGTTCGCCCAGGAAATCGGCTTCCTGCCGCCGGTGATCCATATCCGCGACAACCTCGAATTGCGGCCCAACGGTTACCGGATCGCCTTGAAGGGCGTCGAGGTCGGCGTCGGCGAGGCTTATCCGGGCCAGTGGCTCGCCATCAACCCGGGTCAGGTCAGCGCGGCGCTGCCGGGCACGCCGACCCAGGATCCGGCGTTCGGCCTGCCGGCCATCTGGATCGATACCAATCTGCGCGAGCAGGCCCAGGTGTACGGCTACACGGTGGTCGATTCGAGCACGGTGGTCGCGACGCACCTGAACCATCTGGTCGTCACGCATGCCTCCGAACTGCTCGGCCGCCGCGAGATCCAGGCGCTGATCGAGCGGATGCAGAAGGACACGCCGTCGCTGGTCGACGATCTGATTCCGAAGGCGCTCTCGCTCACCACGCTGCAGAAGGTGCTGCAGAACCTGCTGGAAGAAGGTGTGCCGATCCGCGACATGCGCACGATTCTCGAAGCGCTGGCCGAACATACGCCGAAGGTCAGCGATCCGCACGAGCTGACCGCGGTGGTGCGTCTTGCGCTGGGGCGCGCGATTACCCAGCAGTGGTTCCCCGGCATCGGCGACATGCAGGTGATGGGCCTCGATTCGAACCTCGAGCGCGTGCTCTCGCAGGCGCTGTCGACGGGCGCGAACCCCGGCCTCGAACCGGGCCTCGCTCATACGCTGATGACCGAGACGCAAAAGGCCATGACGCGGCAACAGAACCTGGGGCTCTCGCCTGTGCTGCTGGTGCAGCACGCGCTGCGGCCGATGCTCGCGCGTTTCCTGCGGCGCAGTTTGCCGCAACTGAAAGTGCTGTCGTATGCGGAAGTGCCCGACACGCGCAACGTCAAGGTGGTGAATCTGATCGGCGGGTAGGGCGTGTCCGTCTCAGCCCGCAACGGAACCGGCGCTCCATGCGCCGGTTTTCGTTTGCGCCTTACCGATGGTTTTTCATCCCGTCCGCAAGATCCCGCCATGCGGGTTTACCGCCTGCGCGGAGCGGCGCCGGTCCCCTGTCCATCAAGCGAATTGCCCACCTTTCCCGGCCTTTATCAACCGATCGTCGCTCGACATCTTTCGCAATAATTGATCTCAATGGGAAGCGGTATGTTGCCGGTCCGTTAACCTCATCGGGGGTCCAGCTTGAACATTCGTAAATTTGTCGGTGCTACCAGTCGCGACGCGCTGCGCCTCGTTCGCGAGGCTCTGGGCCCCGACGCGGTCGTGCTGTCGAACCGCACGATCGAAGACGGCACCGTCGAGATCGTCGCGCTCGCCGATAGCGACCTGGCAGCGATCACCCCGAAGTCGCGCGACGGCGCGAGCGCAGCCGCGCCCGCCCTGGCCGCCCCCGCGCGGGCCCCGATGATGCAGGCCAATCCGTACGCGAGCGGCATGCCGGACGTGTTTTCGTCGGTGTTCGGCGCGAGCCCGGAAGCCGGCACCGAGAGCATGTCGGCCAGCAACACGCCGGCGGCAAGCGCACACGCCGCACCGGCCAGCGCAGCCGCGGAACAGCCGGCCGGCGCGCTGCCGCAAACCGGCACGCCGGCGCCGCTGAACTCGCAAGCCGCCCACGCCTCGCAGATCGCTCCCGCGCCGCAAGCTGCCCCGTCTGCACAGGCCTCGCCGATCCCGCAGGTGCCGCGTAGCAGCGACGACATTCGCGCCGACGTCCTGAAGGCCGCAGGCGTGCCGCCGGCGCCGGTCGCCCCGGTTGCTCCCCGCACGATGGCCGAATCGAACCCGTGGCTGATCGATCACGCTCGCAACATCGCCGGCAAGCAGCAGGGCGCCTACAGCGCCCGTCCTTCGTCGATGACGCCGGCTGCGGCGATGGCGAAGGGCCTCGGCGCACCGGTCGAGATCCAGGTCGGTGCGCGCACGTCGTTCGGCACCGCCGACACGCCCGACTGGGCCCGCGAAGCCGCGCAACTCGCGGCCCGCCGCGCCGCCCAGAAGATGAGCCCGGCGGACGATGCGCGCGCAGCCGGCAATAGCGCCGCCAGCGTCACGGAAACCATCAAGGCGCGCATGGAGCAGGTCGTCAACGAAACGGTGATGAGCGAGCTCTCCTCGATGCGCGGCATGATGGAGGAACACTTCGCCGGCCTCCTGTGGGCCGACCGCCAGCGCCGCAGCCCGACGCGCGCCTCGCTCACCAAACACCTGTTCGCTGCGGGCTTCTCCGCGCAACTGGTGCAGATGATGGTCGACAACCTGCCGGCCGAAGTCGACAACATGGAAGGCGGAATGGACTGGGTGCGTAATGTGCTCGAGTCGAACCTGCCGGTGATGGAAAACGAAGACGCGCTGATGGAGCGCGGCGGTGTGTTCGCCCTGATGGGCCCGACGGGCGTCGGCAAGACCACCACCACGGCCAAGCTCGCCGCCCGTTGCGTGATGCGCTTCGGCGCCAGCAAGGTGGCGCTCCTGACCACCGACAGCTACCGGATCGGCGGCCACGAGCAACTGCGCATCTTCGGCAAGATCCTCGGCGTCTCGGTACACGCGGTGAAGGACGGCGCCGACCTGCAACTGGCGCTCGCCGAGCTGCGCAACAAGCACATCGTGCTGATCGACACGATCGGCATGAGCCAGCGCGACCGCCTCGTGTCCGACCAGATCGCCATGCTGTGCCGCGCCGGTCAACCGGTGCAGCGCCTCCTGCTGCTCAACGCGACCAGCCACGGCGACACGCTCAACGAAGTCGTGCAGGCCTACCAGCGCGCGCCGGATCAACAGCCGCTCGCCGGCTGCATCCTCACCAAGCTCGACGAAGCGACCAACCTGGGCGGCGTGCTCGACACGGTGATCCGCTACAAGCTGCCGGTGCACTACGTCTCGACCGGGCAGAAGGTGCCCGAGAACCTGTACGTCGCCACCAGGAAATTCCTCATCAAAAGCGCCTTCTGTATTCCGCGCGACAGTTCGCCGTTCGTGCCGCACGACGACGATATTCCGGCCTTGCTTTCGGCGCTCTCCGCGCGCTCGACGGCCGAACTGCACGAGGTACGTTTTGGATAAAGTCGTTTCCGATCAGGCAGAAGGACTGCGGCGCCTGCTGGCGCGCAGCGGATCACGGGTCGTGGCGGTGACGGGCGGCTCGACCAGCGTGGGTTGCACCACGACGGTCGTCAACCTGGCGGCGGCACTGGCCGAACAGGGCAAGGATGTACTGGTGATCGACGAGTGTCTCGGCGATCACTCGGTGAGCGCGATGCTCGGCGGCATGCGCGGCGCGGGCAACTTCGCGGCGGTAGTGCGCGGCGAGATGCCGCTCGACGCGGCGGTGGCGCGCCACCCACTCGGTTTTGCCGTGCTGAGCGCCCCGCGCGGCAATCGTGAAGGCTACAGCGCGGCGCAATTGAGCGTGGTGCTGGAAGGTCCCGCGGACGTCGTGCTGATCGACGCGCAACTCGACCGGCTGGGCCAGCTCTCCGCGCTCGCCATGCAGGCGCATGACCTGATGATCGTGACGCGGATGGCCGCGCAGGCGATCACCGACGCCTACGCCTGCATGAAGCGTCTGCATTACGCACACGGCATCGGTCAGTTCCGCGTGCTGGTGAATCACGTGCAAAGCGTCACCGACGCGCACACCGCATTTGAAAACCTCGCGGGGGTGGCGGGGCGTTATCTGACCGTGTCGCTGGACGACGCCGGCTGTATCGCCGCCGATCCGCGCATGGCCCGGGCGCTCGAACTGTCGCGCTGCGTCGTCGACGCGTTTCCGTCGACACCTGCTGCGCGCGATTACCGGCACCTCGCCGCCGAATTGCAGTACTGGCCGATGCGGCCAGCGATGTCGTCACGTCACCACTGGGTAGCGCAGACGACAGTAACAGCGGCGCAACACGCCGACCAACCGTCTGCGCAGCCCGCCTGAAGGGGCGGTGCGGACAAGGGGAGCACGATGTACAACGCTCAGGGAAAGATTTCCCAAGCCGAGGTTCTGACGAAGTACGCGCCGCTGGTGCGGCGGCTCGGCTTGCAGCTAGTCGCGAAAATGCCGGCGAGCGTCGATCTCGACGATCTGATTCAGGCCGGCATGATCGGGCTGCTGGATGCTGCGAGCCGGTACAAGGAAGACCAGGGCGCGCAGTTCGAGACCTATGCGAGCCAGCGGATTCGCGGCGCGATGCTGGACGAGCTGCGCAGCAACGACTGGTTGCCGCGCAGCCTGCGCCGCACCTCGCGTGAGGTGGAGACAGCCGTGCATCAGGTCGAACAGACGCTGGGCCGCTCGGCGAGCGAGACCGAAATTGCCGGCCATCTGAAGATGCCGCTCGACGAATATCAGTCGATGCTGCAGGACCTGCATGGCAGCCAGTTGATCTATTACGAAGACTTCGACCGTTCCGCCGACGACGAGCCGTTCCTCGACCGCTACTGCGTCGATCACTCGGACCCGCTCTCCGCGCTGCTCGACGAAAGCCTGCGTGCGGCGCTGGTCGATGCGATCGAGCGTCTGCCGGATCGCGAGAAGCTGTTGATGTCGCTGTACTACGAGCGCGGCATGAACCTGCGCGAGATCGGCGCGGTGATGGAAGTCAGCGAGTCGCGGGTTTGCCAGTTGCACAGCCAGGCGGTGGCGCGCCTGCGCACGCGTCTGCGCGAGATGGCGTGGGCGAAGGCCGAGGCTGAATAATGCGGGTGATCTGCCGACGGTTCGCCGTCGCAGACGCAGGTCGAATCAAAGCGATTGAACGCGATTGAACCGCGCGAATGAGCGCAAATGATGCCGTCCTCGTGACGGCATTTTTTTGCGGCGGAGCGCGAAGCAGGAAGGAAACAGCAGAGCGGCGCACGACACACCGTGCGCGCGGAGAAGGTGCGGATAAAGCGCTATGCAAGCGGGGCGGAAGCCATGCCACCGCCCAGGCGCAAACTCAGAGTGCGCCGAACCCCGGCACGCGTCCATCCGGCCCGTAGAGCGAAGGTTTCGGCGGACGAACCTGCAGCACGTCGAGGGCGCGCTGGTTGTATTCCATGCGGGTACGGATCAGCACGCCATTGGTCTTGTTGGAGCGATGCGCGCGCTCCACGGACTGCTGCAGCAAGGTCCATTGCGCGGCGAGCTTCGGGTCGCGGCCGGCGGCGAGTTCGATGCCGCTCCAGCCACCCGGAAAGCCCATTTCGGCGAGCTGGGCGTCGCGCAGCTTCTCCAGCGTCGCCAGCTTGCCAACCAGTTCGGTTTTCTTTTCGACGATCGGCCGCAGCATCTCGGCCGGATCCACCTGGGTCAACGCCTTCTGTTCGACGACCAGCACCGAGGCGAATTCTTCGATGGTGGTGTACTCGTCGATGACGGTGGCAAGCAGCGCGTCTTTCATCACAACTCGCTTTCACAGCGGCCCGCACGTGCTGTGCGGGTCAGGGTTTCAAGGTGTCGCCTGACGGCGTCCAGCCTTAATTGCCGGTCGCCGGGGCTCTCGTTTGCAGCAGGCTGCGCGTGGTTTCGAGCACGCCGTCAGCAATCTTGCCCGGATCGATGGTCAGCGTGCCATTCTGGATGGCCGCCTTGATCGATTCGACGTGAGCGGTGTCGATGTCCGCCGAACCCGATGCTGCCAGGTTGCGCAGGTCGGACGACAGGCCCGACAGGCTCACATTCGCGTCGCCCCCCGAACCGGTGGCGGCTTGCGCGGTGGATGCCGCGCCTTGGGCGGTGGTAGCCGCCGGAGTCAGACTGTCCTGCTGCGTACGCGTCGCGCCGTTAGTCAGGCTGTCTGGCTGGGTGTTGGTGGTGGAATCGATTTTCACGATTGGCTTCCTGAACGATTTGATTCTTATAACGGCACTCAAGAATCCAAACTTTAGCGCAATCGGTGTATCCCTTTGTAACGGCGCTGCCGGCCAGACTGTCCTGTGAATCCCCCGGTCGCCCTCCCGGTTTCAGGTCCGGATCACATCTGGATCTGAACCGTTGAACTGTCCTTGACGATTCCCATGAGGATCTGCCCACTGGACGTCCTCACCTTGACCGGCTGACCCGGCGTCGCATTGCTCAGGGCGTTGCCTTCCGACGAAATCGAAAAGCCGTCGCCCTGCGCCACCACCCGCACCATCGACCCCGCCGTCACCGAGGCCGCACTCTTCAACATGTCCTGACGCAGCGGCAGGCCTGCGCCCACCCGCATCAACGTGACCGAACCGATCGCCTGCGACGGCGCGGTGATGATCGACATCGGCAGCATTGTCAGATCGCCGTCGCGGCTGACCATGTCGGCTTCCGAGACCACCTCGCCGGGCATCATGGCGCGCGCGGCGACGTAGTAAGTGGCATGCACCGAGACCTTGGCCTGCAGCCAGACGGTCCACGGATGCCCGCTCGTGCAGCGCACGCCCACCGTCGTGCGGCCCCACAGGCGCGCACCGTTCGGCATGAAAGGCTGCAGCGTGGCGCAGGCCGCGAGGCCGCGCGGGAAGGCCGGCGCGACGCTCAGTTCGACCTTGCCGGGCAGACCGTTCACCTGCTGCTGGAGGAAATCCATTGCCGCGGCGTGGATCAGCTCGCCGTCTTCCTGGCCTGCCGGCACCGGCTGGGCGGCCTGAACCGGTTGGGATGCCTGAGCGATCTGTGCGGCTTGTGCGGTTTGAGCCACCTGAGCGGGCTGAACCGCCGGGCTGAACACGGGATGGGCCGCCGCTTGCGCCGCCTGGGCGCGCTGCAGGGCGCGCACCGCCTGTTCGCGTTGCGCCGCCTCGGCCAAGGCCTGCGTGCGGTTTTGTGCCGGCACCAAGGTTTGAACCGGTGCGGCGGCGACACGCGGCGCCGGATTGCGGACCGGCGCACTGGCGCCGAGTTCGGGCGGCTCACCGCGCGAAGCCAGGCTGTCGATTTCGACATCGCTCGCGGGTGCCGCGGTCGGCGCGACAGCCGGCGCCGCATTGACCGGCCGCACGGACGCGGCATAGGGGCGCTGCGGCGCCGCGCTCACGATCACCGGCACGACCTGGCTGGCGGCGAGCGCCGGACTCAGATTGACGCGGGTGAGGTTGGGGTTGTTCGCGGGACTGCCTTGCGGCGCGGCCACCATGACGGGGGTGTTGGGCGCGGCATCCTCGCCGGATCCGGGAATCACGATTGCGCCACTGGCGTTCGCCAGCGCGGTGAAGCGGTCGCGGACCGGCGGCGTGCCCGATGGCGCCACGGCCGGCGCGTACTGAGCGGCCTGCGCGCCCGGCGTCCGTGCGCTGCTGTTGCCGCTGGAGGTGGTCGCCATCGCCGTCATTCGGGCGAGGTCGGCGGGGTTCTGTTCGCCGGGACCGGGAATCACGATCGGACCGCCGGCCTGCTGGGCCAGCGCCACGCTCGCGAACGAGGCACCCGTCACGGCGCACACCAGCCAGGCGGCAGTGCGTCGCGCAACGATGCGGCGCAGTCGCTGCGGCACATCGCGAGTGGATCGGGCCATCGTGAATCTCCAGCATGAGGCAAGGGTACGAATTGCATTCTAGTGACGCCGCTTATCGGGCAAGCGTTGAATAGAGGCGACCTTCCCCGGTTATTCCGACGATTGCCGCTTGCACGGCGCGCCTAAGATGCATCTCATGCAAAAAGGCCTTTTGGGGCGCCGCAGCTTGTGTGCACGTTGAAGCGCACGTCAGACGCGGGAACGTTATCCGGAGATTTCAATGCTCGACAAACTCGATGCCGAACTCGCCTTTGGTCGTCAGGCGCTCGATGTCCGCTCGTATCGGCAGGAATTGCTGTCGTCGAATATCGCGAACGCCGACACGCCCAACTACAAGGCGCGCGATGTCGATTTCGCGTCGACCCTTGCGGGGGCGCTGAGAAAGAACGACGGCACCCTCGCCGGCACCGGCGCCTCGAACGGCTCGACGCTGGCGATGACGAAGTCCGCCGATGTCACGACCGGCATGACGATGGCCGCCGACGAGCCGGGCCACATGGCCGGCAAGGCGAGCCTGATCCCCACCGGCGGCCCGAGCGACGACTACGGTCAACTGCAGTACCGCATTCCGGTGCAACCGTCGCTCGACGGCAACACGGTGGACCTCGACGCCGAGCGCGTGCAGTTCGCCGATAACTCGCTGCATTTCGAATCGGCCATGACGGAAGTGTCAGGCCAGATCAAAACGATGCTGTCGGCGATCACGTCCGGCTCCTGACGGAGTCCTGACGCGGCGACCCGCACACACTGGATGTAACCGCTAAAAACCACGCCCACGGGAAACAACCAAGCCGGAACCTGCCGGCAGGAGAGGTCAGAGAAGCCATGCCATCCCTGATGAATATATTCACTGTCGCCGGTTCGGCCATGTCGGCCGAATCGCAGCGGCTCAACGTGACGGCGTCGAACCTGGCGAACGCCGACAGTACGACAGGCCCCGACGGCAAGCCGTATAAGGCCAAGCAGGTCGTGTTCGCGGTCAACCCGCTCGGCGGTGCGCGCTCCGCGTCCGGCCAGCAGGTGGGCGGCGTGCAGGTGACCGGCGTGGTGGACGATCCGACGCCGATGAAGCAGACCTACGACCCGGGCAACCCCGCGGCCGACGCGAACGGCTACGTCACGATGCCGAACGTCGACCCGGTGGAAGAAATGGTCAACATGATCTCGGCGTCGCGCGCGTACCAGGCGAACGTCGAAACCCTGAACACGGCAAAGCAGTTGATGCTGAAAACTCTCACGATCGGAACCTGAGGAGTACTTCCTTGACCACCACAATCGGCAACAGCGGGACGACGGTCTCGCAGACGCTGCTCGATACGATGAACGGCACCAACTCGGCGACCAGCGCGTCGAGCAGCACGGCGTCCAGTTCAGCGAACGCGGGTTCGTCGCTACAGAACACCTTTTTGCAACTGCTCGTCACGCAGTTGCAGAACCAGGATCCGACCAACCCGATGGACAGCTCGCAGATGACCTCGCAGCTCGCGCAGATCAATACGGTCACGGGCATCAGCCAGTTGAACACGTCGCTGACGTCGCTGGCGACGCAGCTCAACGCGGGCCAGACCTCGCAGGCTGCGCTGCTGATCGGTTCGAGCGTGCTTGCCCCGGGCAATTCGATCACGGTGGCAAGCGGCAAGACCAACGCGTTCGGCGTGCAACTGGCCGCCGCTGCGTCCGACATGAAGATCAACGTCGTCAACTCGGCAGGCCAGATCGTCAACACGATCGATCTGGGCGCGCAGCCGGCGGGCACCGTGCCGGTTTCCTGGACGCCGGTCGACTCGACGGGCGCCGCGCTGCCGGCAGGGACCTACACGATCACCGCGACCGGCACCGTGAACGGCGCCGCGGGCACGGCCACCACGCTGACCCCGGGCACGGTGGAGAGCGTCGTGCAAGGGACCGGCGGTGCACCGAGCCTCGTGCTGTCGAACGGCAATACGGTTGCCCTGACCTCGGTCGCGGCAGTCCTCTAAGCAATCAGTTCAACCGAATTTAGACATTTCCCGGAACGGAGACCGTCATGGGTTATCAGCAAGGTTTGAGCGGCCTGTCGGCTGCATCGAGTGATCTCGACGTGATTGGCAACAACATCGCCAACGCGGACACGATCGGTTTCAAGAGCGGCACTGCCGTGTTCGCCGATATGTACGCGAACTCGGTCGCCACGGCCGTCAACAACCAGATCGGTATCGGTACGCAGCTCGCGGCCGTGCAGCAGCAGTTCTCGCAGGGCACCATCAACACGACCGGGCAGGCACTGGACGTCGCCATCAACGGCAACGGTTTCTTCCAGATGTCGAACAACGGTGCGCTCACGTATTCGCGTAACGGTGTGTTCCAGCTGAACAACGCCGGCCAGATCGTGAATTCGCAGGGCTTGCAGCTGATGGGTTATGCGGCGAACTCCTCCGGCATCATCAACAGCGCGCAGACCGTGCCGCTGACCGTGCCGACGACGAACATCGCGCCGACCGCGACGACCTCGATCACCGGCCAGTTCAACCTGGACGCGCAGGCTGCGGCCACCGTCGGGACCTTCGCGACCCTTGCCACGGGCAATACGGGCACGCTCGCGAGTAGCGGTGTGACGGGAACCGGTACGAACTCCGACAACTTCACGATCAACTTTACGAGTGCGACGGCGTACACGATAACGGACACTACAGCCGTTCCGAATACAACGACCAGCGGCACTTACACCGCGGGAACGGCTATTCCGCTCGGTAATGGAACGAGCGTGACCTTCACCGGTACCCCAGCGGCTGGCGACTCGGCGACGGTGGCGACGACGGCGTTCAACCAGAACACGTCGACGACCTACAACTATCCGACTTCCATCCAGGCCTACGACTCGCTCGGCGGCTCGCAGACGGTGGATATGTACTTCGCGAAGACGAGCGCGGGTAACTGGAACGTTTATGCAGGCGTCGCAGGCGGCACCGCGAGCCTGATCGGCACCGCGACGTTCAACAGCAACGGCGCGCTGACCGGCGTGACGAGCATCACGCCGTCGACCGGGGCGGACACGCTGGCGTTCTCGATTCCGAACACCGACGGCTCCGGCACGCCGCAGACGCTCACGCTGAATCTGACCGGCACGACGCAGTTCGGCAGCGCCAACGGCACCAACAACCTGCAGCAAAACGGCTTCGCGGCCGGGCAGTTGTCGAACTTCACGGTCGGCACCAACGGCATCCTGACCGGCAACTATACGAACGGCCAGACCGCCGACCTCGGCCAGATCGTGCTTGCCAACTTCAACGACCCGAACGGCCTCGTCGACCTCGGCAATAACGAATACGAACAGACCGCGGCATCGGGTGCGGCGCAGATTTCCACCCCGGGCAGCACGAACCACGGCACGCTGCAAGGCGGCGCGGTGGAAGAGTCGAACACGGACCTGACCAACGAACTGGTCAACCTGATCACCGCGCAGCGCAACTACCAGGCGAATGCGCAGACGATCAAGACGCAGCAGACCGTCGACCAGACGCTGATCAACCTGTAAGCGTCTGAGGAGCCGAACGAATGACCGACCGTCTGATTTATACCGCGATGTCGGGCGCCACCCAGGCGCTCGAGCAGCAAGCCATTGTCGCGAACAATCTCGCGAACACCTCGACCACCGGGTTTCGTGCCCAGCTCGAGACGTTTCGCGCGGTACCGATGTCGTTCGGCGACGGCAGTTCAGTCAACGACCAGACCACGCGTACGTTCGTGCTCTCGTCGACCCCGGGCGCCGATGAGACGCCCGGACCGATCCAGCAGACCGGCAATCCGCTCGACGTCGCCGTGCAGGGCGACGGCTGGCTCGCCGTGCAGACGGCGGACGGCAGCGAGGCTTACACGCGCGCCGGCAATCTGCATATCGACCAGAACGGGCAACTGGTGAACGCGACCAATCTGCCGGTGCTCGGCACCGGCGGCCCGGTCTCGGTGCCGCCGGGTGCGCAGATCACCATCGGCAAGGACGGCACGATCTCCGCGCTGGCTCCGGGCGATCCGGCTTCGGCGATCGCGGTGGTCGATCAGCTGAAGATGGTGAAGCCGGCGGCGGGCACGCTCACGCGCAGCGACGACGGCATGTTTCGCACCGCCGACGGCAACCCGCTCGACGCCGATCCGAGCGTGACGCTCGCACCCGAATCGCTGGAAGGCAGCAATGTGAATCCGGTGAACGCCATGGTCTCGATGATCACCAATGCGCGGCAATTCCAGATGCAGACCAAGATGATCGAGAACGCCGATCAGAACGACCAGACCGCCAACCAGTTGCTCAGCTTCAGCTAACGGGACCGACGCGCGCGTCGACCCAGGAGAACACATACTGTGAACCGCTCACTCTATATCGCTGCGACCGGCATGAACGCGCAGCAGTCCCAGATGGACGTCATCTCGAACAACCTGGCCAACGTCAGCACGAACGGTTTCAAGGGTTCGCGCGCGGTGTTCGAAGACCTGCTGTATCAGACGGTGCGCCAGCCGGGCGCCGACTCGACCCAGCAGACCCAGGTGCCGTCGGGCATCCAGCTCGGCACCGGGGTGCAACAGGTCGCCACGGAGCGTCTGTACACCCAGGGCAACCTGCAGCAAACCGGCAACTCGAAGGACGTGGCGATCAACGGCAACGGTTTCTTCCAGGTGCAGATGCCGGACGGCACGACCTCCTATACGCGTGACGGTTCGTTCCAGACCAATGCGCAGGGCCAACTGGTGACGTCGAGCGGCTATCCGGTGATTCCGTCGATCACGGTGCCGGTGAACGCCACCTCGCTCACCATCGGCAGCGACGGCGCGGTGTCGATCACCCAGGCCAATTCGACCAACTCCACGCAGATCGGCTCGCTGCAACTGGCGACCTTCATCAACCCGGCCGGTCTCGACGCGCAAGGTGAAAACCTGTTCGCGGAAACCAGCTCGTCGGGTACGCCGAACGTCTCCGCACCGGGTGCGAACGGTACGGGTTCGCTGCAACAGGGCTACGTCGAAACCTCGAACGTGAACGTCGTGCAGGAACTGGTCAACATGATCCAGACCCAGCGCGCGTACGAAATCAACAGCAAGGCCGTAACCACGTCCGATCAGATGTTGCAGACCCTGTCGCAGATGCAGGTTTAAGGGTTCGGGACTACAGGCGGTAGGTAAACACGATGTCGCAATTCAATCTCAATCCGGTGCTGGGCGACGCGCGCGATGCGCTCGTCGCCACGGCCAGCGTGCTCGCTCTGGCGCTGGGCGGCTGCGCGCAGATTCCCAAGCAGCCGATCGTGCAGCAGCCGATGACGGCCGTGCCGCCGACGCCGCCGCACGCGCAGTCGCCGGGCTCGATCTTCAATCCGGGCTACGCGGGCCGGCCGCTGTTCGAAGACCAGCGGCCGCGGAATATCGGCGACATCCTGACTATCGTGATTCAGGAAAACATCAACGCAACCAAGTCGTCGGGGGCCAACACCAACCGCTCTTCGGCCACCTCGTTCTCCACCACGAGCGCCGGCTTTCTCAGCGGCCTGTTCGGCAAGGCCAACCTCAACTCGCAGGGCGCCAACCAGTTCCAGGGGACCGGCGGCGCGAACGCTTCCAACACGTTCAACGGCGTGATCACGGTCACGGTGACCAACGTGCTGCCTAACGGCAACCTCGTGGTGAGCGGCGAAAAGCAGATGCTCATCAACCAGGGCAACGAGTTCGTGCGTTTCTCCGGCGTGGTCAACCCGAACACGATTTCCGGCCTGAACGCGGTGTACTCGACCCAGGTGGCCGACGCCAAGATCGAATACTCGGCGAAGGGCTATATCGACGAGGCGGAAACCATGGGTTGGCTACAACGCTTCTTCCTCAACGTTGCGCCGTGGTGATCATGAGACTGCTCTCTTTCCGCCATTTCAGCCGCGCCTGCCTCGTGTTCGCGCTCGCCTGCGGGGCCCTGCCGCCCGTCACGCCGGCCGCTCACGCGGAACGGCTGAAGGATCTGGTCGCCATTCAGGGTGTGCGGGACAACCCGCTGATCGGTTATGGCCTCGTCGTCGGTCTCGACGGCACGGGCGACCAGACCACCCAGACCCCGTTCACGACGCAAACGCTCGCGAACATGCTCGCGAACCTCGGCATCTCGATCAACAACCAGTCGGCCGGTTCGTCGAACAGCAGCACCTCGGCGCTGACCAGCATCCAGCTGAAGAACGTCGCGGCCGTGATGGTGACGGCGGTGCTGCCGCCGTTCGCCCGGCCGGGCGAGGCGATCGACGTCACCGTGTCGTCGCTCGGTAACGCCAAGAGCCTGCGCGGCGGCACGCTGCTGCTCACGCCGATGAAGGGCGCCGACGGCTCCGTCTACGCACTCGCCCAGGGCAACATGGCAGTGGGCGGCGCAGGCGCCAGCGCGAACGGCAGCCGCGTGCAGGTGAACCAGCTCGCGGCAGGCCGCATCGCCGCCGGCGCCATCGTCGAACGCGCGGTGCAGACCAGCATCACGCAGGACGGCACGATGCAGCTCGAACTGAACGACATGGACTACGACACGAACCAGCGCATCGTGTCGGCGGTCAACAACGCCTTCGGCTCGGGGACGGCCACGCCGCTCGACGGCCGCACGATCCAGTTGCGCGCGCCGGCCGATCCGGCCCAGCAGGTTTCGTTCATGGCGCAGCTCGAGGATCTCGACGTGAAGCCGGCGCAAGGCGCGGCGAAGGTCGTGCTGAATGCGCGCACCGGCTCGATCGTGATGAACCAGATGGTGACGCTCGAGAACTGCGCGGTCGCGCACGGCAATCTCTCGGTGGTGGTCAATACGCAGCCGGTGGTGAGCCAGCCGGGCGCGTTCTCGAACGGCCGCACTGTGGTGGCCCAGCAGTCCCAGATCCAGTTGAAGCAAGACGACGGCGCGATGAAATACGTCAAGGCCGGCGCCAATCTGGCCGACGTCGTGAAGGCGCTCAACGCGCTCGGCGCGACGCCCGCCGATCTGATGTCGATCCTGCAGGCGATGAAGGCAGCAGGAGCCTTGCGCGCCGAACTTGAAATCATCTAAGGAACCGCGATGACTACCGATCCCACTTCAGGCCCGAACGATCTGACCCAGCGCTTTGCGCTGGACGTCCAGGGATTCGACAGCCTGCGTGCCAAGGTTGCCGCGTCGCCGCAGCAAGGCGTGAAGATGGCCGCCAAGCAGTTCGATGCGAGCTTCATCACGATGATGCTGAAAAGCATGCGCGATGCGACGCCGCAGGACGGCCCGCTCGATTCGCGCGACGGCGCGCAGTTCACCTCGATGATGGACGAGCAGATGGCGCAGCAGATGTCGTCCAAGGGCATCGGCGTGGCCGATGCCATGCTCAAGCAGTTGATGAACAACGCCGGCATGCAGACCGGCTCGGCCGGCGGCAGCGGCGACGCCGCGCTGGACGCGCTCGCGAAGGCCTACAGCAATTCGCAGGCGAACGGCTCGCTTGCCAACGGCGTCGGCTATTCGCGCAACAGCGCGTTGACGCCGCCGTTGCGCGGCGACGGCACGACCAACGTGGACGCGTTCGTCGACAAGCTGGCGGCCTCCGCTCAGGCGGCGAGCGAAACCACCGGCGTGCCGGCGCGTTTCATCATCGGCCAGGCGGCGCTCGAATCGGGCTGGGGCAAGCGCGAGATCATGAAGGCGAACGGCGAGACCAGCCACAACGTGTTCGGCATCAAGGCGAGCAAGGACTGGACCGGCAAGACCGTGTCGACGGTGACCACCGAGTACCGCAACGGCCAGCCGCAGCGGGTGGTCGAAAAATTCCGCGCTTACGACTCGTACGACGAGGCGATGGCCGATTATGCGCAACTGCTGAAGAACAACCCGCGCTACGCGCAGGTGCTGAACGGCTCGCACGACGCGGCGGGCTTTGCGATCGGCATGCAGCGGGCGGGCTACGCCACCGATCCGCATTACGCGAAAAAGCTGATGTCGATCATGGAACGGATGAGCTGAGCGGCCTGGACGGGCCGGCAAGACGAAAAGCAGGCGACGGGGCCATGTCGCACAACAAGACGGTGGGGCCGGCCGGCACGCGTGCGTGCCGCCGGCCGAGCCGCACAGATGGGTGGGTATTGCAGGGTTGATGCGGGATGGGTGAAGGGTCGAGAACGGAGTGGAACGTGACCGGTTTAACGTTTGCGCCAAATATTTCCCTCGGTTACCCTAAACTTTGGGTCCAGACTGCCGCTATTCAGTCAGACCTTAATACCGGGGTAACGTTTTTCCCGGTCAACGCGCGTGTCATGGGCCCCGGCACTGGACCTCGGGCACGGGCCCGTAAGAACATGCATACCGGCAAGCCCATGGATACCACTGAGACGAACGGCCAGACGGACGGCTCTTCTGAAACCGGCAACGACTTCGGTCGCCGCAATCCGCTCGAGATCGGTGTCCAGTTGCGCAATCTCGTCAACCGCGGCGATTTCCTCACCGCGCAGTACAAGGGAGGCCAACTTGTCACCCGGATTCTCGACGTCGACGTGCGCGAGCGCACGTTCACTTTCGACTGGGGCGCGCTCGCCGAGCAGAATCGCGGCCTGATCGCTGCGCCCCGCTGTGTGTTTCACGCCCAGCCCGAAGGCGTGCGCGTCGAATTCGTCACCGGCACGCCGCGCGAGACCACCTTCGAGGGCCGGCCCGCGTTCGAAGCCGACTTCCCCGACGTGCTCTTCTACGTGCAGCGCCGCGAGTTTTTCCGCGTCGACGCGCCGGTACTCAACCCCTACCTGTGTACGGGGCAGTTGCCTGACGGCGAGGGATTCCGTTTCGAAGTGCACGACCTGTCGCTGGGCGGCGTGGGCATGCGCACCACCGACGTCCGCGTGGTCGATCTGCCGATGGGCTGCGTGCTCGACGATTGCGAACTGAGCCTCGGCGCGCCGGGCAAGCTCGCGGTGGATCTGCAACTCGTGTCGTTCCGCGCCATCGACCTGCCGAACGGCACCCAGCGTTACCAGCTCGGCATGCGTTTCGTGGCGCTGCCCGGCAATGCCGAGAACACCTTGCAACGGCTGATTACCCAGCTTGAAATGAAGCGTCGCTCGCTGGTGCGAACCTGATTGCGGCGCGCGTCGCGGCAATACTGCGGCGTGCGTTTAAATCCGGGTTGCCCCCTCAATTTTGTCGCCAGTGCGCCGATATACAGAGAGTCTTGGCAACTCGGTGGGCGCGTTGCCAGCCCTTCAGGATGACGCATGTCCAGCAACCTAATCAATATCGGTCTCAGTGGACTTAACGCAGCCCAGTGGGGGCTGAATACGACCAGTGAGAACATCAGCAATTCGGCGACGCCCGGCTATGACGTCGAGAGTCCCGTCTATGCGGAAGCCTCGGGTCAGTACACCGGCTCGGGCTATCTGCCGCAAGGCGTGAACACCACCACGGTTCAGCGCGCCTACAGCCAGTATCTGACGACCGAGCTGAACAACGCCCAGTCGCAAAGCGGCTCGCTTTCCACCAACTACACGATGCTCGCGCAGTTGAACAACCTGGTCGGCAGTCCGACCTCGGGGATTTCAACCGCGATCACCAGCTACTTCACCGGCCTGCAGACGGTGTCGAGCAACGCCTCGAATCTGGCGACGCGCCAGACCGCCGTGAGCGATGCGCAGACGCTGGCCACCGAGTTGAATACGGTGGGCTCGCAATACGCGCAGCTCGGCCAGAGCGTGAATACGCAGCTGGCTTCCACGGTGGCGCAGATCAACACGTACACCACGCAGATCGCGTCGCTGAACCAGCAGATCAACGCCGCCAGCTCGCAGGGCCAGCCGCCTAACCAGTTGCTCGACCAGCGCGACCAGGCGATTTCCAGCCTGTCGTCGCTCGTCGGCGTGCAGGTGGTGTCGAACTCGACCGGGGACAGCGTGTTCCTGCCCAGCGGCCAGACGCTCGTGTCGGGCACGACCAGCTACAACCTCGGTACGGCGCCGTCGCCGGCGAACTCCGCGGAGATGTCGGTGACCTATCTGGGCGCAGCGGGCACCACGCCGACTGCCGCCACCACGCAATATCTGTCCGACAGCACCATGCAGAGCGTGGGCGGCTCGCTCGGCGGCCTGGTCACTTTCCGCTCGCAATCGCTCGATCCGGCAGAGGCCCAACTGGGCGCGATCGCGACCAGCTTTGCCGCGCAGGTCAACAACCAGAACGAACTGGGTCTCACGTTGTCCGGCAGCACCGGCGGCGCGCTCTTTTCGGTGGCGCCGCCGGCGGCCAACGCCAACGCGAATAACACGGGCACGGCCGCGCTGAGCGTGTCGTTCGTCAACGCCACGCAGCCCACCACCAGCAATTACACGCTGTCGTATAACGGCTCGACCTACACGCTGACGGACAACCAGAGCGGCGACGTGGTGGGATCGGCCAGCAACCTGTCGGCGCCGATCGACGGCCTGAATTTTTCGATGACCGGCACGATGAACGCGGGCGACTCGTTCAACGTATCGCCGACGAGCGGCGCCCTGACCAGCTTCGCGCTCACGACGACCAGCGGCTCGGCGATCGCCGCGGCCTCGCCGGTGCTGGCGACGGCCAGTTCGGCGAATAGCGGCACGGCGACGATTACGGAGGGCACGGTTTCGGCCGGTTATTCGCTGCCTGCGACGACGACCACGCTCACCTACAACTCCACCTCGGGTGGCCTGACCGGCTTCCCGGTCGGCTCGGTCGTGACGATCAACGGCACCAGCACGCCGATTACGACGGCCACGACGGTCGTGCCGTATTCGCCGGCCAGCGGCGCCACGATGACGATCAACACGACGCCGGCCACCGCCGGCTCGATGAACGGCATTACCGTGACGTTGAGCGGCACGCCGGCGAACAACGACACCTTCACGATTGCGGCGAATACCGGCGCGCAGAGCGACGGCCGCAATGCGACGCTGATGTCGAACATCGTCAGCGCCCAGACGTTGAACGGCGGCACCACGACGCTGACGACGGCGTACGCGAACTACGTGAACACGGTGGGTAACACCACCAATTCGGTCAATGCATCGAACACGACCCAGACCGCGCTTGTGACGCAGATCACGTCGGCGCAGCAGTCGGTCTCGGGCGTGAACGTCAACGAAGAAGCAGCGAACCTGTTGCAGTACCAGCAACTGTACCAGGCCAACAGCAAGGTCATTCAGACCGCTGACACGCTGTTCCAGACCATTCTCGGCATATTCTCTTGAGGCGTTGAGCGATGCGCATCTCTACTAGCCAGTATCTCAGCATGAATGTCCAGAGCATGGACAATCAGCAAAGCGAACTGTCCCAGTTGTACGGCGAAATCTCGAGCGGCACGAACCTGACCACGCCGGCGGACAATCCGCTGGGCGCGGCCCAGGCGGTGCAGTTGAGCATGCAGGGCGCGACCCTGTCGCAGTACTCGACCAACCAGAGCTCGGCGCTGACCGCACTGGGCTCGGAAGATTCGACGCTCTCGAGCGTGACCCAGGCGCTGCAAAGCGTGAACACGCAGTTGCTGAGCGCGGGCGACGCCACGCTCAACGATACGAACCGCAGCGCCATCGCGGCCACGCTGCAGCAGTTGAACACCACCTTGATGACGCTGGCCAACACCAAGTCGCCCTCGGGTGGCTACCTGTTCGGCGGGTTTCAGTCGGCCTCGCAACCGTTCACGCAGAATTCGGCCGGCACGGTGGTTTACAACGGCGACAACGGCATTTCGAGCACCGAGATCTCCAGCACGACCTCGATCGCGACCGGCGATAGCGGCGCGGCGGTGTTCATGAGCGTGACGCCGGAAACGGCCAGCCCGGTCGCCTACGCGGCGGCGGGCAATACCGGCACGGCGATCGTCGGCGCGGTCAGCACGACCAATGCGGTGGCCTCGGCGAGCGGCGACACGTATGGGATTACGTTTAGCGTGACGGGCACACCTGCCGTCACGACCTATACCGTGTCGGACACCAACAGCGCGGGGACGACGACGTCCGCGGCGCAGCCTTTCACGGCGGGTTCGGCGATCACGCTGGGCACGAGCGGCCAGAGCGTGACGGTGACCGGCGTCCCGGCCAATGGCGATGCCTTTACTGTGCAGCCGGCGACCCAGGTACCGGCTTCGCAAGGCGGCACCAACATCTTCTCGACGATCCAGAACATGATCACCGCATTGCAGACCCCGGCCGACACGCCGACGACTGCAGCGGCGCTGACCAATACGCTGAACGTGGGGCTGACGCAGGTCCAGAACGCGCTGTCCAACATCACGACGGTGCAGGCGACGGTCGGCGGACGCGAGCAGCAGCTTCAGGCGATGCAGACGGTGAACCAGAGCGAGTCGCTGCAGAACACGAACTCGCTGGCCGATCTGACCTCGATCGACTTGCCCTCGACCATCAGCAAGTACACGCAAACGCAGTACTCGCTGCAGGCTTCGCAGGAGGCGTTCGTGCAGGTCCAGCAGATGTCGCTGTTCCAGTATCTGAATCAGTAAGCGAAGGGTTTGGTGGGGAAGGCGGGAGGCGCTGCGGCGGCCTCCCGTTTTTTATTGGGGCGCGGCGAATGCGAAGGTCGGGTGCCGGCTCGGCGGCTAATGCAAGCCCACCGCAACCCGCCCCATCTGCTCGATCCCGCTATCGAACAGCCGCGAGAAAAACGGAATCATATTCGGCACCATCAACTGCAACAGCAGCATGCCGACCAGCATCGTCAGCGGAAAGCCGATCTGGAACACGCCGATCTGCGGCGCCGCGCGGTTGAGAATGCCGAGCGCGAGGTTGGCGATCAGCAGCGCGGCGACCACCGGCAACGCCAGCAGCAACCCCATCGAAAAGATCGTTCCGCCCCACATCGCGAGCGAGCGCCAGCCTGCCGCGCCGAGCAGGTCGCTCGAGATCGGCAGCGACTGAAACGTGGCGATCAGCGCGCTCAGCATCTGCAGGTGGCCGTCGAGCACGAGGAACACCAGCATGCCGAACACGTTCATGTAGCTCGACAGCACCGCGCTCGAACCGCTCGCCTGCTGATCGAAGAAGGTCGCAAAGCCGAGACCCATGCCCAGCCCGACGAATTCGCCGGTCGCCTGGATCGCGGTGAAGACGATCTGCATGGTGAGGCCGAGCGCGGCGCCGATCAGGAACTGGTTCACGATGATCCACACGCCCATCGCCGAAAAGACCGTGACTTGCGGCAGGGGCCCAAGCGTCGGCGCGACGATGATCGTGATGAACGAGGAAAGACCGATTTTCACCGGCGTCGACACCGACGCATTGCCGAACACCGGCCCGGTGCCCACCAGCGCCAGAATCCGCACGAGCGGCCATAGAAACGCGGCCATCCACGTGTTCAGTTGCGCATAGGTGACGGAAAACATGACGGGGGCGCGACGCTCAGTTGGTGAGCGTGGGGATGTTGGTCAGCATCTGACGCAGATAGTCGAGCATCGTCGACAGCATCCACGGGCCGGCAATCACGAGCGTGATGGCGATCGCCAGCAGCTTCGGGATGAACGACAGCGTCGTCTCGTTGATCTGCGTGGCGGCCTGAAACAGACTCACCATCAGACCGACGACGAGCGCCACAAGCAACAGCGGTGCGGCAAGCAGCACGGCGACGTACATCGCCTGATGCGCCAGCGCCATGACTGATTCGGGTGTCATGATGAATGGACCGGAAGCGGTGAGGGTTAGTGAGTACGACTAGGTGAAGCTCTGCGCGAGCGAGCCGATCAGCAACTGCCAGCCGTCGACGAGCACGAACAGCATCAGCTTGAACGGCAGCGAGATCGTCGCGGGCGACACCATCATCATCCCCATCGACATCAGCACGCTCGCCACCACCATGTCGATGATCAGGAACGGAATGAAGATGGTAAAGCCGATCTGAAAGCCGGTCTTCAGTTCGCTGGTCACGAAGGCCGGCACCAGCAGCGGCAGCGGCACGTCTTCGGGGCCCTGCATCGGCGGCGCGTGCGAGATGCGGGCGAACAGCGCGAGATCGGTTTCGCGGGTCTGCCGCAGCATGAACGTCTTGAACGGCGCGAGGCCGCGCGTGACCGCCTGCTCCATCGGCATCGAGCCGTCGGAGAAGGGCTTGTAGCCGTCGTTATAGGCCTTGTCCAGCACCGGCGACATGATAAACAGCGTGAGGAACAAGGCCAGCCCCACCAGCACCTGGTTCGGCGGCGTGGTGGTGGTGCCGAGCGCCTGGCGCAGCAGCGACAGCACGATGATGATGCGCGTGAAGCTCGTCATCATCAGCACCATCGCCGGCAGGAACGACAGCATCGTGAGCAGCAGCATCGTCTGCACGCTCAGCGAATACGTCGTGCCGCCGTTCGGTCCGGGACTCGTGTTGAAGGCGGGCAGGCCGGCTGTCTGCGCAAACGACAACGACGGCAGCGCCATCAGCGTCGCAGTGAGCACGACCGGTAAAGCCGGCAGTGCCAGGCTTGCGAGGCGCCGCAGCGTGCCGGCGGATCTGGCGAGGAGACTGCGCCGGCGGGTGACGGCGACACGGCTCGAGGGCGCGTGCTCGCGGCGCGCTGGTGGATGACTGAACTGCATTTACTGATCCCTGCCGTCTGGCCGGTTGAAACGTTTGCCCACTTCGCCTTTTAGCGCTTCGCGAAAGCGCTGTCCGAAGGTGCCCGGCAGCGCGCTGCCTGAGCCGCCGTTGCCCGTCGCACTGTCGGGCGACAGCGCTGCTCCGGACAGCCCCACACCGGTTGCCGAACCGGCGGGCATGGTGTGCAGCAGACGGACATTGCCGGGTGCCGCGCCGAGCACGAGCCAGGTATCGCCGATCTCGACGACGGCGACGCGCTCCTTGCCGCCGAGCGACGCGCCGCCGATGGTCTTCACGAGACCGCCGCGGCTGCCCGGTTGCAGGCCGAAGCGGCGGGCGAGCCAGGCGCAGGCGAACACCAGGCCGATCACGACCAGCAGGCCGAAGATGGTTTGCAGCACCGCGCCGACACCCAGCGAAGGCACCGCGGAACCGGCGCCCACAGTGGAAGCGATCGGCGCGGGATGATTGACCGCATTCATGTCGGCTGCGGCGGCGCTTAGCGAAGGGAGGGCCAGCAGCGCGGTCAGCAGGACCCGCCCACTCACGCTCGCCATGCGCCCGGCAAGGCGTTTCATCGATTCAGCTTCCGGATCCGCTCGGACGGCGTGATGATGTCGGTGAGGCGGATACCGAACTTGTCGTTGACCACCACGACTTCACCCTGCGCGATCAGACAGCCGTTGACCAGCACGTCCATCGGCTCGCCGGCGAGGCCGTCGAGTTCCACCACCGAGCCTTGCGCGAGTTGCAGCAGGTTGCGGATGGCAATCTTGGTGCGGCCGAGCTCGACAGTCATCTGGACCGGAATGTCCAGGATCATGTCGATGTCGTTGCGCGTCGTGTTCGGTTCGACCTTCGAGAGCGGCTGGAACACACCGGCGGTCGTCGCGTTGACGGCGCTGTTGTCGTTCTGCTCGGCGAGGGCGCTGGCCCAGTCGTCGAGCGAAGCCTCGTCCGCGTCCGCGCCGGGCAGTTGCGGCTCTGCCGGCAGTTCCTTCTCCGGCGTTGCATTCAGCTCAGTCATATCCACCTTCCTTCATCGTGTCCGCTGCGCTGATCATTTTCTGAACTCGCAACGAATATTGACCATTGAAAATACCGTAGCCGCATTCCATCACCGGCACGCCATCCACCTTCGCGGTGATGTGTTCGGGGATGTTGATGGGCAGCACATCGCCTTTGCGCATGTTCAGAATCTGTTCGAACGTGATCGGGATCTGCGCGAGATCGGCGGTCAGTTCGACTTCCGCGGCCTGCACCTGCTGCGACAGCACGCGGACCCAACGGCGATCGACGTCGATCGCTTCGCCCTGGATCGGCGACGACAGGATGTCGCGGATCGGTTCGATCATCGAGTAGGGCATGCAGATATGCAGCGTGCCGCCGGTGGTGCCGAACTCGATTGAGAACTGCGTGACGATGACAATTTCGTTCGGCGTCGCGACGTTGGCGAACTGCGTGTGCATTTCCGAGCGCACGAACTCGAACTGCAGCGGGCGAACGCTCTTCCACGAGTTCGAGTAGTGCTCGAACACGAGGTTGAGCAGCTTGCTGATGATGCGCTGTTCGGTGGCCGTGAAATCGCGGCCTTCGACGCGGGTATGGAAACGCCCGTCGCCGCCGAACAGGTTGTCGACCACGAAGAACACCAGGTTCGGATCGAACACGAACAGGGAGGTGCCGCGCAACGGCTTCACGTGGACCAGGTTCAGGTTGGTCGGGATCGGAAGGTTGCGGGTGAACTCGCTGTACTTCTGCACCTTCACCGGGCCGACGGAAATTTCCGCGGTGCGCCGCATGAAGTTGAAGATGCCGACGCGCAACAGACGGGCGAAGCGGTCGTTGATGATTTCGAGGCCGGGCATCCGGCCGCGGACGATGCGTTCCTGCGTGGCGATGTTGTACGGCCGGACACCGGAGCGATCTGACTGCTCCGCTTCCGAGTCGGACTCGCCGGTTACGCCCTTGAGGAGTGCATCGACCTCCTCCTGGGACATGAACTCTTCGTGGCCCATTCCTATTCCTCGTGCGTCCCTTGGCGGTTGATGATGGCAGCAGCGTTACGCGGCGTCACTGCACGACGAATTCGGTGAACAGCACGTCTTCGACATTGACGGGCGCGGCGCCTTTATCGGTCGGCTGTTCGATCAGCGTCTTGAGTTCGGAGGCGAGCGCGCGCTTGCCGTCGAGGGGCGCGAGATCGTCCGGGTGTTTGTTCGACAGCGCGAGCAGGACGCGGCTGCGGATTTCCGGCATGTGGTCGGTGAGCTGTTGCTGGACCTTGGGGTCGTTGAGCTTGAGCGTGAGACCGATGCGCAGATAGTGTTGCTGGCCGTCGTCGGATTGGAGGTTGACGGTCATGGGTTCGAGCGGGAAGAACACCGGGATCGCGAGCGGCGCGGCGGCGGCCGCGGCGGACTGAGCCGGGGCGGGGGCGGGTTCGCGGCGGGACATGAAGAACCATGTGCCTGCGGCGGCTGCGCCTGCGGCGATCAGCGCGATCAGCACGATCAGCACGATCAGGATGATGCGCTTCATCGGGCCTGGAGCGGCCGGCTGAACGGTTGCTTGCTGGTTTGCGGTCGTCGATGCCATGGGTGCTTGGTTGCCTCAGTGCTGGTAGGGTGAATTGTTGTTCACTTGCGCGTGGCGCGATGGGTCGAAAAGAAGGGGGTTTGGGGGGTATCTCTAGTCTTTGATGTTTTTTCGTTTGTCTGGATGTTGGGGCTTTTTTTTTGCCTGCGGCGCTTTGGTTGTTGTTCTTGGGGTGTTGGCCTTTCCTTGTATTCTTAGTGGTCTATTAGCTTCGCCCCTGTGCGGGGCGGCACTTACTTTCTTTGCCGCCGCAAAGAAAGTAAGCAAAGAAAGCGGGCTGCAACCGCCAGCCCGTAGTGAGCCATCTCACATGCTTCGGGGAACGGCCCAACACGAGACCCGCGCTCGCATTTCCACCGCTCGTGACAATGCAGTCATCCGTTCCAGCGTTGCGCTACGCGCTCCGCCGGCGGGCATAACCGGGTCGTGGGCGTGGGCGTGTGGGTGCTGTCGGGGCGAACCTGACCGCCGCGCACTTGTGCGCGGGCGGGATGAATGACTGCTGTGTCACAGACGAGTGCGGAGCGAGAGAGGGTCTCGTGTTGGGCCGTTCCCCGTAGCAGTCCTAGATGGCTCACTAAACGCTAGCGGTGTGAGCCCGCTTTCTTTGCTTACTTTCTTTGCGGCGGCAAAGAAAGTAAGTGCTGCCCCGCACAGGGGCGACGCCAATAGACCACTAAGAATGCAAGGAAAGGCCAACACCAAAGGAACACCACCAAAGCGCCGGCAAGGCAAAAAAATCAGGCAAACGTATCCACCAACCCAACAGAGCGCCGAACAGCAACATTAGCAACAGAAGCATCGCCATCGGAATCCCCGCCGGAGGCAACCCCATCGCCAGAAGAAGAGCCTTTGCCAGACCCCCCAGACGACTGCCCCTGCTGCCCAGCCTGCTTGGCAAAGCCATCACTGACACTAGCACTCCCCAACCCAATCCCATTCTGCTCCATCGCTTCCCGCAGCTTCGGCAGCGCCGCCTCCACCGCCTCCCGCACCTGCGGATGCTGCGAAACAAACAGCGCATGCGCATGGTTATCCGCCACCTGCAACACCACCTGCAACGGCCCAAGATCCTTCGGATTCAGCGTCAACTCCGCACTCTGCTGATGCGCGTTCGACAGGAACACCACCTTCTGCCCCAACGCATCCTCCCAGTCCGACGTGCCCACCGTCGGCGCCAACGTGCTCGCCGCCGCCGCGGCCACCGCCGGATTGGCTCCCGCCGTCGCCGTCGTCGCACTCGATGCGCTCGCCGCCGCCTGGCTCGCCGCAAGCGCCGCGTTCGCCGCGTCCGCCGTGCTCTTCAAGCTCGACAAGCTGTCCTGCGTATTCGTCGTGGCCGTCGCCTCCAACGCGTCAGCCGCATTCTTCGCCACCGTGTCCGCATTGCTCGCGCTCGCGGCCGCCGTCTGCTCCATCTTGTCGCCCAGCTTGCCCTTCGCATCGCCCAGCATCGAACCGCTCGCCTGGCTCTTGCCGTTCGTCGACGCATGCAGCGACAGCCCCATGTCGCCGCTCGATCCCGTCGTGCCCGTCGCACTGGTTGCATTGCCGACATTCGCCGCCTGCGCCGGTACCGCGCCCTGCGCTCCGCTGAGCGCGGCAAGCGCCGCCTGCAACGCATCGCTGACCGACTTCGCGTCCCCCGATCCCACGTGCTTGCCGTGATGCGTACCGTCCGCCGTCGTCGCACTGCCCGCTGCGCCCGGCTGGTCGGTCGTGGTATCGGTCAGTGCATTGCTAGCATCGGTGGTCGTCTGGCCGTTCGCGCCGTTGGCGTTCGCCTGAGCCTGAAGCTGGGCCTGCGCCTGCAATTGCGCCACCACCGACGCCGTTGCCGCCGAGGTCGTCGTGTTGCCCGAACTGTTGCTGCCTTGCTGCGACGTCGAGCTATTGCCGTTCGCGGCGCTCTGTTGCGTGTTGCCCGAAGCCGAAGCCGAATTCGTGCTGCCGCCATTGCTGTTGGCGTTGCCGCTGCTGTTAGTGCTGCTCTGGCTGTTGCTGGCGCTGCTCGTGCTGCTCGAACTCTGGCTGTCCGACGGCGCGGGCGTCGGTGTCGGCGCCGGCGCGCTCGCAGCCGACGACGGCGCCGGAGAGGGGGCAGGCGCCGGTGTGGGCGTCGGGGCCGGCGCGCTCTGCACGCTGCTGCTCGCACTTTGCGACGCGTCGTTCTGCGAGTCGATGCTCTGCTGCAAGGTCTGCGAGAACGGCTGGCTATTCACGATGTCCACCGGCGAACTCGTCTGCGAGTTGTCCGACGAGCCGAACAGTGAACTGATATACGAAAGTGGCGACATGGCTGATCCTGTCTATCCGGTGGACCCGGTCAAATTCCGCTCGGCGCCGGTCAGGCGCTCATACGGTCATGGGTCGGGCAAGCGCGCGGGTTACACACCCTCGGCGCGCATCCTGAGAATTCGTGCGGCATGTTCGTCGGCGTCGCGCTGTTCGCGCCGCGCCATCTGCTGGGCTTCCGCTGCGTCGCCGCGAGCCTGCAGGACTTCATACGAGCCTAGCTTCTGTTTGTGACGCTGCCATTCCGGTTTCGCCGCTTCAACACGCGTGTAGGCTGCCTGCAACAGCTTGCGCTGCTGTTCGATGGCGGCGTCGAGCGTGTCGATGAAGGCCTGGAAGTTACGCATGTTGCCGGCCGGCATGCCCGACTGCGCGGTGGCGTTGAAGCGGGCGTGGTACTCGTCGCGGTAGCGCACCAGCGCGTCGAGCTGCGCCTGCACTTCGCTCGCCTCGCGCTGCGCGCGGCCAAGGCGTTGCGCGGCGGCGTCCACATCGTCCTGGGCGAGGCCGATAAGCGTCTTGATCGGAAAGTGTTTCGCCATCGTCAGCCTCCTTGGGCAAACAGGGCATCGAGTCTTTGCAGACTCGCTTCGAACTCCGCGCACTCGCGGAACCCTTGCTGCAAAAACGCCTCGATGCGCGGATACAGCGCAATCGCGCGGTCGAGTAACTGGTCGCGGCCGCTCGAATACGCGCCCACGTTGATCAGGTCGCGGTTGCGCTGGTAACGCGACAGCATCTGCTTGAAGAGACGTGTCTTCTCGAGGTGCGGCTCGTCGATCAGCGATGTCATCGCGCGGCTGATCGATGCTTCGATGTCGATCGCCGGATAGTGGCCGGCCTCCGCCAGCGAGCGCGACAGCACGATATGGCCGTCGAGAATCGCACGCGCCGAATCGGCAATTGGATCCTGCTGGTCGTCGCCTTCGGTCAATACAGTGTAGAACGCCGTAATCGAACCGCCGCCCGCCGGGCCGTTGCCGGTACGCTCGACGAGCGCCGGCAGCTTGGCGAATACCGATGGCGGATAACCCTTGGTGGCCGGCGGTTCGCCCACCGCCAGCGCGATCTCGCGCTGCGCCATCGCATAGCGGGTCAGCGAATCCATCAGCAGCAGCACATGCTTGCCCTGATCGCGGAAATATTCGGCGAGCGAGGTCGAGTAGGCGGCGGCCTGCATCCGCAGGAGCGGTGAGACATCCGCAGGCGCTGCGACCACGACCGAGCGCGCGAGGCCGTCCTCGCCGAGAATCTGTTCGATGAATTCCTTCACTTCGCGGCCGCGCTCGCCGATCAGGCCGATCACGATCACCTCGGCGCTGGTGTAGCGCGCCATCGTGCCGAGCAGCACCGATTTACCGACGCCCGAGCCCGCGAAGAGCCCCATGCGCTGGCCGCGGCCCACGGTGAGGAGCGCGTTGATCGCGCGCACGCCGACGTCGAGCACCTTATGAATCGGCTCGCGGTTCAGCGGATTGATGGTCGGGGCGGACAGCGGCGCATCCGCTTTGGCGCCGAGCGGTCCGAGCCCGTCGAGCGGCCGGCCCGACGCGTCGAGTACCCGGCCGAGCAACTCCCAGCCCACCGGCAGGCGCTTGGCGCCCGCCATCGGATCGGCGATCGGCGCGCTTTCCAGCGGATAGACGCGCGCACCGGGCAACAGGCCGATTACTTCGGTGGTCGGCATCAGGAACAGCTTGTCGCCGGCGAAGCCCACCACTTCGGCTTCCGCCATCGGCAGCGAGCTGCCCTGCGGCAGTTCGATCATCACTTCGGCGCCGACCGAGAGGCGCAGGCCGACCGCTTCGAGCACGAGGCCCGCGGCGCGCGTGAGGCGTCCGCAAGCGCGCATCGGCCGGGCGATCGCGTTACGGGCGCGCAGCCCATCCAGATGCGCGCGCCATGCGTTCATGTGCGGGTTGTTGGCGAGCGCCGGGTTCGGCGCCGGACGGGCCGCGGCGCTTGCGTCCGCTGCTGCCGGTGTGGCGTCGCGGCTTGCGGCCGCGAAGGCGCTGGTTGAATGACCGTGTCGCGGATCGTGCGGGGCGGCCGTGCGCGAAGCCGCTTTCGGACGCTGCGCGTCCTGCGGTTCGGTCGGCAGCGCCTGAGCGCCGAACGATGCCAGCGCCAGCTCCTGTTCGAGCGGCGTCAGATCGCTGGCGCGGATCTCCGCGATGGTCGGCTTTACCATGTGCTCGCCTTGCCGAGGGCGGCGGCAACCCGCTCCCAGCGTGTGTCGATGCCGGCATCCACTTCGCCGGTGCCGGCGTGGGCGCGGCAACCGCCGCGTTCGACCGCCGGGTCGGTGCGCACAGACCAGCCGCGCGCCTGCAGTTCTTCCATCAGATACGCTTCGACCACCGGCAGGTCGGCCGGGCTCACCACCAGGTGCGGCGCGCCGGTCAGCGCCGGTTCGGCCGCCAGCACTTCGCGGGCGGCGGCGATCAGCGCGGCCGGGTCGTGCTGCACGTGCTGGCGCACCACCTGCTGCGCGATGTCCAGCGCAAGCGCCACCAGCATTTCCGAAATTTCGTGTTGCGCGCCGTCGAGTGCAACCTTGAAGGTTTCCGCCAGCGCGGCGAGGCGCGCGGCTTCTTCGCGCGCTTCGTTCTGCCCCTGGGTGAAGCCTTGCGCGTGCCCTTGATCGTAGCCGGCCTGGTAGCCGAGCGCCTGGCCGGCCACATGACCGGAGGCGACGCCCTGGGCGTGCGCGGCATCGCGCAGGCGTTGCAGTTCGGCTTCGAATGCGCCGTCGTCGACCGCCTCCTGGGGCGGCGCCGGCGGCACCGGGTCGAACGAGGCCATCTCCCAGCGCTGGTAGGCCGAGAGGCTCCCCTTGCGCGTGGGATCCTGATCAGACATATGCATCTTCCGCCTTGCCGCCTATCGCGATCTGGCCGCTTTCTGCCAGGTTGCGCACGATCTGCAAAATGCGGCGTTGCTGCGTTTCCACTTCGGAGACGCGTACCGGGCCGCGCGCATCGAGGTCTTCGGCGAGCAGTTCGGCCGCACGCTGCGACATGTTCGAGAGGAACTTCTGCCGCAGCGCGGGCGGCGCGCCCTTCAGCGAAATGATCAGCGCTTCGGACTCGACTTCCTTCAGCAGCAACTGGATCGCGCGGTCTTCCAGGTCCAGCAGGTTCTCGAACACGAACATCTGATCGACGATCTTCTGCGCGAGTTCCGCGTCGTACTGGCGGACGTTTTCGAGCACGCCTTCTTCGTGGTTGCTCGACATGAAGTTGAGAATTTCCGCGGCCGTGCGGATGCCGCCCATCGGGCTGCGCTTGAGGTTGTCGCTGCCGGACAGGAGACCGGTCAGCACGTCGTCCAGTTCGCGCAGCGCGGCCGGCTGGATGCCGTCGAGCGTGGCGATACGCAGCAGCACGTCGTTGCGCAGCCGCTCGGTGAAGCAGGCGACGATTTCCGACGCCTGGTCGCGGTCCAGGTGAACGAGGATGGTCGCGATGATCTGCGGGTGCTCGTTCTTGATCAGCTCGGCCACCGCGGCGGAATCCATCCACTTCAGGCCTTCGATCCCGCTCGTATCGCTGCCCTGCAGGATCCGGTCGATGATCGCGCCGGCCTTGTCGTCGCCGAGCGCCTTGGTCAGCACCGAACGGATGTAGTCGCTCGAATCGAGCGACAGGGCCGTGTGCTGCTCGGCCTCGCGCACGAACTCGTGCAGCACCTCGTCGACCTGCTCACGCGTCACGTTCTTCAGCGCGGCCATCGCCACGCCGATCTTCTGGACCTCGCGCGGCCCGAGAAACTTGAATACCTGCGCCGCTTCTTCCTCGCCGATCGACATCAGCAGGAGTGCGCTTTTCACTACGCCTTCAGCGCTCATCGGACACCCAGCTCTTAACGACAGTTGCAACGATCTTCGGATCCTGGCGCGCGATGTTGCGTGCGTATTCCAGGTTCCGCTCGAATTTGTGTTTATCGCTTTCCAGCGCCATCAGCTCGGACTCGCCGTCGTCCTCGCGGGCCGCGCTGCCGCTGCGCTCGGCTGCCGGCAGGCCGTCGAGCAGGATCGGCTCGTCCGGCGAGGGCAGGGCGGCGGCAGCCGGGGCCGGCGGCGGGAAGGCGCGGCGCAGCGCCGGCTTGACCATCACGAAGTACAGGAACAGGGCGACCGCGCCGATGCCCAGGTACGTGGCGATCTGCTTGGCCAGCGCGATCATGTCCGGCGTGCGCCACCACGGCAGATTCGCGTTCGGGTCGACGTCGGCGGTAAAGGCGCTGTTGACCACGTTCACCGAGTCGCCGCGCTCGGCGCTATAGCCCATCGCATCCTTCACGAGCTGGGTGACCTGGGCGTTCATCTCCGGCGTCATCGGCTGCATGGTCGCGTGACCCTTCGCATCCACGACGCGCATGTAGTTCACCACCACCGCCACCGAGAGACGCTTGATGCCGCCCATCGATTGCTGGACGTGACGCACAGTCTTGTCGAGCTCGTAGTTGGTGGTGGCGTCCTTGCGGTCGCTCACCGGCGTGGTGGTCGCGCCGCTCGCGCCGTTCGGCGCGTTGACCGGCGCCGAGGCCGGTTGCGGCGGCTGGTTCGACAGCGCGCCCGGCACGCCCGAGGCGCCGCCTTGCGACAGCTCCGTGTCGGTGCTGGTCTGCTGGCTGCGAATGGCCGCCTGTTGCGGATTGCCGTTCGGGCCGTAGTTTTCCGAGGTCTGTTCGGACTGCGAGAAATCGATGTCGGCGCTCACCTGCGAGTGCGCATTGCCGCCGCCGAACAAGGGCGCGAGGATCGCGTCGATGCGCTGCTGCGTATTGTGTTCGACCTGCTGCACGTATTTGAGCTGGGTGGCGTCGAGTCCTGCGCCCGAGGGCGGCTGGGTCAGCAGGTTGCCGTCCTGGTCGACGATCGTCACGCCGTGTGCCGGCATGTCCGGTACCGCCGACGCCACCATATGGGTGATCGCGTTCACCTGGCCTTCGTCGAGCATGCGGCCCGGATACAGGTTCACCAGCACCGCGGCGGACGGCGTCTCATGGTCGCGCACGAACACCGAGGGCTTCGGGATCGCCAGATGCACGCGCGCTGTCTTGACGGCGTTGACCGATTCGATGGTGCGTTCGAGCTCACCTTCCAGTGCACGCTGGTAATTGACCTGCTCGGCGAACTGGCTGATGCCGAATTTCTCGTTGTCCATCAGTTCGAAGCCGACCGAGCCGCTCTTCGGCAGGCCCTGGGAGGCGAGGCGCAGGCGCATTTCGTGCACCTGCTCGGCCGGCACCAGAATCGCGCCGCCGCCGTCGGAGAACTTGTAGGGAATATTGGCTTGCTGCAGCGCGGTGATGATCGAGCCGCCATCCTGATCGGACAGGTTGCTGTACAGCACCTTGTAGTCAGGGGCGCGCGACCATAGCCACAGGCCGACCACCACGGCCACCAGCACGGCGACCGCGAAGATCAGCGGTGCGCGCGGGTTGCCGCGCATCTGCGTCAAACCTGATAGGCGCTGCGTAAAGTTGCCGCCGAGACCCCCACCGCCGAGGTCCGCGGCGCCGCCGGCCTGGCCGGCGCCGGCGGCGCCGCCAGGCGCTTGCGCGCCGGCGAGGCCCATACGGGCGTCGGGGTTGATCAACGAGTTGGCTGACGAATCCATGCGTCGGGTATCTCCGGGATGCCTGGGGTCCTGCCGCCTGCCGCCACACCGGGGTCGGCGGGCGCACGGACAGAGACTTTCACCATGGGAATTATGCGCAGCCACGGACAACCCGATTGCTCGAATAGAGCAGGGTTTCCCCCCTAGTTTCGGGCCTTTCGAAATAAGGCCGCTGATATTCTCTCGCTCAGATCGGCAGGGGTTGCTGCGGCAGCCATCGCTGCGGCAGCCGCCGCTGCGCCGCTCTACCTTCCTCTGGAGAGAACATGACAATGCCCGTGAACGCGCTTTCGTCGGCGCTGCAGCAAATGCAGGCGATGGCCGCGCAGGCCGCCGGCGGCACTGAACCGGCGGTGGATCAGGCTGGTGCGGCGAGCTCGAGCGGTTTTGCGTCGGCGCTCAAGGCGTCGCTCGACAAGATCAGCGACGACCAGAACACCGCGGCCGGCGAGGCGAAGGCGTTCGAAGTCGGCGCCTCCAACGTGTCGCTGAACGACGTGATGATCGACGGGCAGAAGGCCAACCTGGGCTTCCAGTTCGGCCTGCAGGTGCGCAACAAGCTGGTTTCGGCCTACAACGACATCATGCAGATGTCGGTCTGAAGCGATGGCCGGCACGGGTGCGCGGTGCGCGGGCGGGACCCGGCGCGCCGCCAGCCTGCAAGCCGCAATGCCGATTTTTACGCAAATTCGCCTTAAACCTCCTTACAGCGGCCTAAAGCTTTTCGGTTGCCCATCCGATAACCCAAGTAGAGGCAGGAGTCCGAGCGCGACGACGCGTCCGGTGAGACGTCTCATACTTTCCGAATCCGCAGTAAAGGAGGAGCGCCGATGTTTTCCCCAGGACACGCTGGAGCCAACGCATACGCACGTGTCGGCGTCGAGACAGGGGTGATGGGTGCGAATCCTCATCGTCTGGTCGTCATGCTCTATCAGGGCGCCCGCCAGGCCATCGCCCAGGCACGCATGCACCTGCAGCAAGGTGGCGTGGCGGCCGTGGCCGCACGCGGGGAGGCGATCAGCAAGGCGATCCGGATTATCGAAAGCGGGCTGCAGGCATCGCTCAACGTCGAAGCAGGCGGTGAGATTGGAGAACGTCTGAACGCGCTGTATAGCTATATGGCGCGTCGTCTGTTCGAAGCCAACGTAAAGCAGAGCGAGGCGATGCTGGTCGAGGTCGACCGCCTGCTGGCCACGCTCGAAGAAGCGTGGATCGGGATTGCCCCGGAGATCGCGCGGATGGCGGTACAGCCGTCCGCGGAAAGTATGAGATGACTTCGAACGCAGAATATTTTGCCCGCTACGAGGCGATCGCAGCGATTTCCGCACGCATGCTGATAGCAGCCCGTCGCGCCCTGTGGAACGATCTGGTGCCGTTACAGGAAGAGTACCGGCACCTCGTCGATGCGTTGAAAGACGCGGAAACCGGGGTGAAGCTCGACGAGCTGGAGCGCGCGCGCAAATTCGACCTGATCCGCCGGATTCTGGCGGACGACGCGGCGATCCGCGATCTCGCCAACCCGCGCATGGCGAACCTGTCGGCGCTGTTTGCCGGCCGGCCGGCCCGGGTGCTCAAGGAATTGTACGGAGCCCGCTGAGCTTTTTTGACTGCGATAAATTGACTGCGTTAGCCGCGCGCAGTTGAAGGTAGTAAATCCAAAGGAACCGGCATGAACGGAATCGACACGGCCATCGCTTCGCTGCTTGCGAGCCGGGTCGACAGTCTGCTCAATATCGCTCCCGGCGCACCGTCCACCGCGCAAGCGGGGGCGTCCGCGCTGAACGTCGACACCCCCGTTACCCCCGGCGCGCCCGAGGTGCCGACGCCACCGCCGGCTTCCGCGCAGACCGCCTTGTCGGCGGTGGCGCTGACGCTCAATGCGATTGCGCTCTCCGGTGGCGACGTCACGCCGGCCATTCTCGGCCAGTTGCCCATCTGGCCCGCCGCACCGGCGCTCGACGTCGAGATGGCTGAACTCCCTCTGTTCGATTCGGCAGGTGGCCAGGCTGCGGAGGCGGGCAATGCCGCCCTCGCAGGCAATCCGAACGCCGCGAACGCCGCGAATGCGACGGGCACCTCTGGCACAGCCAATCCCACCAGCGCGACAGGCACAAGCGCCACGGCGGCCACCAGCGTGGCCGCGTCGCCGGTGCCGGTAGCCGCCCTGGCCGCCGCGCTCGAGCAGACCGTGGCAGGCAGCGGCCTGTTCTACGAGGCGCATCTGGCGCAGTGGCTCGCCGGCCAGTTCTCGCCGGCCGATCTCGCCAACGAACCGCAAAACCGCGTCCTCGATCCCGCCGCGCAGTTGCCGCTCGACTGGGCGGCCGATGCCGATGCGGGCGCGCAGCCGGGCTCGGCGTCGGCCTCAGCCTCGGCGCAGCAGGGCCGCGCCGGCAACACGCAGACCGCGAGCGGCGCCGAAGGGAACAGCGCGGCCCGCCCGATGACGTCGATCCTCTCGCCCCAGGCCGCGCGCTTCGCCGCCGGGGAACTGCTGGCGAATTCCTTGTCCGATCTGTCCGCCCAGCCCGAACGCTCCGCTTTGCATGCGGCCGTCACCCAGACGAGCGATACGCCGAGCCAGGCGACCCAATCGGTTGCCGCGGCGATCAATGCCGCGACGGTTCCGCTGGTGCGCCAGCAACTCGACATGCTCGCCACGGGCCAGTTTCGCTGGACCGGCGAAGCGTGGCCCGGCGCGAAACTCGACTGGACCATTCAGCAGGAGGGCGACGAGTGGGAGCGCGGTGGTGGAGGGGCCGGCGCGGAGGAGGACTATCCGTGGCGTACGCGGCTCACGCTGTCGTTGCCGATGCTCGGCACCGTCGATACCGAACTGACGCTCACCGGCAACCGGCTGTCCGCGCGGGTGCTCGCCAGTCCACTCGGCGCGGCGCGGCTTGTGGAGCAAAGCGAAAGTTTCAAGCAGCGCCTCGCCGCCGCCGGGATTGAATTGAGCGGTCTGTCGATTCGCGAGGTGGGCGGGGCGGCGCCGGCGGGTTCGTCGAACGCGGCTGCTGCGGCCGCGGCTCAGGCCGCAGCCTCGGCCTATGCGCGTACGGCACCGGCCGACGACGCGCCGGCGGACACGCCGCGCCGCGGTTTCCGTACGGAGCGCGCCGAGCGCACGGAACGTCCCACGCGTCCGGAGCGTGCCGACCCGCCGACGCGTCCGTCACGCCCAGGCCGCCCGGACCGTGCCCAATGGCCGACCACGACGCCGGACACCGATTTCGACTGGGACATGTGATGAGCCGCACGCATCGCAAGAGCGCCGCCGCGCTCGTCTACGACGCCCAGAACAGCGACCTCGCGCCGCGCGTGATCGCAAAGGGCTACGGCCTGCTCGCGGAAATGATCATCCAGCGCGCCAAAGAGGCGGGCCTGTATGTGCACGAGGCGCCTGAGATGGTCTCGCTGCTGATGCAGGTGGACCTGGATGCGCGCATTCCTCCGCAGCTCTATCAGGCGGTGGCCGAGCTGCTGGCGTGGCTGCACCGGCTGGAAAGCGGCGCGGCGGACGAGCCGCCATCGAGCGCGCTCGAGCCGATCGAACCCATCGGGCGGTGAACGCCGGCCAGGCCTGGTATCGGGCGCGGCCGGCCTGAACGGGCCCGAGCCCGCGTCGCCGCCTGTTTCAATCCTAGAACCGCAGCATCAGTTTGAGCAGCGCGTTGACGCGCTTGCCATACGGCGGCGAGATCAGCCCCCGCGCGTTCCAGCGCGCCTGGGTGAGCACCGGCTTCATCTTCGAGAAGGTCGCGAAGCCTTCATAGCCGTGATACGCGCCCATCCCGCTGGCGCCGACGCCGCCGAACGGCAGGCTCTCGCAGGCCAGATGCATCAGCGTTTCGTTGACCGCCATGCCGCCCGCGATGGTCTCCTGCTCGACACGCCGGATGGTCGCCGCATCGTCGTCGTACAGATACAGGGCGAGCGGACGCGGCCGGGCGTTGATCCATGCGATGGCGTCGTCGAGCGTGTCGTACGGCACGATCGGCAGCAGCGGCCCGAAAATCTCCTCCTGCATGAGCGCGGTCTCGTCGGCCGCGTTGGTCACGGCGATCAGCGGAAAGCGCCGCGTCGCGGCATCGGCGCCGCCGTCGGCGAGCGGATGGAGTTGCGCGCCGGCCGCTTGCGCCTCGTCGACGAGGCGCTGCAGCCGCGCGAAATGACGCTCGGAAATGATCGACGTGTAGTCGCGATTGCGCGCGAAATCCGGATACATCGCCGTCATGCGCGCGCGGGCCCGTTCGATGAAGGCCTGCTCCTTGCCGCGCGGCACCAGCACGTAATCGGGCGCGATGCAGGTTTGCCCGGCGTTCAGCGTTTTGCCGGCGACGAGGTTGTCCACCGCGTTGTCGAAGCGCGCATGCGGGCCGACGATGGCGGGCGATTTGCCGCCCAGCTCGAGCGTGACGGGCGTCAGATGCTCGGCGGCCGCGCGCATCACTTCATGGCCCACCTTGGTCGAGCCGGTGAACAGCAGATGATCGAACGGCTGCGCGCTGAAGGCGGCGGCGAGCGCGGCGTCGCCGTTGACCACGGTGACGTGGTCGCGCGAGAAGGTCTGCGCGATCAGTTGTTCGAACAGCGCGGAGGTGCGCGGCGTCAGTTCCGACATCTTGATGATGGCGCGGTTGCCGGCCGTGAGGGCGCTCACCAGCGGACCGCCGGCGAGCAGGATCGGATAGTTCCACGGCACGATGATGCCGACCACGCCGAGCGGTTGCGGGATCACCTTGGCGCGCGCCGGCAACAGCCACTTGTTGGTGCTGCGCCGCTGGGATTTCATCCAGCGCTTGCCGTGCCTGAGCGCGCCGTCGATTTCCCCTTTCAGGACGAGGAATTCCGCGAGCAGGATTTCTTCCTTGGCGCGGTTGCCGAAGTCCGCGTTCATGGCGTCGGCGAGCGCGTCGCGGTTGTCGCGCAGCATCGCGCTCAAGGCCTTCAGATGCGCGGCGCGGGTCTCCCATGACGGATACGGCGCGCGCAGATACGCCTGGCGTTGTTCGCGCAGCAGCGCTTCGAGCGCGGCAATCTCCGGCAGATCGTTCTTCATGTCCACTCCCTTGATGGTTGTCGATGCGCGGTGGGCCGCGCTTATTGGCTTGCTGATGCGGATGGGCGATGCGATTGGGCGATGCGGTTGGCAAACCGGCGAGGTGCAGGCCAGTGCGGTGCATCAAGCCGGAAAGGCCCGCTCGACAATCGCCGCGTGATCGAACGTGGCCGGCAGCGTGCCGTACACGCGCCCGCTCTCGCCGCAGCCGTCGGCGAGGCGCGTCGCGATGAACGCATCGGCCACCGCCGCCGGCGCGTAGCGCACGAGCAGCGTCGCCTGAGCGGTCAGCACGATCTGCTGCGCGATCCGCCGCGCGGACGCTTCGCGGGTTTCCGGCGCCGCCTTGAGCGTTGCGGCGAGGCGCCCGAGCGCGGCCGTGAGCGCGGGATGCCCCTGCGCATCCGCACGCCACGCGGCGAACAGCGCCTGCGCGGCATCGGCTTCGCGTTCCATGGCGCGCAACACGTCGAGGCACATCACGTTGCCCGAGCCTTCCCAGATCGAATTGACCGGCGCCTCGCGATAAAAGCGCGCCATCGGCCCTTCTTCGACGTAGCCGTTGCCGCCCCATACCTCCATCGCTTCGCCGGTGAATTCGAGTGTCCGCTTGCATACCCAGTACTTCGCGGCCGGCGTGACGATGCGTCGCCAGGCGCGTTCTTCGGGTGCGCTCGCGGCATCTTCGAACGCCCGGGCAAGGCGCATGAACAACACGGTCGCCGCTTCGGATTCCAGCGCGAGGTCGGCCAGCACGTTGCGCATCAGCGGCTGCTCGGCCAGATGCCGGCCGAACGCGCTGCGATGGCGCGCATGGTGGATCGCCTGCACGAGCGCGGCACGCATCAAGGCGGCGCTGCCGATCACGCAATCGAGCCGCGTGTAGTTGGCCATTTCGATGATGGTCGGCACGCCCCGTCCTTCCTCGCCGATCAGGATGCCGAACGCGTCAAGGAATTCGACTTCGCTGCTCGCGTTCGAGCGATTGCCGAGCTTGTCTTTCAGACGCTGGATCTGCACGGCGTTCTTGCTGCCGTCCGGTGCGAAGCGCGGCACGAAGAAACAGGACAGGCCCTCGTGATCGCCGGTGCGGGCGAGCACCAGATGGGCGTCGCATTGCGGCGCGGAAAAGAACCACTTGTGGCCGACCAGCCAGTACTCGCCGCCGCGCCCGCCGCCGGCGCTTCCCGTGGCGTAAGCGCGGGTCTGATTGCTGCGCACGTCCGAGCCGCCCTGTTTCTCGGTCATGCCCATGCCGATCATCGCCGAGGTTTTTTGCGCGAGCGGCAGGTCGCGCGGATCGTGTTCGCGTGCGTAGAGCTTGTCGCGCAGCGTCTCGAATAGCGCGGGTTCGCGCTGCAGCACCGGAATGCTGGCGAAGGTCATGGTGAGCGGGCACAGCGAACCGGACTCGAGTTGCGCGTGCAGGAAGTAGCCGGCACAGCGCGCGGCCATCGCGCCGCGTTGCGGATCGGAGAACGGCAACGCGTGCAGTCCTTCGCGCCGCAGCAAGGACAGCAGACTGTGCCAGGCCGGATGAAATTCCAGTGCGTCGATGCGCTCGCCGCGCGGGCTGTACGTGAACAGTTCCGGGGTATGGCGGTTCGCCAGATCGGCGAGCGCGAGCGTCTCCGGCGTGGTCAGCGCCGCGCCGTGGCGCAGCAGCGCCTCGCGATGCCACGCGGCGCCGTCGCGCTCGAGGGCGGCGGCGAGGGCGGCATCGCTGGCAAACAGGTTGTAATTCGCCAGTGGCGGAACCTGATTGGTGACGTCGTGGGTTGTTCCGGGGCCATGCCGTTCCATCTGCTGTCTCCGTTCGCCGGATCTGCGCCGGGGCCGATCGGCGGCGCTGTTTAATCGGGCTCTGCCGTGCCGCGTGTCCGTTAGACAGCGCGTGCGATGCTGCGTTTGAATGTCGTGCCGGGAGGCGTTGCGTAGCCTCTACAAGGGGGAAGCCGCCCCCAGGTTCACCTTTCATCATAGGGGCGCGATGCGGGTTTCGTTTAGAGTGATCGCTCTGGCGCGGACCCGCCACGCGGTCACAACGCTCCCTACAATGCGCAGGAAACACACGTAGACAAGTGTGCACGAGACAGGGCGCGCGCCATGCGGCCCGAATCAGGAGGAGCGCATGCAATACGACTACATCATCGTAGGTGCGGGATCCGGCGGCTGTTCGCTGGCGGGCCGTCTCGCGGACGCCTGTCCCGACGCCACGATCGCGCTAATCGAGGCCGGGCCGCACACGGAGCGCAATCTGTTCGTCAACATGCCGGTCGGCGTGGCGGTGGTCGTGCCGAACAAACTCAAGACGAATTACGGCTACGAGACCACGCCGCAGCCGGAGCTGGCGGGCCGGCGCGGTTATCAGCCGCGCGGACGCGGCTTCGGCGGCTCCAGCGCGATCAATGCGATGGTCTACACGCGCGGCCATCCGCTCGATTACGACGAGTGGGCGCAACTCGGCTGCCAGGGCTGGGCCTGGTCGGACGTCCTGCCGTATTTTCGCCGTGCCGAAGGCAACGAACGCGGCGCGGATGCGTGGCACGGCGGCGACGGTCCACTGACCGTCAGCGATCTGCGCTTTCGCAATCCGTTCTCGCAGCGTTTTGTGCAGGCGGCGCTCGAAGCGGGCCACCGCGCCAACGCCGATTTCAACGGTGAGGACCAGGAAGGGGTCGGCTTCTATCAGGTCACACAGCGCGACGGACGGCGTTGCAGCGTCGCGAAGGCGTATATCTACGGCCACAACCGCCCCAATCTTCACACCCTGGCCGACGCCACGGTGCTGCGCGTGACCTTCGACGGCAAGCGCGCGAGCGGCGTCGAGATCGTGCGCGGCGGCCGTACCGAAACGCTCGAAGCGCGTGCCGAGGTGGTGCTCGCGGCGGGCGCATTCAATACGCCGCAGTTGCTGATGTGCTCGGGCATCGGACCGGCCGCGCACCTGCAATCGTTCGGCGTGCCGGTGATTCACGACGCGCCGCAGGTCGGCCAGAACCTGATCGACCATATCGATTTCACGATCAACAAGCGGGTGGCGTCGATCGAGCCGACCGGTTTTTCGCTGCGCGGCATTGCGCGGATGGCGCCGCAATTCGCCACCTTCATGCGCCACGGCACCGGCATGCTGTCGAGCAACGTCGCGGAGGCGGGCGGCTTCCTGAAAAGCCGGCCCACGCTCGACCGGCCGGATCTGCAATTGCACTTCTGCGCGGCCCTCGTCGACGATCACAACCGCCACATGCATTGGGGGCACGGCTATTCGCTGCATGTCTGCGTGCTGCGGCCGCATAGCCGCGGCACGGTGACGCTCGCCAGCGCGGACATGCGGCAAGCGCCGGTGATCGATCCACGCTTCCTGAGCGATTCGCGCGATCTGGACCTGCTGCTGGAGGGCGCGCATATCGCCCGGCGGATTCTCGATGCGCCTTCGCTGGCAGTGTGCGGCGGCAAGGAGTTGTACACGCATGCGGGCCAGAGCCGCGAGGCGTTGCGCGAGACCATTGCGCAGCATGCCGACACGATCTATCACCCGGTCGCGACCTGCCGGATGGGCAGCGATCCTGCCTCGGTGGTCGATCCGCAGTTGCGGGTGCGCGGCGTGACGGGGCTGCGGATCGTCGATGCCTCCGTGATGCCGACGCTGATCGGCGGCAACACGAATGCGCCGACCGTGATGATCGGCGAGCGGGCTGCGGAGTTCATCGCCGCGACGCGCCGCGCGGGAGCGTCGGCGCAGGTGGGGGCGGCGGTGGGGGCGCATGCGTGACCGCTCGATGGCGTGGTGACGTGCTGGCGCATGTCACTGCCATTACGCGCAACGGCGAGTTTGATATACGACAGGATGAATGGAATAAAGCACGGGCTATTTGACTCATGGCGGCCCGTGTCCAGTCTTTTAATCTGCTTTATCAGACTATCCGAATGACGCGGCCTGAATAATAGAAAATTAATCTGACAGATTAATCTGTCGCGTTTGTCTGAATTCTCTCCTCATTCCTAGGTAAGTCTCCCGATAGGCCGGAGCGAAATGCCCGAACTCCGGCGGTCCTCCATGGGTATTTGAGAGCTATTCCTGATTTATGTAATTAATCTTCCCGATCCATTTTTGAGATTTTCACGCCCCTATACTCTCGCGGCGAAAAAGAGCGTGTCAGGTGGCGCGTTCACTCACTCAAGGAACGAGTCGATGAGTATTAATGTCATTCAACTGATTCAGTTCGCGCTGTCGGACAGCGTGGTGCGGCAACTCTCCGCGCGCTTCGGCCTGCCGGGGCAGTCAACCGAGAAAGTCATCAGCGCAGCCGCGCCGGCACTGGTCGCCGCACTGATGCAAAAGGGCGCCACGCTGGAAGGCACGCGCGCGCTGTTCAGCACGATCATGGCGCCGGAAGTCAACGCGCATATCGGCGAACAACTGCCGCAACTGCTTGCCACCACGGCGGGTTTGAGCCAGCTCGAAGGGATGGGCCGGCAACTGCTGGAACGTGTGACGGATCGCCGGATCGACGGCCTGAGCGACACGGTCGCCGCGCAAACCGGCGTGCCGGCACAGTCAACGCACGCACTGACGGGCATTGTCGGCGCGACCCTGTTTGGCGTCCTGAAGCGCCATTTCCTCGACGCCCAAGGCGGCGCCGGACAATTGCCGACGATGCTCGGCCATCAGTTGCCGTCGATCGCGCCGTACCTGAACGACGGCCTGCTGTCGGCGCTGGGTCTGGGCGGCGTCGCGGCATTCATGGGCAACATCCTGTCGCAACTGAAAGCGGTCTCCGCGCATATCGAACATCCGGCTGCACCGGCCACGCCGGCTGCGCAGCCGGCGCCGTCCGTCCAGCCGGCGCCGCGCGTGCCGGTCGACGCCGTGTTGCGTGAAGAACGGCGCTCCCATCGCTGGTTATGGTGGCTGCTGGCCGCGATTGCCGCGGTGCTGGCGTTCCTGTTCCTGCGCGGCTGCAATCATGAGCAGACGGCGGACGTCGCGGCTCCGGCGCAGCAAGAGGCGTCCGCGCCCGCAGCGGTAGCCGCTTCCGCACCGGCCGTCGCGGCTAGCGAGGTTGCGGCATCGGCGGTCGCCGCGAGCGCCGTTGAGGCGCAACAGCCGGCCGCCGCTCCGGCGCCTACCAAAGACAGCCAGTTGACCTTCAAGGTCGATCCGGCCGGCAAGCCGACGCTCAACGCCACCGTCGGCAGCGAAGCCGAAAAGGCCGCCTTGCTCGATGCGCTGACGAAGAAGTTCGGCGCCGATCGCTTCGTCGCGAACGTCACCGTCGATCCGGACACCAGGCCGGCCGACTGGCTCTCGCATATCGACGCCTTGCTGCCGCTGCTGGCCCTGCCGGGCGCGGAAGTGAAGGTGGACGGCTCGCGCATCGAACTGAGCGGCGCGGCGGCGAACGCCAAGCTTGGCTGGCTCGACCGCCTGAAGGCGCTGTTCGGCGCGTCGTACCAGATCGGCTCGTTCAACGTGGACCAGGCTGTGGCCGACGCGACGCAGACGTTCCGCAGCGCCGTCAAGGGTCTGCTTGCCCCGGATAGCTCGTGCGCCGTGGCCGATGTCGTCAAGGTGCTGAATCTGCAGGTCGTCAACTTCGCGAGCGCAAGCGCCCACGTGCCGGCCTCGGCTGTCGACGATCTGCGCCAGTCGGGTCAGGTGCTGATGGCCTGCTCGCATAACGGCAAGGCGGCGAAGCTCGAGGTGGCGGGGTATTCGGATAACGTCGGCGGGGCGCAAGCGAATCTGCAACTGTCGAAGAAGCGCGCCGAGTCGGTTCGGGCGTTCCTCATCAGGACCGGCGTGCCGGCTGACTCGTTGACCGCGCAAGGCTATGGCGATGCGCGTCCGGTGGCGAGCAACGACACGGCGAGCGGCCGCTTTGCGAACCGCCGCATCGAGTTCGTCGAGGCTCAGCAGTAAGCGTAAGCCGCGCTACTCAAACCCGGCCGGCGCCGTCCCCCGTCGACGCAACGCCGGCCGGCGCGGCGCCGGTAATGCCGATGTCGGGCCAGTGCATCAGGTCGTCGCCGGTCTGCGCCCGCAACGTCTCACGCGCCACCTCGAGCCACGCCCGCGCGGCGTGGGAGAGGTAGCCGTTGCGCCGCCAGCCGATCGCCATTTCCCACGGAATCTCGGGTTCGACGACCGGCCGGCAGGTGAACTGCGTCGCGTCCAGCCGCCGGCAATAGGGCGCGGGCAACAGCGCAATGCCAACGCCGGCCAGCACCAGCGCCGCCATGAAATCCCAGTGACCGCTGCGCCCGACAATGGTCGGCGCGAAGCCGGCCGCGCGACACGCGTTCAGCACCACGTCGTTAAGCGCGAGGCTCTCGCCATAGAACACGAACGGCTCGGCCGCGAGATCCGCGAGCGGCACCTGCTGCAGCGCGTCCCAGCGTGAACCGCGGCGCGCGACCAGCCAGAGCAACTGGTGTGTCATCGGCAGCACATCAATGTGTTCGGGGTCCACGGGCTGCAGCACACCGCCCAACTCCAGCTCGCCGTTGATCAGCGCCGTTTCGATGGCCCGCGAGCCCTGTTCGAACAGCTTCAGTTCGATCTTCGGATAGCGCTGGCGAAATTCGGCAATCGCCGGCGTGAACAGCGATCCGCCCATCGGCGGAATGCCGATGGTCAGCTCGCCGCGTCCGAGCGTGTCCAGATCGTTGAGCTCGGCCTGCAATTGCGCATGCGCGGCGAGCACGTCCTGGCCGCGCTGATAGACGATGCGCCCGGCGTCGGTGAGCACCATCTGGCGGCCGTCTCGCAGCAACAGCGGCGAGCCGATCTCGTCTTCCAGCGACTTCACCATCTTGCTGATGGTGGGCTGCGTGACGAACATCTGCTCGGCTGCCACGGTAAAGCTCTGCTGGCGCACGACTTCGACGAAATAGCGGAGGGCACGAAGTTCCACGATCTCAGGCTCCGGAATTCCAATATGGAATGATTTTTACGATGATGAGTCATTATATTTATGTTGCGGCGCAGCCTAAGCACTTTTGTCGTATGTGACCTGGGGATTGTCACCAGCGCTTCAAGCCTCGCCCGTCCGCCGACGCCACTGCCTTTTCAGGATGGTCTTTGAAAGCGCCGCGCTATCATGATCCCCCTCTCGTACCCGCGCTTTCGCGCCGTTCTCCCCATCCCATGTTGCCCGTTTCGATCGTCATTCCCTGCTACAACGCTGCCGCCACCCTCGCACGCACGCTCGATAGCTGCGTCATCCAGCCCGAGGCGGCGCAGATCGTCGTCGTGGATGACGGCTCGAGCGACGCTTCGATCGAGATCGTGCGCCGCTACGGCGAGCGCGACGCGCGCATCGGTCTGCTGCAGATGCCGGTGAACGGCGGCGCCGCGCGGGCGCGCAACTGGGCCGCGATGCATGCCACACAGCCGCTGCTGGCTTTCATCGACGCCGACGACGAATACTTCCCCGGCGCGCTTGCGGCCGCTAGCGGCTTTCTCGAACAGCATCCCGGCGAAGCCTCGATCCGGCTCGACGTCGAGTACGCGGGCTTTCCGGCGGAGATCGTCGGGCATCCGCAGTTCGACGCGCACGCTGCGACACTGAGCAATACGGTGCCGAGCAGCCTGATCATTCGCCGGCCGGTCTATGCGGCGCTAGGCGGCTTCCCGATGGACGCGTTTTTCCGCCGCAACGGCGGGGAAGACGGTGCGTTTTCGTGGGCCCTGCGCGAACTGTTCGGCAACCCGCGTCTCTCCGACGCCAAGCGGGTGCGCATGCACTACCACCCGCGCATCCATGCCGAGCGCTATTTCCGCATCTGCTTCGGCATGCAGGCACCGGTTCAGGCGGATCTGGAAGAGTCGTTCCGGCTCTCCGGCCAGTTTCTCGAAGCGGCCAAGGCCGGCATCGCGCAATTGCGCACGCTGAACGCACCGGCCGCCGGGGCGGCCTAACCCCCCAAGAGGCGTCCAGGCGTCCTCACAAAGCGCCCACGCACCCTCGCAAAGCGTTCAGGCCTCCTCGCAAGCCCCGCGTCACCCCGAGTTCATCTCGATTTGCTACAATCGCCGTTCGTCTTCGAGGAGCGTTGCGACGGGTACCGCGAATCTGCATTCGCTGGCCGCCCGCCAGGCTCGGAGGCTTTCAATCGGACGGCTTGAATGCGCGCAGCGCTTTTCAAGGCGCCCCATCGAACCGCGCTCACGTCAAATTTCTAGTCAATTTCTTAGAAAGGAGGGCGTGATGAACGCCGCAGTTATCGATTCCAAAAATTCCCAGGATTTCCTCGTTGCCGACCTGTCGCTTGCCGACTGGGGCCGCAAGGAACTGAACATCGCTGAAACCGAAATGCCGGGTCTCGTGCAAACGCGCGAAGAATACAAGGCGCGGCAGCCGTTGAAGGGCGCACGCATCGCCGGTTCGCTGCACATGACGATCCAGACCGGCGTGCTGATCGAGACGCTCACCGCGCTCGGCGCCGACGTCCGTTGGGCTTCGTGCAACATCTTCTCGACGCAGGATCACGCCGCTGCCGCGATCGCCAAGGCCGGCACACCGGTGTTCGCGTTCAAGGGCGAATCGCTCGACGAATACTGGGAATTCTCGCACCGCATTTTTGAATGGCCGAACGGCGAATTCGCCAACATGATCCTCGACGACGGCGGCGACGCCACGTTGCTGCTGATCCTCGGCGCGAAGGCTGAGAAGGACCGCTCGGTCATCGCCAAGCCGACCAACGAGGAAGAAGTCGCGCTGTACAAGTCGATCGCATCGCACCTCGATGCAGACCCGACCTGGTACTCGACGCGTCTCGCGCACATCAAGGGCGTGACGGAAGAAACCACGACCGGCGTGCACCGTCTGTATCAGATGGAAAAGGAAGGGCGCCTGCCGTTCCCGGCCATCAACGTCAACGACTCGGTCACCAAGTCGAAGTTCGACAATCTGTATGGCTGCCGTGAGTCGCTCGTCGACGGTATCAAGCGCGCCACCGACGTGATGATCGCCGGCAAGATCGCCGTGGTCGCCGGTTACGGCGACGTGGGCAAGGGCTGCGCGCAATCGCTGCGCGGTCTGGGCGCGACGGTGTGGGTCACGGAAATCGATCCGATCTGCGCACTGCAGGCGGCGATGGAAGGCTACCGCGTCGTGACGATGGAATACGCCGCCGACAAGGCCGACATCTTCGTGACGGCCACCGGCAACTTCCACGTGATCGGCCACGACCACATGAAGGCGATGCGTCACAACGCGATCGTCTGCAACATCGGTCACTTCGATTCGGAAATCGACATTGCGTCGACCCGTCAGTACCAGTGGGACAACATCAAGCCGCAAGTCGACCACATCATTTTCCCGGACGGCAAGCGCGTGATCCTGCTGGCTGAAGGCCGCCTCGTGAACCTCGGTTGCGCAACCGGCCACCCGTCGTTCGTGATGTCGAACTCGTTCACGAACCAGACGCTCGCACAGATCGAACTGTTCACCGAAGGCTCGAAGTACGAGAACAAGGTGTACGTGCTGCCGAAGCATCTCGACGAGAAGGTTGCGCGCCTGCATCTGGCGCGCATCGGCGCGAACCTGACCGTGCTGTCGGACGAGCAGGCCGGCTACATCGGCGTCGACAAGAACGGTCCGTTCAAGCCGAACCACTACCGTTACTAAGCAAGACCAGCCCAGGCCGCCGCTGCGGCGTGCAACCCGCTGTCACCGCAGCGCGCGCCGCACGCCGCGGCGTCACGGCATGAGACAAAGGCGCTGCCTGTACGGCGAGCCGCCTTTGTTTCAGCGCCGGCCTGTTCCGCTCGATTCCGGACTTTCAGCCTAAAAGGAGCTTTACATGACCGTGCTGCTGACCTGGGTGATCAATGCGCTCGCACTCCTGATCATCACGTACCTGGTGCCGTCGATCCACATCCGCAGCTTCGGCACCGCGCTGATCGTTGCCGTGGTGCTTGGGTTGATCAACGCCGTGCTGCGCCCGGTGCTGATCCTGCTGACGCTGCCCGTTACGATCGTTACGCTCGGACTCTTCATTCTGGTCGTCAATGCGCTGTGCTTCTGGCTGTGCGCGTCGCTGCTGAAGGGCTTCGAAGTGTCCGGTTTCTGGTCGGCGTTCTTCGGCTCGATCCTGTACAGCATCGTTTCATGGCTGCTGTCCGCGCTCATCTTCGGCAATCGCAGTTTCGGCTGAAGTGAGCTTCATTTTTAGAAGGGCGATTGAGTCATGAATCCGCTCGAACTTTCATTCGAATTTTTCCCGCCCAAGACCGCGGACGGCGTCGAGAAGCTGCGCGCCACGCGCGCGCAACTCGCGCCGCTCAAGCCGAAATTCGTCTCTGTGACTTTCGGCGCCGGCGGCTCGACGCAGCAGGGCACGCTCGACACCGTGGTCGATATGGCGAAGGAAGGGCTGCAGGCGGCGCCGCACCTGTCGTGCATCGGCTCGTCGAAGGAAAGCCTGCGGGCGATCCTCAACGAGTACCGCTCGCATGGCATCCGCCATATCGTCGCGCTGCGCGGCGACTTGCCGTCCGGTATGGGCGAAGTGGGCGAACTGCGCTACGCGTCGGAACTGGTGAGCTTCATTCGCGCCGAGTTCGGCGACTGGTTCTGGATCGAGGTGGCCGGCTATCCGGAATACCATCCGCAGTCGCGCTCGCCGCGCCACGATCTGGAGAACTTCGCCCGCAAGGTGAAGGCCGGCGCCAATTCGGCCATCACGCAGTACTTCTTCAACGCGGATGCGTATTTCCGCTTTGTCGACGACGCGCGTAAGCTCGGCGTCGACGTGCCGATCGTGCCCGGCATCATGCCGATCACGAACTTCTCGCAGTTGATGCGCTTCTCCGAGATGTGCGGTGCGGAAGTGCCGCGCTGGGTGGCGCGCCGGCTGGAGAGCTTCGGCGACGACCGCGAAGCGATTCGCGCGTTCGGCCTGGATGTGGTTACGGACTTGTGCGGGCGTCTGGTCGATGCCCGCGTGCCGGGACTGCATTTCTATACGCTCAACAACGCAGCGGCCACCAAGTCGATCTGCGACCGGTTGGGCGGTTCACTGGCCGCGTAATCCGGCGCCTGAGCGGGCACCTGAGCGGGCGCATAAGACTTGTGTTTCACCCGCGCGGCCGGCTGGCCGCGCGGTTCATTTCCCCCACCGCTTCGCGCAAGGCGATTTGGTGCGCCGCCGCAGACGCGCTCGCTCCACCGCAAGGTCTGGAGAGTAGAAGCGTGTATTGAAGCTGAATATTGTGCTGTCTATGATCAAGGCGCAGCCGGCCCGGCTGCCGACCGGAGAACGTCATGACAGTGTCATCCATGCTGTTCGTAGTTCGCCAGTATTGCCTGCCCGCATTGACAACCCTGGCCGTCTCGACGGCATGCTTGACACCCGTCGCCGCCCCCGCTGCGACGCTGCCTGACAAGACCCTGGTGTTCTGCTCCGAAGGCAGCCCAGCCGGTTTCGACACCGCGCAGTACACCACCAGCGTCGAGTTCACCGCCGGCTCCTATACGGTCTACAACCGGCTGGTCGAGTTCGCCCACGGCAGCACCGACATCGAACCCGGACTTGCCGAGAAGTGGGACGTCTCCCCGGATGGCCTGCAATACACGTTTCATCTGCGCCATGGGGTGAAGTTTCAGACCACCTCGTTCTTCAAGCCAACCCGCGAATTCAATGCGGACGACGTCGTGTTCACCTTCGAGCGCATGCTTGATCCGGATCAGCCGTTTCATAAGGCGTATCCGGTGCCGTTCCCGTACTTCAGCGATCTGGGGCTGGCGAAGAACATCGCGAAGATCGAGGCGCTCGACCCCTACACGGTGCGCTTCACGCTCAAGCAGGTGGATGCGCCGTTCCTGCAGCAGATCGCGATGCCGTTCGCGTCGATTCTGTCGGCGGAATACACCGATCAATTGCTGAAGGCCGGCAAGGCCTCCGACATCAATCTGTTCCCGGTCGGCACGGGGCCGTTCATCTTCCGCAGCTACACCAAGGACGACACCATCCGTTTCGACGGTAATCCGGACTACTGGAAACCGGACGTCGTGAAAGTGAGCAAGCTGATCTTCGCCATCACCGTCGACCCGGCCGTGCGGCTGCAAAAATTGAAACGCGGCGAGTGCCAGGTGATGAGCTACCCGCGTCCTGCGGATATCGCGGCGGTCAAGGCCGACTCGTCGCTGGCGATGCCGAGCGAGGTGGGCTTCAATCTGGGCATCCTCGGCTACAACACGACCAAAAAGCCGCTCGACAACGTGCTGGTGCGCCGTGCGCTGGATATGTCGATCAACAAGAAGGCGATCATCGAGTCGGTGTACCAGGGCGCGGGCCAGATTGCCACCAATCCGATGCCGCCTACCCAGTGGGGCTACAACAAGAGCCTGAAAGACGCGCCCTACGACATCGACAAGGCCAAAGCGCTGCTGAAGGAAGCCGGTTATCCCGACGGCTTCGACCTGACGCTGTGGGCCATGCCGGTCCAGCGCCCCTACAACCCGAACGCGCGGCTAATGGCTGAAATGCTGCAGTCCGACTGGGCGAAGATCGGCGTGAAGGTGAATATCGTTACCTTCGAGTGGGGCGAGTACATCCGCCGCGCCCACGCCGGCGAACACGAGGCGATCCTGATTGGCTGGACCGGCGATTACGGCGACCCGGACAACTGGCTCGGCGTGTTGCTCGGCTGCGATTCGGTGAAGGGCAGCAACTTCTCGAAGTGGTGCTACAAACCCTTCGACGACCTGATCACCGCGGCGCGCAGCACCACCGACCTTGCCCAGCGCACCAAGGATTACATGGACGCTCAGGTGATCTTCAAGGACCAGGTGCCGTTCACGCCGATTGCCCACTCCACCGTTTATCAACCTATTTCAAAAGAGGTGACGGGCTTCAAGATCGACCCGTTCGGCCCGACGCAATTCCTCGGCGTGGGACTGAAATGAGCGGATATGGGTGCTTTTGCACCCGCTTTTAGCCTCAGAGACGTCACGCGGCCCGTCAATCCGGTGTTGACGGGCCTCAATCTATGCCTAACAAGTGTTTCCGATCGTGAACACAAGGAATTTCCTCCGCTTGTTGCCGCAAGCTATGCTCAAGTAATATCGCGCTACGCCGGTGCAAGCCGGCCCCGAACCTGGAGGAAACATGAAGCAAAACAATCTGTTGCGCGCCGCGCGGATCACGACGCTCGTCGCAGCTGCAGCGGCATCAATGGTGGGCGCGAGTGTCGCGCGTGCCGAGATCCCGAATAAAACCCTGGTCTACTGCTCAGAAGGCAGCCCTGCGGGTTTCGATCCAGCCCAATACACCACGGGCACCGACTTCACCGCCAACACGTTCACCGTCTATAACCGCCTCGTCGAGTTCGAGCGCGGCGGCACCAAGGTCGAGCCGGGCCTCGCCGAAAGCTGGGATGTCTCGCCGGACGGCAAGACCTACACGTTCCATCTGCGTCACGGCGTCAAGTTCCAGACAACCGCCTACTTCAAGCCGAGCCGCGAATTCAACGCGGACGACGTCCTCTTCACGTTCACGCGCATGCTCGATCCGACCATGCCGTTCAACAAGGCGTATCCGGCGCAGTTCCCGTACTTCACGGACATGGGCCTCGACAAGCTGATCGCGAAGGTCGAAAAGGTCGATCCGTACACCGTGCGCTTCACGCTGAAGGAAGTGAACGCCCCGTTCATCCAGAACATGGCGATGGAGTTCGCGTCGATCCAGTCGGCCGAGTATGCGGATTCGCTGCTCAAGGCCGGCAAGGCCGCTGATCTCAACCAGAAGCCGGTCGGCACGGGCCCGTTCATTTTCCGCAGCTATACGAAGGACGCCACGATCCGTTTCGACGGCAATCCGGATTACTGGAAGCCGAACGACGTGAAGATCTCGAAGCTGATCTTCGCGATCACCCCGGACGCCGGCGTGCGCGTGCAGAAGCTGAAGCGCGACGAATGCCAGGTGATGAGCTATCCGCGTCCGGCGGACATCGCGCCGCTGAAGACGGAAACCAGCATTTCGATGCCGTCGCAACCGGGCTTCAACCTCGGCTACCTGTCGTATAACGTCCAGCACAAGCCGCTCGACAAGGTCGAAGTGCGCGAGGCGCTCGACATGGCGATCAACAAGAAGGCGATCATCGATTCCGTCTACCAGGGCGCGGGCCAGTCGGCCACCAATCCGATGCCGCCGACCCAATGGTCGTACGACAAGAACCTGCCGAGCCTCTCCTACGATCCGGAGAAGGCCAAGGCGCTGCTCGCCAAGGCGGGTCTCGCGAGCGGCTTCGACATCACCCTGTGGGCGATGCCGGTGCAGCGTCCGTACAACCCGAACGCGCGTTTGATGTCGGAAATGATCCAGGCCGACTGGGCCAAGATCGGTGTGCGCGCGAAGATCGTCACGTACGAGTGGGGTGAGTACATCAAACGCGCTCACGCGGGTGAGGACGACACGATGCTGATCGGCTGGACCGGCGACAACGGCGATCCGGACAACTGGCTCGGCACGCTGCTCGGCTGCGAAGCGATCAACGGCAACAACTTCGGCAAGTGGTGCTACAAGCCGTTCGACGATCTGATCCAGAAGGGCCGCACGACGATCGATCAGGGCGAGCGCACGAAGATCTACACGCAGGCCCAGCAGATCTTCGCGCAGCAACTGCCGTTCTCGCCGATCGCGCACTCGACGGTGTATCAGCCGGTGAGCAAGAAGGTAATCGATATGCGCATCGAGCCGCTCGGCTATGCGCGCTTCGACGGTGTTGGCGTGCAGTAAGACTGACGCAGTCCGTTTTTCGCACGGTTAGAAAACTGGTCGAAATGGTCCGGCGACCGGGGTGTCAAGCCCTCGTCGCCGGTTGTGTTTTCCGTTCATCAAGACCATAGGGACGAACCATGTTCCGCTTCGTTTTGCGCCGCATCGGCATGGTGATACCGACCTTCATCGGCATCACGATCCTTGCGTTCGCGCTCATTCACCTGATACCCGGCGACCCCATCGAAGTGATGATGGGCGAACGCGGCGTCGATCCGGCGATGCACGCCGCCGCGATGCACCGGCTCGGACTCGACGAGCCGCTGCCGATGCAATACGTCCACTATCTCAAGCGGGCAGTGCACGGCGACCTCGGGATGTCGATCATCACCAACACCAGCGTGATGGACGAGTTCCTCGCGCGCTTTCCCGCCACCGTCGAGCTGTCGATCTGCGCGATGCTGTTCGCGCTGGTCATCGGGCTGCCGGCCGGCGTGTTCGCGGCCTTGAGGCGCGGCACGGTGGTCGATCACGGCGTGATGGGCACCGCGCTCACCGGCTATTCGATGCCGATCTTCTGGTGGGGCTTGATCCTCATCATGCTGTTCTCGGTGAAGCTCGGCTGGACGCCGGTGTCGGGCCGCATTGCGGTCGAATACGACATTCCGCACGTCACCGGCTTCATGTTGATCGACTCGCTGATGTCGACCGATGAAGGCGCGTTCAGGTCCGCCCTGAGCCACCTGATCCTGCCGGCCATCGTGCTCGGTACGATTCCTTTGGCGGTGGTGGCGCGGATGACGCGCTCCTCCATGCTCGAAGTGCTGCGCGAGGACTACATCCGCACAGCGCGCGCCAAGGGTTTGCCGCCGGGGCGTGTGATCGTCGTGCATGCGCTGCGCAATGCGCTGATTCCGGTGGTGACCGTGATCGGGCTGCAGGTCGGCACGCTGCTGGCCGGCGCGGTGCTGACCGAGACGCTGTTCTCCTGGCCGGGCATCGGCAAATGGCTGATCGATGCGATTAGCCGGCGCGACTATCCGGTCGTGCAGGGCGGTATCCTGTTGATTGCCACACTCGTGATCGTCGTGAATCTGATCGTCGATCTGTTGTACGGCGTGTTGAATCCGCGCATTCGCCATACGAGGTAAAAGGACCATGCACCCCCACGCTCACATTCGTTCGCTTCCCCCCAAGGGGGCTCATGCCTCCCTTGAGGCGGCTCGGCGGGAGGCATGATGGCAGACATACAAAATACAGTCCCCACAGCAGTGACCCCGCCGAGCGGCCGGGCACTGGCCGCCCGTGAATTCTGGGCCAACTTTTCCCGCAACCGCGGCGCGGTGGTCGCAGGCGTCATCGTGCTGCTGCTGATCTTCGTGGCGATCTTCGCACCGGTGATCGCACCGCACAGTCCGATCGAGCAATACCGCGACTACGTGAAGATCCCGCCCGCCTGGCTCGACGGCGGCAACTGGAAGTTCATCCTCGGCACCGACGAAGCCGGCCGCGACATGCTGTCCCGCTTGATGTACGGCGCGCGCCTGTCGTTCTGGATCGGTTTCGTCTCGGTGGTGCTGGCGCTGATTCCGGGTGTCGTGCTCGGGCTGATCGCCGCGTTCTTCGAGAAGTGGGCCGATACGCCGATCATGCGCATCATGGACGTGCTGCTCGCGCTGCCGTCGCTGCTGCTCGCGGTGGCGGTGGTCGCCATCATCGGCCCGGGCCTGATCAACACCATGCTGGCGATTGCCATCGTCGCGTTGCCCGGCTATGTGCGTCTGTCGCGCGCCTCGGCGCTCGGCGAGTTGCAGAAGGAATACGTGACGGCTTCGCGGGTCGCGGGCGCGGGCACGCTGCGTCTGATGTTTTCGCAAGTGTTGCCCAACTGCACCGCACCGCTGATCGTGCAGGCGACGCTCGGGTTTTCGTCGGCAATTCTCGATGCGGCCGCGCTCGGCTTCCTCGGCCTCGGCGTGCAACCGCCGGCGGCGGAGTGGGGCGCCATGCTGGCTTCGGCGCGCGACTACATCGACAACGCCTGGTGGATCGTGACCTTGCCGGGCCTCGCCATCGTGATCTCGGTGCTGGCGATCAACCTGCTCGGCGATGGCCTGCGCGACGCGCTCGACCCCAAACTGAAGCGGATGGCCTAGATGGAACAACCTCCACGCTCATTTCATTCGCTGTCCCCCGAGGGGGCCGGTCAGCCCGCTTCGGGCGGCCGTGCGCGTGCTGACCAGAAGTTACTCACCATCCGCAATCTGGCAGTGAATTTCAACGGCCTGCCGGCCGTCGACCGCATCAACCTGGACGTGGCGCCGGGCGAAGTGGTCGGCGTCGTGGGCGAATCCGGCTCGGGCAAGAGCGTGACGATGATGGCCCTGATGGGCCTGATCGATGCGCCGGGCAAGGTCAGCGCCGACGAGGTCACCTTCGACGGCAAGGATCTGCTGAAGGCCTCGCCGAAGGAGCGCCGCAAGATCATCGGCAAAGACATCGCGATGGTGTTCCAGGACGCCCTCACCAGTCTGAACCCGAGCTATACCGTCGGCTATCAGATCAAGGAAGTGCTGAAGCTGCACGAAGGGCTGCGCGGCGCCGCGCTGCACCAGCGCGCGCTCGAACTGCTCGACCAGGTCGGCATTCCCGATGCGAAGAACCGCATCATGTCGTTTCCGCACCAGATGTCGGGCGGCATGAACCAGCGCGTGATGATCGCGATGGCGGTCGCCTGCAATCCGAAGCTGCTGATTGCCGACGAGCCGACCACGGCGCTCGACGTGACGATCCAGGCGCAGATCATGGAACTGCTGGTGAAGCTGCAGAAGGAGCGCGGCATGGCGCTCGTGCTGATCTCGCACGATCTGGCCGTGGTGTCGGAAGTCGCGCAGCGCGTGGCCGTGATGTACGCGGGCGAGGTGATCGAGACCAACAAGGTCCCGGATATCTTCGCGGCGCCGCATCATCCGTACACGGAAGCGTTGCTGGCGGCGATTCCCGAACACAATGTCGGCGCGGTGCGTCTGGCGGCGTTGCCGGGCATGGTGCCGGGACGCGACGACCGGCCGAAAGGATGTCTGTTCGCGCCGCGCTGCAAGTATGTGGTGGACGACTGCACCAAGGCGCGGCCCGCGTTGGCGCCGTTGCCGGGCCTTGCTGATGCAACCGCGAACGCAACCGCAGACGCAACCCCGAACGCAGCCACGGAGGTAACCAGGGTACGCTGTATCAAGCCGCTGAACCTCACCGGCGACGCGAACGTCCACACTCACGGAGGCGCACGATGAATGCAGTACCCGAAACGCGCCGCCCGACGGAGCCGAGGGGGCAGGCGGGCGATCACGTACTGGTCGCCGATCAGCTGGCGCGGCACTACTCGGTGCGCCGCGGCATGTTTGGCCACGGCACGGTGAAGGCGTTGAACGGCGTGTCGTTTTCGCTCGACCGCGGCAAGACGCTGGCTGTGGTCGGCGAGTCCGGTTGCGGCAAGTCGACGCTCGCGCGTCAACTGACGATGATCGAAGGACCGACGGCCGGCCGTCTTCTGATCGACGGTGAAGATGTGGCCGGAGCCGATCAGGCGAAGATCGCCGCATTGCGCCGGCGCGTGCAGATGGTGTTCCAGAATCCGTTTGCCTCGCTCAATCCGCGCAAGACCGTCGAGCAGACGCTCGGCGAGCCGCTCGCCATCAACACGCAGTTGAGCGCGGGCGAGCGCGCCGAGCGGATCGCGCAGATGATGCGCACCGTCGGCCTGCGGCCTGAGCACGCCAAACGCTATCCGCATATGTTCTCGGGCGGTCAGCGTCAGCGCGTGGCGATTGCGCGCGCGATGATTCTCGATCCGCAGATCGTCGTCGCCGACGAACCCGTGTCCGCGCTCGACGTGTCGATCCAGGCGCAGATTCTGAATCTGTTCATGGATCTGCAGGAGCAGTTCAAGACCAGCTACGTGTTCATTTCGCACAACCTGTCGGTGGTGGAGCATATCGCTGACGATGTGATGGTGATGTACTTCGGCGGCGTGGTCGAACTGGGCGACAAGAAGCGGATCTTCACGAATCCGCGTCATCCGTACACGCGGGCGCTGATGTCGGCGACGCCGTCGATCTTCGAGGCGGATCGCAGCATCAAGATCAAGCTGCAAGGCGAGATGCCGTCGCCGCTCAGTCCGCCGTCGGGCTGCACGTTCCATCAGCGCTGTCCGTATGCGATCGAGCGCTGCCGCAGCGAGGAACCGAAGCTGCGTGAAGTGGATGGACGTCAGGTGTCGTGCCACCGCGCTGAGGAGGTGGGGGACGTGGATGCCTGAAGCGTTGGCGGCGCGTCGTCCTGCGCGCCGCCTGCGTGAAGGCGGCTGTCGCGCCGTTTTCGCGCGGCGCTGGCGAACGTGGCTGCTGGGGTGCGCCGCGCTTGCCTGCGTCTTACCCGGTTCGGCTACGCCGGTCGTCACGGCTTACGCTGCGGGCGCGGCTGCGAATACCCCGGCGCAAAGCGGCCGGCCGGCGTTGCCGGTGCCTGCCGTGCCGGGGGCGCCTGGCCAGCCGCGCGCCACCTTGCCCGGTTTCAATCCTCCACCCGCGAACTCCGGCAACACGGCGAGCGGTCCGGTGCGCACGCAACCGGCGCATATGCCGTTCTACGTCGCGACGCGCGGCACCACCACCCTCTATATTCTCGGCACGCTGCATGTCGGCGATCCGGCCGACTATCCGCCGAACAAGCCATTCCGTCCGCAGATTCTGGCCGCGCTCGCGGCCTCGCCGACGCTGGCGCTGGAACTGTCGCCGGACGACCTGCTGGTCTCGCAGGACGATGTGTCGAAATACGGCGTGTGCCGGAGCGAGTGCCTGCCGAAGTATTTGCCGGAATCGCTATGGCACAAGCTCGAAGTCCGCTTGCGCGGCAATCCGGCGGCGCTCGACGAGATCAAGCGAATGCGGCCGTGGCTCGCTTCGCTGCTGGTCGAAACCTACGACTCGTTGAGTGCGGGGCTGCAGACGGAATACGGCACCGAGGCGCAGTTGCAGAACGTCTATCTGCGCACACGCGGCAAGATTGTCGGGCTTGAGACGCTTGGGGAGCAGATGCGCGCGTTCACGAGCCTGTCGTCTGCGCAGCAGCGCGAGATGCTGGCGCAGGACCTGGTGCAGACGCCGGCCGGCAACCTCGCGGATGTGCAGACCTTGCACCGGCTCTGGCAGGTGGGCGACGCGGACGCGATCGCCGCGTGGCAGGCGGCCAAGTCCGAGGTGCTGGCGCGCGACAAGCGGGTGTCCGATTCGATCGACAACAAGATTGTGTACGAACGGAACCGGCGTTTCGTCACGCGGATGCTGTTGATTGCCGGGCCGAACAAACCGGTGTTTGTGGCCGTGGGGGCCTTGCACCTCGGCGGCCCGAAGGGCGTGCTGCAGTTGTTGCGGCAGCATGGGTTTGTGGTGGAGCCGGGGTGAGGGGGGGATTTTCGGACCTCCTTACTCTAAAGCAAGGAAATATCGAATCAGGAGGATGTATGGCATCCGCAACTCTCACCTCGAAGGGTCAGGTCACGATCCCGGCTGTCGTCAGAAGCGATCTCGGGCTGGGTGATGCGGCACAATCGTCCAAGGCGAACGCTTTGGTGGAGTCTCTTACTGTAGACGATCCTGGTTATGTGACCCAGGTTGCGCTTATTGAAGTTGTGTGGGTACTCGGGAGTCTTTATGCGGCAGACAGGGCGGACATCGCCAAAGTTGTCGAAACCCTGCTGCGTACGCGCGAGTTGGTGATTGAGTCCGCGGAGACCGTTTGGAAAGCGCTTCGGCTCTTCGCTTCGTCCAAAGCCGATTTTGCCGACTGCGTTATTGAGCGCACTTGCCATGATGCCGGGTGCGAATACACCGCGACTTTCGATGCGAAAGCCGCTAAGACAGCGGGCTTGCGCTTAATCAAGTAGCGCCCTTGCCACGCCCTCAACCACCGGCGTCCAATCCCCCAGCACCGCTTGCCTGAACAGACGCGCGTTCGGATACCACGGCGAATCGCTGCGATGTTCCAGCCAGCGCCAATCGGAGTTGGCCGGCAGCATCACCCACACCGGCTTGCCCAATGCGCCCGTCAGGTGAGCAACACCGGTATCCACGGCGATCACCAGATCGAGATTCATCACCAGCGCGGCGGTGTCTGTGAAGTCGTGCAGATCGGCGGTGAAATCGTGCGGGCGGAAGTCCGGCGGCGCATCCGCAAGTTGTGTTTCTGACGGCCCTTTTTGCAGCGAGAACCACGCCACACCCTCCAGCTCGCGCAGCGGCGCGAGGTCTTCGAAGCGCATCGACCGATAGCAATCGTTGCCGAAGGTCGGACTGCCGGCCCACACCAGGCCAATCTTGCGCCGCGAGCCGGCGGCCGTTTCCACGCGTTCGCGCCAGGTGTGCATCCTGGCGTCATCGGCGAACAGATACGGCACGTCCGCAGGAATCGTCGACAGCTCGGTCCCGACACACGACGGCACGCTCATCAGCGGTACCCAGAAATCGTACCGGCCCTCGGCCTTGCCGATACTCCACGCGCGATGCACGCCCGGCACCTGTTGTGCCAGCGGCAGCAGCGGCTCACGGACGCACACATCGACCGTCGCACCCAGCTTCTCGAGCACGCGGGCAAAGCGCAAGAACTGCATCTGATCGCCAAAGCCCTGGTCACCCACCAGCAGGATCGCGCGTCCTTCGAGCGGTTCGCCATGCCACTCCGGCACATCTTCCACCGCAATCGCCGCGTAATCCTGCGGACGCCAGCGCTTCGCAAACTCTGCCCAGCCTTGCGCGTAGTCGCCTCGCTTGAGCAGCGTCCAGGCGAGATTCTGATGCGCGTCGACATACCCAGGGTCGAGTTCGAGCGCACGCCGATAGAACACCTCTTCCTCGTCGAGGCGGCCCTGCGCACCGAGCGAGCCACCCAGGCACACCAGATTGGTGGGATTCGGCTTGAGCGCGACGGCGTACCGGTACTGCTGCTCGGCCTCGGCATAGTTGCCCAGCTTGCCGACCGCGCTGCCCAGATTGATGTGCGCATTGGCAAAGCCAGGCCGCAATTCGAGCGCGCGCCTGAAGCGGACGATGGCCGCCGCGCTGTCGCCTTTCGCCGTCAGCGCATTGCCTGCATTGAAGTGCGCGTCTGCCGAGTACGGATCGAGTGACAGCGCCTGCTCGTAGCAAGCCAGCGCCTCGTCGTAGCGGTCGAGTTTGGCGAGCGCGGTGCCAAGATTCAGATGTGCATCGAGCATCGAAGAGTCAAGCGCCAGCGCCTGACGATACTGATGCACGGCGCCTTCCAGTTCACCTTGCGCCTGCAGGGTCACGCCGAGGTTATTGCGTGCGTCGGGGAAGTCCGGCTGGAATTGCAGCGCTTGCCAATAACACCGGCGCGCTTCTTCGTGCAGCCCAAGCGCCGCGGCGACAAGGCCGCGGTTGCTCCAGCAGGCCGCATTGGTGGGCTCGAGTTCGAGCGCGTGATCCAGCAGATCGGCTGCGGCCGCGTGGTTGCGCCGCTGGTGCTGCAGCACGCCGAAGTAGTGCAGCGCTTCCGTGTGAATCGGGTTGATTGCCAGCGCTTCCTGATAGAGCGGCGCGGCTTCGTCGAGTTGCCCCGCGCGATGCGCGTGGAGTGCATTGGCAACGAGGGCGGCGAGGTAGGACGGTGAGTCTGCGTCGTGCTGCGCGTCACCGGTATGAGGATGCTGTTCCATGAAAACCTGCTTCAGGACGCCGGCGGCACGCGTGCTGCGCGACGCCGGCTGGTGGATGAGAAGACGTCCACCAGCTTAGGTCTCAGGCTTTGCCGCTTCGATCAGACATATCCTAATTTAGCGCGACAGGTCGTCGCGACGGGCGTTCCCATGGTACCGACCTGTCGCGAAAAGATGCGTCAGGCCGGCCGCGCGGGATGCGCTACAGAAACATCAGGAAGTTCAGCAAGAAGATGTTCACGACCAGCAAGCTCAGGGCCGTGGGCACCTGGACCTTGATCACGGCGTTCTTGTCCGGCAATTCGAGCAGTGCGACGGGGACCATGTTGAAGTTCGCGGCCATCGGCGTCATCAGCGTGCCGCAGTAGCCCGAGAACATGCCGATCGCGACCATTACCGCCGGATTGCCGTGGAACACGCCGACCAGAATCGGCACGCCCACGCCGCCCGTCATCACCGGAAATGCGGCGAAGCCGTTGCCCATCACCATCGTGAATACGGCCATGCCGATGCAGTACACGGCGACCGCCACGAACCGGTAGTCGAGATCGATATAGGCGGTCGTGACGTGCGCGACCGCCTTGCCGACGCCCGCATCGGAGAACACGAGGCCGAGCATGCCGAGCATCTGCGGCAGCACCGCGGCCCACGACAACGCATCGACGAGGCGGCGCGCTTCCTTCATCGACTGGCCAACCGTATCGCGCGTCATCACGCAGGCCACGGCGAGGGCGATCACGCAGCCGATCCCGAAGCCGATCAGCGTGACGTTCTTCTGCTCGATCAGCGGCGTGCCGCCGAACGCCAGATGGCTCGCCGCCAGCGTGATCACGACGGTGACCACCGGAATCGTCAGCGCGGGCACGAACAGTTTGTTGCCGAGGCGTTTGGCGCTAGCCTGACGCGCTTCCAGCGACAGCACTTTCGGCCTGGCCGCGGTCACGCCGCCGAACCCGGCGATCAGCGCCATGGCGATCACCAGCACGCCGACCACCGAAGGCGGTATCAGGTCGCCGATCAGGAAAATCAGCGCGTACAGAATCCAGAAGCCGCCGGCGGTGAGGCGGCGCGGATGTTCCTTGTCGGTGAGGATCATGCCGCCGATGATCAGCAGCACAACCCCGAGCAGCCAGAACAGATAGTTGATGGTGAGCGTCATGCCTCGTCTCCCGTGGCCGATCCGGTCTGCGGCAGTGTGCCCGGCGTGTCCTTGCCGCGCAGTTCGCGGTCGAGCTTGCGGTCGAGCAGATACAGCCGGAAGCCGTGAATCAGGAACGCGCAGATCGCCGTGGGGATGCCCCATACGGCGACGTGAATCGGCTCGACCTCGATGCCCGCTTCGCGCAGGAAGGTGGTCATCAGCACGATGGCGCCGAAGGCGACGAAGATGTCTTCGCCGAAGAACAGGCCCACATTGTCGGTTGCCGCGGCGAAGGCGCGCAGGCGGTGGCGCACGGCGTCGGTGAGCTTGCCGTAGCGGCTCTCGGCCGCGCCTTCGGCCATCGGCGCGATCAGCGGACGCACCATCTGCGGATGGCCGCCGAGGCCGGTCAGGCCGACCGCTGCGGTGAGTTCGCGCACCAGCAGATAGACGATCAGAAGACGCCCGGCGGTGGCCGCCTTGATGCCGGCGATCCAGGTCTGGGCCCGCTCGCGCAGGCCGTGCCGTTCCAGCAGACCGATCACGGCGAGCGGCAGCAGGATGATCAACGGGATGTTGCGGGTCTTGATAAAACCCGTGCCGATGGCGGCGAGGATTTTCTCGGGCGGGAAGTGCGCGGCCAGCGCAGTGACGATAGCGGCGGCGGCCACGATCAGCATCGGATTGAAGCGCAACACAAAACCGATGATGATCACGGCCACGCCGATAAGCGGCCATAAATTGACTGCTGTCTGCATCAGGATCTCCAAACAGGGTTGCTAACCTTGCCGCGAATGGCGGCTAACGTGAGGCGGCGCATGGGGCGTGCCCTGCGCCGTCTTGCTGTGCGCGGCTCTGGTTGGCCGCGTCCGTCCACTGCAACTACCTTTGTGCCCTTTAGGCGTACTGACGTCTGCTGCTGCCTGCTGTGCTGCGGGTTCTCTGCTGCCGCCACTACTGCGCGGTTTTCTACCGCGTGACCTGCCTCGATAGACACGTTCGCTACCGCACCTGGCAAACGCCCCGCGCGGGGCGGGGCGTTGCTTGCTTTATGGCCGACCGTTGCGGGGCGCCCCGGTTGCCTGGCTTCAGGCGCGCGCGGCGTTGGCCGCATGCACTTCGATGCCGGCGCTCTCGAGCGCGGCGCGGATGCGGCGCGCAAACGCCAGCGCATGCGGGCCGTCGCCGTGCAGACAGATGGTCTGCGCGTTGAGCGGCACCCAGCGGCCGTCCACCGCCTGCACGCGTTGCTCGCGCACCATTGCGAGGGTGCGCGCAAGCACTTCTTCCTCGTCGTCGAGCAGCGCGCCCGGCTCCTTGCGCGGCACGAGCGAGCCGTCCGAGCGATAGCCGCGGTCGGCGAAGACTTCCTCGATGGCGATCAGGCCCGCTTCGCGGGCGGCCGTCACGAGGCCGCTGTTGGCGAGCGCGAACACCGCCACGGACGGGTCGAAATCGTGCACGGCGGAGACGATCGCATCGGCGATCTTCGGGTCGCGCGCGGCCTGGTTATACAGCGCACCGTGCGGCTTGACGTGCGCGATGCGTCCGCCTTCGGCCTGGGCGATCGCCGAGAGCGCGCCGAGCTGGTACAGCACGCCGGCGTAAATCTCGCTGGCGGGCAGGTCCATTTCCTTGCGCCCGAAGTTCTCCGGGTCGTTGAAGCTCGGATGCGCGCCAATCGACACACCCTTCTTGACGGCCCAGCGCACGCAGTCGTGCATCGCGTTCGCGCCGCCCGCGTGCCAGCCGCACGCAATATTGGCCGAGCTGACGAGGTCGAGCAGCGCCTCATCGGAGCCGCAGCCCTCGCCGAGATCGGCATTCAAATCGATTTCCATAATTTCCTCTACTTGGTCTTACAACGCTGCTAGCGCCGGCTGGCGTGCACAGCGTTCCTCATGCATCGTGATCGCGGCGTCGATCTGCCGCAGATACGCCCGTTCTTCCAGCAAAGCCTGCCGCGCCTCTTGGGGCGTGGTCGGGATGAAACGAATCGCGCCGTTCAGGCGCACCTGGGCGAGCTTCCACAGATCGGCCTGGATCACCGCGCCGATCTTCGGATAGCCGCCGGTGGTCTGCGCGTCGCTGAGCAGCACGATCGGCTGGCCGTTCGGCGGCACCTGGATCGTGCCCGGCAGCACCGCGTGCGACAGCAGGTCGGTCTTGTGCGTACGCTTGAGCTCGGTGCCGGCGAGCCGGTAGCCCATGCGGTTGCTGTTCGGTGTGACGAGCCATTCGTTCGACCAGAACGCCTCTTGAGCGTCGGCCGGGAAGTGGTCGTATTCGGACCCTTGCAGCACGCGGATAGGCGCGGCCCAGGCCACGCCGGACGGGTGCCGGCCGCGGCGCAGCGGCTCGTGGACGAGCACGAACTTGCACCAGGCGGGCGCCTTCACGCCGAATTCGGGCGCTTGTGGACTAAAGCCGCGACCCGCGTGCGGCGCCGGCGCGCCGACCGGCAGACGGTCGCCGTCGCGCAGCGCCCGGCCGCCGAGGCCGCCGAACTGGCCGGCGAGGTCGGTGCTGCGCGAGCCGAGCATCGGCAACACGTCAATGCCGCCGGCCACGCAGACGTAGCCGCGCATGCCGCGCTTCGCCGCTTGCAGCGTCAGTTCCTGGCCGGCCTGGACCGGCAGGCTCCACCATGAATAGACTGGCTTGCCGTCGAGCGTGGCGCCGAATTCGGTGCCGGTGATGGCGATCCGGGTAGCGCGCGGAAAGCGTAGCACGGTGGGCCCAAAGGTGATCTCGAGGCAGGCAGCGTCCGGCCGGTTGCCGACGAGGCGGTTGCCCACCTCCAGCGAGAGCCGGTCGAGCGCCCCGCCCATTGCCACGCCGAGGTGCCGGTAGCCATGTCGGCCCAGATCCTGAACCGTGGTCAGAAGACCCGCGCGAATCACGTCGATCATGCTGCGATCCCCGCCACGGTGAAGCGCACCCGGTCGCCCGGCTGCAGCAGGGTGGGCGGCGAGCGCGCCGGATCGAACAGCGGCACGGAGGTGCGGCCGATCAGTTGCCAGCCGCCCGGCGACGTGGCCGGATAGACGCCGGTCTGCTCGCCGCCGATACCGACCGACCCCGCCGGCACTTCGAGCCGCGGCGATGAGCGGCGCGGTGTGTGCAGCGCCTCTTCGAGCCCGCCCATATAGGCAAAGCCGGGTTGGAAGCCGAGGAAGAACACGACGTACTCGCCCGCCGAGTGGCGGTTCACCACCTCTTTCACCGACAGCCCCGTGTGACTGGCCACCACCTGCAGGTCCGGGCCGAACTCGCCGCCGTACTGCACCGGAATCTCGACCTCGCGGCCGGCGGCGGGGGCGTCGCCGGTGGCGTCCCAGGCCGTCTGCAGCAAGTTGGCGAGCGCCGCGCTATCCGCTTCCAGCGGATCGAACACGATGGTCAGGTTGTTCATGCCGGGCACGACCTCGAGCACGTGCGGCCAGCCGCGCGCCGCTTCGGCGGCCGCCCAGACGCGCCGCTGGCAATCGAGCGTCGCGGGGGCGGGGGCCTCGCAGACTAGCGCGGCATCGCCGAACTGAAAGATTCGTGGTTGCGTCATCGCTGATTCGTTGGGTGGGTCGGAGACTTTGCCAGACTGGCAAGCGCTCCGCTCATAAGTGGATATCGGCACCAGGCGCGTCAACCATGATGCATAGCGTACATTATCAATAAAATATCAACAATTTCTCAATAAGCGTTTTCGCCAGGCACCCAAAAAGAGGCGCTCGTCGTACACTTCGTGCACCTCTATTCGTGCATTGAGAACACCCGTCATGTCGCGTCAACCGACCAAAATCGTCTCCTCGGAACATCTGGTTTCGGAAACAAGCGCGGAGCTGTCGGAGCTGGAGTACGGGCTCATCATGGCGAGCAACGCGTTCAACCGCTGGATGGTGCGGTGCATGTCGGCGGCGGGCGAAAAGGATATGACCGCCATCGAAGTGTCGCTGCTGCATCACGTCAGCCACCGCGAGCGCCGCAAGAAACTCGCTGACATCTGCTTCGTGCTGAACATCGAAGACACCCACGTCGCCACCTACGCGTTGAAGAAGCTGGTAGCTAGAGGGTATGTAAAAAGCGAAAAGACCGGCAAGGAAGTGTTCTTCTCGGCGACGCAATCGGGCCGCGATCTGTGTCTCAAGTACCGCGAGGTGCGCGAAAGCTGCCTGATCGCCACGCTCAAGGAAAGCGGTCTGACGAATGAGCAGATCGGCGAGGCCGCGCAGTTGATGCGCAACGCCTCCGGGCTGTACGACACCGCGGCGCGGGCGGCGGCATCGCTTTGAGCCGGGCTTGAACCGGGCGTGGGAAACGGTGCGGTGGCTCTTTATCTTTAAGCGCCGTGATCTTCAGGCACCGTGACGATGTGACGCGGTGAGGCTCAGTTGGCTTGCTGCGCCTGCTCCGGATAACAAGCCGCCTCGGTGACGATCATGTCGAGCGGGATGTCGTGGGCTTCGCGCTGCAGCGCGTCGATGCGGCAGGCTTCGCAGGCCACGCCGATGGTGATGGGCTTCTTCTTGCCGGGCCACGACGCGAGCGTGCGGTCGTAATAGCCGCCGCCATAACCCAACCGGTAGCCTTGCGCATCGAAGCCGACGCACGGCACGAACAGCAGGTCGGGCACCACCACCTCTTGCGGGACCGGCTCGGGAATCCGGTGATGGCCGGTCTTCATTGGCGTGTCAGGTGCCCAGGCGTGGAATTCCAGCGCTTCGCCGCGCGTCCTGACCACGGGCAGACTCGCCTGCCGCTGCCCACCGGGCGCGAGCCAGATGGCGATGGCCGCACGGGCGTCGAACTCGCCCGGCAGCGGCCAGTAAAAGCCCACGCAGGCCGGTTCGTAACGTTTCAGCGCATCGAGCAGGCGGCGGCTCAACGCCTCGCTGTCCGCCGGCCCGAGAGCCGCATGTACACGTGTTTCCAGCAGCATTTTACGGAGCGCGTTTTTCGATTCCGGGAAGGGGTTGCGTGCTATGCTTGGGTTCAATTCGCGCTCCAGAAACAACGATGTCAAAACGCCTCTTTCGAGTATATCGCGCGGCCGGTCTTGCGCTTGCCGCAGCGGCACTCGTCGCGTGCAGCACGGCCTCGGCCGTGAAGCCTGTTCCGCTTTCGCAACTCTCCAACGACGACCAGACTTTCATCCAGCTGCGCGAAGCCGCGCGCGATAACGATCCGGGTCGCGCAGCGCAACTGGCGGCGATGATTCCGGACTATCCGGCGCCGTCGTATGTGGAGTACTTCCAGATCAAGCCGCAGTTGTTCGATTCGACGGGGCATCCGCGCGTCGATGCGCCGGACGCGCCGGTGTTGTCGTTCCTGCAGAAGTACGACGGCCAGGCGATTGCCGACCGGTTGCGCAACGACTACCTGGTGGTACTCGGCGCGCGTCACGACTGGAATAACTTCGACCAGCAATATGCGCGCTTCGTGCTCAACGACGATACGCAGGTCAAGTGCTACGCGCTCGAATCGCGCGCCGCGCACGGTGAGAACGTGGCGGACGCGGCGCGTGCGCTGCTGGTCGACCCGAAGTGGTACGGCGACGGTTGCGTCGACCTGATCACCTCGCTTGCCTTGAACCAGCAGTTCAGCGCGGACGACGTCTGGCAGCAGATCCGCCTCGCTTACGAACAGAACTACACCAGCACCGGCAGCAAGCTGGTCGACGCGCTCGGCAACCAGCGCCCCGACCCGGTGCTGTTCGATCAGGCGGCGAGCACGCCGCCGCTGCTGCTCGCGCGTGGCGTCGGACCGGATGCGCAGTCGCATCAACTGGCGCTGCTGGCGATCACGCGTATGGCGCGCAACGACCCGGCAATGGCCGCGGCGACCTTCGCGTCGGTGGCGCCGTCGCTCAGTTCGCCGGAGCGGGCGATCGGCTGGGGCACGATTGCTTACCAGGCCGCGGCCAAGCAGATGTCGACCGCGGTGGACTGGTACCGGTTGTCGGCGAATGCGCCGTTGCTGTCGAACCCGGCCTACGAATGGCGTACCCGCAGCGCACTGCTGGCAGGCGACTGGACGATGGTGCGCTGGTCGATCGAGCAGATGCCGGCGGCATTGCGCAGCCAGCCGTCGTGGGTGTACTGGCACGCGCGTGCTCTCAAGGAAGGGGGCAACACCGCGCAGGCCAACCAGGAATTCGCCCAGATCGCTTCGGGCTATAACTTTTACGGCCAGCTCGCTACGGAAGACCTGGGCCAGAAGATCACCGTGCCACCGAAAACCATGGTGTCCGACGCCGAAGTGCAGCAAGCGGCGAACACGCCGGGCCTGGCGCTCGCGCAACGCTTCTATCAGCTCAATCTGCGTCTCGAAGGCAACCGCGAGTGGAACTGGCCGCTGCGCACCATGAGCGACCGGCAACTGCTGGCGGTGGCCGAGTACGCGCGCCGTATCGAACTGTATGACCGCACCGTCAACACGGCGGACCGCACGAAGACCGAGCACGATTTCTCGTTGCGCTACCTGTCGCCGTTCCGCGACATCGTCGAGCGCGATGCGCAGACCAATGGGCTCGACGTCGAATGGGCGTATGGTTTGATCCGCCAGGAGTCGCGTTTCATCATGAATGCGCGCTCGGACGTGGGCGCGAGCGGCCTGATGCAGTTGATGCCGGGCACCGCGCAACTGGTGGCGAAGAAGATTGGTCTGGGTCCGATCTCGCGCGAGCAGATGAACGACATCAACACGAACATCCTGCTCGGCACCAACTACCTGTCGATGATCTACAATCAGTTCGACGGGTCCGCCGTACTCGCCACCGCCGGCTACAACGCCGGTCCGGGCCGTCCGAAGGCATGGCGGGAAGGGCTGGCGCATCCGGTTGAGGGCGCGATCTTCGCGGAGACGATCCCGTTCAACGAGACCCGCGACTACGTCAAGAATGTGCTGTCCAATACGGTCTACTACGCGGCACTGTTCGAAGGCCGTCCGCAATCGCTGAAGGCGCGTTTGGGTTATATCGCACCGTAAGCGTCGTGCCGCCGCGCGTCACGCGGCGGCGCCTCACTCCAGCCGTTGCCGCGGCTTCCACCAGGGAGTCGGAAATGCGACATCAAGCCATTGCGATCATCGGCGGTTCCGGTTTTATCGGCAGCCATCTCGTCAACGCGCTCGTCGAGCTCGGCAAAGACGTCCGCATTGCTACGCGCCGGCGCTACAACGCCCGTCATCTCACGCTGCTGCCAATCGACGTGATCGAAACCGATGTGTTCGATCCGGTCGAGCTCGCGCGCTTCGTCGAGAATGCCGACGCGGTGATCAACCTCGTCGGCACGTTGCATGGCGGACGCGGCACGCCGTATGGCCCGGAATTCGCGAAAACGAACGTCGAGTTGCCGACGAAGATCGTGGCCGCATGCGAAGGCAAGGGCGTGCATCGGTTGATCCATATCAGCGCGCTCGGCGCCGACCAGAATGGCCCGAGCATGTATTTGCGCTCCAAGGGCGATGGTGAAAAGGCGGTGCGCGCCTCCACGCTCGCCACGACAATTTTCCGGCCTTCGGTAGTGTTCGGTCCTGAGGACGCGTTCCTGAACCAGTTCGCGTTCTTGCAGCGGATCTTTCCGGTGATTCCACTGGCGAGCCCGGATGCACAATTCCAGCCGGTGTTTGTCGGCGATGTCGTGAAGGCCATCGTCAACGTGCTCGATCTCGATGCCGCCAGTGGTCGCAGCTACGAGTTGGGCGGCCCGACCGTCTATACGCTGGAGCAACTGGTGAAGTACTGCGGCGACGTGATCGGCCGTCACGCGCGGATCATCCGTCTGCCGGATGCGCTGGCGCGGCTGCAGGCGCTGACTTTCGAAATCGCGCCCGGCGAGCCAGTGATCTCGCGCGACAATCTGGATTCGATGAAGGTGCCGAGCGTGCTGAGTGGGCCGCTTGCGCCCGAGCTGGGCCTTGAGCCGGCCAGCATCGAGACCATTGCGCCCGTGTATCTGACCGGAGCGTCGCCCCGCTCGCGCTTCAATGCGTTCCGCGCCAACGCCGGGCGTTGAATTCCCCGTTTTTCATTTTCTCGCTTATCAGGCAATGAAACTCCTTATTGGTGACAAGAACGATGGGTCGTGGCCATTGCGTCCGCGGCTGCTGTTGAAACATGTCGGCATTCCGTTCGAGGCAGTGTGCATCGAGTTGTTTGCAGCCGGCTCGAAAGCCGCGACTCCTGTCTACGATACGTGCGCATGAATATCTACGTGGTAGGCGGCGCGATCCGCGACGAGTTGCTGGGTGTGCCGGTTCAGGACCGCGATTACGTGGTGGTGGGCGCGACGCCGGAGCAGATGGTGGCGCAAGGCTACCGTCCGGTGGGCAAGGACTTCCCGGTATTCCTGCATCCGCAGACGCACGAGGAATATGCGCTGGCGCGCACCGAGCGCAAGACGGCGGCGGGTTATCACGGCTTCCAGTTCTTCTATGCGCCGGACGTCACGCTCGAGGAGGATCTGGCGCGGCGCGACCTGACGATCAACGCGATGGCGCGCCAGTTGCAGCCGGACGGCACGTTGACGGGGCCGGTGATCGACCCGTTCGATGGACAGGCCGACTTGCAGGCGCGCGTCTTCCGTCATGTCAGCGATGCATTTCTTGAGGATCCCGTACGAATCTTGCGCGTCGCGCGTTTTGCTGCGCGCTTCACTGATTTCACGGTAGCGCAGGAGACGCAGGTATTGATGCGCAAGATGGTGAGCGCGGGCGAGGTGGATGCGCTGGTGCCGGAGCGGGTGTGGCAGGAGTTGTCACGCGGCTTGATGGAGGCACGGCCGTCGCGGATGTTCGAGGTGTTGCGCGAGTGCGGTGCGCTTGTGCGGATTTTGCCGGAGATCGATGCGTTGTGGGGCGTGCCGCAGCGGGCGGACTACCATCCGGAGGTGGATACGGGTGTGCATGTGATGATGGTGGTGGATCATGCCGCGGCGCAGGGGTATGCGTTGGCGGTGCGGTTTGCGGCGCTTACGCACGATTTGGGGAAGGCGACTACGCCGGAGGATGTGTTGCCGCGGCATATTGGGCATGAAGGGCGTAGTGTGGATTTGCTTAAGCCTTTGTGCGAGCGGTTGCGGGTGCCGAATGAGTGTCGGGATCTGGCTGTTCTCGTTGCGCGGGAGCATGGGAATATTCATCGCGTGATGGATACGGGTGCCGCTGGCGTTGTGCGGTTGTTTGAGCGGTGTGATGCGCTTAGGAAACCTGCGCGGTTTGCTGAGGCTTTGCAGGCTTGTGAGGCCGATGCTCGGGGACGGTTAGGGTTTGAGGCCAGCGAGTATCCGCAGGCTGAACGGCTTCGTGTCGCTCTTGTCGCTGCGCGGGCTGTTGATGCGGGGGCTGTCGCGCTTGGTCTTGCTGAGAAGCCTTCGCTTATTAAAGATGCTGTGCATCGGGAGAGGGTTAGGGCTGTTGGGCGGGCTTTGGGGGAGTAGTTGGGTTTTTGCCTGCGGCGGCTTGGTTTTGTTGTTGTTCTTGGGGTGTTGGCCTTTCCTTGATTTCTTAGTGGTCTATTGGCGTCGCCCCTGTGCGGGGCAGCACTTACTTTCTTTGCCGCCGCAAAGAAAGTAAGCAAAGAAAGCGGGCTGCAACCGCCAGCCCGTAGTGAGCCATCTCAGCATGCTTCGGGAAACGGCCCAACACGAGAGCCGCCCTCGCATTTCCACCGCTCGTGACAAGGCAGTCATTCGTTCCAGCGTTGCGCTACGCGCCCCGCCGGCGGGCATAGCGCCTTCTGCAATTTCGGTAGGATATCTAATGTTAATTGACAGTACTATTTGTCCAGGAAGACCCCGCCTTCCCATGCAGACCCATCCGCGACGCACGTAGTGCGGAGTGGGGTGGATGAGCGCTGTGTCAATAACGTGTGGGGTGCGAGGGCGGGTCTTGTCTTGGGCCGTTTCCAGTGGTGGACCTAGATGGCTCGCTAAACGCTGGCGGTGTGAGCCCGCTTTCTTTGCTTACTTTCTTTGCGGCGGCAAAGAAAGTAAGTGCTGCCCCGCACAGGGGCGAAGCTAATAGACCACTAAGAAATCAAGGAAAGGCCAACACCCCAAGAACAACAACCAAAGCGCCGCAGGCAAAAAAACAACTACAAAACCCGAGCAATCACCGACAAAATCATAGACAAAACAAGCGTAGACATAAAAGGAAACGGATATTCCTTCCCGAACAACCGAAGGGTGACATCCCCGGGCATCCGCCCAATCCCAATCTTGCGCAGCCAGGGCCAACACGACGACAAAATGGCCACAGCGATAAACGTAGTCAACAACCACCGGATCATCGCAAAGCCCCTAACGGAAACGAACCCTAACGAAAATGCAAACCAGAAGCACAAACCAACCCGAACGGGCTTAAATCAAAGAGTATGCGTCCGGTCGCCACTGGCAAACGCATCGAGCGTCTCCTCAATGCCCCGCGAAAACGCAATCACCTTGAACAACTCCCCCATCTCCGCTTCGGATAACAACTTCTGCACCGAATTGGCCGCCGGTAAAAACCGCGCCGTATCCGTCGGATCAATCTCGCCCAGCACCTCGGTAATCCCCGCATTCAACAGAAACCGCGCCTGCGACGTATACCCCAGCAAATCCGCCCCCGCCTCGACGCCCGCCTCGGCAATCCCCGTAAACTCCACGTGCGCCGTAATGTCCTGCAAGCCCGGATAAACAAACGGATCGCCATGCGCCCGATGCCGGTAATGGCACATCAACGTCCCCCCCGCACGTTGCGCATGGTAGTACTCGTGGCGCGGAAACCCATAGTCGATCAGCAACGCCGCCCCCCGCGTCAGCATCGTGCAGATCGTCCGCGTAAAAGCCCGCCCCGCGTCGTGCGTCTCCGTGACGTACTCGCCATCCACTTCAATCTCCGCCAGAAACTCAACGTCCTGCGCTGAGTTCACCGGCCGGTCTTCGAACTCAAACACTCCCTCATGCAACGTCACGCCGCGTTCGTGCCAGACGCCCCCGGCATGCGCGAAGAGTCGCACCGGCATCGCGTCCAGAACCTCGTTGCCGATCACCACCCCCTCGAACTGCTGCGGCAACGCTTCCAGCCAGCGTACCCGCGCGGCCAGCGCCGGCGCCTCCGCCTCCAGCGTCGCGCGTTGGCGTTCCCGCAACTCGCCCGACAGATCGACGATCGAATACGTGTCGAATTGCGCGCCCAGCGCATCCAGCGCCTTCAGCAGGCCCGCCGCCAGCTTGCCCGTGCCCGCACCGAATTCCATCAGGTGACGCGTGCCGCTCGCCTCCAGCGCTTGCGCGACCGGTCGGGCCAGCGTCGCGGCGAATAGCGGCGAGAGTTCCGGCGCCGTGACGAAGTCGCTGCCGTCCTCCGGCCGACGGCCGAATTTCACCGAGCCGCCGCCGTAATAGCCCAGTCCCGGCGCGTACAAGGCGCGCTCCATATAGCGGTCGAACGGCAGCCAGCCGCCCGCTTGCGCGATCTCCGCACGGATTTGCCCAGCCAGCGCTTCCGACTGCGCAAGCGCGGTCGGGCCGGGAGCAGGTAAACTATCGGGTTGGTGAGCTTTCGGATTCATCCGCGTATTGTAAATGACCGTCCCCTCCGATACTTCCGCAGTCCACGCCCGTCCGGCCGCCGTCGCGCGCGTCGTGCTGATCACCGGCGCCGCCCGGCGGATCGGTCGCGCCCTCGCGCTCGGCTTTGCCAGCCGGGGCTGGGACGTCGCCGTCCATTACGGGAAGTCGAAGGCCGAAGCCGACGAAGTGGTCGCCGAAATCACCGCGCTCGGCCGTCGCGCGGTCGCGCTGCAGGCGGACCTCGCCGTCGAGGCTGAGGTCGCCCGGCTCGTGCCGGACTGCACCGCAACGCTGGGCCGGCCGGTGTGTGTCGTCAACAATGCCTCCCAGTTCGACGAAGATACCGCCCAGAACGTCGGCTACGAAGCTCTGCTGAGCCATATGGCCGCGAATGTCGGCGCACCGCTCGTGCTGGCGCGTATGCTGTACGAGGTCACGCCGGACGCGGCGCGCAGCGACGAAACGCAGCGCGCCGTCGTCATCAACGTGCTGGACCAGAAGCTGTACAACATGAATCCGGACTACCTGTCCTATACGCTGTCGAAGGCCGCGTTGCAGACCGCCACCGTGGCGCTCGCCCAGGCGCTGGCGCCGAAGCTGCGCGTGGTGGGTCTCGCGCCCGGTCTGACGCTGCAGTCGGGCGACCAGACGCCGGAAGGTTTTGCCGCGGCTCATCGCGTCACCCCGCTCGGCCGTGCGTCGCGGCCCGAGGATATCGTCGCCGCCGCGCTGTATCTGGCCGAGGCGGCGGGTGTGACCGGGACGACGCTGGTCGTCGACGGTGGTCAGCACCTCGTGCCGTCCCCGCGCGACGTGATGTTTTTGACGGGCGCCTGAACGCGCGCGGCCCCATTGGCCGTCGCGCATTGAAGCGTCCCCTTGCGTGCCCTGCACGCCTTTTTTGACTGGAACGACCATGTTTGCCGCTCTTTCGCACCCCCGGCTAGCCGATTGCCGCCGGCTTTTTCTGCGCAACTACGAAGTGCACATCAACATCGGCGTGCACGACTTCGAAAAGCGCGGCGAGCAGCGCGTCGTGATCAACGTCGAACTGTACGTGCCGCTCGCATTGTCGACGCCCGTCGAAGACAAGCTGCGCGAAGTCGTCGACTACGACTTCATGCGCTCCACCATCGCGCGCCGCGTCGAGCGGGGGCACATCCATCTGCAGGAAACGCTCTGCGACGACCTCCTGACCGCGCTGCTCGCCCATCCGCAGGTGCGCGCGGCTCGCGTGTCCACGGAAAAGCCGGACGTGTATCCGGACTGCGATGCAGTCGGCGTCGAAGTCTTCCGCATCAAAGAGGATTGAGCCATGAACGCTCCTGAAATCCTGAGCGCCGAGTCGCAGCAGGCCGCCACGGCCGAAGCGACGAGCGCCGCCGAACGCCCCGTCAAGCCGGCGCTCACGCGGCGCGAGCAGAAAGAGGCGTACGAGAACAACAAGCTCTTCAAGCGGCTCGCGCGCCTCGTCGGTCAGGCGATCGGCGACTTCAACATGATCGAGGAAGGCGACAAGGTGATGGTGTGCCTGTCGGGCGGCAAGGACAGCTACGCCATGCTCGACGTGCTGATGCGCCTGCGTGAACGGGCGCCGATCAACTTCGACATTGTCGCGGTCAACCTCGACCAGAAGCAGCCGGGTTTCCCGGAGCACGTGCTGCCGGAATACCTGAAGCAACTGGACATTCCGTTCCACATCGAGAACCAGGACACCTACAGCATCGTCAAGCGGCTGGTGCCGGAAGGCAAGACCACCTGCTCGCTGTGCTCGCGGCTGCGGCGCGGCATCCTGTACCGGGTGGCGGGCGAACTGGGCGCGACCAAGATCGCGCTCGGCCATCACCGCGACGACATCCTGCAGACGCTGCTCCTGAACCTGTTCTACGGCGGCAAGCTGAAGGGCATGCCGCCCAAGCTGCAATCGGATGACGGCAAGAACATCGTGATCCGGCCGCTCGCCTATGTGAAGGAGACGGATCTGGAGAAATACGCGGAGTTGCGCGAATTTCCGATCATCCCGTGTAACCTGTGCGGCAGCCAGCCCAATCTGAAGCGCGCGGAAATGAAGGCGCTGATCCGCGATTGGGAGAAGCGCTTCCCGGGCCGCGTCGAGAATATGTTCAACGCGCTGTCGAACATCGTGCCGTCGCATCTGATGGATCACAAGCTGTTCCCGTTCGCCGATCTGCGCGCGACGGGCGAGGCCGATCCGCACGGCGATATCGCTTTCGACGAAGAACCGTGCTCGACCGATGCCGGCGAAGGCCTGACGCTCAATGGCGCGAAGCCGATTTCGATCGTGCAGTTCGACGATCTGTGAAGTGACGCGGGTTCTTTCGCTTCTTCAGCTACTTCTGCTTCGATAAGCCCCGGAAGCCCCACGCTTCCGGGCTTGCGCGCCGCCGGCGTGGGCTTTGACGGCGGGTTCGCCGTCATGAGCCGCATGCTAGAATTAACGGCTCCAAACTCGTCCCCCTCGCCGACGCCATGAACATTGTGATTTTGGCGGCAGGCACCGGTAAGCGCATGCGCTCTGCGCTGCCCAAGGTGCTCCATCCCCTGGCCGGCCGGCCGCTCCTATCTCACGTCATCGACACCGCCCGTACGCTCAAGCCCACCCGTCTCGTGGTGGTGGTAGGCCATGGCGGCGAGGCCGTGCGCGCGGCGGTGGCAGCGCCCGATGTCCTGTTCGCCGTGCAGGAACAGCAGCTCGGCACGGGGCACGCGGTGCAGCAGGCCTTGCCGCTGCTCGATCCCACGGTGTCCACGCTGGTGCTGTACGGCGACGTGCCGCTTACGCGGGCAAGCACGCTCAAGCGGCTCGTCGACAGCGCCGCGGAAGGTTGCTACGGCGTGCTCACCGTGACGCTCGACGATCCGTCGGGCTACGGGCGCATCGTGCGCGACCAGACCGGCTGCGTGGTGCGCATCGTCGAGCAAAAGGACGCGACGCCGGAACAGTTGCGCATCGCCGAGATCAACACCGGCATCGTCGTCACGCCCACAGCCCAACTCGGCATGTGGCTCGCCTCGCTGAAGAACGACAACGCACAGGGCGAGTTCTATCTGACCGACGTGGTCGAGCGCGCCATCGAAGCCGGTTTCGAAGTCGTCACGGCGCAACCGGACGAAGAATGGGAAACGCTCGGCGTCAACAGCAAGCAGCAACTGGCCGAGCTCGAACGGATCCATCAGCACAACGTCGCGGATGACTTGCTGGCGGCGGGCGTGACGCTCGCCGACCCGGCGCGTATCGATGTGCGCGGCACGCTCGAATGCGGGCGCGATGTCTCGATCGACGTGAACTGCGTATTCGAAGGGCGCGTGACGCTGGCGGACAACGTGACCATCGGGCCGAACTGCGTGATCCGCGATGCGACGCTCGGCGCGGGCACGCGGGTCGAAGCCTTCACGCATATCGAAGGCGCCGAAATCGGTGCGAACGTGGGGCTGGGGCCGTATGCCCGGCTGCGGCCCGGGGCCTCGCTGCAGGACGAGTCGCATGTCGGCAACTTCGTCGAAGTGAAGAATGCCGTGATCGGCCATGGCTCGAAAGCGGGCCATCTGACCTACATCGGCGACGCGGATGTCGGCGCGCGCGTGAATATCGGCGCGGGCACCATCACCTGCAATTACGACGGCGCGAACAAGCACCGCACGATCATCGAAGACGATGTGTTCGTCGGCTCGGATACGCAGTTTGTCGCGCCGGTGCGCGTCGGGCGCGGTGTGACGATTGCCGCGGGCACGACGATCTGGAAGGACGTCGCGGAGAACGTGCTGGTGCTGAACGACAAGACGCAGACCAGCAAGACGGGCTTCGTGCGTCCGACCAAGAAGAAAAGCTGAAGGGCACCTGGCGTGCGACCGCTGCACGCTCTGATACTGAACCCCTGCAAAGGACCAAGACTCTATGTGCGGCATTGTTGGCGCGGTTGCGCAACGTAATATCGTTCCCGTCCTGATCGAAGGACTGCGTCGCCTCGAATATCGCGGCTACGATTCATGCGGCGTTGCCGTGCTGGCCAACGGCGAGCCGCAGCGTGCGCGCAGCGTCGCCCGGGTGGCGGATCTGGATGAGCAGGTGCGCGAGAGCCGCCTCGAAGGCATCACGGGGATCGCCCATACGCGCTGGGCCACGCACGGCGCACCCGTCACGAACAACGCGCACCCGATTTTCTCGCGCAATGCGCTGGCGCTCGTGCATAACGGCATCATCGAGAATTACGAAGGCCTGCGTGAAATGCTGCGCGGCAAGGGCTACGAATTCGTTTCGCAGACCGATACGGAAGTGATCGCGCATCTGGTGCACAGCCTGTATCAGGGTGACCTGTTCGCTGCGGTGCGTGCCGCGGTTCAGCAATTGCACGGCGCGTATGCGATTGCGGTGCTGCATAAGGACCAGCCGCATACGGTGGTGGGTGCGCGGCAGGGTTCGCCGCTCGTCGTCGGGCTGGGCGAGGGTGAGAACTTCCTCGCCTCGGATGCGCTGGCGCTGGCCGGCAGCACCGAGCGCTTCATCTTCCTCGAAGAAGGCGACGTGTGCGAGCTGACGCTCGAAGGCGTGCGCATTGCGGACCGTGAAGGCTACGAGGTGCCGCGCGAGGTGCGTCAGGTAGCGGCGTATGGTGGCGCGGTCGAGCTGGGTCCGTATCGCCACTTCATGCAGAAGGAAATTTTCGAGCAACCGCGTGCGATCACCGACACGATCCCGCAAGCCGAAACCTTCGATGCGACGCTGTTCGGCGAGGGCGCGGACAAGGTGTTTGCCGGCATCGACAGCTTGCTGATTCTGGCTTGCGGCACGAGCTATTACTCGGGGCTGACGGCGAAGTACTGGCTGGAATCGATCGCGAAGATCCCGACTCAGGTCGAGATTGCGAGCGAGTATCGCTATCGCGAGTCGGTGCCGAATCCGAAGGCGCTGGTGGTGGTGATCTCGCAGTCGGGCGAGACGGCGGATACCCTCGCGGCGCTGAAGCATGCGCAATCGCTTGGGCATTCGCATACGCTGGCGGTGTGCAACGTCGGCACGAGCGCGATGGTGCGGCAGACCGAGTTCTCCTTCCTGACGCATGCGGGCCGCGAGATCGGCGTGGCGTCGACCAAGGCGTTCACGACGCAACTGGTTGCGCTGTTCACGCTGGCGGTGACGCTCGGCAAGCTGCGCGGTCATGTGAGCGCGGCGCAGGAAGCGGATTACATCAAGCAGTTGCGGCACTTGCCGGCGGCGCTCAACAGCGTGCTGGCGCTGGAGCCGCAGATCATTGCGTGGTCCGAAGAGTTTTCACGCAAGGAACATGCGCTGTTCCTCGGGCGTGGGCTGCATTATCCGATCGCGCTTGAAGGTGCGTTGAAGCTCAAGGAGATCTCGTATATCCATGCGGAAGCGTATCCGGCGGGTGAGTTGAAGCATGGGCCGCTGGCGCTGGTGACGGAGGCGATGCCGGTGGTGACGGTGGCGCCGAACGATGCGCTGCTCGAGAAGCTGAAGTCGAATATCCAGGAAGTGCGCGCGCGCGGCGGTCAGCTTTATGTGTTCGCGGATGCGGATACGAAGATCGTCAACGACGAAGGGCTGCATGTGATCCGCATGCCGGAGCATTACGGGTTGCTGTCGCCGATTCTTCATGTGGTGCCGCTGCAGTTGCTGGCTTATCACACGGCGTGTGCGAGAGGCACGGATGTGGACAAGCCGAGGAATCTGGCTAAGTCGGTGACGGTGGAGTGAGGTGTATGCCGGTCGCGTGCGTCTGCTGGAGAGCACTAATACCCCTGGACGGTCATCACGATGAAACGCCGCGCGGAGTACATGACTGCACTTGAGCAGGCCAGCGTCCACCGTAACATCAAGTCTCTAGCCACCTTCATCAAGGAAGAGATGGAGCAGTGGTCGCCCATGCGGAATTAAGCACGACAACGTCGCGAACGCTCATTTCAACCCCGGCGTTCCCGTTGTCGCGGCCAGGAGTCTGAAGCGATAGACTTGCCGCTGTAAACCTCTCCAGCCGCGACAGCGACTTCAGGGTCATTCAGGGAGACGCAACGGCATGGACCGCATGGCAGCAATGGAAACGTTCGTCAGCGTCGTCGAGGCGGGCTCGTTCTCGGCGGCTGCGAAGCGTCTCAAGCTCGGCCAACCGGCCGTCTCGAAGTCGATCGCGCAACTCGAGGAGCGGCTCGGCGTGCGACTCCTGTTGCGCTCGACACGCGGCCTGACGCCCACCGATGCCGGTCAGCGTTTCTACGAGCACGCGCGGCGCGCAATCGAAGAAGTGGATCTTGCCGAACAGGTCGTGCGCGACGCGTCGACCGGGCTGTCCGGGGTGTTGCGCATCAGCGCCGCGGTGACCTTCGCGCGCCTGCACATTCTGCCGGCGCTCAAGACCTTTCTTGACCGGCACCCTAACCTGCAGATCGACATCGTGCTGGACGATCGCACCATCGACCTGCTCGAAAAAGGTGTGGACGTCGCGTTGCGCATGGGCTCGCTCGACGATTCGACCATGACCGCACGCCGCATTGCGCAAAGCCGCCGGCTGGTTGTCGGCGCGCCCGGCTATCTCAGCGAAGCGGGCGTGCCGAAGACGCCTGCGGACCTGAGCCAGCACCAGGTCGTGGTCTATTCGTTGCGGGGCGGCGGTGAGTCGTGGGCGTTCAGCCAGCACGGCAAGGAAGTGGCGGTGGTCGTGTCCGGGCGCGTCAGTGTGAGCGCCGCCGAGGGCATACGCACGACGGTACTCGGCGACATGGGCCTCGCGATCGCGTCGGAATGGATGTTTTCTCCTGAGCTTGCCAACGGCACGGTCCAGGCTGTGCTGACCGATTGGGAATTGCCCTTGATCGACCTGTGGGCGGTGTTCCCGGCCGGACGCCTCGTCAGTGCGAAGGCGCGTGCATTCGTCGCCTTCGTGGAGGAGATACTCGGCGCCTCTGTCAGCAGCAAGAGCGGCACGCCCTCGGAAACCGGGCGTGCCGATTGACGCGCCGCAGTCTCCGGCAGGGCATACGGTGAAGCTCAGGCTCTCGCCGTCGCTTTCTCCAGAACCGGGAACATGTCCGACGGGTCGGGGCGGCGCGTGTAATCCGGGTTGACCTCGGAATACAGCACGATGCCGTCCTGTCCGATGACGTAGCGCGCAGGCATCGGCAAGGTCCAGCTAGGATCGTTGTTAAACGCAGGCAGATCGTTCTTCAGGTTCTTGTAAAGCTCGACCAGATAGTCGGGCAACGCAAAGCGCAGTCCGAAGTCGGCACCCGTCTGACCGTTCACGTCGCTCAGCACCGGGAAGCCCAGCTCGTTGGTGCGCACGGACTTGCGGCTATTGACCGGCGTTTGCGGCGAGATTGCCACGACGTTCGCCCCATAGGCCTGAATCTCCGGCAACACTTCGTTGATCGCCTGCAACTCGATGTTGCAGTACGGGCACCACACGCCGCGATAGAAAGTCACGACCAGCGGGCCCTTCACGAGCAACGCCGCGGAAGACACGTCGTTGCCGTTTTGATCCTTGAGGTTGAAGTGAGGCGCGCGGTCGCCGGCCTTGATTGCGCGTCCCGCCTGCCCGCTCGCAATCAGTTCCGCGGTGGCGCGCTCCATCACCGGATGAATTTCCGGCGGCGCGTGAAACGGCGGCTTGCCCGCCTTGAAGTCGGCCCGAAAGGCGTCGAGTTTGTCTTGCAGTGACATGAGCGTTCTCCGTTAAGAGATATCTACGAATCAGTTGATGCATGGGCGCGGGTCGGACGGAGCCACTGGGGCTCCCGACGATGGCTCAGGCGGCGACAGCGGCAGGTTTGGTCCACTCGTTACCGGCCATGAAGGCGTCGAGCTCGGTGTGGACGATGTGGTTGGTGTAGTTGCTCATCACCTTGGTCGCCACGCCGAGGATCACTTCGAGGACGTTCTGACGGGTGTAGCCTGCGGCGAGAAAGGTGTCGACATCGGCGTCGGGAACGAAGCCCCGCTCACGCACTACGAGCGTCGTGAATCGATGCAGCGCTTCGAGCTTTGCATCCGGCAGCGGCGTGCCGGCGCGCAGCGCGGCGATCACGCCCGCGTCCATCTTGATCATCTTCGCGAGTGTGCTGTGACCGGCCATGCAGTAGTGGCAGTTGTTTTCGAAATTCGACGTCAGATAGACGACCTGCTGCTCGTGCGGCGTGAGTGTGCTCTTCGAGAAGAGGTCCCACAGCGCCGAGTAACCGGCCAGAAGCGCAGGCGACTCTGCCATATGCGCCTGAAGGTTGGGGACAAAGCCAAAGGCACGTTTGGTGTCTTCGAGGCCGGCCTTCGACAAGGACGGTGCGTTGTCGATCGTGTAGGTCGGGAAGGTGCTCATCGTTTGCTCCGGTGGGTTGACGGTGAGCAAATGATGACGGCGAGCGCCGGCGCGAAGAAGGCAGGCGCCGTCGATAACAGTCATTCCTGGCGGGCATAAAGCGACGGGCTGGCCGGGACCGGTAGCGAAAAAATTCAAAGCGGAAACTTGAATTCGCGATCTGCAAACCGCGCCCATGCTGCGAAAAAGAGGTTTGCGTTAAACCCCATCCCCATCCGCCGAAAAGCCATCTGTTACGGTTCGGAAAGCTTGCATCCATTCCGCTTTCAAACGATAATGATTCGCATTTATGTTTGTAATAATATCGCGGCAACCGGCACCGGAGCGGTCCGGCTTGCGTTGAGCGAGCGTTTGGAACGGGGAAACTTTCATGCACGGCGGCGGTACACGGCAACACCCATTGGCACATCGACGTAAGCGGAACTGGATCGGCACATTGCTGGCGGCGAGCGTGATCAGCACTTCGGCGCAAGCGGCGGATACGACCGAGACGCCGGACAGCAACACCAAAAGCAGTGCCAAACCTGGCGCGGAAAGCCGCGTAGGTGAGACCTCAGATGACGCCGGTCAACTTGCACCGGTGAAAATCACCGGTGAGAAGTCGCAGCATTTTGCTCCGGCGAGCGTCGAGACGGGGCCCTACAAGGGACTCGACGCGCTCGACGTGCCCGCCACCGTCAACGTGGTGACGCGCGACGTGATGGACGCGCAAGGCGACACGGGGCTATACGACGCGCTGCGCAATGTAGCGGGCGTGACGCGCCTGCAACTGAACGGGCTGGCGTACGACAATCTGGCGATCCGCGGCATTGCGCTCGATAACCGCTCGAGCTACTACATCGACGGCATCCTGCCCATCGACAACAATGTCTGGATGCCGATGGAAGACAAGGAGCGCGTCGAAGTGCTGAAGGGCGCGTCGGCGCTTTACTACGGCTTCACCGTGCCGGCCGGCGTGGTCAACATGGTCATGAAGCGGGCGGGCGCTGAACCCGTCACGAGCGTCACGGCACTCGCCGATTCGAACGGCTCGTACGGTGCGGCGGTCGATCTCTCGCGGCGCTTCGGAAGCGACGATCAGTTCGGCATTCGCGTCAACGCGATGGACGAACACGTCGAGACGCCGATCGACGGCGATCGCGGCTATCGCAAGTTCGTCAGCGCCGCGCTCGACTGGAAGATCAGCAGCAAGCTGAAGCTGCAATACGATTTCGAACACGTCGAATCCAGCATCGTCGAGCAGGCGGGCATCGTGCCGCTCACGGCAAAGAACGGCGTCATCACGCTGCCTGCCATCCCCGATCCGTCGAAGCTGCTGGTCAGCAACGCGCATCCGACCCAGGCGAGCGCCAATAGCCAGTTGCTGCGTGCCGACTACGCACTGTCCGACAACTGGAGCGTGGATTTCTCGATCGGCCAGTCGATCACGCGTCGCGACCGTTGGGCGTGGGTGTTCCAGAAGTACAACCTCGCGACGGGCGCCGGCTCCTTGCAGGCCAGCCAGCAGAACGGCCAGATGTACGAGAACAAGAACGTGCGGCTCGAAACGACCGGTGCGTTCAGGACAGGCCCGATCGGCCATACGCTGACCGCCGGCGTCATGCAGAACTGGCTGTTCCAGCCGGACTTCACGACCTATTTCTACACGGCGGCTCAGAATCTCTACGACCCGGTACCTGTCACGAAGTTGACGCCAAGCGGCACGCCGAAGCCGTTCTACGCGCAGCACGTGCGCAACAGCGGCGTGTACCTGTTCGACCAGGTCGATCTGACCTCGCGCCTGCAATTCATCGCCGGTGCGCGCCGCTCCGAGTACATGAGTTCGCAGGCGGGCACGCCGAGCCAGGACATCAGCAAGACATCTCCCTCCGGTAGTCTCAGCTACCGGCTCACGCCTGACACGAGCGTCTACGCGAGCTATGTCGAGGCGCTCGAATCGGCCGGCAGCGCGCCCGCGACGGCCGCCAATGCGAACCAGATCCTGCCTGCCGCCGTGAGCCGCCAGGAGGAAGTCGGCATTCGCACGCGGGTAGCGGACCGTGCGCTGGTGTCGCTCGCGCTGTTCAATCTGCGCCAGCCTTCGGCCGACACCAACGCCGACAACATCTACGCGATGGACGGCAATGCGCGCTTTCGCGGCATCGAGTTCTCGGTGCAGGGCGATGTGACGAGAGATGTTTCGCTGACGGCATCGACGGTCTATCTCGACGCGCGGCAACTCGACTCGTCGGACCCGACGCTGGTCGGCAAGACGCCGGAGAACACGCCGCACGTCACGGCGAGCCTCTTCGCCGAATATCGTGTGCCGGTGCTCGCAGGCTTGTCGGTCAATGGCGGGATGTACTACGTGGGACCGCGGCCCGTGAATAGCGCCGATCAGGCGTGGATCGGCGGCGCCACCATTTACACGGCTGGCCTGCGCTACGCGACGCGCCTGTACGGCAAGCGCGTTTCGCTCCAGGCCAACCTGGAAAACGCGACCAACAAGCGCTACTGGAGCGCTGCGGGTTCGAACCAGCTCGCGGTCGGCCTCGGCCGCACGCTCGAGCTCACGTCGACCATCGACTTTTGATCAAGGGATATCCGTTGAACGACATCGCAACCCGGACCGCCACGAATCCGGAATTCATCGAGCAGCGTCGCTCTCGCACGGGCGGCACGCGCTCGTTGCGCAGCACCTTTCTCAAGTGGCTGCGCAAGGTGCACGGCTGGATCGGCTTGTGGGGCGCGGTGCTGGGCCTGCTGTTCGGCGTGACCGGTTTTTTGCAGAATCATCGTGCGACGATGAAGATCAAAGTGGGCGGTCCGGTCGTGTCGACCGTGCAGATGCCCGTGCAGTCCGCTCAGTTCAGGACGCCGCGCGAACTGGCCGGCTGGCTGCGCACCGAACTGAAACTCGACCGGCCCGCGGAGCGCGTCACGCGCGATCCGGCCGGTCCGGTCACGTGGGGCGATCAGTCGGTCATTCAGCCGGAGCACTGGGCGGTGCGCTTCAACGCGCCGAACTATGTCGTCAGCGCGGACTACTGGAAGGGGGGCACGTTCGTCAGCGTCGAGCGTCGCGAGCAAGGCGTCATTGCGACGCTCGAAGGCTTGCATCGCTCGACGGGCGCGAGCGCCGGCTGGATTCTGCTTGCCGATTCGATTGCCGGCAGCATGGTTCTGCTGTCGTTGACGGGCGTGATTCTATGGACCGAACTGAACCGCAGACGCACGATCGGTGCGCTGATCTTCATGGTCTCGATCGCCACGACCCTCGTACTGGGCATGCAGACGCTCTAGGCCCGCTACGCAGGAGCGAACACCACCGCGCCGACATTGTCGATGTGCGTAAAGCTGCGAAAGAAACGGTACGTCTCATCGCCGACGGTGATCTGATTCGTGCCGGGATGCGTGTACTCGAGGATTTCGTCGGCCACGGCTGTCGCCAGGGTTCCGTGCGCGGTCAGTTGGGTTTCCTCGTCAGACGGATCGCCGACATACACCGAACAGACGTCGGCGCCATGGCGCATCATGACGAGGCACTTGCCCTTGTCGAGCGAGAGTTCAAGATACCCGGCCAGCGCCCGCAGCGATTCGGGCGGCTGCCCTTGCGGGCGGTAGGTCGCATCTGAAGTGATAGCCATCGTGCCGTCCCCCGTCAAAGACGTTTCGTCCTGAACCGAAGCTTACCCCTAAGGCAGGCACGGTCTCACTTCACTATACGTTCTCCACCCACGCGCTCAAAGCGCCTCGTGACAAAGCGCCATCATTCTCTGCACCATGGTGCTCGCGCCGTTGAGTTCCATCTCGTTGGTGAACAGCGCGTTCACGCTGGACAGCCGCACGGCGACGCCTGCGTCCAGCAAATCCTGACTGGCGATCTTCAGCGCAAGCTGACCGATCAGCACGCGGTCGAGCCAGTGCATCTTCAGGCGGTTCTTCTTGAGCCACTGACGGCAGCACTCCACCACATGGTCGACGCGCCATTCCTGAGTCAAGGCATACGAGGCGGCTGCAATCGCGACGAGGAAACACAGCAAGTCGGGACGCGCACTGTCGGGCTCGGTAAATTCAGGTTTGTTCATGTATCGGCCTGCCTACTGTCGTTACTCAGCGACCACACATATGGGCGCGAGCTGGAGAATCAACATCGGATTCCATGCGGAAGTCTAAACGCGATCGCGTTTTCAGGCGCTTGACGTCCCACCTCGGATCTTGCGCCTCAGACATTGCGCCGAGGCTACCGTAACCTTGCGTTACCGATGTCGTACTGCCGTTGCACTCGCCGTAAGGCGCGTCTTTTATACTGCGAACCGTTGTCCGTCACCCGGCGCTCAGGTATCGATCTTCGCAGACACGCCTGCCGCGCCCATCCACACACGAGTTATCGACACATGAACGCAAGTCGCATCAGGTTTGCCCTCTTCAGCGCCGCGCTGGCGCTCGCCACGATCGGAACCGCCCACGCGGCGGGTTGCATCAAGGGCGCGGTGGTCGGCGGGGTCGCCGGTCATTACGCGGGACATCATGCGGTGGTGGGGGCCGTGGGCGGTTGTCTCGTCGGCCGGCATCTTGCCAAACAGCACGCGCAACAACAGGCCCAGCAGCAGGCGGCGATGCACCAGCAGGTACAGGCGCAGTAATCCGCTCGATCCACCTCCCACGCGGTTTTGACTATGTTCTGACGAATAGGTGCCTATTTTTCGGGCATCGGTATAATGAGAGGCTTCTCCTCTCGAACGGTCTTCGCTCATGAGCCGCTTACTCTGTCTGATCATGCTGTCGCTGGGCCTGGTGCAGATCGCAGCGGCCGATGAAACCGACCCCGACCACGAGCGCATCTCCGCGTACCTGACGCAAAAGTTCGGCGTGGCCCGGGCCAAGGCCGAGCAGATCTCGGATGCCGTCCAGACCGCGGCGGCGAAGTATTCGCTGCCGCCGGCGCTGCTGCTGGCAATCATCTCGATCGAATCCCGCTTCAAGGAAAAGGCCAAGGGCCCGCGCGGGGCGACGGGCCTGATGCAGGTGGTGCCTGCCGCGCACCGCGGGCTGCTGCGGAACGTCAAGGACCTCACCGACCCTGGCGCCAACATCGAGGCCGGCTCCGCCATCCTGCACGGCTACATGCAGTCGGCAGGCGGCGATCTGAGCCTCGCACTGAAGAGTTACGGCGGCTCGCTGGCCTACGCGCAAAAGGTCAGCATGCGGGTCCAGACCTTCGCTCCCGTGGTTGCGAAGCCGGACGACGCACCTTCTGCCGCCGCGCAGCAGGCGGCGTGCGACGCCCACGCCACCGACGACTGCCCGGCGCCGGCGAGCGGCGCCCGTTCGTTTTACATTCCGTCGGCGAACGCCGCCGCGGCCGGACCGGCCGCGTTTGGCCTGTCGGCTGCAGCACCGGCTTCGGCGCCCTGACGGCATCGCGGCACGCAACCGGCCGCAGCCCCTGGCCCGGTCAGCGTGCGCCACGCTGACGAACACCCTACAAACCTTGTTGTTTCAACGTGTTACGTCGTCTGCGGGTTGTTTTCCGCTCCACCTGGCAACCGCTCTACAATGCATGCCATTCGACGTTAAGTCGTTCGCCTCCCAGAATCATGCGCACCTCATTTTCCAAACTCACCGCAGCGTCGCTGCTCGGATTGCTCGCGCTCGCCGCCTGTTCGAGCGCACCCCAGCCGAAGTTTCAGCAAGAACAGTTCGATACGGGCGCAAGTCCCTTCGCGCGTAATTTCAACGCCAGCACCACCGACACCTGTGAAGCTGCCCGCCGCGCGCTGCTAAGCCAGGGCTATATGACGACGTTGACGCACCCGGATACCGTCGACGGCACGAAGAATTTCCAGCCCACCGGCGATTCGCATATCGTGGTGGAGTTTCACGTCGTCTGTACGCCGGGCGAGGAAACCGCCGATACGAGCATCGTCTACGTGAACGCGGTGCAGAACGGCTTTGCGCTGAAGAAAAGCGATACGTCGGCGAGCGTCGGGCTGAGCGTACTCGGTTCGCTGTCGCTGCCGATCCGCTCCAACAACGACGCGATGGTGAAGATCTCCAGCGAGACGATCCCGTCGGGCACGTTCTACGATCGGTTCTTCGCCCTGCTCAATCACTACCTGCAGACGGTCGTACGGACCATGCCGGTCAAATCCAATGATGTGACGAGCACGCCGCTTCTGGCTCCCGCTGCGGTTCCGGTCGTCGCTCCGGTGCCGCTGGTGCCGGCGCCGAAGTTGGCGACCACGCCCGTAGTGGCGCCGCCTTCGAGCGCGTTGAACGTGCCGGTATTGACGCCGGTGGCGCCCACTGCGCTGGAATCGCCGGATGCGTTGGGCCGTCCCGACATGACGCAGGCTGCCAGCGCACCCAGCGTGAGTCCCTAAGGCCTTAACGCGCTAACACTTACGCTCGGCAAGGAGCGCGCTGCGCTGATCATTCATGGGTCGGCTCAGCATCATGGATGGGCCGTGCACACTTTTCCCCAATGGTTTTACTTCATATGTATACGTATGTAGTAATAGTTAACAAAGGGCGCGCCGTCCTGTGGACAAGCGGGAAATCCTCCGTCCGGTCAACGCTGTAACAAAACCATAACAATGCGGAGCGCGCGTGCAGAGCGCCAGCGGGCCGAGGATAACTTCGGCGTCGCGCCATCTCCTGCGCCGGTTATCAAGAATCCGCACACAGCCTGTTAGCGGCGCTATCCCGGAGTTGTCCATAGGGCTACGTGGATAACTCTGCGCCGCTCACCTTAAAGTTATCCGCCAGAACGCCGTTTAACTGTTGTCTGAGCGGTGCAGTCTCGTGGCACGGCGCTCTCCGGTGCGCCGCCGATCCCATCCAGCCTGTTACGGTCGCCAGCGCACATACTGCACTGCGCCAATGCGCGCACATTGGTGTCGGGTGGTGCGGGCATCCGGTACGCGCGACTTCAACCGCGACTGTTGCTATTTAGTCAAAAACTACACAGCAGTGCACCGTCCAGGCATAAAGTTAAAGTGCTTTATCAAGTTACTTGTGCAGTGCGGGGGTGTGCGATGAAACGCAGAACAGCACGACAGCTTGTCCGTCTCCTCTCAGACATCAGACATTCTGCCCATTGCAGTACGCTGAGGGCCGCGGCAACCAGCCGTGCCATCGAACTGGCGGAGGACGAAGCCGACGAGCCGTCCACCTCGGAAAGTGCCGACGACACGCGCGACGTGACTCAGGACGAACGCATGTGGAGAGGATCATGAGGGCCGCCAGCGAACAGTCCCTGCGCTTTCTCGTCGAAAAGTGGCTCGCCCCGGGCCCGTCGATTCCCGTTCGCGTGACCGAATTCAGCCGCACCCGCATGGGTGGCAGACGCTACGTGCGGGTCGAGACAGCCCTTGAGGCGGGCGCCCGGGGTCTGTTCTTCTTCCGGCACGACGACGGTTGCTGGTGCGTGTTTCCGCCCACGGCGGATAGCCGCAACGTGATGAACGACGCCGCCGGCATGCCACTGGCGATGGCGCGGGCGGCGTAACAAGCCCCGCAGCCTGATGACGCGGGGCATGCCGCCCCGCCTCGTCCCCTCGTTGAACCGCCATTTCTCCATGAAGAACCGCACCGCGCGATAATCGCGCAAACGCGCCGCTGTCGAGACTGAACGGTGGCGTCGAGCGCATTTCAGGCGGAAATCATGGATGAAAAAGACTGGATCGCTGGCGCGGCCAAAGCCCTGGCGATCATCGAAGCGTTTGACGAAGAACACGCGCGCATGACGCCGACGATGGTGGCCGCAAGGGCGGGGCTATCGCGCACGGCAGCGCGCCGTTATCTGCTGACGCTGCGCGAACTCGGCTATGTGGATACGGACGGCAAGCTGTTCTGGCTGGCCCCGCGCGTGCTGCGCCTCGGCCAGTCGTATCTGGATTCGGCGCGCTTGCCGCGCACGGTGCAGCCGTTCCTGCAGCGGATCACGGCGACCCTGCAGGAAACCGCGCTGGTGGCGATTCTCGACGAACACGACGTGGTCTACGTGGCGCGCAACGGCGTGAACCGGGCGATGGCGGTCGGCTTCGTGCTGGGCTCGCGGGCTGCGGCGCCGCTGTCGTCGGCGGGGCTGATCCTGTTGGCGTTCCAGGCGCCCGAGGAGATCGACCACTGGCTTTCGACCTACGAAATCAAGGTCTTCACGCCGCAAACCTACTCCACCGTCAAAGAACTGCGTGACGTGCTGGGCGAGGCGCGTCGTAACGGCTACGTCGTCACCGATCAACAGCTCGAACTCGGCATGCGCGGCGTCGCCGTGCCGCTGCGCGACCGTCACGGCTCCGTGGTAGCGGCCATCAGCGTCAGCATGCCGATGGGTCGGGAGTCGGCCCAGGCCGCCTTGCAGCGGGTGCTCCCGACGCTGCAGGAAACCGCCAGTTTGCTGCGCAATCTCGTCTAGATCGGGAGATCGCGGACCTGTCCCGCCTGGGCCAGGCGCACGCGCAAATCGACTGAAGGGATAACGAAAGAAACCTGTCTCCCGGAAAATACACAGGGCGTGATATGGGATGACAAACGCCCTACGCTGCGTGATACTCCCCCGCGGGGAGCCGCCAGGCGCCGCGTCGTCATGTCTGCTTCACCATGCTGTTCTTATTCATTCACATTGACATAGTCGTTCAGGTTTGGGGATTAACACATGAAAAAAGTCATTGCCTCGCTCGCAACTGCAGCTCTCGCGCTGGTCTCCGTTCAAGCTTTCGCACAGGCATCCGACGCAGCCGCGCCGGCCGCAGCTAGCACCGCGAAGCCCGCCAAGCACCACAAGAAGCTGAAGACGCACGGCAAGCGTGCTGGCGTTTCGGCGGCCGCATCGGCTGCCGGCACGAACGACAAGGGTACGCAGAACTAAGCGAGCGCTTTTGTCCGCCGCGCGGACCTCGCCGGTTCGCACCGCAGCCAGCCGACAGGCTGACGCGGACTTCCGGAACGGTTGAGGTTTGCACGAAAAAGGCCAGAGCCTCGCGCTCTGGCCTTTTTTTCATGGGATGCGGGAGATTGGCTTCGGGGAGCGGAGACGGCCGCAGGCGGGTGGGGTATGACGACTTACGACGCGTCCGCAGCGAGGCCGCGTTTGACGATCTCGGTCAGCAGACCGGTCATGCCTTCGGGATGCGCCGCAGCCCGTTCCTGTAGCTGGGCGACGAGATCTGCGTTGAGCTTGCAGGCGAACGGCACGAGTCCTTGCGCCTGGTCGAGCCTGCGTTGTTCGCGGCGGTCCAGCACCGGCGCGGCAGCGGAGGCCTTGCCGAAGCGGTCGGCGGTCGCCAGCTTCATCGAATTGGTCAGTTTCAGGGCCTTGTTCTTCTCAAGGTCGGTTTTTTTCATCGCCATACGGAATGCCTCTGCTTGATAGGTAATCCCGCATTGTACGCATCGCGCTGCCCTGCCAGTCAGGGGCGGGGTTCAGCGGGACAAAACGGCGTCTCTACTGGGGCGGCGCGCTCGCCCGCCATGCTGTCCATCAACGCGCGCATGCGCTGCCAGTGAGTGCCTTCCCAGAACACGCGGCGGCACACGTCGCAGGTGACGAACTGGGTATGACGCTCGAGTACGCCTTCCGGCGCGCGGCCGGCGACCTCGTCCTTGGCGATGCGCCGCAGCGGCACGTTGCAGGTGAGGCACAGGCGAAACGGGCGGGCGCTGCCGGCCAGATCCAGCCGGTCGAAAATCTCGCGCAACTGCGCCTTCGGTTTGAGCGCGCGCACGTAGCAGCCATGGGTGATGGTGCGCCGTTTGAGCAGCTCGCGGTCGCGGGTGAGCACGATGCGGTGTTCGGCGGCGGCCAGCACCTCGATGTCGGCGTCCGGGTAGTGGTTGTCGTAGAGCGTGTCGAAGCCCGCGAGCCGCAGCAGTTGCGCGAGGCCGCCGAGATGGGCGTCGGCGATGAAGCGCATCACCCGCAAAGGACGCTCGCGCACGCGCAGCAAGGGCTGGATATCGAGCGCTTCGAACTTCGGATAGACCGCCACGCGGTCGCCGTCCGCGAGTTGCCGTTCGAAGCCGACCGACTCGCCGTTCACCAGAATCAACTCGACTTCCGTGTGCGGCACGCCGAGCGCCTCGATCATGTGCTTGGCGGTCGCGGCATGCGCGCAGACGCAACTGAACGCGCGCCGGCGCAGCGGCCGGGCGAGAAAATCGTTCAGCTCCTCATAGAAGCGGAATGTCGCGGTGACCATCGTGCCAGTATGGCACCGTGTCCTGTGGCGCGCTGGCTGCGCGTGTCACAGGGCTGTGCTTTACTTCCGGTTCCTTTGAAGATGGGAGCAAGAGATGGACATCGGTTTTATCGGTCTTGGCGAGATGGGCGTCGCTATGGTTCAGAACATGCTGAAAGCCGGCCACACGGTGCGGGTCTGGAACCGTTCGCCGCAACGCGCCGAGCCGCTGGCCGCCGCCGGCGCCAGGGTCGTGAGTTCGCCGGCCGAAGCGTTCAGCGGCGACGCGGTGTTTTCGATGCTCGCCGACGACGCAGCGCTGCGCGCGGTGATCGACGCCCAGTTGCTGGAACACGCCCCGCGCGGGTTGATTCACGTGAACATGGCGACGATTTCCGTCGCGCTGGCCGAAGAACTGGCCCACGCGCACGCATTGCGCGGGTTGCACTACGTGGCCGCGCCGGTGCTCGGACGCCCGGACGTCGCGGCAGCGGGCAAGCTGACCATTGTCGCCGGCGGTCCGGCCGAGGCGATCGACCGGGTGCAACCGGTATTCGACGTGATCGGCCAGAAAACGTGGCGCATCGGATCGCTGCCGCAACAGGCGAATGTCATGAAGCTCGCGGCGAATTTCATGCTCGCGGCGGCAGTTGAAACGCTCGGCGAGGCGGCAAGCCTGGTGACGGGGCATGGCGTCGCGATGCAGGATTTTCTCGACGTGATCACGGCCGGTCTGTTCCCCGGCCCGGTCTATCAGGGCTACGGCAAGATGATCGCGGAACGGCGCTATGAGCCGGCGCTCTTCAAGGCGCGTCTGGGCCTGAAGGACGTGCGCCTCGCGCTGGCCGCGGCCGATGCGGTGTCGACGCCGCTGCCGGTGGCGAGCGTCGTGCGCGATAGCCTGATCGAAGCGATCGCCCACGGCGACGGCGAGAAAGACTTCGCGGTGCTCGGGCAGGTGTCGGCGCGCCGCGCCGGGCGTTGAGGGCAAGTTGAGGGCGCGTCGACGGTGCGCGCGGCGGGGGCTGGTTGAACCCGGAGACCGCAGCGCAGGCCGCGGGCGGGCATAATGCCTGTCCCGCCCTTTCCTCACCGTGTCGATCATGAGCCTGCATACCTGGTGGCTGTTCGTTGCTACCGTCTTCGTCGTTTCCGCCATTCCCGGTCCGAACATGTTGCTCGTCATGACCCACGGCGCGCAGCACGGGCTGCGCCGTTCGAGCGCGACGATGGCCGGCTGCCTGTCGGCGCTGGTGCTGATGCTGTCGGTATCGGCGGCCGGGCTGGGCGTGTTCCTCGAAGCGTGGCCGGCCATGTTCAACGGGCTACGCATGATCGGCGCCGCGTATCTGGTCTATCTGGGCGTCAAGTCGTGGCGCGCGCCCGCCGACGAGGCTCCGGTGCACGATGCCGACATGCTCGCCGCGAAACCGGCGCGCTCGCGTTTTGCGCTCTTTCGCAACGGTTTTCTGGTGACCGGCAGCAATCCCAAGGCGATTCTGTTCGCCGCTGCCCTGCTGCCGCAGTTCATCGACGCGAGCCGCCCGACGCTGCCGCAGTTCGGTGTGCTTGTCGCCACCTTCGCGGTCATCGAAGTGAGCTGGTATCTGGTTTATGCCGGCTTCGGCACCCGTATCGGCGCCAGGCTGAAGAGCCGCAGTGTCGCCAAGGCGTTCAATCGTCTGACGGGTGGCGTGTTCGTCGGCTTCGGCGCGATGATGGCGCTGGTGCGCCGCTAGCGGCAGATTGGGCCGTTGTGTAAACGCAACGTTGAGGGTCTACCCTAATTATCATGTTGCGCCGCACCAAGCGGTTTGCTAGTATTTGTCTTGTCTCCTCCATGTCTCCTCTGATATGGATTCAGCCCGCCCAAGTAGGCGGGCTTTTTTTCGTCCTGCGTTTCCCCCACTTGCCGCCATACCCCGATCCGTCCCGGTAGCATTGCCGGCGCGCATCAAAACTTATACGAAACGGCCAGGAACGAGATGATCGGGTCGGCCTTCAGTTCCGCCTTGCTCACCGCGAGTTCCGTACCGTCCGCTGCCTTGACGATCACCGACGAGGTGGTCTTCAGCGGGATATAGGTGATCGAGGCCACCAGACCCCAGTGATTCGTAATGTTGTACTCCGCGCCCGCGTTGAACACCGGTTGCCAGGACGACGAAGCCTTCGCCGACACCTGGGTGGTGCCCGGTTTGCCTGCGCCGGCGGCCAGCACCGAGCCGAGATTGTTCTGCGTCGACGTCACGAAGTTCGGATTCAACTGGATGTCGGAAAACCAGTTGTACGACACCCCGACACCCACGAACGGGCGGAACTTGGCGGTCGGCTGGTTGAAGTAGTACTGCAGGATCGCCGCCGGGCTCCACTGGCGCACGCTCTTGATGATCGGATTGCTCGACGGGTCGCCCAGATTCTGACTGCCGAGCGCGCCGGCCGGCCCGGGCGGCATGATCGTGCCGTGACCGTAGACCTTGAACACCGGCGGCACGCCCGCAACCGAGGTAATCGCAATGTGGTCGGTCAGGAAGTGGCTGAAGACGAGGCCGACCGTGTCCGCGTTGTTGGTCGACAGACCGGTGCCGGCCGAGGTGAATGAGTTCGGCAGGCGCAGCGGCGTGTTGATCGGCGTCGGCGCGACGTTGGTGGTCAGCGCCGAACTCGAGTCTTGCGGCGCGACGTGGAACCAGCCGAGCACGGCGACGTTGTCGCCCGCCTGCTGGGCGTGGGCGCTGAGCGACAGGCACGTGGCCAGCGCCGCGATAAATATTCTTTTCATGACCTTCCTCCTGGGGCGGGCATGCCTGCTGCGCGCGTCGGCGGGGTTCGATTCCCGCGTGGACGTCGCGCTCTGGGCAGACCCCGGCCGCTGCGGATGCCGCAGCCGGGGAGCGGTTGCCTCGTTACGTGGTGACAGGGTTCGCTGCGTCCATTACTGAACGAATGCGCCGATCGTGAAGTAGGGCGATGCGGGCGTCGTCAGATCCAGGTAGCCGAACACACCACCCGTGAAGATCATCTTTCCGGTCGGCGTCGTGCCCGTCGATGCGCCCACGTGGGTCGTCGTCACTTCGCCCGGCACCGTCTCGGTGAAGTCGAGATTCAGCGCCGTCGCGAGCGAAGCCTGCGACGCGTTGAACGGATCGAGCAGCGTGGCCTCGGTGCCTTCAAGCGCCGTCGTGCGGTAGTCGAACTGGCTGTCCACGCCGATGTACTCACCGTTCTGCGAGTTCACCGCGATCGTCGACTGTGGCGCGAGAATCGAAATGCCCGATTCGTCGTCCGCCAGCAAGGCCGCCGGATTGGCGACGCCGGTGCGCACCAGGATCGGCACCAACTGGCCGCGCAACTTGCCGACGATCATGAAGCCCTTGGCCGCCGGGGTCGTGGCGAGGGTGGCTTTGGCCTGCCCCTGGAAGTTGTCGGTTTCGAACGCGCCGCTGCCGTCCGACGACTGCACGAGGTTGGTTCCGGGCTGCTGGCACTTGCCGGCGTTGATGCCGCTGTTGTCGCACTCGGTCCAGGTACCGTCGCTGTTGATGGTGATCTTCGTGTCCACCGAGACCGGCAGGAAGTTCTGCGACGGAATCTGGTGATAGCCGAGCTGGTTGTAGGTGCCGGCCACGTTCGCGATGTTCGTTTCGATCGACGAGAAGCCGATGAACGGGTAGTACGGGAACGTCGTGTCGGGCACGGCGCCCACGCCGAGCACACCACCGAACTGAATCTGCGCACCGGGGATCGTGCCGCCCGCGACGCCTTCGCCGATGAAGACGCGCGCCGGACGGGTCGGGTCGAGGCTGGCGCCGTTCAACTGATACGCGCACTGGTTGAGCTTGGCGGTCGGCAGACCGGTTTCCTGGGTCAGCGAGCCGCTGACGGTCGTGCCCGCGCGCGTGGGCGTGACGGTGCCCGTGGTCGCTGGAACTGGCGATTCGACATAGGTGATCTGCCAGGTCATCTTGGTGGTGTCGATCTGCAGCTTGGCGAGTTCGCCGTCGCCGCCGCCGCCCGTGTAGACCGTGCTGTAGTCAAGCGTGGTCGGACACAGGGCTGCCGGAGCCGGTGCCGGCGGCGTGTTGCCGCCGCCGCCGCATGCTGTCACCAGCGGCGCTGTCAAAGCCAGTGCCGCAAGGAATTTCCATTTCATACTGCCCTCTCCTGAATGTTCTCGTTGTCGATGGCCGGCTCCCGGTCCGGCCATCCCTCGATCCCGCTGCGTCTCTTTTACTTGTTGACCTGTGCGCCGATGCCGAAGTACGGGCTCTCCGCCGTCCCCGAAATGGCCGAAGTCGATGCCACCCCGTTGTTTTCCTCGCCCTGGATGAGGATCGCGTACAGGCCGCCTCCGGCTATCGCAAAGCCGCTCGCCGTGGTCCCGCTGGTCGTCTGGGCCGTGACGCCGACCAGACCCGGGCTCGCCGCGACGCCGTAAGTCAGGCTGAAGCCGTCCTCGGCGCTCGACGTTCCCGGATTGACGAAGGTGCCGCTGGCTCCGTTGATCAGCGTCGCGGTGTAGTCGAAGTTCGAATCCGCGCCGACATAGCCGCCATCGAAGCCGCCCGAGGCCAGCGCCGTGGCCGGCGCGAGCATGGCGATGCCGGATTCGTCGTCGACCTGCAGGGCGCCGATATTGACGTTGCCGGTACGCACGACGAGCGGGATGGTTGCGCCGTTCAACTGGCCGAGGATCATGTGCGCGACGCCCGATTTGCCAGTCGGCAAGGTCTGGGTAATGATCTGCGGCGCTGCGGTGCTGTCGAAATAGCCGTTGCTGTCGAGCGTGTACGGATTGCCGGTGGTCAGGCAGCCGCCTGCATTGGGCGAGAAGCCCGAAGTGCTTTGGGTGGATGTGCAGGCGCCGGTGGAATCGAAGGTTTCGATAGTGCTCGTGCCGACGGTCGCGTAGTTGCCCGAATTACCGGATGGCGTCAGGTGGTAGAGCAGGCCGTTATAGGTCCCCGGCAGCTTTGTGATATCCGTGGTGGTGTTGGCGAAGGCGAGGAACGGGTAAAAGTCGAAGTGACGGTTATCCACGGCGCCGATGCCGGTCAGGACCCCGCTGAACTGCACCGTCGCGCCCGGAATGCCGCCGCCTGCCACGCCGAGACCCACGAAGATCGTCGGCGGATTGGCGGCGTTGAAATTAGCCGAGGTGCTGTAGGTACCGTTGGGTCCCGAGCCGGTGCCCGGCTCCAGCACGAACGCGCAGCGTATCTGCTCGGCGGTCGGCAGGGCGCCGGTAGGCGGATGCGCAACCGGGCCGGTGATCTGCACGCCCGCGCGGGTCGGCGACACGGTGCCGGTCGCCAGCGGAATGGGGGATTCGAGCCACGACAGCGTGTACGTCATGGCCGTGGCGTTGATGTTCAGGCTCACCACTTCGCCGCTGCCGGCGCCGCCCAGATACGTGGTGTTGCCGATATCCGCCGTCGCGGGACACAGCGACGCCACCGTACCCGAGGTCGGCGCGCCCTGCCCGGTGCAACTCGATCCGGAACATTGCGGTGCATTGACCGCACTCGGATTGCTGGCGCTGCCGCCGCCGCAGGCGATTAACAATGGAGCGGTGATAAGGGCCAATGCGAGGCCTCTGTTTATGGCGTCCCACATGCTGCTGTCTCCCTTTCGTGTAATTGTGCGAAGTAATTTCGCTGCACGCTTCAGGGCTGTCAATTGACAGAACCGTCTAAAAAGACCGATTCAAACAGCCTCTGAAACGTGCGACTCTTGCTACCGTGAGGTTGGCGAGCCTTTTAAACAAAAAACGATTTTTCGGGTGAGGGAGCTGCAGCGTTGCTTCGCCGCACACGCTTGCCTGTCAAGCCTTGGAGCAAAATGGCTCTATCATCTGCGAACGACCGTTCGTGAAAGAATCGGGTGTTTCCCCAGGCGGCAATCTATGCAGGCTGAATCGTCATGGTGAACGATTTACCGATCGCTGTATAACGGCAAGGTTCCGTTTAGAAGTAATTGGGACTAGTACTAATTAGGTATGCGGAATGAGACTTTTAAAGCGGGTATTTGAAACGAAAAAAAGCCGGTTTATGAAAACCGGCTTTTTGATTGAATGACGGCAAAGCGCCGCCGGGCGGAACGGGATTAGCGTTTCAATCCGCTGTCTTCGGCGGTGCCGATCGCGAGGTTCATGCACTGGATGGCGGCACCCGAGGCGCCCTTGCCCAGATTGTCGAGACGCGCGACGGTGACAAAGCGCTCTTCGCTGCCGAATACGAACAGGTCGACGCGGTTGGTGTCGTTGTTGGCCTGCACGTCGAAGAAGCCGCCGTCGAGGTTCGCTTCGGCATCGAACGGGGCGACGCGCACGAACGCTTCACCCGCGTAGTACTCGGCGAACAGCGCGAGCACGTCTTGCGGCGTGGCCTTCTTCGCCAACTGGTTCGGCGAGAAGTAAGTGGTGACGGCGAGACCCTTGTAGAAGTCGCCGACGATCGGCGTGAACACCGGTGCCGACTTCAGACCGGTGTGAGCCGCCATCTCCGGCAGGTGCTTGTGCGTGAGACCCAGCGCGTAGGGGCGCGGGCTCTTCAGCCTGTCGTTGCCGCCTGCTTCGTAGTCCGCAATCATCTTCTTGCCGCCGCCGCTGTAGCCGGTGATCGAATAGCTGTGCGCGGCGAACTCCGGCGCAACCACGCCGGCTTCGACCAACGGCCGCATGGCCAGCACGAAGGCCGAGGCGTGACAGCCGGGCACGGCGATGCGCTTGGCGGTACGCAGGCGCTCGCGTTGCGAGCGGGCCAGTTCCGGCAAGCCGTACGCCCAGTCGGCGCTGGTCCGGAACGCGGTGCTCGCGTCGATCAGCACGGTGTGGTCGTTCGCAACGAGCGACGCCGATTCGCGCGACGCGACATCCGGCAGGCACAGGAACGTGACGTCCGACGCGTTGATGAGACGACGACGCTCCTCGAGGTCCTTGCGCTTCGCTTCCTCGATACGCAGGATCTCTACGTCGGCGCGTTGCGACAGGTATTCGAAAATCTTCAGGCCGGTCGTACCTTCCTGTCCGTCGACAAATACTTTCGTGCTCATCTCAATCTCACTGGCTTACGGGAATACGGAGGCGCCGGAGTGCGCCGGAACGTCATTTTAAGACCGGATGGCGGCACGTGTGCGCAAACATCGTCGAAAAACGACGTTGCGCCGTGGAAATGACACTGAGATGACGGTTTTATGCGCCAGATGCCATCCGTTGACGGCGGGTTCGCAGCGCTGGGTGGCGCAGGATGGCACAGGGGTGACCACCTGGGTGCTTCAGCCGTCCATGAGCAGGCCCGCCGCCCGATCTCAGCGCGCGGCGTTCCAGCGCGCCGTCACGGCCACGATGCGCGCTCCGAATACCTTCGCCGTTTCGAGATCGCCCGACGGCGGCGCTTCTTCCGGCGAAGCATCGGCGGCCGATTGCGTCAGCAGGCCGGTAGAGCCGCCCACGTAGTTCAGGTCGTCGCGGGTCGCCGCCTTGGTATTGGCCGGCATGATGCCGGTACCCGCCCAGATCATGCCGTGCTGCATGGCCAGCGTGACGAAGTACTGGATGGTGGAGAATTTGTCGCCGTTCATCGTCGCGGAGTTGGTGAAGCCGGCCGCGATCTTGTCTTTCCACTTCTGGCCGAACCACGCTTTCGAACTGGCATCCGCGAATTTCTTGAAGTCGGCGGAAGCGCCGCCCATGTAGGTCGGTGCGCCGAAAACGATGGCGTCGGCGGCGTCGAGTTCGGCCCAGCCGGCGTCGTCCAGTTCACCGACCGCAAGCAGCTTCGCCTCCGCGCCGGCGCCGAGCGTGCCGGCAAGCACGGCCTCGGCGACCTTCTTCGTATGGCCGTAGCCGCTGTGGTACACGATGACAATCTTCGACATAAGACTCTCCATGAGGGTTGAGCGCAGCAGCAGGACGGGCGCCGTGGAACCTGCGCCCTAGCGTCCGTAGTTGACCACGATTCGCGCACTGCCGAGGGTGGCGGTGCCGATCTCATGATCGAACATCAGCGCCGGCCTGCCTTGGGCGAGCCGAAGATCGGTGGTGTTGAGCGCATACACGGTGACCACATAGCGATGCGCTTTGCCTGCCGGCGGGCAGGGGCCGCCATAGCCGTCGATGTCGAAGTCGTTGCGCCCTTCGACGGCGCCGATCTTCTTCACGTAGCCTGATGCGCTGGCATTCTCGGGCAATCGGTCGATGTTGGCCGGGATCTGCGCTACCGCCCAGTGCCACCAGCCGGGGCCGGGTGCATCGGGGTCGAAGATGGTGACCGCAAAACTGCGCGTGCCTTGTGGCGCGTCATGCCAGGACAATTGCGGCGAGCGGTTGCTGCCCTTGCAATCGTCCTGGTCGAAAACCTGGGCGGCGTCGACGGTGCCGCCATCGCGCAAGCTTGTGCTCGTCAGCGTAAACGGACCCTCGGCGAGCGCACGTGGCCCATGCGCGACGGCGAGCGCGAGGCTGAGCAACGCAATGGCGAAAGACGGTGTTCGGGTACGGGGCGAAGCAAACGAAACGACCAGGCAACGCGAGCGCATGTGCCGATTCTCCTTTGTCGAACGGAGTGAGCGCTTTAGCGCTTACTCCGATCCCATGCAAGGTTCTTGCGCGGATCGGTGAACCATCATCCTCACGATCATTATTGTCCCTATTTTGTGCCCCGCGGTCGAATGGCATCTAACATTTGCTTTGTGGGATTTCGCGCCACGCTCTGACGGGCCGAGCCGCCAGGAAATGGGCTATAGTCAGATGAATTGCGCCCGTGAGCCGGGCCGCAAGCAAGTTCACACATTTGCAACCTGGAACCTACAATTCAAGAATGACGCATGGCTGAGGTTTTGGAGAGCGTGTTATCAGGCAAAGGGAGAGCAATGCCAGATCCAGTCAGGGTGGTCGTGGCCGATGATCATCCGGTGATTTTGTTCGGCGCGGAGCACGCGCTGCTCAAATTCCCCGGCATTCAGGTGGTTGCGCGCGCACGCCAGTCAACTGAACTCATCAAGGTGTTGCAGACCGTCCCTTGCGACGTGCTGGTAACCGATCTGGCAATGCCCGGCGGACAGTACGGCGACGGCTTGCCCCTCATCGGCTATTTGCGTCGTAATTTTCCTACTCTGCCAATCGTCGTATTGACGATGCTCGAGAATGCGGCGCTGCTCAAGCGGCTGAGCGAACTCGGGGTCACGTCGGTCGTCAACAAGGCGGACGACCTGAGTCATATCGGACTCGCGGTTCAGCACGTCAGCCGCAATCTCGAATACATGAGTCCGTCGGTCAAGGCCTCGCTCGACACGTTGCGCATGAATGCGGGCGGCAAGAGCGACGAGGTGATTCTGTCGAAGCGCGAACTGGAGGTGGTGCGGCTGTTTGTGTCCGGCATGACCATCAAGGAAATCTCGGAACAGTTGAACCGCAGTATCAAGACCATCAGCACGCAGAAGAACACTGCCATGCGCAAGCTCGGCATTGATCGCGATTCCGAACTGTTTCAATACGCGCAAAGCAATGGTTTGCTGAATCTGTCGTCGTATTCGGTAGGGGAGCAGGGCGATTTACCCTGACGCGGTCCGCGGCTGTGTTCCGGCCGCGTGCGTGTGACGGATGGAAAAAGGGCTGCCTGTCGTGCCGACAGGCAGCCCTTTTTAACGTCAGCCATCCGGACTGGGATCGGACCGCGTTCGACGGTCCAGACTCAGTCGATTAAGGCGAGCTTACTGCGGCGACGCGGTCGCGCCGCCGTGCGCAGCCGACCACTCGGCCGGCGCGTGCAGGAATTTTTCGACTTCGTCGAGCGTCTTCGTGTCGAAGTAGCTGTTTTCCTTGGCGACGCGCAGCACGTCCCACCAGGTGGCGAGCGCGTGCAGATCGACATCAATGTCTTTCAGCACCGACACGCTTTCCTTGAAGATGTTGTAGTGGAACAGCACGAAGCAGTGGTTCACCGTCGCGCCGGCGGTGCGCAGCGCGTTGATGAAGTTGATCTTGCTGCGGCTGTCGGTGGTGAGGTCTTCCACCAGCAGCACGCGCTGGCCTTCCGTCAGCAGACCTTCGATCTGCGCGTTACGGCCGAAACCCTTCGGCTTCTTGCGCACGTATTGCATCGGCACCATCAGGCGGTCGGAGAGCCATGCCGCGAACGGGATGCCGGCGGTTTCGCCACCGGCGACCGCGTCGATCTGCTCATAGCCGACGTCGCGCAGGATGGTGGCTTCGGCCATTTCCATCAGGCCGCGGCGCACGCGCGGATACGAGATCAGCTTGCGGCAGTCGATATACACCGGGCTCGCCCAGCCGGACGTGAAGATGTACGGTTTTTCCGCGTTGAAGTGAACTGCTTGCACTTCCAGCAGCATCTTGGCGGTCGTGTCGGAGATCGTCTGGCGATCGAAGCCTGTCATGGGCGGATCCTTGGGTGAGAGCGGGGAGGGCGCGGGCGCAGCGGCCCGGTGGCGCAGCAAGCGGGGCATTCCGCGCCTGATGGGCGGAACACGCAGCCGGTCAGTGGAGTGCAGGCCGGTTTTGCTACGCGCGTAGCCCGACATTTTACCCGATTCGGACACTTCCGAGGAGGCTGTCGCGCGTGAAAACCCTTAATGACGGCTATAGCGACGGCGCCGCTCCGGCGCGACCGCCTTTTTTGGCTTGCTTGTGGCCCCGGCGGGCGCCGATTACACTCACGCGAATTTTCAGGGGCGGGCGGCCCCGGCGCCGATATCGTCACCGCAGCCGCGCCCTACGGGATGCTTTCGATGACTGTCGCCTCTACTTCCCCCACCTCCCGCGCGAGCGCGCAACGCGGCTATGCCGGCCGTGCCCTGCTCGCGGCGGTGCTCGGCTACGCGATGGACGGCTTCGACCTGCTGATCCTCGGCTTCATGCTGCCGGTCATCGCCGCGGACCTGCATCTTTCCTCCGCCCAGGCGGGCTCGCTCGTCACCTGGACGCTGATCGGCGCGGTGGCGGGCGGCATCGTCTTCGGCGTGTTGAGCGACTACTTCGGCCGGGTTCGGATGCTCACGTGGACCATCCTGATCTTCGCGGTGTTCACCGGTCTGTGCGCGCTGGCGCAGGGCTATACGGATCTGCTCGCTTACCGGACCGTTGCCGGTCTCGGACTCGGCGGGGAGTTCGGCATTGGCATGACGCTCGTCGCGGAGGCCTGGCCGGCGTCGCAGCGGGCGCGGGTGTCGTCGTACGTGGGGCTCGGCTGGCAACTGGGCGTGCTGGCCGCCGCACTGCTGACGCCGCTGCTGTTGCCGATCATCGGCTGGCGCGGCATGTTCGCGCTGGGACTCGTGCCCGCGGTGGTGTCGTTCGTCGTGCGGCGACGCGTCGAGGAGCCGGCATTGTTCGTCGAGCGTGCGGAACACGCGCGGCATACGCGGCACGCGGGACAAGGCGGCGCCGCACGCAAGCTGCCGCTCAGGCGTCTCGTGGCCGACGCACGCACCGCGCGCGTGAGCGTCGGTGTGGCGATTCTCTGTTCGGTGCAGAACTTCGGCTACTACGGCCTGATGATCTGGCTGCCCAGCTATCTGTCTAAAACCTTCGGCTATTCGCTGACCAAATCCGGCTTGTGGACCTCCGTGACGGTGCTCGGCATGGGCCTCGGCATCTGGCTGTTCGGCATCGCAGCCGACCGCTTTGGCCGCAAGCCGACCTTCCTGTTCTATCAGGCGGGCGCGGTCGTGATGGTGTTTGTCTACGCACACCTGAGTACGCCGTTCGCGCTGTTGATCGGCGGCGCCGTGATGGGCGTGTTCGTCAACGGCATGATCGGCGGTTACGGCGCGCTGATTTCCGAGTTGTATCCCACCGAGGCGCGGGCCACTGCGCAAAATGTTCTGTTCAACATCGGGCGTGCCGTGGGCGGTTTTGGGCCGGTCGTGGTCGGTGCGCTGGCGGCGCGGTATTCGTTCGGCGCCGCGCTCGCGCTGCTTGCCTCGATCTACCTCCTCGACATTCTCGCGACGCTTTTCCTGATCCCCGAACGTCGTGGCGCCGCACTCGACTGAGTGATCCGCTTCACGCCTGTGCGAACTGTCGTGACAGCGCCGGACACCGCTGTGCGATGACGCGCCGCAGCATTGCGGCGACCTGCGCCGTGCGCGATCAAGTCCTTGTTTCGCCGATGGTTAGCGCATCTAAAGGTCACGCGTAATGGCCCATGCGGGGTGTACACTAACTCCCCCGCAAAAGCTCTGTGCCGTCTTGCCAACCGCTCAGGTTCGACGCGGCGCCTAACCGGCGCAAGCGAGAACCGCTGCAGTCGATTACCCATTCGATTCATGCAAGCGAGGCACACGGCACGCTGGGCCGGGCCCAAGCGGGCCGCGCCCAATTTACTTACGTCTCGCAGGCCAAAAAATGGACGAACAACTGAAGCAAAGCGCTCTCGCGTATCACCAGAATCCGAAGCCCGGCAAGATTTCGGTCACGCCGACCAAGCCTCTGTCGAACCAGCTCGACCTGTCGCTCGCGTACTCGCCGGGTGTCGCCGCAGCCTGCATGGCGATCTACGAGGAACCGCTCGACGCGCAAAAATACACCTCGCGCGGCAACCTCGTGGGCGTGATCACGAACGGCACCGCCGTGCTCGGTCTCGGCAACATTGGCCCGCTCGCGGCCAAGCCCGTGATGGAAGGCAAGGGGTGTCTGTTCAAGAAGTTCGCCGGTATCGACGTGTTCGACATCGAACTGTCCGAGACGGATCCGGACAAGCTGGTCGAAGCCATTGCGATGCTCGAGCCGACCTTGGGCGGCATCAACCTGGAAGACATCAAGGCGCCGGAATGTTTCTACATCGAGAAGAAGCTGCGCGAGCGCATGAAGATTCCGGTCTTCCACGATGACCAGCACGGTACCGCGATCATCGCTTCGGCGGCGATCCTGAACGGCCTGAAGGTGGTCGGCAAGAAGCTCGAAGAAGTGAAGCTCGTTTGCTCGGGCGCAGGCGCTGCGGCAATTGCCTGTCTGGACCTGCTGGTGCACCTGGGCCTCTCGAAGAAGAACGTGCTGGTCGCGGATTCGAAAGGCGTGATTTACGAAGGGCGCGGCAATCTGGATCCGTCGAAGGAGCGCTACGCGGCGAACACCGATGCGCGTACGCTCGGCGACGCGATTCGCGGCGCCGACGTGTTCCTCGGCTGCTCGAGCGCGGGCGTGCTGAAGCCGGAAATGGTGGTGGAGATGGGCACCCAGCCGCTGATCCTCGCACTGGCGAATCCAGAACCGGAAATCCGTCCGGAAGAAGCGAAGAAGGTGCGCCCGGACGCGATCATCGCCACGGGCCGTTCGGACTATCCGAACCAGGTCAACAACGTGCTGTGTTTCCCGTTCATCTTCCGCGGCGCGCTCGACGTGGGCGCGACCACCATCACGGAAGAGATGAAGCTCGCCTGCGTGCGCGCCATCGCGGAACTGGCCGAAGAAACCGACCAGGGCGACGAAGTGGCGAAGGCCTACGAAGGCCACACGCTCGAGTTCGGCCCGGACTACCTGATCCCGAAGCCGTTCGACCCGCGCCTGATCATCAAGATCGCGCCGGCCGTCGCGCAGGCCGCGATGGACTCCGGCGTGGCGACCCGTCCGATCAAGGACATGGAAGCCTACCGCGAAGAACTCGGCACCACCGTCTACCGTACCGGCATGGTGATGCGTCCGGTGTTCGCCGCGGCGAAGTCGGCGCCGGCGCGCATCGTGTTTGCGGAAGGCGAGGACGAGCGCGTGCTGCGCGCGGCGCAGTTCGTATTGCTGGAGAAGATCGCCAAGCCGATTCTCGTCGGCCGTCCGGCAGTGATCGACATGCGTCTGAAGAAGATGGGCTCGAAGCTCAAGTGCGGCGAGGACTTCGAGATCGTCAATCCGGAAGACGATCCGCGTTATCAGAAGTGCTGGCAGGAATACCACGAGATCGGCGCGCGCGAAGGCGTCACGCCGGAAGTCGCGAAGGCGGCGCTACGCAAGTTCAACACGCTGATCGGCGCGATCCTCGTGCGTCTGGGTGACGCGGACGGCATGATCTGCGGGATGATCGACACGTACCAAAGCCATCTGAAGTTCGTCGACCAGGTGCTCGGCAAGGCCGAAAACGTGCAGAACCTGGCGGCGATGAATCTGCTGATGCTGCCGGGCCGCAATCTCTTCATCTGCGATACGTACATCAACGAAGTGCCGACCGCAGAGCAGCTCGCCGACATGACGGTACTGGCCGCCAGCGAGATCGAGAAGTTCGGCATTACGCCGAAGGTCGCGCTGCTGTCGAACTCGAACTTCGGCAGCGTGCCGTCGGCTTCGTCGCAACGGATGGCCGAAGCACGCAAGCTGATCGTGCAACGTGCGCCTGAGCTCGAAATCGACGGTGAGATGCACGGCGATGCCGCGTTGTCGGAGATGGTCCGCAAGGCGGCGTTCCCGGGCACGAAGCTCACGGGCGAGGCGAACCTGCTGATCATGCCGAACGTGGAAGCCGCGAACATCACGTACAACCTGCTGAAGATGATCGGCGGCGAAGGCGTGACGGTGGGGCCGTTCCTGCTCGGTTCGGAGAAGCCGGTACATATCCTGACGCCGGCGGCAACCGTGCGCCGGATCATCAACATGACGGCAGTGGCCTCGGCCAATGCGCGGGTGCGGGTGAACGCGGAGTAACGCTTCCTATTGCATCTGATGCAGGTAGCGTCGCGTTGCGGCGCTTGCAGACGGCAAGCAAAAACGCCACGGAACGGGAACGGGTGTTGTTCGTGGTGGGCAGCAGTGCCGCCCGTTCCCGCGCATGAGTCGTGTGCGTAGGTCACATGCAAAAAAGGCGGCTGTCCTTACGGGCAGCCGCCTTTTCCATTTCCATCTACCGCATCGTCAAACCGCGAGGGTAATCGCCGATCAGGCCGCGTGCTGTGCCTGATCGCCTTGCGGGGAGCGCCAGCGAGCCAGCAAGCCCTGCCACTTCACGCGCACGCCCTTCAGGTTGTTTTCCTTCACGTGTCCGTAGCCACGGATACCGTCAGGCAGGTTCGCGAGTTCGACGGCCAAGGCGTGCTTTTGCGCGCTCAACCCGCCGATCACTTCACGCACCAGCGCCTCGTACTCGCCGATCAGCGCCCGCTCGGTGCGACGTTCCTCCGTCTTGCCGAACACATCGAACGCGGTGCCGCGCAGGAACTTGAGCTTCGCGAGCACGCGCATGGCGCTGAGGATCCACGGTCCGTACTTCTTTTTGATCAGATGACCGTGCGCGTCCTTCTTCGAGAAAGCCGGCGGTGCAAGGTGAAGGTTGACCTTCCAGTCGCCCTCGAAACTCGCCTTCAGTTTTTCGATGAACGCGGGATCGGCGTACAGGCGTGCAACTTCGTACTCGTCCTTGTAGGCCATCAGCTTATGCAGGTTCTTCGCCACCGCTTCGGTCAACGGCAGTTGACCGTCGCCCATGTCGAGCGCCGATTCCGCCACCCGCACCTGCGCCACGAGTTCGCGATAGCGCGCCGCGTAGGCGTCGTCCTGCCATGCGGTGAGATACTCGGCGCGCTTGTCGATCAGCGTGTCGAGTGCCTTCGGCGTATGCAGCGAGATGATCTTGCTGGTGGTCGTTTCAGCAGCAGCGCCGCTGCGCCCCTGCGACTGCGCGAGCTTGCGCACCGACGCGAGGTCGTGTGCGGCACGGCGGCCCCATTCGAAGGCCGCGCGGTTTTTCTCGACCTGCACCGCGTTCAGTTCGATCGCGCGCATCAGCGATTCGTACAGCAGCGGCACCCAGCCTTTTTGCCACGCATAGCCCAGCACGAACGGGTTCGTGTAAATCGCATCGCCGAGTAGCGCGACGGCAAAATGATTGGCGTCGATTGCATCGACCCCGGTGTCGCCCGCACCCAGACGCACGTCGGACTCCGCGTCGGCGCCGGGGAATTGCCAGTTCGGGTTCTTGATGAAAGCGGCGGTCGGCGTATGCGCGCTGTTCAGCACGACGCGCGTGCGTCCCACCTGCATCCGCGAGACGCATTCGTCGCTGGCCGTGACGATGGCGTCGCAACCGATCACCAGACTCGCTTCACCCATGGCGATACGTGTCGCGTGGATGTCGCCGGGTTGCTTCGCGATCTGCACGTGGCTCATCACGGCGCCGCCCTTCTGCGCGAGGCCGGTCACGTCCAGCACTGTCACACCCTTGTTCTCGAGGTGGGCCGCCATACCAAGCAGCGCGCCGATCGTCACGACGCCTGTGCCGCCCACACCAGTCACGAGCACGCCATACGGCCGCTCGATCGACGGCAACTCGGGCGCCGGCACCGGCGGCATGGCATCGGCCGTCGCGCCTGACGACGCTTTGGGCTTGCGCAGCTGTCCGCCTTCGACCGAGACGAAGCTCGGACAAAAGCCGTTCACGCACGAGAAATCCTTGTTGCAGGTGGACTGGTTGATCTGGCGCTTGGTGCCGTATTCGGTATCGAGCGGCTCGACCGACAGACAGTTCGACTTCGCCGAGCAGTCGCCGCAGCCTTCGCAGACGGCTTCGTTGATCACCACACGGCGCGCCGGATCCGGATAGGTGCCGCGTTTGCGGCGGCGGCGTTTTTCGGTGGCGCAGGTCTGGTCGTAGATCAGGATCGACGTGCCGGCAATGTCGCGCAGCGCGCGCTGCACGTCGTCGAGCTGGTCGCGGTGATGGATTGTGATACCCGGCGCAAGACCGACGTTTGCGTTGTACTTCTCCGGCTCGTCGGTGACGATCACGATCTTCGTCGCGCCCTCGGCGGCGAGTTGATGCGTGATCTGCGGCACGGTCAGCACGCCGTCGACCGGCTGGCCGCCCGTCATCGCCACGGCGTCGTTGTAGAGAATCTTGTAGGTGATGTTCGCCTTCGACGCGATCGCCGCGCGAATCGCCAGCAGCCCCGAGTGGAAGTAGGTGCCGTCGCCGAGGTTGGCGAACACGTGCTTGTCGTTGGTGAACGGCGCCTGGCCGATCCACGCGACGCCTTCACCGCCCATCTGGCTGAAAGTGCTGGTGCTGCGGTCCATCCACACGGTCATGTAGTGGCAGCCAATGCCGGCCATCGCGCGCGAACCTTCCGGCACGTTGGTCGACGTGTTGTGCGGACAGCCGGAGCAGAACCACGGCTTGCGCTCCACTTCCACGCGCGGCCGGGCCAAGGCCTTTTCCTTCGCTTCGATCACGGCAATCCGCATGGCGATGCGCGCGCGCACGTCGGACGGCAGGTCGAACTTGTCCAGACGCGTGGCGATCGCCTTGGCGATGATTGCCGGCGACAGCTCGTAGTGCGCCGGCAGCAGCCAGTTGCCCATCGGCACCGACCATTCGCCGCCCGCGCCGTCCTTCTCGTCGAACTTGCCGAACACGCGCGGACGCTGTGCGTCGGGCCAGTTGTACAGCTCTTCCTTGATCGCGTACTCGAGAATCTGACGCTTTTCCTCGACCACCAGAATTTCTTCGAGGCCGCGGGCAAACGCGTGCGCGCCTTGCGCTTCGAGCGGCCACACGCAGCCCACCTTATAGAGGCGAATGCCGATGCGCGAACAGGTTTCGTCGTCGAGGCCGAGGTCGGTCAGCGCCTGACGTACGTCGAGATAGGCCTTGCCGCCGGTCATGATGCCGAAGCGCGCGTTCTGCGAGTCGATCTCCACGCGGTCGAGCTTGTTGGCGCGGACGTAGGCGAGCGCGGCGTACCACTTGTAGTCGAGCAGACGCGCTTCCTGCACCAGCGGCGGATCGGGCCAGCGGATATTCAGGCCGCCGTCGGGCATGACGAAGTCTTCCGGCAAGACGATCTTCGTGCGATGCGGATCGATATCCACCGAAGCCGACGATTCCACCACGTCGGTCACGCACTTCATGGCGACCCACAGGCCGGAATAGCGGCTCATCGCCCAGCCGTGCAGGCCGAAGTCGAGATATTCCTGCACGTTCGACGGGAACAGCACCGGCAGGCCGCACGCCTTGAACATGTGTTCGGACTGATGCGCGAGCGTCGAGGACTTGGCGGCATGGTCGTCGCCGGCGAGCACGAGCACGCCGCCATGTTGCGCCGACCCGGCCGAATTGCCGTGCTTCAGGACGTCGCCCGAGCGGTCGACGCCGGGCCCCTTGCCGTACCACATCGAGAACACGCCATCGTATTTGGCGTTCGGATACAGATTGACCTGTTGCGAGCCCCACACCGCGGTGGCGGCGAGGTCTTCGTTGACGCCGGGCTGGAACACGACCTGGTGTGCGGCGAGGTGCTGCTTCGCCTTCCACAGCGACTGGTCGAGACCGCCAAGCGGAGACCCGCGATAGCCGGAAATGAAACCGGCGGTATTCAGCCCTGCAGCCTTGTCGCGCTCCTGCTGCAGCATCGGCAGACGCACGAGCGCCTGAATACCGCTCATGTACGCGCGACCGCGTTCGAGCGTGTATTTGTCGTCGAGCGTGACGGAATTTAGCGCGGCATCGAGCGAGGCTCGCTGACCAGCGTCTAGCGGGGCATTCATTATGTGTACTCCTCCACCCTGTTTGGGATCACCAAAACTTGTTGGCCTCGGCATCTTGTGGATGCCCGGACCGGGGTCGCAATATTGACGTGTTTTGAGGGATGGTAGCACTGGGAGAAACCCGCCGCATGGCACCAAAAGTGCCGTCATGCAGCGCGCATTTCAGGCGATTGGCGATGCGGTGAGTGACGCCGTGATGACGGTGCGTCGCCGAATTGAAAACTTTGCGTTGATTCGTGTAACAAGCTGTAAAAGCTTCAAACTTGCGGAACCGCACTTGAAAAGCCTGTCTAACCACCCACCTGTGCACGTGTCTGCGCAACGCTCCGCGGTTGGTGGAGCTTCACGACAACAGGCTGTTAGACAAGGAGTACGCATGAACACCAGAAACATCCAGACCTTCCTGATGGTCTCGGCAGCATTTTTTGCCATGAGCGCGCCGGTTCGCTCGAGCGGCGCGAGAACCCTCGCGAACGCGGTCGCCCACACCGCGCAAGTTGCGCCGGTGAGCCTCGCTTCGGAACGCATCACATTGTCGAGCGAGTCCGACGAGGACGAACAGGCTTCCTGATGAATCGCTGAGGCGATTTGTCGGCCCATTCCTTGCCGTCGCCCGAAACCAGGCGGCGGCGCAAACGACGAAGGGCGGAGATCGTAAGATCCCCGCCCTTTTCTATTGGCGCGTCGTCTTCCGCCGCGCCGGGTTCAGCGTGATGCCGAGGCTTTACGCCTTGTCCTGCACAACACCGCGGCGAATCTGGTCCAGCTCGATTGATTCGAACAACGCCTTGAAGTTGCCTTCTCCGAAGCCCTGATTGCCCTTGCGCTGAATGATCTCGAAGAAGATCGGGCCAATCTGGTTTTCGGTGAAGATCTGCAGCAACAGGTCTTCGGGCGCGCCGTCGATCAGGATCTTGCGCTTGCGCAGTTCGTCGAGCGGCTCGCCGTGATTCGGCACGCGGCGATCGACCAGCTCGTAGTACGTGTCGATCGTATCGAGCAGCGAGATCTTCGCTTCGCGCAGTCCGTCGACCGTGCGATAGATGTCGTTGCTGCCGAGTGCGATGTGCTGGATGCCTTCGCCGTGATACGCGTCGAGGTATTCCTGGATCTGGCCAGCCGTTTCCGACCCTTCCTCGTTGATCGGAATGCGGATCTTGCCGCACGGCGAAGTCATCGCCTTCGACTTCACGCCCGTCACCTTGCCTTCGATGTCGAAGTAGCGCACTTCGCGGAAGTTGAACAGGCGCTCGTAGAACTCCGCCCACTCCTGCATGCGGCCGCGGTGCACGTTGTGGGTCAGGTGGTCGATATAGGTGAGGCCGTGGCCGACCGGGTTCGGGTTGGCGCCGGGAATCGGCACGAAGTCGACGTCGTAGATGCTGATGTCGCCAATGCTGTTCGGCTCCGCGCCGTTCTTGCCGCGCCAGCGGTCGACGAAATAGATCAGGGAATCGCCGATGCCCTTGATCGCCGGGATGTTCAGCTCCATCGGGCCGGTCTTGTTGTCGAAGCCCCATGCGCCTTTTTCGAGCGCCTGTTTGTACGCCTTGGCGGCGTCCTGCACGCGGAAGGCGATGGCGCAGATCGACGGGCCGTGCAGGCGCGTGAAGCGCTGAGCGAACGAATCCGGTTCCCCGTTGACGATGAAGTTGATCTCGCCCTGGCGATACAGCGTCACGTCCTTGTGACGATGCCGCGCGATCGCGGTGAAGCCCATCTGTTCGAACAGTTTGCCGAGCGCCTTGGGATCCGGAGCGGTGTATTCGATGAACTCGAAGCCGTCGGTGCCGACGGGGTTGTCCCAGGTTTGAACCTGCATGTCTGTCTCCTGATGCCTGATGGGGATGTACGCGATGCGCGATGGAATGACGCAAGTGTAAAGGCCTGTGTGAGGCAAAAACTTGCGAACTTAATCGTGCTTGCGTAGGCTGACGCTACTTCATGGCTTAAATAGCCTATCAGGCGGCAGAAAATGGCTAATATCGAGATGGACGCGATCGACCGGCGGATTCTCACCATCCTGCAGGAGAACGGCAGGCTGTCGAATCAGGAGATTGCGGAGCGGGTGAACCTGTCGCCGAGTCCCTGTCTGCGGCGTATTCGCCGGTTGGAGGAGAGCGGGGTGATCCGTGGCTATGTGGCGTTGCTCGACGCACAGCGGCTCGGCCTCGATTTGCTTGCGTATGTGAATGTACGGCTGGAAAAACGCGGCGGGCCGACGCTCAGCCCGCCCGGCGACGGCACGCCTCTGCGGGCAGGCGCGACGCATGCGGATCTGTTTCGCGCTGCGGTGCAGACCTGGCCGGAGGTGGTCGCCTGCCACGCCATGACGGGGGATATGGATTACCTGCTACGCGTGCAGGTGGAGGATATGGCGCACTTTTCGCGCTTCGTGCAGGACCGCTTGCTGCACCATCCGTCGGTGATCGACGTGAAGTCGAGCTTTTCACTCGAGACGTTCAAGGAGACCACGGCGTTGCCGATTTTGTGAGGCGACGAGGGCGCTGCTGCCCGGTGCCGCTTATGCAGCCACAGCCGCAGGCAGAAACGATTCGAAAATCCTGGACGCCTGACGCGCCTGGCGCTTCAACGCATAGTCGAACACGGCGGCCTGCTCCTGGAGCATTTCGGCGATGATGCTCGACTGGTCGGCCGGCGGCAGCGTCAGATAGGCGTCGGCTTCGCCGTACGCGTATTCGATCTTCATGCCGGCTTTCTTGGCAATGTGCATCATCGTCGAGTTACGCGACAGGCAATGCATATAGAGCGTCGTGACGTGCGTGTTGCGGCTGCGAATAGCGGCGCGCTCGAACAGCCTGCTGCCGATACCCTGGCCGCGCACGCTTTCCAGCACCGACACGCCGAACTCGGCCGTGCGCTTGTCGCCTTCCGCGGGCAGATAGGCGAGGTGGCCGACGCCGACCAGTTGCAACTGGTTGTCGAAGACGCCGAACACGGTGTCGCGGGTGAAATCGATGGCGCGCACGTAGTTTTCGATCACGTGGTCCGGCACGATCTGGCCGAAGCGCAGCAGACGGTCGTCTTCGGCCAGGGCGAGGAAGTGCGTCAGCAGGCGTTCGCGGTCGACCGCAGTCAGTTCCCGTACCAGGGCATGTGCACGACCGCCCGTTTGCAACAGGCGATCGGCTGTGACGATCGGCTCGGCGGCGCGAGTGGTAGGCGTAGTCATGGTTGGGTTCTCCTATTGATCAAGCGGCATGGTGCACCGCAAGGTCAATTCTATCGGAAACGCCATCCCATAACTAGGGAAAACCCGGATGTCAATTCGACGGTCCGTTCTATTTTGTTGCGAACCTATTTTTATATATTTGATTATTAACGATTATCTGTTTTGAATACGCAAGACTACGGCCTGTGGTCCCCAGGCCACGCTGAATGCTGCTGCGCAACAGGAGGAGGCTACTCGGCCGCCTTCAGCCCGTGATCGACCATCTCGACCACCTGCTCGGCAAATTCCCGGTAGCCCATGCGGCCGCCGGGTTTCAGCCACGTGAAGGTCCAGTTGATCATGCCGAACACCATCATTGTCAGCGCTGTCTGGTTTTCGCGGGTGGCGCGCTCGGGGTAGGCGCGCGTCAACTGGCGGGCAAACGCCGCCACGACGTCCCGCTGGCGGTTCAGGACGATCTCGCGCTGCGCGTCGACCAGGTATTTGACGTCGTTCAGCAGTGCAACATGCCGGCTGTGCGAGTTTTCATATTCGGAGAGAAACGCGCGGATCAGCTCGGCGAAGGTTTCGCGCTCGGTCAGCCCGCGCCGCTGGCTCGCGCCTTCCACCTCCGCGATGATCAGCATCAGCCGCTTCGTGTAACGGTCGAGCAGGTCGAACAGGATCGCTTCCTTGCTCTCGTAATAGTGGTACAGACGTGCCTTGGAGGTGCCGCTCGCCGCGGCCAGATCGGCCATCGAGGTACTCGGATAGCTCGTCTGGGCGAACTTGGCCGCGGCCAGTTCGAGGATCTGATCGCGCTGGGTTTCGTGGTCGGGTGCGCGGGTGCGGGCCATGGTCCTTGGAATCCTTAGCTTGAGCAGGTGGAAAGGGCGGCGCGCAGCTCCAGCGCATGCCAGGCGGAGGCGTTGCCGCGCAGGCAGACGCGCCCGCCCGCGGCCAGTTCCCGAAAGCGCCAGAGTACGAGGCTGTCGCTGACCAGAAAGCCCAGTTCGGTGACCATCAGTTGCGCGGCGATCCGGGCGGCAGGCTGCCAGGCGTCGCTGGCGTGTTCGAGGATCAGCGCGTCCAGATCGCCGAAGGTGCCGCTGGTGAAGGTGTTGTCGCGCCAGCGGCGGGTCTCGCCGTTCGCCTGTTTGACCTCCTGCCATTCCAGGGCGAGGCGGCTGATGCGCAGCACCGAGATCGGCGCGACGTCCGCGAGCCGCGCTTGCAGGACGGCGGGGGCGAACATGCCGACCGACGTCGCGCGGTCTGCCCGGCTATGAGCGGCGGCGCCGGGATCGGTGAGGTCGCGAATCGAAAGGCGGACCTCGTTCAGGCGCTGCGGGCTGTTGCGCAGGTGATAGCAGACCCGGCGCAGGGTCAATTGGTCGGCGGCGCTGTCGCCGTGCCAGACGACGACCTGGGTGTCCGCGGCCGCAACTTGCTCCAGCGCCGCGGCCTGCTCGCTGAATTCGCGCAGGAAATTTCGCGGTGCGCCATCGCGTTGGGCGCCGTCCATCAACCGTTGCCAGAACTCGGCGCGTACCTCGGGCGTGTCGTCGGCGCCACGCAGCGGGCCGACCGCAAGGTCGTCGCGCAACGCCTGCACGGGATCGTCGCGTCCTGCCTGTTGCAGGGCGGTACGCAGGGAGTCGGCGGCGACATCGCCGTTGGTCAGGTGGATCGTGCTCATCGACAGCTCGCAGGCAAATCAGTCACAAAAAAGGCCGCTTGGCGAGCGGAACCGGGTCCCGATCGCGAGCGGCCCTTAGTGTAAGCGGATCGCGGATGAGCTGAAAGCACTCAGGCGTGCACCGTGGAAGATAGGCGCCCGTATGTGGCTTAACGCTCGTCGTAGCTGACCACGACGCGGTCGCTGACCGGGTGGCACTGGCACGTCAGCACGAAGCCGTCGCGGATTTCGTGTTCTTCCAGCGTGTAGTTCTTTTCCATCCGCACTTCGCCTTCAAGCACCTTGGCGCGGCAGGTGCAGCACACGCCGCCTTTGCAGGCGTAGGGCAGCGCGAGCCCGGCCTTCAGGCCGACGTCCAGCACGCTCACACCCTGATAAGGCAGACGCAGCTTGCGCTTCTTGCCGTCGAGGACGATTTCGAGGTCGGCGGCCGGCGTGTCTTCGGTGATCTCGACAGGCGGAACCCCGGCCTGCGGCAACGGCGAGCCGAAGCGTTCGACGTGAATGCTTTCGTGCGGCACGCCCGCTGCCTTCAGTGCGGCCTCGGCGGCGTCCATCATCGGCGCGGGGCCGCAGATAAACGCTTCGTCGATGGTCTCGGCGGGCACCAGGTTTTCGATGAAGGCCGCGCACTTTTGCTGATCCAGCACGCCGTTGAACAACTCGACGTCCTGCAGATCGTCCGACAGCACGTGGTACAGCACGAACCGGTTCATGAAGCGGTTCTTCAGGTCTTCGAGCTCTTCGGCGAACATGATCTGATCGACGCTGCGATTGCCGTAGACCAGCGTGAAAGTGCTGCGCGGCTCGACTTCGAGCGTGGTCTTGATGATGGCGAGCACCGGCGTGATGCCCGAACCGCCGGAAAAGGCGATGTACTGCTGGCCCTGGTCCGCGTTCAGGTGAGTGAAGAAGCGGCCGTCGGGCGTCATGACGTCGATGGTGTGGCCCGGTTGCAGGGTGTCGAAGGCGAAATTCGAAAAGCGGCCGCCCCGCACGCGCTTGATGCCGATGCGCAGTTCGCCGTCGCGATCGTAATCGGTGACGCCGACGCAGATCGAATACGAGCGGCGCGTCTCCTCGCCGTCGATGTGCGTTTTCAGCGTCACGAACTGGCCTTGCGTGAAGCGATACTGCTCGCGCAGTTCAGCAGGGACGTCGAAGGCGACTGAGACCGCATCGGCGGTTTCGGGCCGGACTTCGCGGATACGCAGGGGGTGAAATTGCGGGGTGGCCATATCAGTATGGTTTGAAGTAGTCGAAGGGTTCGCGGCAATCGAGGCAGCGGTACAGCGCCTTGCAGGCCGTCGAGCCGAACTGCGCGAGACGTTCGGTGTGAGCCGAGCCGCAGCGCGGGCAGGCCGGCGCCGGAAGCGCTTTAGGCACGAAGCGGATCACTTTCTCGCGTGGCGTAGCGGGCGGCTGCGGCGTTTCGCCGCCACAGTTGCCAGTAGGCGGGGCGATGCCGTATGCGCGCAGTTTTTCGCGCGCGTCGGCGCTCATCCAGTCGGTGGTCCAGGCGGGGGCGAGCACGGTGGCGACCCGGTACGGCGCGAGTTTCGCCACTTCGAGCGCGTGCTCGACGTCCTCGGCGATTTGCGACATCGCCGGACAGCCCGAGTAGGTCGGTGTGATGACGACCTCGAGCACGCCGTCGGCGGCGCGGCGGACGTCGCGCAGAATGCCGAGCTCGCGAATCGACACCACCGGAATCTCCGGGTCGGGCACGCTTTCGAGCACCTCCCACGCGCGCTCGAGCGTGGGGTCGGTGGCGGTCGTGAGGTTCGCGGTCGAGGTCATTGCGAGGCTCCGGGGGTTACCAGCTTGCGCCGGGATGTTGCCGCGCGAGACTCTGCATTTCGGCGAGCACGTAGCCCATGTGTTCGGAATGCTCGCCATGCTTGCCGGCTGTGATGTGCTTCACCGGTTCCGGCAGCGAGAGCGTGGCTTCGTCGAGCGCAGCGCGCACGTCTTCCTCCCAGGCGGCTTGCAGATCGGCCGTCAGCGGACCGATGCCGGCCGCCGCGATGGTCTCCTCCACGGCATCCACACTAAAGAACTCGCGCGTGTAGGGCGTCAGATAATCGAGCGCGGCCTGTGCACGGCGATGCGATTCGTCCGTGCCGTCGCCGAGGCGAATCAGCCATTCGCGCGCGTGGTGAACGTGGTAGCGGGTTTCCTTGATCGATTTCGCTGCGATCGCGGCAAGCTGCTCGTCGCTCGAAGCCGTGAGCGCTGTCCACAGATGCGCCATCAGCGTCGCATACAGGAAGTTGCGCGCAATCGTGACCGCGTAATCCTTGTCCGCATGCGCGGTGCCGGCGAGCGGCCCGTAATGCGGCAACTCGGCGAGCGTGTAGTTGGCGAACTCGCGCTCGGCGCGGAAATACGCGTAGTCGTCCTCGCTCTTGCTTGCGCCGGTGAGCGTGTGCTCGAGCGTCGCGGCATGTGTGTACAGCAAGCGGGCCTGGCCGATCAGGTCGAGGCTCATGTTGGCGAGCGCAATGTCCTCTTCGAGGACTGGGCCGTGGCCGCACCACTCGGCGTTGCGCTGACCGAGGATCAGCGCGGTGTCCGCAAGGCGCAGAACGTACGAAAGATGTTGGGGCGTGATGTCCATGACGCTTACATGTGGTTGACTTCGTCGGGGAGCGTGTAGAACGTCGGATGGCGATAAATCTTGTCGCCGGCCGGTTCGAACAGCTCCGCCTTGTCCTGCGGATCGGACGCGGTGATCGCCGAGGACGGCACCACCCAGATGCTGACGCCTTCCTGGCGCCGCGTGTAGACGTCGCGCGCCATGCGCAGCGCCATCGGCGCGTCGGCCGCGTGCAGGCTGCCGCAATGCTTATGGTCGAGGCCCTGTTTGCTGCGCACGAACACTTCCCAAATCGGCCATTCCTTGTTCATTGACTTGTCCATTCTCGGATCTCCTGAATCTTTCGCTGCTGTTGCCGGGCGGCGCCGGCTAGTGCCGGATAGGTGATGGCTAATACCCGGCGTTACCTGGATTGAGCTGATCGCCGCGATGCTTACGCGGCTTGCTGCTGTGCGCGCTGACGCTGTTTTTCCGCGTGCGCGAGGGCGGCTTCGCGAACCCAGGCGCCGTCGTTGTGGGCTTTCACGCGGGTAGCCAGTCGCTCGCGGTTGCAGGGACCGTCACCGTTGACGACGCGCCAGAACTCTTCCCAGTCGATGTCGCCATAGTCGTGGTGGCCGCGTGCCTCGTTCCACTTCAGGTCCGGATCCGGCAGCGTGACGCCGAGCACCTTGGCCTGGTCGACGGTGGCGTCGACGAATTTCTGGCGCAGATCGTCGTTGGAGATGCGCTTGATGCCCCATTTCGACGACTGGTTGCTGTGGATCGAGTCCTTGTCGCTCGGGCCGAACATCATCAGGACTGGCCACCACCAGCGGTTCACCGCCTGCTGGACCATCTCGCGCTGCGCTTCGGTGCCTTTCATCATGGACAGCAGCGCGTCGAAACCCTGGCGCTGGTGGAACGACTCTTCCTTGCAGATGCGGATCATCGCGCGGGCGTACGGTCCGTAGGTACAGCGGCACAGCGGGATCTGGTTCATGATCGCCGCGCCGTCGACCAGCCAGCCGATCACGCCGACATCCGCCCACGTAGGCGTCGGATAATTGAAAATGCTCGAATATTTGGCTTTGCCGGCGTGCAGGGCGTCGATCAGCTGGTCGCGCGACACCGCGAGCGTTTCTGCCGCGCTATATAGATAGAGGCCGTGGCCGGCTTCATCCTGGACTTTGGCGAGCAGGATCGCTTTGCGCTTGAGGCTCGGCGCGCGCGTGATCCAGTTGCCTTCGGGCAGCATCCCCACGATTTCCGAGTGCGCGTGCTGCGAGATCTGCCGCACCAGGGTCTTGCGATAGGCGTCGGGCATCCAGTCCTGCGGCTCGATCTTGCCGTCGGCGGCCATGATCGCGTCGAAACGCGCCTGCTCAGGCGAACTGGCGGCCGCGTCGAGTGGGGCGACGTTGCCGGGAATGTCGAGGGATTGCGTGTACATGGCGAATGCTCTCGTCCGAAGTTGTCTGTGTTCGGCAGTATAAACCAACCGACCGGTCGGTTAATGATTTTTTTGAGAATGATTTTGGGGTAGGTTCAGGCGCCAGAGATGAGTTACGGTGGAGGCCGGCGGCGACGTGCTGCGCGTCGCGCTTGCTTAATACAGGGGTGGAACAGAGATGACGGAGCGGATCTATTTGCGGCACCCGGCGAGGAACGAGACGGTCGAGATCAGGACCGGTTTCAGTTGGGCGGCTTTCCTGCTGGGTTTCGTCTGGGCATGGATGAAGAGAATGTGGCTTGTCGGGCTGCTGATGCTGGCGGCGGACCTGGCGATCGGCTTGATCGGCTTTGCAGGCCTGACGGCCGATGTCATCAGCCTCGCGCTCAGCATCCTGTTTGCGGTCTATTGCGGCATGAGAGGGAACCAATGGCATCGCCGCGATCTCGAGCGCAAGGGCTACGTGACCTTGGCGCAGCCTTGAAAACGGCGGGGTGGTTCGCTCTGCGTCGACGCGAAATGCACGCCGCAGACTTCCCGATCTCAGCCGTTGCTGCCCCCGGGGCTCTGCAGAACCTATAAAATCGCGGATTGGCTGCGATTGTGCGCCCTAGTATCCCCGGTCCCCATGTTACGTTTAAGTGAAATCAAACTCCCGCTCGATCACCCCGAGAGCGCGCTCGATGCCGCGGTTCTCGCGCGTCTAGCCGAGCTCGGCGTGGCGGCCGGCGAGCTCGTCCGCTACACCGTGTTCCGCCGTGCGCATGATGCGCGCAAGCGCGCCGATATCAAGCTGACCTATATCGTCGACGTCGAGGTGAAGGACGAAGCCGCGGCTTTGAAGCGCCTCGCGGGCGTGCCGCATTGCGGGGTGACGCCTGACATGGCGTATCGCTTTGTCGCCAAGGCGCCCGAGCATCTGGCCGGGCCGCGCCCGGTGGTGATCGGCATGGGCCCGTGCGGACTGTTTGCGGGCTTGATCCTCGCGCAGATGGGTTTCCGCCCCATTATTCTCGAGCGCGGCAAGGCCGTGCGGGAACGGACCAAGGACACCTTTGGCCTGTGGCGCAAGTCGGTGCTCAATCCGGAATCCAACGTGCAGTTCGGCGAAGGCGGCGCGGGGACCTTCTCCGACGGCAAGCTGTACAGCCAGATCAAGGACCCGCATCACTACGGCCGCAAGGTGCTCGACGAGTTTGTGAAAGCGGGCGCGCCGGAGGACATCCTTTATTTGAGCCGGCCGCACATCGGCACGTTTCGCCTTGTCAGCATGGTGGAGAAGATGCGCGCCACCATCCACGAGCTGGGCGGCGAAGTCCGCTTCGAGACGCGCGTCGAGGACATCGAGATCGAGCAGGGCAAGGTGCGGGCGCTGCAGTTGTCCACCGGCGAGACGCTGCCTTGCGACCATGTGGTGCTGGCTGTCGGACACAGCGCGCGCGATACCTTCGAGATGCTGCATAAGCGCGGCGTCTATATTGAAGCGAAGCCGTTTTCGCTCGGTTTTCGGATCGAGCATCCCCAAGGGCTGATCGACCGCAGCCGCTTCGGCAAGTTTGCCGGCCACAAGCAACTCGGCGCCGCGGACTACAAGGTGGTGCATCACTGCAGCAACGGGCGTGCGGTGTACAGCTTCTGCATGTGCCCGGGCGGCACCGTAGTCGCGGCGACTTCGGAGCCGGGCCGCGTGGTGACCAACGGCATGAGCCAGTACTCGCGGGCCGAGCGCAATGCGAACGCGGGGATTGTCGTTGGCATCACGCCGGACGATTACCCGGGCGGGCCGCTCGCCGGCATTGCGTTCCAGCGCCAATGGGAAGAGCGTGCGTTCGAACTGGGCGGCCGAAACTATTGCGCGCCGGGCCAGCGGGTGGGGGACTTCATTGCCGGGCGGCCGTCTACTTCGCTCGGTTCAGTCGTGCCGTCGTACAAGCCGGGCGTGACGCCGACCGACCTCAGCACGGCGTTGCCCGACTATGTCATCGAGGCGATTCGCGAAGCGCTGCCTCAGATGGACAAGAAGATTGCCGGTTTCGCCATGGACGACGCGGTGCTGACCGGGGTTGAGACGCGCACGTCGTCGCCGATCCGGATTCGTCGCAAGGACGACTACCAGAGCATGAACGTCGAAGGGCTTTATCCGGCCGGTGAAGGCGCGGGATACGCCGGCGGCATCTATTCCGCGGCGATCGACGGGATCGAAGTGGCACAGGCATTGGCCCTGAGCATGACGTCGGGGCGCGCTGGCTGAGTCCGCGGGAGGGGGCAGGGTTTGAGATCGCGGCCTTGGGTGCATTCGCCACCCGCTGCGGTCGATCGGGCACAATGGGCGCTTTGCCTCCAGCCCCTTTCCCCGAATGACCCTCCGTACTCTGGCCGCTGCGTGCGGCGCCGTCTTTCTTGCCCAATTCGCCCTTTCGCCGGCAGCCATTGCCGCCGATGCGCCATCGCGCTGGGTCGCGACGTGGGCCACTGCGCTCCAGTCCATTCCTCAGCAGGCCAATTTGCCGCCGCTGTACCGGGCACCGGATGTGGCCGGGCGGACGGTTCGGCAAATCGTCTATCCGACGCTGTCCGGTAATGCTGTGCGGATTCACCTCAGCAACGAATACGGCAAGTCGCCGCTCGTCGTCGAGGCGTTGCGCATTGCGCGCTCGGCGGGTGGGGCCGCGCAAAGCGACGGTGGAGTCGCCGTGACATTTGGCGGCAAGGAGTCAGTGACGCTTCCGCCCGGCGGCGAACTGGACAGCGACCCGGTTGCGCTCGAGATTGTCGCCGGGGCGCCGTACGCCATCAGCTCCTATATGGGGGCGGGGCAACGCCTCGTGGCGTGGCACCGCGTGTCGAACCAGGTCAATTACGTTTCGCTGCCCGGCAATCACGCTGACGACGCCCTGTCCGGGGCCTTTCATCAGCGCTTCACGCAGTTTGCGTGGGTGACGGGTCTCTCAGTGGAAGCGCCGTCTTCGGCCGCCGTCGCCGCGATCGGCGATTCGATCACCGATGGCATGCGCTCGAGCCTGAACGAGAATCACCGTTGGCCGGATGCCTTCGCGCGCCGGCTCGCGCGCGAGGGCGACCGATCGACCGCGGTCGTCAATCTGGGCATTAGCGGTAACCGTCTGCTCAGCGATTCGCCTTGCTACGGCGATGCGCTCGTCAAGCGTTTCGGCCGGGACGTGCTTGAGCGCCCGGGGGTGAAGACGGCGATTCTGCTGATCGGCATTAATGACATCAACTTCTCTTCCATGCCGCCGCGGGCCGGATTGGATTGCGATTACCCGCATACGTCCGTGACGGCGGCTGATCTGATCGCAGGCTACCAGCGCGTGATTGCCGAGGCGCATCGTCATGGCGTCCGGGTATTCGGCGCGACGCTTACGCCTGCCGCGTTGCCGCAGCAGCGCGAAGGCATCCGGCTGGCGGTCAATCAGTGGATTCGGACGACCCGGACGCTGGACGGCGTGGTCGATTTCGACGCAGCGCTGCGCGATCCGTCGCAGCCCGGCCGTCTGCGGCGCGGCTACGACAGCGGCGATAACATTCATCCAAGCGATGCGGGTTATGCAGCAATGGCCGACGCGGTTCCGCTGGATGCGGTAGTCAATTCGACTCGGAAATGACTCGCCAAAAAAACATTTCGGTCAAACCCTTGTCATATGGCTGATGTTCGCCTACTATTCGGCTCCTCGTTTGTAAACGAGTGCCGCTGCGGGAACCAGCGGCCGTAGCGTCAACAGGTTTTAAGCGAAAGCGAAAAAATGTTGTTGACGAGGCGAAAAAGATTCTCCATAATCTCGTTTCTCTGCTGCTGATGCAGCGACGCAGAACGAAGCGGTGCCGGGTGGTTGAAGTGCGGTGCCGGTTTGGTGGTGAATGCGGACTCGATCTTTAAAAATTAACAGCCGATAAGTGTGGGCGCTTGATGGCGACGCGAGCCGGATTTTTCGGAATCTGGCATGAAGCGAAAG
>NZ_JBNDJO010000011.1:0-297879 GCF_050434965.1 Paraburkholderia sp. GAS38 | reverse complement strand
TGGTCAAGGCGGATTCGCGTGTTCTCGCCGTACCCGGAGGGTGGACTGGATGAGCTGACGTACCGGCGGGTTGGGGATGATGCGGGTGGGGATCGGTATGTGCTGCGCGATGCGAATAACAATGTGATTGCGCTGACCGATGCGAACCAGCAGAGCCAGACGCAGTACAGGTACCAGTCGTACGGGGTGACGACGCTGGCGGGTGCCGCGGATGTGAATTCGCAGCAGTACACCGGGCGGGAGAATGATGGGACGGGGGCGTATTACTATCGGAACCGGTATTACAGTCCGGCCATAGCAAGATTCATCAGTGAGGATCCGGTTGGCTGGGCGAGTGGGCAGACGAATGCGTATGCTTACGTGGGCGGGAACCCGGTGCAGTTCACGGATCCTACCGGTGAAGCTGGCATTACCTTCGGGCATGGAGCGCGGCACCTTGCGGACACGGGGCTTTCGGCACAGTGTGTTGAAGGTGCGATATCTGCGCAGGTACAGCCACTGCTGCCGCAAACCAGTATCGGCGCTGGCTTTTGGGGAACACTAGTTGTTGGTGGCACCCGAATCCAGTATCGAGGGATGCCTATCGACGGCGGCTTACATATAGGAACATATTTCCCATGGTGACCCTTGGTTATCGAGAGCCTGCAGCGCACGAGCGAAAACTGATGGATTTACTCGTTGCTCCCGATTTCCCGGGGGTAGTGCAGATTCGGGAGCAGCTAAGGTCGTGCAATGTGCGAGAGCTCGATGATGAAGGTAGTCTTGGCTTGCAGATACAAAACGCTGTAACTGCATCGGTCATTACGAGGGTGCCGGTTGAACTATATGCGCCGGATATGGATGGTTTCGACGTGCATATTCTGCTGCATGTGGTCGATGGGATATGCCAGGAGATCGAAATCTATAAGGACGCTCCCGGACCCATAAGGAAACTGCCAGAGAGATGGAATTACTTTGTGCCATCGTCTGACGGCTCGAATCCTTGAGATTGCCGATGCATGACAGAAGGGCCGCGTTCGCGGCCCTTCTGTATTTAAAGCGGTGTAATGATGAGCCGCTGGTACTCGACGGTGATACGCACGCGTGATCCGGGTTCAAAGCCGGCGGTCTCGATCCATCGCCCCGAGAGCTTCATCCACGGAAAAGTGGCCGGCTCCTTGCGCATATGGAAGGGCAGGCGTGCCGGTTTCTGATAGCGCCAGGATTCCTGGATGGTGACAGACCGTTCGGTGACGGGTGGCGGTGGTGCTTTATGATCAGTCTTAGCCATGATCAACTCCCTGTATGAGCTGGTGGTGGTCAGCGGGTCGTATGGGTTGCCGCCCATGCGGCCCGCGCTTTTACTGCGTAACTTCTCCTTCCTGCTTCTAGCGGCTTGCGCCGGAGCCGCGCCGTGCGGCTGTCTTCTTGGCTGCTGGTGCCGGCCTTGCTGAATCCCACGCGGTAACGCCGGCCATGCGCCTGTTATCGCGTAACGACCCTGAAGTCACACTCGTTTTGAGATACGAATCAATCGAGAATCGCGTCTGGAAAAATTCTCTGCTGGTGAAGTCGATACGCGGCAAAGCCTTGCCGGCTAAGGGGAAGCGGCCCATGTGAGGGCGGATTCGCGTCGGGACGTTTGTTTACTATCGGAACCGGTATTACAGTCCGCAAACCGGGAGATTCATCAGTGAAGACCCGACCGGCTGGGCGAGTGGGCAGACGAACGCGTATGCTTACGTCAACGGCAATCCGGTTCAGTTGTCTGATCCGTTCGGATTGCAGGGGGTGCCGTTCCCATACACGCCGGTTCCCGGAGCGGTGCCGGGCGGGGGCGGACAGGATGTGCCTCCCGGAGTCGCGAAGCCATGGGGGCCACGGGGCCTCAACGACTGGTGGAACAACACCTTTGGTCCGATATTTAGCCGGCCAGATGGTGCCATTGATGCTATTCGTGGTGCCAAGGATTGGGGGCGCAAGAACGGAGTTAATCCTAATGAAGCTGTCGACAGATTTCACGACATAAAGAAGGGTAACCGCAATCGTCCCGGCTCCAAAGCAAAAGACGATTGCTCGGTGAATCCGGATACCGGGGAGGTGTTTGACGGTACGGGTGAGCACATTGGAGATTTAGGCGATGGGCATTAATTCGTGAGAAATATTTGATGCGTATGTTTCTGACTTTGCGTATCCGAGGGGACCACCTAAATCCAGACGAAGTTACACGGATTCTCGGTGTGTCTCCCCATGCGTCGTGGCGCAAAGGTGACAGGCACGTCACTCGCTCAAATAAGGAGGTGGTCAGAAGGTACGGTGTTTGGGATTGGGCAAGCAAAGACGAGTCCGAAGCGCTAACTGTCGATGGTCACGTGGCGCGCCTGAGGAGTACCTTCCAGCATGCCATTGAACGCCTCCCGCAGTTGCCTGATGTAGAAAGTGCATGGATTGATTTGCATGTCGTAGTGGGGGATGAGGATGAGGCTGTTTCGAACCTTTCGTTCCTGATGGGTACCGAAGCGATATCCACTCTATCGGGCATTGGGCTGCCCATGGAGGTGACGGTCGACATTCTGCCTCCGCGGGAGGAGATGCTGGAGGCCAAGGCGGTCTAAGAATCGCTGGCGCGCGTCAATCCGGCATGACTGGGGGCGTAAGGAGAATGGCGATCCCTCGCGCGGAGATCCCGTCCCTATTCATGGTCCGTGGCAACCGAAATGATGGACGGAAAAATGGATATCGGTAATGTTTCCTACAACGACTTCTCCCTGCACGATGCAGAAATAGTCTCAATTGGCATGGATCGAGGTACCTCGGTATACAGGATCGGCTTGTTGCGTGTGACGGGACAACTTTGCACAGTCGAGTTATTCGGCGTTAAAGCATTTCGCGCCGAAGACTTCGTGTTGCAAAACGTAGTAAGCCGAGTGCTAAGGTCCACCGCACGACAATTTTCGACGGAGGAGATCGATTACTGGGTGACTTGGGCTACCAGCTTTTCCGACACCGACTCCTGGTTGAAACCTGACTCTAAACACCATTGGTTAGCGGACTTCAATGATGGGAGGCTGGAGCTAGTTCTTTTCGAGCCATCGATCGGGGCGCAGATTGCCGTGGTCTGCAATCGGCTGCTATTTCGACCGTCCGCGTCTGAACACGCTCGGGCAGATAGCGCCTAGTCCAGAAGGACTCCAAAGCGCTGCCCCTCGAATTGGTGGATTTGGAGTTTGGGCTACCTATGGTCAATCGAGGAGCGAAGGGAGAGTTCGCGTCGCGAGCTTCCACTCGAGAAAATACTCGCTGACGCGGCAGCGGGCGTCGGTGACACGTCATTCAAATACACGCGCTTCGGCAAATACGCGACTGTGGACGAACTGAAAGTAGTCTGGCTTCGTTTGATCAACGAAAGCGATGAGAAGGTCTGCTTGCGACTGCTGTGGGTTTTCCGCGCAGCAATGCTACCGGAATTGCATCCTGCGATATGGAAGCTGGCGGAATCAGATCACGACAAGGTTCGCGCCGCAGCAATTACTGCACTTGCACAGTGCCACGATCCGAGCGTGGGCAATTTCGCGCGCGCGGCCCTGCGTTCTGCGCGATCCGCGAAGGCCGTATCGGACGGTATGGAAACGCTCGTAAAACACTATCGCAATGAAGACGCCCTTCTCGTGAGATCTGCGTTGTCAGGCATTTCCGCGAGTGATGGCGAGGCTCATGCGATCGGCTTCAGCATTGCGAGAATGTGCCGTGAGAACGAGTCTTGCGATCTCCTGGAAGCGCTCATTGGGGATTATGAAAATAATCCTTGTACGCTGTGCCGATGTGGAACGGTAAGCATGATGAGCGAAAGAGGCGTGCTGGCGCCTGCAATCATTTCGGAGTGCTTGCACGACGCGGACCCGGACATTCGGAAACTGGCTCAGGAAGCGGCGTCGAGCTGAAAGGCGTATCAGGACGTGCTTCTCCCAGCCAGGAACGGGGCATACGAACTCACGCAGCCGCATCTGCTGTTTCCACCTGCAGGAACCGTGAGCACCCCACGTTACCCACGCCACTAACTCGCCAACTGTGGCGGCTCCGCGTGCCCTTTCAACAACGCCGCGCTCTCATCCGCCTCGATCAGCACAAAGCCCGACACGTCCTGCTTCGCCCGCCGCTTGGCCAGCGCCGCCACCGACGCAATTTCCTCGCTGCTATACAGCGTCGGACCGCCGTCGGATTCGACGTGCACACAGCCAATCGCCATCGTGACAAAGCCGAAGAAGGTCGGATTGCCGCGCCGGTCTTCACCGTGAATGCCGCCGGCCAGGCGGTCGTCGGGCGCGTAGAAGCGTTGTGCGCCTTCGTTGAACACATGAATCGCACGCAGTACACGCTCCTGCCAGTCGTCGCTCTGGAACAGGATCAGGAAATCGTCGCCGCCCACGTGGCCAAGGAAGTCGCGCGTCGGATCGCACACGTCGGCGAGCACCGCCGCCGCGAATTTGAGGACTTCGTCGCCTTGCCAGTAGCCGTACTGGTCGTTGAAGGGCTTGAAGTGATTCAGATCGACGTAGCAGGCGTAGAACCCGGCGTCGTTGCCGAGCAGGCGCGAGATGTGCGAACTGATCGGAATGTTGCCGGGCAGGAAGGTCAGCGGATTCGCGTAGCGCGCCGCTTCGATGCGTACCTCGGTGACCGCGCGCACGAGTTTCTCGCCGGTGCCGAGGCCCGCATATTTGCCGTTGTCGGTGATCACGAAACCGTCCGCCAGGTAGCGCTGGTCGTCGCTGGCTAGCAGCTTGGCCATCTGCTCGACGGTCATCGATTTTTCGATGATCACCGGCGACGCATTCGCAAACAGCAGGCAGGGCCGCTTACCGAACAGCTCGCGGTGATACGGCAGGGCATAGCGGTCCATGAAGCTGCGCCGGTTGATCAGCGCGACCGGCTCGTCGTGTTCGACCACAGCCACCGCGTGCAGGTCGGGCAAGCGGTTGAACAGTTCGAGCACGTCGTTGTTGGTGGCGTGGCGCTGCAAGGCCGGCGCATGCACCAGCATCTTCGCGGAGGCCATGCCGCCCGACGGCGAAGCGCCGCCCGAGCGGGTGGTTTCCGGGAACACCGCGATATGGCCGGCGCGGATCGCCTGGCGTGCGTCGTCGGCGACCATGCGCGCGGGCTGTGCGTTGGGGCGGCCGAAAAAATAGCCTTGCCCGCAGCCAATTCCCATGTCGCGCACGACGATCAGGTCCGCTTCGTTTTCGATCCCTTCCGCCACGAGTTTCGCGCCGCTCGCGTTGGCGAAGTGCTGCATCGCGCGCACGGCTTCGAACTTCAGCGGGTCGCTCGCGATGTCGTGAATAAAGAAGCGGTCGATCTTCACGACGTCCGGTTGCAGCCGCACCCACAGGTTCATGCTGGCGTTCGCGGTGCCGTAGTCGTCCAGGGCGAATTGCGCGCCGGCGGTGCGCAGCGTCGCGAGCACTGGCAGGAAGCTGCCGACGTCGGGAATCGCGCTTTGCTCGGTCAACTCGATCACGATCCGCCCGGGTTCGATGCCAGCGTGCCGCAGTACGGCGAGCGTGTCATCCGAGGCATCCGCGATTTGCCGCAGCGCGCCCGCGCTGAAGTTGAGGAACAGCTGGCCCTCGCACGCGAGGCGCGCGAAGGCCTCGATGCAGGTGCGCGCGGCAGCCCGCTCCAGCGCAATGACGCAACCCTCGGCGTTCGCCTGGGCGAACAGCGCGAAGGGAGTCTCGAGCGGAGAGCCCGCCGGCCCGCGAATCAGCCCCTCATAGCCGAGAATCGCTCCGTCGTCGAAATCGACAATGGGTTGGAATACGGCGGACAAATCACGCCGGGCGATCAAATCCTCGATGCTGGGCGCTCCGTATCGAGGGGGCGAGCGAAGTGGCATGGCAGTGGGCCAAAACGGTGGACCGTCAGCTTATCGGCAGCGCCGCGGATAAATTAAGTGAATCTTTGGTGACATCTCACGGGTAAGCCCTTCACCTTGGCCTATGCCATCAGGCCAGGGCGACGGCGCGCGCGTTTAGGCGTGAAATAACGAAAAAGCCGCTCGACGGCGGCTTTCTTCAAACAGGCTCAGGGAGGAGCTTATGAATCTCTTGTTCGACTCGTACAGCAATGCGCTAGCGGCGCGCAACCGCAGCCGCGGGGCGTTCCTCTGCGGCGGCGTGGCTTTCGCCACTGGTGTCGCGCGCGCCCCAGCGTTGCGCGAGCGCGGCGCACACCATCAGCTGGATCTGATGAAACAGCATCAGCGGCAGTACGACAGCTCCCACCGCGTGCGAGGCGAAGATGACCTTCGCCATGGGCACGCCGGCGGCGAGGCTCTTCTTCGAGCCGCAGAAGATGATGGTGATCTGGTCCGCGCGGTTGAAGCCGAGCCGCTTGCTGGTGAACATCGTGACGGTCAGCGCGAGCGCCAGCAACACGACATTGATCAACACCAGACCGCCCAGCGCGCCAAGCGACGTATGACGCCACAGGCCCTCGTTGACGGCTTCGCTGAACGCGCCGTACACCACGAGCAGGATCGAGCCCTGGTCCACGAACTTCAGCACGCCGCGGTTGCGTTCGATCCATTTGCCGATCACCGGCCGCAACAACTGTCCGGCCACGAACGGCACCAGCAACTGCAGCACGATGTTCCAGACGGTATGCCAGGCGGACGTGCCGCCGGCTGCCTGATTCGTGACCACCAGACTGACGAGCGCCGGCGTGATGAAGATGCCGAGCAGGCTCGACGCCGACGCGCTGCAGACGGCGGCAGGCACGTTGCCTTTGGCAATCGAAGTGAACGCGATGGACGACTGGACCGTCGATGGCAGCGTACAGAGGAAGAGGACGCCGGCGTAGAGCGCAGGCGTGACAAGGGGCGAAAGCAGCGGTTTGAGCGCGAGCCCGAGCAGTGGAAACAGCGCAAACGTGCTCAGCAGAACGACGAGATGCAGGCGCCAGTGCGTCGCGCCCGCCACGATCGCTTCGCGCGAAAGCTTGGCGCCGTGCAGGAAAAACAGCAGGCCGACGGCGATATTCGTCAACCAGTTGAAGCCGACGGCCGCCTGCCCATGCACCGGCAGCAGGCTGGCGAGGACCACCGTGCAGACAAGGCACAACGTGAAGTTATCGGGAAGCAGTTTCGGGCGAGCCATTTCGGAATCTCAATACGGGTAAGGCGGAAATGCAAAAACGCGTGCGCACTGGCACGGGCCGTTTGCTGTAAGGGGAGGGTCCATTAGTAATGGAAAGTGATTAAAAATGCAAATTCATTTGCGGAATCGATTGATGCGGGTAGTGCATGTGAGGGACTCGCAACCACCGCGCCGGATGGTCGCAGCAGGGTGGTCGGTATTGCGTAACGAAGGCCATGGAACCCTCTCCGTTTGAGTGCCGCGTGCGTCCTTTTCCGGGCGTTTTCTACCGACGGAATCCGGCCCTTTGGGACGGTCGTTTGGGCCGTCCGACGAGGCAATCTGGAAGCCCCAACATGGCCCTCACGCAAGGCCTTTGTCGTGAAAAAACGTCGCAGTAACACGGTGTTACAAGGCAGTGTCGGGCCTAACACTTTTTGGCTCGACACCCCTCGGAGCGACCCATAAATTACTGATCAAAGGCCAATGGGATGCATCCGCCTCGGAAAGACCGACGCGGTTCGCAAATCCTGGAACAAGTCTCGCCGCAGCTCGAACGGCAGGCTTCAGGCGGGTCTTCGAGCAGGTGAATCATGGTGGACGCAGGTTTGGCGAAAACAAGGCGGTGGGTTCTGGGCGCGGTCCTGACTGCGCTCTGTTCGCTCGCCTACGCGAGAGCGCCCCAGATGCCGCATGGCGGCGGTCAGGGCGGTGGTTTCGCTCGCGCCGGCGTCCCGCACGATGCACGCAATGCCAATGCCCGTGCAGAACGCGGCGCGCCTGTTGACCGCAATGTCCGGCTCGCGCATGGCGCGGGCGATGTCCGCGGCGGCTACAACGCGCCGCAACCGCAGCGGGTGGCCGGCGGCGGTTATCGCGGCGACAGCCGCGCCGATCCGCGCAACGGCTTCCAGTACGCCGGATCCATTACTACCGTGAGCGCCGAGACGCGCTCGGTGCCGCGTCCGCCGGAAGACGAGTCGATGGTGCGTGCGGGCTCGATCCGCGCCGACGTGGCCCGCTACAACGAGGAGCGCGGGGCGACGCGTCCCGTCCCCCGCCCGCCGGACGAGTACATGGGGCGGCCACCGGCGCCCACCCCCTACCGCAATTAACCTTATCCCGGCGTGTTCAACGTATCCTCGCCTGCGTCGCGGTGAGGCTTTCAGCCTTCGAACGTCGTACTGACCCAGCCTGAGTCAACCGGCGCACTGCCGCGTTCTGCGGTCGTCACTACCCTTTCCCGTAGCTTTCAATCCGTCAGCCAGCCTTCGCGCCGGCCGCTGTCGCTGATCCCATCCAAATAAGTGACGTATGCACGCCACACTTTCGTGACAACGCCCTACGTCGCCTCCCTCCTGATCGTCAAATTTCGTGTCTTTGCCCGTAATCGGTCATCGGCGCGGCGCCTGAGCCGTTATCCGTCTTTGCGCAGCAGTCCTGGCGGGCCTCACAGCCCGTTATTAGGGACGTGATACGGGGGTGCCGGCGAAAGGCCACCGTGCTTTAGCAGTCCGATAAACGACAAAACTAATCAGACCGATATACCGGCAATAACAACCCATATTTTTGTCCACAAAAATGGTCCGCAAAGATGGTCTCGCCCAGATTAGCTCGGTGATCTAACGGACGACCAAGAAACCGTTGGCGCGAGCTCCCCGCCGCACAGCCATACCCCCTTTTGACAAAGACAGGAGAACCCATGAATACAAACTACCGCCGTGCGCTCAAAACAACTCTCAAGGCCAGCGTGGTCGCCGGCCTTCTGGCGGGTGCATCGACGGCGTTCGCACAATCGAGCGTGCAACTGTACGGTCAGGTCGACGAATGGGTCGGCGTGCAGAAATTCCCGGACGGCAAAAGCGCAGCGGAGGTGTCCGGCGGCGGTATGTCGACGTCCTACTGGGGTATGAAGGGAGCGGAGGATCTGGGCGGCGGCTACAAGGCGATCTTCACGCTCGAAGGCTTCTTCCTGGCGCAGAACGGCCAGTACGGCCGCTTCACGGGCGATACGATGTTCTCGCGTAACGCCTATGTGGGTATCGAATCGCCATACGGCACGGTGACGGCCGGACGCCTGACGACACCGCTGTTCGTGTCGACCATCCTGTTCAACCCGTTCGTCGACTCGTACGAATTCTCGCCGATGGTATGGCACACGTACCTCGGCCTCGGCACGTTCCCGACCTACACGACCGATCAGGGCGTGGTCGGCGATTCCGGCTGGAACAACGCGGTGGAGTATTCGTCGCCGAACTTCAACGGCTTGAGCGCCAACGTGATGTACGCGCTCGGCAATACGGCCGGGGATAACGGCGCGAAGAAGTGGAGCGCCCAGTTCCTGTACTTCCATGGCCCGTTCGCCTTGACCGGTGTGTACCAGTACGTGAACTTCAACAACAATCCGGGCGACCTCACCGGCCTCGCGCAGAGCGTCGGCCTGCCGGACATGAAGAGCCAGAGCGTGGCCCAGTTCGGCGCCACCTTCGACCTGAAGTTCATCAAGTTCTACGGTCAGTACATGTACACGTACAACGACCAGACCACAGGCAGCTGGCATGTGAACACCGCCCAGGGCGGCGTCACGGTGCCGGCCGGCCCCGGCACGATCATGGCTTCGTACGCGTACTCGCGCGACGGCAGCGGCCTGGACCAGACGCGTGAGACGGCGGCGCTCGGCTATGACTATCCGCTCTCCAAGCGCACGGACGTCTACGCGGCTTATATGTACGACCACTACACCAGCCAGACCTCGGGCAACACGTACGGTGTGGGTATCCGCACGAAGTTCTGAGCATCCTCGAACCTGAAGCGGCCCGGCCCGGTGTTCTCTTGAGCGCATCCCCGGCTGCGACGCGTTGTGCTTCGCAAACCCCGCCTTCGTGAGAAGGCGGGGTTTGTCGTTTCTGGAAACGGAAAGGGGCGATAAGACTGGTTTGCTCACACTGCTTTGATAAAGACGGCAAAATGGCGTCGATTGATTCCTCGCACGAGCGATTGCCATGGATACCTTGGTCAGCATGAAAGTGTTTCGCCACGTCGTCGAAGTGGGGAGCTTCGTCGGCGCGGCCGAGCGCATGGAGATGTCCGCGGCGATGGCGAGCAAGCACGTGATGCATCTGGAGCAGCAGCTCGGTGCGCGGCTCCTGAACCGCACCACCCGGCGCGTCGCGCCCACCGAGGCGGGTCGTGAGTATTACGAACGGCTGAGCCAGGTGCTGACCGAACTCGACGAAGCGGAACAGGCGGTCGGCGCCGCGAGCGTCGTGCCGCAGGGGAGGCTGCGGGTGTCGTCGCTGTCGGCGTTTGGCCTGAGCCGTGTGATGAGCGCGGTGGCCGACTACGCGGCGCAGTATCCGCAGGTCACGGTGGAAATCACGTTGTCCGATCGCGTTGTCGAACTGATCGACGAGGGGTTCGACGTCGCGATTCGCGCCTCGCCGTCGGGCTTGAAGTCGTCGTCGCTGATTGCGCGGCAGATTGCGACGGCGCACCTGGTGCTGTGCGCGTCGCCCGACTACTTGCGCCGCCATGGCACGCCCACCCGCATTGCCGATCTGTCGCGCCACAATTATCTGCAGTACGCGGGCGTCGCTGCGCCGGAACTCGGCCCTTCAGGCGCGGAAGGCGGGCCGCGTGTGCGGCTGTCCGGCAACCTGATCGTCAATCACCTGGAGGCGCAACGGGTCATCGTGCTGCAAGGCGCCGGGATTGCGATGCTTGGCACGGAAGTGATCGGCGACGATCTCGCCGCGGGCCGGCTGGTGCCGCTGCTCGTCGACCAGGTGCCGCCGCGCGAGTTGCCGATTCATGTCGTGTATGCGAGCCGGCGTCACCTGTCGGCGAAGGTACGCTCGTTCGTCGATTTTCTGGCTGAGCGATTCGCAGACGAGACGTTGTGGCCGTCGCTCGAGCAGATCAAGGCGCTGGCAGTGAGCTAGGCGGACGGGCGTCCGCCGGTATAGAGGCTTGAATGCGTGCCGCTGCGTCGAGCAAGAGCCGGTGTCGGGCGCTTTGTAAATGAAACGACTCACGGCCCCCAAAGGAGCCGTGCGTTGTTCGCGAGGATCAGCGTGCGATCCCGAGCCGCGCCTTCGCTTCGTTGTATTCCTTCTTCAGACGCTCGACCAGTTCGGCGACGCTCGGCACGTCGTCCATCAGGCCCACGCCCTGGCCTGCGCCCCAGATGTCTTTCCACGCCTTGGCCTTGTCGCTGGCGAAGTTCATTGCGGTCTTGTCCGATTCCGGCAGCGCATCCGGGTCTAGCCCGGCGTTGAGGATGCTTTCGCGGATGTAGTTGCCGTGCACGCCCGTGAACAGGTTCGTGTAGATGATGTCCGAGGCGCTCGAGTTGACGATTGCGTGCTTGTAGCTTTCCACCGCGTGCGCTTCCTGGGTCGCGATAAAACGCGTGCCCATGTACGCGAGGTCCGCGCCCATCGCCTGCGCAGCGAGGATCGAGCCGCCGTTGGCAATCGCGCCGGACAGAATGATCGGGCCGTCGAAAATCTTCCGCACTTCGCCGACCAGCGCGAACGGCGAGGTCGTGCCGGCATGGCCGCCCGCGCCGGCCGCCACCAGGATCAGCCCGTCCACACCCGCTTCCAGCGCCTTCTGAGCATGACGGATGTTGATCACGTCGTGCAGCACGATGCCGCCGTAGCTGTGGACCGCGTCGACGATCTCCCTGGCCGGCGCGCGCAGGCTGGTGATGAAAATCGGCACCTTGTGTTCGACGCACACCCGCACGTCATGCTCGAGCCGCGCATTCGACTGATGAACGATCTGGTTGACGGCGATCGGGCCGATCACCGCATCCGGATGGGCGGCCTTGTGTTCGGCGAGCGATGCCTGGATCTGCGTGAGCCATTCGTCGAGCAGCTCCGCCGGCCGCGCATTGAGCGCGGGGAACGAGCCGACGATACCGGCCTTGCACTGGGCCAGTACGAGGTCCGGATAGCTGACGATGAACATCGGCGAGGCAACAACGGGCAGCGCGAGCTGCTGCAGGACGGCGGGCAATGCCATGGTGCGAGTCTCCTGTAAAGCGGACCGGTGCGCATCAAACGCCCGGCGTATGTGAAGTGTAGCGGGACAAACCGCGGCGCGACGCCAGGCTGGGCATCTCGTCCGGTTGGTCCGTCGGGGCGATTCGAATTTAAGAACGATCGTTCGATTATAGGCGAATGACTGTCCGTCTGCAGGGGCCAGACAGTTGGAAGGAGTGTTCAGGTTCTACGGTTACGTGACCTAACCCACCCCGTACGGACACACAGCGCTCCTACAATGCTTTGACGAACAACGACAAGAGACTCGCTATGCCCTTCGAGGATTTCACGCCCTTTCGCGTCGCCGCGGGCGACGTCGATATTTTCGGGGTCAAGGGCGGGGCAGGACCGCCTCTCTTACTGCTGCACGGCCATCCGCAAACGCATCTGATCTGGCATCGGTGCGCGGCGCAGCTCGCGAAGCATTTCACGGTCATCGCCACCGATCTGCGCGGCTATGGCGCCTCGGCGCGGCCGGAGAGCGACGCGACCCACACACCCTATTCGAAACGGGCGATGGCGGCCGACCAGGTCGCCGTGATGCGCCACTTCGGCTACGACCGCTTTCTGGTCTGCGCCCACGACCGCGGCGCACGGGTGGCGCACCGGATGGCGCTCGATCACCCGGACGCCGTCGAGCGTCTGATGCTGCTCGACATCGCGCCGACGCTCGCCATGTACGAAGCCACCGACCGCACCTTCGCCACGCTGTATTTCCACTGGTTCTTGCTGATCCAGCCGGAACCGTTGCCGGAGACGCTGATCGGCGCGAACCCGGATGTCTACGTGGACCGCGTGATGGGCAGCCGCCACGCCGGGTTGACGCCGTTTGCACCGGAGGCGCTCGATGCCTATCGCAGCGCCTTGCGGCAACCGGGGGCGGTCCATGCGATGTGCGAGGACTACCGCGCGTCGGCGACGATCGATCTCGAGCACGATCGCGCCGATATCGAACGTGGTCACAAGATCGGCTGTCCGCTGCGGATCCTGTGGGGCGAGGAAGGGGTGATCGAGAAGTGCTTCGAGCCGCTCGCCGAATGGCGCCATGTCGCGCGGGATGTCAGCGGCCGGGCGTTGCCGTGCGGGCACTACATTCCGGAGGAGGTGCCTGCGGAACTGGTCACCGAGATGCTGGCCTTCTTCGAGACCGTCGAGCAGTAAAGCCTGGGCTGCGCAGAGCGCAGCCCATTCCGCTGGGCCAACGCGGACTCGGCAGGGTCTCGCGAAGCAGCGCGTAGAAGATCAGCCCAGCGGCGGCAGCCGTCGCGCGACCGGCGTCGACTTGACGATGGCGGTACTGGTCTCCGCACGTTCCGTCACCTTCGAGAGGATCTCGTCGAGCTGCTCGATCGAATGCAGGTACAGGCGGCAGATGAAGCAATCGTCGCCTGTCACCTTGTCGCATTCCACAAACTCCGGGATGCGGCGGATCACGTCTTCCACCAGATGCAACTGCCCGGGCAACGGCTTCACGCGCACGATGGCCTGCAGCGTGTAGCCGAGCGCGCGAGGATCGATCTGCACGGTGAAGCGTTCGATCACGCCCTGCGTTTCGAGCCGGCGCAAACGCTCGGCCGTGCTCGGCGCCGACAGGCCGACGAGCCGCGCCAGTTCGCTGACCGGCTGGCGTGCATCTTCGGCGAGCGCGGCCAGCAGGGCCCGATCGGTGTCGTCGAGCGCAGCGGGCGGGCTGGCCGGCGCGAGGCGTTTTGCCATGATGGCCTTCGATTATTAGGTCGATGAACCTGAGGGCCTCAGTTTAGCCATGTATTCGGCGATCTGGATTAAATACACTGCCTTCAATGCGGTGATCAATCCTGGGAGGACCGAAAGATGGCTACCAACGAAGTGAGACGCGGCGCGGCCGAGATGAGCGTCGCCATGCTGATGTCGGGGACGATCGGCTGGCTGGTCGTCTCGTCGCAGCAGAGCGCGCTCAACGTGGTGTTTTTTCGCTGCGTGTTCGGCGGCGCTACCTTGATGCTGGTGTGCGCCGCGCTCGGGTTGTTCCGGCGCAGCCTGTTCTCCTGGCGCGTGCTGGGGCTGGCGGCGCTCGGCGGCGCGGCGATCGTCCTCAACTGGGTGCTGCTGTTCGCGGCGTATTCGCGCGCGTCCATTTCGATGGCCACGGCCGTCTACAACACGCAGCCGTTCATGCTGGTGGCGCTCGGTGCGCTGGTGTTCCGCGAACGCGTCACGGCGTCCACCGTCGCGTGGCTGCTGGTGGCGTTCGTCGGGCTGGTGTTTGTCGTGCGCGTCGAGCCGGCGGTGCTCGCGGTGCCGGGGCAGTACCTCGAAGGGATCGCCTATGCGGTCGGCGCGGCGGCCATGTACGCAGTGTCGTCGATCATCACCAAGCATCTCAAAGGCACGCCGCCGCATCTGATCGCGCTGATCCAGGTCGGCCTCGGCGTGCTGATGCTCGCGCCGTTTGTGCGCTTCGACGCATTGCCCACCACCGGCGCGCATTGGCTCGAGCTCGTCACGCTCGGGGTGGTCAATACCGGCATCATGTATGTGCTGCTCTACGGCGCGATCCAGAAGCTGCCTACCGCGATGACCGGCGCGTTGTCGTTCATCTATCCGGTTGTCGCGATCATCGTCGACCGGGTGGCGTTTGGGCAGAAACTCGCCTGGGTGCAGGTGCTCGGCGCGGTGCTGATCCTGCTTGCCGCTGCGGGCGTCAATCTCGGTTGGCGGGTGGTGCCGCAGCGCCGATATTCGTCTACGTGACATGCGTGTGAATTCGCGCCACGTCAGAGTGTCAAGCTTTTGTAGGGAAATCACCGATGCGATCAAAAATGCCGCCCGGGTATGATTTCCTCAGACGATGATCACGTCGACCGAATTCCGCCGCTCGCCATTCATGGCGAGCGGTTTTTTTTTGCGCCAGGATTTTAGTGGGCGCCGATTCACCGCGCGTCGATACGCCGGGCGTCGATACGCTCGCCGTCCACCGTCAACGGTCCGCCGTTCGACGCCAGCTCTTCGATCAACCCCCGCAACAGCGCCGGCCAGGCATCGCGCGGCTTGAGCATCGCCGCGGCGGCGCGCATGACGGCGGCGGCGTCGAGCATGCGCAGCAGCGCGTCGAAGCTCATGGTGCGCACTTCGAGCAGCTTGAACACAATCAGCACTTTCAGCGCATTCTTCGCGTTGCGCGCCGGATCGGCGCGCAACCAGGCCACGCGCGAAAAGGCCCGCTCAAGCGCCAGCGAAACGTTCGTGAACGGCGCGCCATGACCGGGGATGACGGTACGCACGTCGAGCTTCGCAATCGCTTCCAGCACGGCCTGTTCTTCCGCGAAACCGCTTTCGCCTTCGAGTTCCGGAAAGATCACACCGAAGCCGTTTTCCCACAGCGCGTCCGCGCTGATCAGCACGCGCTCTTCCGCGCAATAGAGCATCAGCGAGTGCGGGTCGTGGCCTGGTGCGCCAAGCACTTGCCAGTCGAGCGCGCCGAGCGTGAGGTGGTCGCCTGGGGCAAGCGTCTCGGTAAACGTAAAACGCTCGCAGGTCTGGCCGGTGCCGCGATAGCTCAAGTGCGCCTCGTCCCAGTTACGTATCGCTGCGGCCTCTGATGCGGGAATCGCGGTACGGCAAGGCCATGCCGCCTGAAGCAGCGCATTGCCGCCGCAGTGGTCCGAGTGCAGATGGGTGTTGACGATCAGATCGAGCGGCCGCTCGCCGAGCGCCGCCTGCAACAGGGCGAGGGTTTGCGGCGCGTGGCTCGCGTAGCCGGTGTCGACTATCGTGGCGCACGCGTCGTCGACCAGCAGCACATTGTTCGACGACAACCAGCCGCGTTCGAAGACCTGGATGGACTCGGGCAGGCTCATGATGGCTTCGGCTCCGTCGCTGATGCGCGTGCGGAATCCTCACAGGACTCCTGAGCAGACTCCTGCGTGGGCTTCGGCATCACGAGGATCGTCGAAGCGCCGAGCAGCACCGTCTCACCGTGCTGGTTGACGACCGAACCGTCGAGCTGCGTCAGATCGCCGTTCAGGCTCGGCTTCCACCATGCATCGCGCACGCGCCACGTCATGGTCAGCGTGTCTTGCGCGTGGACCGCCTTCTTCAGCTTGATATCGAACTCGAGACCGAGCGGCTGGGCGTACTGCGAAAAGTGCGTCGCCAATAGCGCCATGAAATGCGCGGTAGGCTGCGTCCCCGAGGCGATCAAGCCGCCGAAGCGGCTTTGCGCGGCATAAGCGTCGTCGTGATGCAGCGGGTTGAGATCGTTGACCAGCGTCGCGAACGCTTTGACGGAGTCCACGGACAGCGTGAGCGTGCTGCCGAAGCTTTCCCCAATCGTCACGACGCGCGGCGCCACCTTCATCTCGCCGTCTGCCGGTTGTGCGCCATCCACTGCGCGTGGCGGGCGTCGAGCGTGTCCCAGACGGCGCGCTTCTGAGTATCGTCGTAGGACGACCAGCCGCGAATTTCGTCGATGGTGCGCAGACACCCCTCACACCAACCGCTCGCCTTGTCCATCCGGCACACGTTGATACACGGCGACGGCACCGGCGCGACCGCGTCTTGTGCTTCCACCGTCGTGGTCGCCGCGGTCATACGGTTTCTCGCAGCGCGACGTCGGCGACCGGCGCGCCGGTCAGCGCAACCAGTTCCTGCGGCGACAGATTGAAGACCGCATGCGGATGCCCGGCTGCAGCCCACAGGCTATCGAGCGCGAGCAGATCCGCGTCGATCAGCGTGACGGGCGGCGTGGCATGACCGATCGGGCACACACCGCCGATCGCGTAGCCGGTTTTCTCGCGCACGAATTTGGCGTCCGCACGCGCGATTTCGCCGACCTGCGCCGCGACCTTCTTTTCGTCGACGCGATTCGCACCGCTTGCGACCACCAGCACCGGCGCGTCGTCTTCGCGCCGGCGAAACAGGATCGATTTGGCGATTTGCGCGACCTCGCAGCCGAGGCCTGCTGCTGCCTCAGCGGAAGTCTTGCCGGTCTCCGGCAGCATCACGATCTGCCCGGCGTGGCCGCGCTCGCGCAGCAGTAACGCGACGCGTCGTGCCGAATCCGGCAGCGTGCTGAGATCGCCGGCAGGTTGGGAAGAAGCGTTGTCCGTCATAAAGCGCGTTCCAGTGGATATGGGTTAGACGCACGAGCCTTGTTCGCTGCGTGCTTTCGCGAGGAGAGCCTTGCCGGCTCGCGAGACATTGGGCTTGCCGATCGAACTCGAAATGAAATCGCCGATCGCGACGACCTGCGCGAGATCGATGCCGGTCTCGATGCCGAGGCCGTTCAGCAGATACAGCACGTCTTCGGTCGCGACGTTGCCGGTGGCACCCTTGGCATACGGGCAGCCGCCGAGTCCCGCGACTGACGCATGAAAAATCTCGATGCCTTCCTGCAGTGCGGCATAGATGTTGGCGAGGGCCTGGCCGTAGGTGTCGTGGAAGTGTCCCGAGAGTTGCTCGCGCGGAAACACCTGGGTGACGGCGGCGAACACTTCGCGGGTGCGCTTGGGCGTACCCACGCCGATCGTATCGGCGATATCGATCTCGTCGCAGCCTAGCGCCGCAAAACGCTCGACCACGTCGACCACCGACGCCACCGGCACGTCACCCTGATAAGGACAGCCAAGCGCACAGGAAACGCTGCCGCGAATCCGCAGGCCATGCTCCTTGGCGGCCTGCGTCACTGGTTCGAAGCGCGCAATGCTTTCAGCGATGCTGCAGTTGATGTTCTTCTGCGAGAAGGCTTCGCTGGCGGCGCCGAAGATCACAATCTCGTCGGCTCGCGCGGCGATTGCGCCTTCGAAGCCGCGCAGATTCGGCGTCAGTACCGAGTAGAGCGTGCCGGGTCGGCGCTCGATGCCGGCCATCACCTCGGCGCCGTCGGCCATCTGCGGTACCCACTTCGGCGAGACGAACGAGGCGGATTCGACATTGCGAAAGCCCGCCGCGGACAGGCGATTGATCAGTTCGATCTTGACGGCGGTCGGCACGAAGTCTTTTTCGTTCTGCAGACCGTCGCGTGGACCAACTTCGACGATCTTGACGGCTTGGGGCAAGGCCATGATGAGTCTCCTCTGTTGACCGGAGTTCGCGCTTTAGCGCGTTACTCCGGTCCCATGCAATGAGCCCGCGCGAGGCGGTGCTGTCTCAGGTGTTCAATATCCGCGAGCAATATCGACCACGCCGCTCACCGCTTCGCCACGCATCAGCGCGGCGATTTTCTGTGCGACCTGGGCGACGCTCTCTTCGCGCAAGGTCTGCGCCGAGCTATGCGGGGTAATCGTGATGCGAGGTTCCTGCCAGAACAGATGATCGACCGGCAACGGTTCTTCGCGAAACACGTCGAGCGTGGCAGCGGCAATCTGACCGTCGGCGAGCGCTTCGAGCAGATCCTGCTCGACCAGATGCGCGCCGCGCGCGACGTTGATCAGATACGCCCCGCGTGCGAGCTTCGAGAACGTGCGGCGGTTCAGTACGTCGTGCGTATCCGGTGTGTGCGGCAGCAGGTTGACCAGCACCTTGACGCCGCTGAGAAACGCTTCGAATTGCGCTTCGCCGGCGAAGGTGGTCACGCCGTCGATCTGCCGTGCGCTGCGGCTATAGCCGCGCACCGGCATGCCGAACGGCACAAGTGCGCGCGCCACATGCGTGCCGAGCACGCCGAGGCCCAGCACACCGACCGTGAAGGTGTCGCGCGGATGCGGGTCGAGCACTTTCCAGCGGCGTTGCGCTTGCAGGCTTTCGTATTCGTCGAAGCGGCGCAGATAGCGCAGCACGGCGTGCGTCACGTATTCGGCCATCTGCGGCGCCATGCCGGAGTCTTCGAGACGCACGAGTTGCGCGCTGCGCGGCAGGGTGCCGGGATGGGCGCGTTCGAGCGCAAGAATGGCATCGACGCCTGCGCCGAGATTGAAGATGGCGCGCAGCCCGGCGCGTTCCGCGAGCATCTCGCGCGGCGGCCGCCAGACGATGGCGAACTCGGCTGGGGCGGTATCGCCCGCTTGCCACTCGCGCAGCTCGGCTTCCGGCAGCGCGCGGGTGAAATCGTGCAGCCAGGTGGCGGCGTCGTTCTGGGGTGTGTAGAAGAGAATTTTCATGCGATCGGCTCGGGGCAGACGTTACTTGGCGAAGAGCCGGCTGATGTCCTTGAAGGCCTTGAACTCGAGCGCGTTGCCGCATGGGTCGAGGAAGAACATGGTGGCCTGCTCGCCCACTTCGCCTTTGAAGCGGATATGCGGTTCGATGATGAACGCGGTGCCGGCCGTCTTCAGCCTGGCGGCGAGGGCATTCCAGTCGTCCATGGTCAGCACGACGCCGAAATGGCGCACCGGTACGTTGTCGCCGTCCACGGCATTGACGCTGGCCCGGCCGGTTTCGTCGGGCGCGAGGTGCGCGACCAACTGGTGGCCGAAGAAGTCGAAATCGACCCATTCCGGCGAGCTGCGGCCCTCGGGGCAGCCCAGCAGGTCGCCATAGAAGGCGCGCGCGTTGTCCAGGCTGGTGACAGGAAATGCCAGATGAAACGGCTGCAACGCGCGTGGCTGGGCAGACGACGCTTGCGACATGGGGCCTCCTCCGTTTTACGAATAGGCTTCATTCTACTTTTTCGACGGCAATCGCGCGCAGTTTGGCACGGGCGTGCGGTTGGGCGGGATGCGGCGGGGTGCAGGGACGCGCGGCGAGGCGCTGCGACGCGCGGGGGAGGACTGGTCCGGCGGCGGGACGGCTGTCCAATAAGCAAATGAGAAAAAGTTGGTTCGCGCCCGCAGGCCCGCATTTCACAATAGGTTTCCGGATTCCGGCAGCGAGGACAATCATGCAATCATGCAGCAAATCCACATGGCCGCCGCGGCTCGTGACTGTCCCGGGCCTGCACGGTAGCGAAGGCGCGCATTGGCAGACGTGGCTCGAACGGCAGTTCGCCCGCTCGTTGCGCGTCGAGCAGGCCGATTGGGACGCACCGGATCTGGCGGGCTGGGCGCGCTCGGTGCGGGAACTGCTGGCGCGCGAGCGTGGGCCGTTCGTGCTGGCGGCGCACAGCTTCGGTTGCCTCGCGACGGCGCATGCGTTGCAGCAGGCTTCGTATGTGGGAGAGGTCGTGGGCGTGTTGTTCGTGGCGCCGGCCAGCCCCGCAAAATTTACCTTCGCGGGTCCGTTCGAGGCGCGGCGTCTGGGCGTGCCCTCGATCCTGATCGGCAGCGAGACCGATCCGTGGATGCCGCTAGCCGGCGCGCGCGAATTGGCGCAACGCTTCGGCAGCGCGTTCGTGAATCTCGGCGACGCAGGACATATCAATACCGCGGCAGGGTTTGGGCCCTGGCCGCGGGCCAAGTACTTCATCGATACGCTGGTGCATTGCGCCGCGCCGCTGCGGTTCCGCGAGGAGGAGGCGCTGGAGCTGGCGGGGCATGCGGTGGTGTGAGCAAATCCGGCGCGCCTAGTTCGCCGCCGCGTGTCCATCGCAACCACGCTCGCAACCGCTCTTGTCGAGCGGCATCTGCTGCGCGGCTTCTGCACGAATACCCAGACGCTCGAGCAACTTGCGGTCCGCTTCGGCCTGCGGATTGCTGGTGGTCAGCAACTGGTCGCCGTAGAAAATCGAATTCGCACCGGCGAGGAAGCACATGGCCTGCAGCGCCTCATTCATCTGCTCACGTCCGGCTGACAGACGCACCATGGCGCGCGGCATCGTGATGCGCGCAATCGCGATCGTACGCACGAATTCGAACGGATCGAGCGCTTCGGTGCCGGTGAGCGGCGTGCCTTCGACCTGCACCAGATTGTTGATCGGCACCGACTCCGGATACGGATCCATGTTCGCGAGCTGTGCGATCAGCCCCGCGCGCTCACGGCGCGATTCGCCGAGACCCACAATGCCGCCGCAGCACACATTGATGCCTGCGTCGCGCACGCGTTCCAGCGTATCGAGGCGGTCCTGGTAGGTACGCGTCGAGATGATCTGACCGTAGAACTCCGGCGACGTATCGAGGTTATGGTTGTAGTAATCGAGGCCGGCGTCGCGCAGCCCTTGCGCCTGATGCGTCTCCAGCATGCCGAGCGTCACGCAGGTTTCGAGGCCCATCGCTTTCACGCCGCGGATCATGTCCTTGATCGGCTCAAGGTGACGATCCTTTGGATTGCGCCATGCCGCGCCCATGCAGAAACGCGTCGCGCCGTTGTCTTTGGCGACCTTGGCGGCGGCGAGCACTTCGTCGACCGGCATCAGCTTGTCGGCCTGCAGGCCCGTGTCGTGATGGACCGACTGCGGACAATACGCGCAGTCTTCCTCGCAGCCGCCGGTCTTGATGGACAGCAGCGTCGAGAGTTGCACGGTGTTGGCGTCGAAGTGTTCGCGATGCACTTGCTGCGCACGGAACATCAGGTCGTTGAGCGGCAATTCGTATAGCGCGACCACGTCGACGACGCGCCAGCGCGCGGTGCCTGGCGCCGCTGCGTTGGCCGCATTGGTTGCGTTGGCAACGGTCGAGTCCGTTTGGGGGCGATCAAGGTGAAGCTGGGTCATATCGTCAATCCTCGTGGATGGAGATGAAGTGAGTCAGCGCTGCGCAGTGCGCAGCGTCTGCAACAATGGGGTGATATCGAGGCAATCCGCCGCCGCGTCCGCAGACAAAGGGTTCAGATGCGGCACGATGCCGAGCAACGGCGCGTCGTACTGGCGCATGAGCCGACTGCGGATGGCGGCGATGTTTTCATCCGCGAAGCCCATGTCCGGATCGATGCGGTTCGCGACCCAGCCAGCCAGATGCAAGCCGCGCGCAGCGATGGCCTCGGCGCTCAGCAAGGCGTGGCTGATGCAACCGAGCCGCATGCCGACCACGAGTACGACCGGCAGGTTCAGGGCGAGGGCGAGATCCGCGGTGTCATGCGTATCGGTGAGCGGCACGCGAAAACCGCCGACGCCTTCGACGACGACTACGTCGGCGAGCTCGAGCGCCTGCGCATGGCAAGCGACGATGTGGCCGATATCGAGCGTGACGTTTTCCAGCGCCGCAACGATATGCGGCGCGGCGGGCGCCTTCAGCAGATACGGTGTGCGAAGCGTCGGCGGCAGCAGCACGCTGGACGCGGCGTCGAGCTGGTCCGCGTCTTCGTTGTGCCATACGCCGTTCACTTCGAACGCGCCGGCGGCGATCGGCTTCATGGCGGCGGCGCGCAACCCTTCGCGCACGAAGCCGCGCAGCAGGGCTGCCGAAACCAGGGTCTTGCCGATTTCGGTGTCGGTGCCGGTGACGAAGAGCGAGAGCGCCGTACTCATACCGTGCCTTCGCTGAGTTGCAGCAAGCCCGCTTCGAGGTAATCGATATCCGCGTGCGAGTGCGCCGCCGACAGCGAGATGCGCAGCCGCGAGGTGTCTGCCGGCACGGTCGGCGGACGGATGGCGGGCACCCATAGGCCGGCGCGATCGAGCGTGGCGGCAATCTGCAGCGTTGCGTCGTTCGCCCCGATGATGAGCGGCTGGACGGCAGTGTGCGAATCGACTGGCAACCACGGCGTGGCCTTGAGCATCGCGCGCGTGCGTTCGATCAGTTGCTGCAGATGGGCACGCCGCGCATCGCCTTCGTCGCCGGCAATGATGCGCAGGCTCGCCGATACCGCATGCGCTGCAGCGGGCACCGACGCCGTCGTGAAGATGTACGGACGGGCGCGCTGCACGAGCCATTCGATCACGGTTTCATGGGCCACGACGAATGCGCCCGACACGCCGGCCGCTTTGCCGAGCGTGCCGATCGAAATCAGATGCGGCGAGCGCAACGCTTCATGAGCGATGGCGCCGCGGCCTTGCGGGCCGAGCACGCCAAAGCCGTGGGCATCGTCGAGGATGAGCCACGCGCCGTGCCGCTCGGCGAGTTCGAGCAGGCGGGGCAGGGGCGCGACATCGCCATCCATGCTGAACACGGTATCGGAGACGATCAGCTTCACGGCCGCATCCGATGCTTCGAGCATGGTGCTCAAGGCTTCGGTGTCGGCGTGCGGATAGACCTGCACGTCGGCACGCGAGAGCCGCGCACCGTCGATCAGCGACGCATGATTGAGCGCATCCGAGAAGAGCGTGGCGCCGCGGCCGGCAAGCGCGGTGAGCGTCGCGAGGTTCGCCATGTAGCCGGTGCTGAAGTACAGGGCGCGCGGCGCATCGACGAAGCCGCCGGCAAAGCCCGCGAGATCGTCTTCGAGTTGCGCATGCGCGCGCGAGTGGCCGCCCAAAAGATGCGAGCCACCGCTGCCCGCGCCGTAGCGCCGCGCGCCTTCGGCGAGCGCGGCGACCAGCAGCGGATGCGCAGCGAGACCGAGGTAATCGTTGCTGGCGAAGCCGATCATTTCACGACCGTCGACCATCATGTGCGCAGCGCACGGTGTGTCGGCGGTGCGGCGACGGCGGCGCAGACCTTGCGCATCGATATCCGCGAGGCCTTGTTCGAGGGTGGCGAGCAACGGCATCATGCGGCCTCCGCGAGCGTGGCTTCGAAGGTCTCATGCGTGCGGGCCGCCAGCAGGGCGAGCTCCGCGTCATCGAGGATGTACGGCGGCATCAGATACACCGTGGTCGAAATCGGCCGCAGCAGCAATTCGCGCTGCAAGGCGTGGGTGAAGAAGCGGCGCGAGAACGTCTTGGCCTGTTGCGGATCGGCGATGACGGCATCGAACGCGAAAATCGTGCCGCACTGACGCAGATTGCGCACTTGCTGGTGCCCGGCAAGCGGCGCGAGCGCCGCGCGCAGTGTGGCCGACTTTTGCGCGTTGGCGGCCAGCACGTTGTCGCTCGCGAACAGATCGAGCGTGGCGAGCGCGGCACGGCAAGCGAGCGGATTGCCGGTGTACGAATGCGAGTGCAGGAAACCGCGTGTGGTGTCGTCGTCGTAGAACGCGGCGAAGATTTCATCGCGCGACAGCACGATGGACAGCGGCAGATACCCGCCGCTGATACCTTTCGACAGGCACAGGAAGTCGGGCCAAATACCCGCCTGCTCGCAGGCGAAGAAGGTACCGGTGCGGCCGCAACCGACGGCGATTTCATCGGCGATCAGATGCACGCCGAACTGGTCGCACAGCACACGCAGACCCGCGATATACGACGGATCGTGCATGGCCATGCCGGCCGCGCATTGCACGAGCGGCTCGACGATGAGCGCGGCGATTTTGTGGCTGCGGGCTTCGAACAGGGCGCGTACGGCGTCGAGCGCGCGGCGCGCGACATCGGCCGCGCTTTCGCCGGGTTCCGCGCGTCGCGCGTCGGGCGATGCGACGACGTGCGCATGGCGGATCAGCGGATCGTAGGCGTCTTTGAAGAGGGCGACATCGGTGACGCCGAGCGCGCCGATGGTCTCGCCGTGATAACTGTTCGCAATGCAGACGAATTCCTGCTTGTCGCCGTAGCCGCGATTGCGCCACGAATGGAAGCTCATCTTGAGCGCGATCTCGACGGCGGATGCGCCATCGGAGGCGAAGAACGCGTGACCGAGCGTGTGCTGCGTGAGGGCGGCGAGGCGTTCGGCGAGTTCGACGGCGGGTTCGTGCGTGCAGCCGGCGAGCATGGCGTGTTCGAGCGTGTCGAGCTGGTCTTTCAGTGCGGCGTTGATGCGCGGGTTGGCGTGGCCGAACAGGTTGACCCACCAGGAGCTGATGGCATCGAGGTAGCGATGACCGGCGCGGTCATAGAGCCAGGGGCCTGAGCCGCGGGCGATGGGGATGAGCGGCAGGCGCTCGTGGTGTTTCATCTGGGTGCACGGGTGCCATACGGCACGAAGGCTGCGGGCGACCCAGTCGTCGGTCTCGGCGGTGGTTCCTGCTGTTGCTAGTGTGTCCAAAACGACTCCGGTACGGTGCTGCGCGGGTTTTTGTTTCGCGCGGCGGTGTGCCATTTTTTGCTTGCGTGTGGGGTGGGTGTTTCTGTCCCCCATAGGGGTAATGCGTGGCAGGCTGGCTGCGGCGGGGTCGAGATTAGCGCGTTCTTTCGGTTGATGCACTACCCCCTGAATGGCGGTTTCTTCCCGCTCTGTATGGGGTTTGCGGGTGTTCTCTGCAGGTGATATCCGTTCTGGTCAGAAGGGTTCAAATCGGCGGAGATGACGACGGCAAAGTCATGGGGGGTGTTGGGGAAAATCTTTGGGCTGGGGGTGGGTTTTGGCCTGCGGCGGCCTCTTTTTGGTTGTCGTTCCTGTGGTGTTGGCCTTTCCTTGTATTCTTATCGGTCTATTAGTGTCGCCCCTGTGCGGGGCGGCACTTACTTTCTTTGCCGCCGCAAAGAAAGTAAGCAAAGAAAGCGGGCTCACACCGCTAGCTCGTAGTGAGCCATCTAGGGCTGCTACGGGGAACGGCCCAAGACAAGACCCTTTCTCGCACCGCACTCGTCTGTGACACAGGGCTCATCCATCCCACTCCGCACTACGTGCGTCGCGGACCGGTCTGCTGGGGAAGGCGGGGCGTGCAGGAAGGTTTGAAGAATCTATCTTGGCGGGACACGCAAGGAAAGGGTGTGCAGCGCAAATAACATTTGGACTACTGCGGAATTTGCGGGGAGAGATTTACTCGACGGCGGGGCGCGCAGCGCGACGCTGGAGCGGATGAGTGCTTTGCCACGAACGAGGGTAGTGCGAGGGATGCTCTCGTCTCGGACCGCTCCGGGGTCACACAAGAGATGGCTCACTACGGGCTAGCGGTTGCAGCCCGCTTTCTTTGCTTACTTTCTTTGCGGCGGCAAAGAAAGTAAGTGCTGCCCCGCACAGGGGCGAACCTAATAGACCACTAAGAAATCAAGGAAAGGCCAACACCGCAGGACCACAGCCACCGCCGTAGGCAAAAAACCCATCACTCCCGACTAGCCAAAGCCCGCTTATCCTCCGCCCCCTTCCCACCGGCGGAGCCAACCGAATCACCAGAACTGGCACTAGCCGTCTGCGAAGAAGAATCCTTCCAGACAACAGCATCATTGACTGCATACAACCGGCAGGGATCGGAACTCTGCTTCTGGCAATTAGCCACAGCGACAGACATAGGGTCATCCCCGCCCTCAGCCCACGACCACGCCCCCGAATCGGAAACAGCAAAAGCCCGACTAGGATACTGATGCAGGAAGTTGCGATACCCATTCCGCCCGGCCTCATCGACAAAAGGCACAGCGGTAACAGCATCCAAAGCCGCATAGCCACTAGCCTTAGGCGGCGCCGGATCCTCGACCCGATACTGCACACCCGTCGGCATCCCGACCCGTGCAAGGAACGCCTCGACAGCCGGCCACCACACCCGCACGCCATCGCGATCGCCAACCAACCGGTGCGCATCGTTCTTGTAAGTGCCGAAGTCCACCATCTTCGCACTCGCCCCATGCGCCGAATACGCGGCATACATGCTCGCGACCAGAGGCTGCGACCAGATCGAATCGTTATCGCCATACAGCCACAGCGACGGCACACTCGTCTTCTCGCCATACGCGCCAAACGCATGCGTGAGATTGCCCTGCCAGTCGGTACAAGCGTCCTGCCGTAAGCCGCCGGAGAAATTGATGAGCGCCCGCACGCCCGGCGCTGCCTCGACACCGTAAGCCATCGTCGCCAGACCGCCATGCGACGTGCCCGCTACGACGATGTGTTGCGCGTCGACATAAGGCTGCTTGGACATGAACTCAACCGTCGCAGCCACGTCGCCCGCCTGACCCAGGCCATTACGCTGGACATCGCAACCGTCCTGCTCGTAGGCGCCACCCGATTGCGCGAAACCCTGACGGTTCGGCGCCACCACCACGTAGCCGCGCCGCACGAACTCGCGCGCGAACGGCAGCGGATCGCTGCGTGCCTGCATGCGTGGGTCGCCCGGCATCTTGCCGTGGTTGAAGACGATCATCGGGAACGGTCCCGGACCGTCGGGCTTGTAAACCGTGGTTTCAAGCGTGACCGTGCCGGCGGCGTCCACCGGTACGCGAATGACCTGCTCGTTGAGACCGGCGCGGGGAAGGTAAGTGTCGTCGTCCAGTGCGATGCGCGGCACTTCGGCGCGCGTCAGTGGGCCTGCTTGCGAATCGGCCAGCGGATCGGCGTGCGCAAACGATGCGGCACATCCCGCCCACGCGCACACCATCGCACCCACCGTCAGAAACTTTCTGCAACCCATTCGCAGCACCTACCTTGAAGTACGTCCTTAAAACCTGCATCGTCTGCTGTCTTTTGCGTTTCGCTGACAACTGCCTTTCGGCAAGATTTGCGGCACAAAAAGACACTCGCGTGCGTTGCGCGCTGAGCGCACACACGCCGATCGAGATCGCACGGGATAACCCACCAGCTGGCCGACGCGACCCCACGCGCCGATGATGAGCGGCACACGATGCACAGGAAGCAGCCGTCGAAACGCGAGGTATCAGGAGCCGGCGCTGCTTTTGCTCATCTTTGTGGGGACGGTTTGGACCGCACCCTCACAACGTGTCGCTACAAAACCTACAGGCCGATCCTGGCACGACAATTTGTGTTTGTGCAATTAAGGAGAACCCGCGACAAAAAATTCGCAGTGCTCGACACGTGACGGACGCGCCGAATCCCCGCGTGCATCGTGCAGCGCGGGGAGGGCGGGAGAAATGACCGATACGGCCAATGTGGCAGACAGCCAACACACGTCCCAGCGCCATTTTGAGGGGCATATGTGAACGCGCGATTAATCGTGTGACAACAGCGCGGAAGCCTTTCAAACCCTTACCGCGTGTCGTCGATGGCGATACCTCTAGGTCTCGCTGACGTCGCCGTCGACGTAGCGCCAGCGGCCATCGTCGCCGCGAACGAAGCGGCTCAGTTCCTGCAACCGGTGAGCGCGGCCGCCGACTTTATATCGTGCGACGAATTCGACCTCGGCGTGGGTCTCGTCTTGCGCGGCGAAGCGTTTGATCTGCAGACCTAGCCAGCGTGGTGCATCGGGCGCGTCGGGGTTGGCGTCGAGATCGGCCGGGCACGTCTGCGGCGCCCACGTTGCGCGCAGATAGTCGCTCGCGCCGAGCACATACGCGCTATAGCGCGAGCGCATCAGTTCGAGCGCCGTGGGCGCGGCTTCGCCGCCGTCGATATAACGGCCACAGCAAAGCGCGAAGCGGGGCGGCTTCGCACCGCTGCGAAGGTTCGCCGCAGCGCCGCCACAGGGGCACTCGGACGGTCGTTGCGTCGTCAACGAAGAGGGGGACATTGATCCTTACCAGTCGAGCGCGGTGCCGTCGTATTGATAGAAGCTGCCGTTGAACGATTCGCGCGCGGCCGCCGCCTGGGCCAGCACCTGGCGCATGCCGCTCACGCTGCGCTCGGGATCGATCGCCGCCTCGGCGCCGCCCATGTCGGTGCGGACCCAGCCCGGATGCAGCGCGACGCAGGCAGCACGCCGCGTCTGCAACGAGGCGATCTTCAGCGCGTCGTTCAGCGCCGCCTTGCTCACGCGATACAGCCAGCCGGTGGTGCCGGTCGCCTCGGTGATGCTGCCCATCTTGCTCGATAGCACCGCGAGCACGCCGTTGGCGTCTTCGACGAGCGGCAGCAGGATTGGCAGCAGTTGCATCGGGCCGCGGACGTTGGTCACCATGACCTCGTCGAAGTCTTCGGCGCTGACGGTTTCGATGCCGTCCGTGCGTGGACCGTAGACACCCGAGACGACAATCGCCGCATCCAGCCGCTCGCCGTCGAGCTTCCAGCCGAGCGCGGCAATTTCCGTCTGTGAGGTGACGTCGAGCGAGAACGTCTCGGCACCGAGCGCCTCCAGTGCTTCGAGCGCCGCCTCGTCGCGCGCCGTGGCGAGCACGCGCCAGCCGGCGTGTTTGTACTGGCGCGCAAACTCGCGGCCGATGCCACGCGACGCCCCTACGATCAACACTGTTTTCATTCGATCACCTCATGATTCCATGCATGCGTGCACCGCATGCGCCGTGCCCGTTCGTGCCGCGCACGACGAGCGGGGCGCACACGTCACGCTTTACACCAGTTCAATCCCCATCGCGGTGGCTTCGCCGCCGCCGATGCACAGCGTCGCCACGCCGCGCTTCAGTCCGCGATGCTTCAGCGCGCCGATCAACGTCACCAGAATGCGTGCGCCCGAAGCGCCAATAGGATGACCCAGCGCACACGCGCCGCCATTCACGTTGACCTTCTCGTGCGGCAGACGGTGCTCCTTCATCGCGGCCATCGTGACCACGGCAAACGCTTCGTTCACCTCATACAGATCGACTTCGTCCGCGCGCCAGCCATTCTTCTCGAACAGCTTGCGGATCGCACCGACCGGCGCGGTGGTGAATTTCGCCGGCTCCTGAGCGAAGGTCGAATGACCGACCACGCGGGCAAGTGGTTCGACGCCCAACTCCTTCGCGGTCGATTCGCGCATCATCACGAGCGCGGCCGCGCCGTCCGAAATCGACGACGAGTTCGCGGCCGTCACCGTGCCGGTTTTGCTGAAGGCAGGCTTGAGCGTGGCGATCTTGTCGAGGTTCGCCTTGAACGGCTGTTCATCGCGCTCGATCGTCACGTCGCCCTTGCGGCTCTCCACCTTGACCGGCGCGATCTCCCACGCGAACGCGCCGTCTTCGTTGGCGCGCTTGGCGCGCTTGAGCGATTCCACCGCGAAGGCGTCCTGCGCCTCACGGGTGAAGTCGAACGACGCCGCGCATTCTTCGGCGAAGGTGCCCATCAGACGGCCCTTTTCGTAGGCGTCTTCGAGACCGTCGTAGAACATATGGTCGATCACCTGGCCGTGGCCCATGCGCATGCCGCCACGCGCCTTGGGCAGCAGGTACGGCGCATTGGTCATGCTTTCCATGCCGCCGGCGACGATCACGTCCACCGAACCCGCGGCCAGCATGTCGTGCGCGAACATCGCCGCGCGCATGCCGGAGCCGCACATCTTGTTCACGGTCGTGCTGCCTGTGGCGAGCGGCAGGCCGGCGCCGAGCGCCGCCTGGCGAGCCGGCGCCTGGCCGAGACCGGCCGGCAGCACGCAGCCCATCACGACCTCGTCGATCTGAGCGGGCGTCAGGCCCGCGCGCTGCACGGCGGCTTCGATCGCGATGGCGCCGAGTTGCGGCGCGGTCAGCGTGGCGAAATCGCCTTGAAACGCGGCCATCGGGGTACGGGCGACCGAAACGATCACGATCGGATCGGCCAGCTTGTCACGCTTTGTCTCACTCATGTTTTAGCTCCTTGATCACACCTGCGACGACAGCCGGCACATCGCCGAGCCTGGCCGCATCGGCGGCGACCACGTCGTTGTCTGTCTTGTGCGCGCCGCCCGCCGAGACGGCTGCCACGCACCGCGTATACGTTTCATCGAGCTCGCCCGGCGCGCCGATCATCATGCCCAGATTGCGCACCTTGCCGTCGTGCACGCCGTAGGCCCAGCCGTGCACCATCAGTTCCTGGCCGCGCGCCCACGCGTCGTTGACGATGGTGGTACGGCAGACGTTGACGACCTGTTCGATCGTGTTCAGTTCGACCAGGCGGCGGTGACGCGCCTCGCCCATCGGCCACTCCTCGAGCAGCGCCGCATGCTTGGTGCGCACGTCCTGCACGTGATGCAGCCAGTTATCCGCGAGGCCCACACGGCGGCCGTGCAGCGCCGCGGCGACGCCGGAACAGCCATAGTGGCCGACCACCATGATGTGCTTGACCTTCAGCAGGTCGACCGCGAACTGGATCACCGACAGGCAGTTCAGATCGGTGTGCACCACGACGTTCGCGATGTTCCGGTGTACGAACACTTCGCCCGGCGGCAGGCCGATGATCTGGTTGGCCGGCACGCGCGAATCCGAGCAGCCGATCCACAGGTATTCGGGCGTCTGCTGGTCGGCGAGGCGCGAGAAATACTCCGGATCCTCGGACAGTTTGCGCGTCACCCACTTGTCGTTGTTGTCGAACAGATGCGCAAGCGGATTGGGTAGAGCAGAGGCGTTTGAGGTCATGGTGCGTCGGGTCGGTTGCTGGACCGTTGGACTGGTCGGTGTCGTTACAGGAGGGGCGGACGGTGAACGGAAGTCATGCTCGTTCACGCCGCGCGTGCAGCAGGTTGGCGCGCTGCCGTTGTGTCGTTGGCATTGCCGGTGGCATCCGCATCGGCCACGGGCGCGAAGCGCCCCGGGTAGCGGGTGCAAAAGCGCACGCTGCTGTCGTAGGGAAAGAAGTCGGGCAGTTCGCCTTTCAGTAAGTGATCCTTATGCCGTTGCCACAGCGCGGGATCGAAGAAGTCTGCGTGGTGCTGCATGAAGGCGCGGCGCACACGCGGGTCGCCGAGCAGAAAGGTGCCGTAAGTCTCCGGGAAGATGTCGTGCGGGCCGACCGAATACCACGGCTCGCCGGACAACTCGTCTTCCTCGTTGCGCGGCGGCGGCACGGCGCGCACGTTGCAATCGGTCAGGTACTCGATCTCATCGTAGTCGTAGAACACGACACGGCCATGACGCGTTACGCCGAAGTTCTTGTACAGCATGTCGCCGGGGAAGATGTTCGCCTGCATCAGTTCCTTCACCGCTTCGCCGTATTCCTTGATGCCGTGCTCGACGTCCTCGTCGCTGCCGTTTTGCAGGTAGAGGTTGAGCGGCACCATGCGGCGTTCGATGTACAGATGGCGGATCACGAGGTTATCGCCCTCGTATTCGATCATCGACGGCACTTCCTTTTCGAGTTCGCGCAGCAGCGCTTCGTCGAGCCGCGCCAGCGGCAACGCTACGCTCGAATATTCCAGCGTGTCGGCCATGCGCCCCAGGCGGTCGTGCCGTTTGACGAGCTGATACTTGCTCTGGATCAGCGCGCGCGTGGTTTCTTTCGGCGGCGGGAAGTTGTCCTTGATCAGCTTGAATACGTAAGGGAACGACGGCAGCGTGAACACCAGCATCACCAGCCCCTTGATGCCGGGCGCGATGATGAACGGATCGCTCGAATGCGACAGGTGGTGCAGCAGGTCGCGATAGAACAGATTCTTGCCCTGCTTCTGCAAGCCCACCGAGGTATAGATTTCCGCCTTCGGCTTGCCCGGCATGATGGTGCCGAGAAATTCGACGTAGGCGGACGGCACTTCCATGTCCACCAGAAAATACGAGTGCGAGAAGCTGAAGATGATCAGCAACTGGTCGCGCTTGAGCAGCACGGTGTCGAGCGCGAGCAGCCCGGGCTTCACATGACGCAGCGGCACCGCAAACGGCAGCAGCGAATCGCCGTTGATGATGCGGCCGACGATATACGCCGACTTGTTCCGGTAGAACAGCGACGACAGCACGTGAATCTGGAAGTTGGCGGCTTCAGTGAACGTGCCGAACGCGTCTTCGATGGCTTGCATCACGCAACCGACATCTCGCTGCAGGTCTTCGAACGGCGGCTCGAGCTGGAAGTTCGTCACGATGCGCTCGAGCGTCGCGGCGAGTCCTTCCTTGCCGGGGTAATACGCGCGGTAAGTCGGCTTGGCAGCGGGCTCGTCGTTCTCGATGTATTCGGTCGAGATGGCGGGCCGCACGAAGATGAAGTCGTTGTTGAAATACGAGCGGTGCAGGATCTTGCAACACACCGAATTGAAGAACGTCTCCGAACACTCGGGCTGCCGGTGCGTGGTCAGGAGGCCGATGTAATGCAGCTTGATCTGCTGCCAGACCTCGTCGTCGATATTTTCGGCGTCGTATTCGTCTTCGAGCAGCTCGACGCATTCCTCGACCCGTTCGTCATACGAAGTAATGCGCTCCCGCGCCAGACGTTGCAGGCCATGCCAGTCGCCGGCTTCGAAGAGCGCCTTCGCGCCGATCGCCGCGTCGCGGAAGATTCGATAGTGACGGTCAAAGCCTTCGAGCATCGTTTGCGCGACGTCGAAGCCGATTTGCGACGATAGCAGTTTGGGAAAGTGATTCATGTCGACCGTGCATCCGACACCAACGCATCCGCCCCACGTGCGCCGCTTTCGAGCAACGTGCGCGCCTCGACTTCGTATTGCGCGAGGTCTTCGAGCGTGGCGTTCAGGTCTTCCAGTTGACGCTCCAGCACTTCGCGATGCCGCTTCACCGTGGCGAGGAAGGCATGCAACTGCGGCACGGTATCGGTGGGCGAGTCGTACAGGTCGAGCAGGTCGCGGATTTCCGACAGCGTGAAACCCAGCCGTTTGCCGCGCAATGTCAGCTTGAGGCGCGTGCGGTCGCGGCCCGAATAGACGCGCCGCAAGCCGCTCGACCCTTCCCGGCTCGGCGAGAGTAAACCCTGGTCTTCATAGAAGCGGATTGCGCGGGGAGTGACGTCGAATTCACGCGCGAGCTCGGTGATGGTGTATTGCGTGTTCATTGGGACGTCCCGTGGCCGGGCAGAAAATCGGATTGGACGATAGAATCGACGTTTACGTTATCGTCAACTTGAATAAAGCGCAACCATGGCGCGCCGCGGCGAAGTGACCACCGTTGCTGCGCGACCGGCGGAGGAAGCCCCCACAATGAATGCTCTCGAACATCAACTCGACTACCCGTTCAAGGACACCCTGCCGGAACCCGGTCATGCGTTCGAAGTCACGCCCGGTGTGTTCTGGCTGCGCATGCCGTTGCCGTTCGCGCTCGACCACATCAACCTGTGGCTGCTGCGCGATGAGATCGACGGTCAGCAAGGCTGGACGGTGGTCGATTGCGGGATCACCTCGGACACCATCAAGGCGAACTGGGAGCAGGTATTCGACACGGTGCTGGACGGCCTGCCGGTGCTGCGCGTGATCGTCACGCATTGCCATCCGGATCACATCGGTCTGGCGCACTGGATCTGCACGGGTGGCGACAAGCAGCGCTGGGATGTGCGTCTGTGGATGACGCTCGGAGAATACATGCAGGCTCGCGTGTTGGCGGCGGGCGACGGCTCGAATGCCGGCGGTGCGGGCGCCGCGCGTCACTTCGCGCGGCATGGCTTGAGCGACGAGGCGTCGCTGGAGAAGCTGCGCAACCGTACCAGCTACTACTCGAATCTGGTGCCGGCGGTGCCGGGCCAGTATCGGCGCATGCGCGAAGGTCAGGGCATGGTGATTGGCGGCAAGACCTGGCGGGTCGTGACCGGTTACGGTCACTCGCCGGAACACTGCGCGTTGCATAACGAGGCCGACGGTGTGCTGATTTCGGGCGATATGGTGTTGCCGCGCATTTCCACCAACGTCTCGGTGTTCGACATGGAGCCGGAGGGCAGCCCGCTCGCGCTGTATCTGGAGTCGCTCGGCCGCTACGAGACGATGGCTGAAGACACGCTGGTGCTGCCGTCGCACGGCAAGCCGTTTCGCGGCGTGCGGACCCGCATTACGCAGTTGCGCGAGCATCATGATGCGCGGCTCGCCGAAGTGCGCGAAGCCTGTGCGCAGAAGCCGCAGAGTGCCGCGGATATCGTGCCGCTGATGTTCAAGCGGCAGCTCGATGTCCATCAGTTGACGTTTGCCATGGGCGAGGCGCTCGCGCACTTGCACTTGCTGTGGCTCGCGGGGGAGTTGAAGCGCACGCAGGATGCGGATGGGGTGATCCGGTTTGCGGCCTGAGACGTTTGCGTTACGTCACGCGAGGAGGGTGGTGCCTTCAGGACCAACGCGACTGACGCGTTGCCCTCCTCAAACTCGCAGGAAATAAAACAGGCCCGGTGCAGTGCAACCGGGCCTGTTGGTTTTCCCCTTCTTGGAACGGTGCTGCGCTATTACTGCACCGCCACCGTCGTAAAGTTCTGCCGTCCGAACGGACTCACGTGATAGCCGCTCACGTCCGTACGCGTGATAGCCGCCGCAGTCGGATAGCCGAGCGGAATCCACAGCGCCTGATCGTGGATGATCTGCTGCGCCGCTTCATACGCCTTCGCGCGCTTGGCTTGATCCGTGGTGGCCTTGCCGTCGGCAATCAGCTTGTCGAGATCCGCGTCGCAAAAGCGCGCGAAGTTGATGCCCGACTTCACCGCGTTGCAGCTAAAGAGCGGCGTCAGATAATTGTCCGGATCGCCGTTGTCGCCCGCCCAGCCCATGAACAGCGAGTCGTGCTGGCCTTGTTTGGCCTCCTTGATCAGCTCGCCCCATTCGATCACCTTCACGTCCGCCTTCACGCCGATCTTCGCAAAGTCGGCCTGCAGCAGCTCGGCGCCGGCTTTCGGATTCGGGTTGAGCACGCTACCCGTCGGACGCACCCAGATGGTCGTCGAAAAGCCGTTCGGGAAACCCGCTTCGGCGAGCAGGGCCTTGGCCTTCGCCGGATCGTACGGCCACGGCTTGACCGACTTGTTGTAGCTCCACGTGTTCGGCGGATACGGATTCACCGCCGCCGTCGCCGTGTTGTCGAACACGGTTTTCAGATACGTCGTGCGGTCGAACGCCATGTTCAGCGCGGCACGCACCTTCTGGTTGTCGAGCGGCTTCTTGTCCGTGTTCAGCGCGACGAACGCGGTCATGAACGCGGGCGTCTGCACCACCGCGAGCGACTTGTCGGTCTTGGCGTCCGCCACATCCTGCGGCTTCGGCGACAGCGCGATCTGGCATTCGCCCGTCTTGACCTTCTGCGCCCGCACCGTGGCGTCCGGTGTGATCGCGTAGATCAGACGGTCGATTTTCGGCTTGGGACCCCAGTACGACGGATTCACGTCATAGCGAATCACGGCGTCCTTCGTGTAGCTCTTCAGCACGAACGGGCCGGTGCCGATCGGCTTGGCGTTCAGGTCGACCTGCTTGCCCGCCTTCAGCAACTGGTCGGCGTATTCGGCGGAATAGATCGAGGCGAAGCCCATCGTCAGGATCGAGATGAAGGTCGCATCCGGCTGGTTCAGTTCGAACTTGACCGTGTTGTCGTCGACCTTCGAGACCGACTTGATCAGCTTCGGCAGACCCATCGATTGCGCGTGCGGGAAACCGCTCGCACCCGTCACCTTGTGCCACGGGTTGCTGTCGTCGAGCATCCGGCTGAAGGTGAAGACGACGTCGTCGGCGTTCAGCGCGTGGGTGGGCTTGAAGTAGTCGGTGGTCTGGAACTGCACGTTGGGGCGCAGATGGAACGTATAGGTGAGACCGTCGGGGCTCACGTCCCAGCTCTGGGCGAGTGCGGGTACGACCTTCTTCTCCGCCTCGTCGTACGAGACCAGCGAGTTGAAAATCACATCCGCCGACGCATTGGTCGTGACGAGCGAGTTGAACTGGACGATATCGAAGCCATCGGGGCTCGATTCGGTACAGACCGTCAGCGGTTTGGCCAATGCGAGCGCAGGCGCTGCGGCGAGTAAAGCGGCAATGACGGCGACGGGCAGTTTAATGCGCATAGGATCTCCCATAACAAGCGCGGCCATGCAAACGGCCCGCGCGGACCACCGAGTTTATTGTGATACGTTTTCGGGGCCGGCGCAGGGCGTGCCTGCGCGATCCCGCCAGGGCGAAAGCTTATCGAAGGGTGGTTGCGCCGACAACAAAGTAATCGGCATATCCATATGGACGCGCCGTGGCTCTTTCGATGCGCTCAACGCCCGGAAGCCATGGAAGCATACCGCGCCAAATAGCCGAGGCCGGGCGGATGTGCGCTTCGTGTGATCGTGCGTTGGTGAGTTAGTCCACGGTGCGCGGCTTGCGCGGCGCTCTTTCGAAGGCACGGTCGTAGAGCCAGCGCGGCAGCACGTGCAACAGCGCCGCCACGACGCGCATCTGCCACGGATAGATCGCAAACGACGTACTGCGTTCGACCGCGTCGGCCACCTTCGCGGCAAAGCGATCGGCGTCCATCAGGAACGGCATGCGATACGGGTTGTGCGCCGTCATGGGCGTGCGGACATAGCCGGGGGCGATGGTCACCACGTTGACCCCCTTGGGCCGCATCTCGACGCGCAGCGCCTCGAGATACTTGAACGCTGCGGCCTTCGACGCGCTGTATGCACCCGAGCCCGGCAAGCCGCGCACGCCGGCCACGCTCGCCAGACCCACTAACGCGCCTTTGCCGGCCGTCATCATGGCAGCCGCGAACGGCTCGAAGGTGGCGACCATGCCGAAGTAGTTGACGTCCATGACCTCGCGGAAGGCCCGCAGATCGCCATGTCCGGTGACGGCGCCACGGCTGATGCCGGCATTGGCGATCACGATGTCGGGGCAGCCGTATAACTCGATGAACTGCGCGGCGGCGGCGGCGAGCGCATCGGCGTCGCGTACGTCGACGGGGTAGATCGAGATGGAATGCTGGGGATGGGACTGCTGGAAGCTGGCGAGGGCGTCGCCGCGACGGGCAACGAGGCCGAGAATCGCGCCGCGCCGCGCATATTCGGCGGCGAGCGCGAGGCCGATGCCACTCGATGCGCCGGTGATGAAAACCTTCAGAGGTGTACTCATACCGGCGCCGTGGGTCTTACATCTTCTTCGCGCGGATCTGGGCGACGAGGTAGTCGAGCACCTGCAGCGTGCCCGGCAGGCTGTTCGTCGCAGCCGGGCCGGTTTCATACTTGCCTTGCACGGCAAGGGTCGGCACGCCGTCGATCTTGTAGTCATCCAGCATCTTCTTGTCGCGCTGGATCTCGCTCTGCGTCGAGAATGAGTTGTACGCGTCCATGTACTTCTTCGGATCGACGCCGTTCTTGGCGAGGAACTTGGCCTGGTCTTCCGGCGTCAGCAGGTAGTCCTTGTTGACGTGGATTTCGTTGAAGACGACCGGCGTCAGCTTCTGCGCGAGACCCAGCGCGTCGAGCGCATGGTACATCTTCGAATGCGGGATGAAGTCGTCGCGGAAGGCGACCGGCACGCGCTTGAACACGACGTCCGGGCCCTGCTTCTTGACCCACGCTTCGAGGTACGGGTTGAATTCGTTGCAGTGCGGGCAGCCGTACCAGAAGAATTCGGTGACTTCGATCTTGCCGGCGGGCACGTCGACCGGTTGTGCCGTCGGCAGGACGGTGTAGTCCTTGCCCGCGACGGGCGCAGCCGGCGATGCCTCTACGGCCGCGCTGACGAGGCCGAGTGAAAGGAAGAGAATGCTCAGCAGTTTTTTCATGTCTTGTTGACCCAATTAGGCGGAATAACGGTGGCGCGGTGCGGCGGTAAAACGCATGGCTGTCACCGTTATGAGAGTGTGGCGGCAGGCCTCTGCCGTGCTTGAGACTCGCGCCGCGCGCTGAGGTTCAGCGGCGGCGCATGACGGAGCATTACTGCTTGGTGAAGCGGATCACGGCGGTCTCGACCCCTGCGTCGGACAGACGCTGGCGGGCCGAATTCATGTCGTCGAACTTCGAGAACGGCCCAATGCGCACGCGATAGTACGTCACGCCGCCGGCATCGCGCTGCGTCACCTTCGATTCGAAACCCTGGAAGGCGAGGCGTGCACGCTGCTGCTCGGCATCCGCCGACGTCTTGTAGGCGCCCACCTGGAGGAAATAGCCGCTGTTCGCGTCCGCCGCGGAAGGCGCTGCGCCCGAGCCCGGCTTGGCCGCATTCGACGCGGGGGCCGCGGCGGTGCTGGTCGGCGCGCTGGTGGCCTGCTGCGGCTTCTTCGCCGGAGCGGGCTGGCCGTTATCCTGAGCGGGCTGCGGTGCCACGGCGACGCCGTTTGCATTGGCCGAACTGGCCGGCGGCACTTCGACGATCTCCGGTTCCTGCAGCATGCCCGGCGCCTGGCCCTGCGGCGCCGTGTTTTGCGGCGCCGGCTGGGCGGCTTGCGGCACCGCCTGGCCCGGCGTCTTGCCTTGCAGCGGACGGTTCGGATCGTATTGCGCTTCGCTTGCGCTGGTGTCGGACGCCGCGGGCGGCGCCACCTTGGCGACAAACGGCGTAGGCGCCCGGGTAATATACAGCGCCACCACTACCGCGATTGCCAGGCCGACAATCAGGCCCAGTACGATGCCGAGAAAAGTGCCCCCGGTTTGCTTCGACTGCTTCGTTGTGCGGCGTGGTTTTGCCATCGTATAAATCACCTGCAAAAAGAATCCTGGAACGGCCGTCGATTATAACGACGGCCGCGTGCATGTCGTGCCGGAGGACTTACATCTTTTCGGGAGCAGAGACGCCGATCGTCGCAAGGCCGTTTGCCAGCACCTGGCGCGTGGCGGCGAGCAGCGCGACGCGCGCGTTGCGCTGCGCTTCATCGTCGACCAGGACGCGTTCGGCCTTGTCATTGTAGAACGAGTGGAATTCGCCCGCGAGGTCGCGCAGATAGAACGCGACCGCGTGCGGCGCGAGTTCGTCGGCGGCGTGTTGCAGCATGTCGGGGAATTCCGCCAGTTTCTGCAGCAACGCCATCGCACGTTCGCTGGTGAGCAGGGACACGTCCACGGTCGGCAGAATTGCCTCGTCGGTGTTGTAGCGCGTCTTCGCTTCGCTGATGACCGAGCAGATCCGGGCGTGGGCGTACTGCACGTAGTGCACCGGATTCTCGTCGTTCTGCTTGAGCGCGAGGTCGATGTCGAAGACGAATTCCGTATCGGCCTTGCGCGAGATCAGGAAAAACCGCACGGCGTCGCGGCCGCGGCGGATCGTTGCTTCGTCGAGCAGGTCCGGCGAGGTTTCCGAGCCCGGCGTCGCGCCGCCCGACCATTCGATCAGGTCGCGCACCGTCACATAGCTGCCCGCGCGCTTCGAGATCTTCACTTCCTCGCCGTCGCGCATCACCGTGACCATCTTGTGCAGGATGTAGTCGGGATAGCCCTTCGGAATGCCGATGCCGAGACCCTGCAGGCCGGCGCGCACCCGCGCGATGGTGCCGTGGTGGTCCGAGCCCTGCACGTTGATGACCTTGGTGAAGCCACGTTCCCACTTGGCGACGTGGTACGCGACGTCCGGCACGAAGTACGTGTAGGTGCCGTCGGTCTTGCGCATGACGCGGTCTTTGTCGTCGCCGTCGTCCGTGGTGCGCAGCCACAGCGCGCCTTCCTGCTCGTAGGTCTTGCCGGCGGCGATCAGCGCCGCCACCGTCTTCTCGACGCGGCCTTCCGAGTACAGCGAGGATTCGAGGTAGTACTGGTCGAACTTCACGCCGAAGGCCTGCAAGTCCATGTCCTGCTCGTGGCGCAGATACGCGACCGCGAAGCGGCGGATGGCGTCGAGATTCTCGACGTCGCCTTCGCCCTTGACCGCATCGACGTCTTTCGCGGCGACGGTTTCGCCGTTCATGTAGTCGCGTGCGATGTCCGCAATGTAGTCGCCGTTGTAGGCCGATTCGGGCCAGCCGGCGTCGCCCGGTTTCAGTCCGCGGGCGCGCGCCTGGGTGGAGACGGCGAGCGTATGGATCTGCACACCCGCATCGTTGTAGTAGAACTCGCGATGCACGTCGTAGCCCTGCGAAGCCAGCACGTTCGACAGCGCATCGCCCAGCGCCGCCTGACGGCCATGGCCGACGTGGAGCGGACCGGTCGGGTTGGCCGACACGAATTCGACCAGCACGTGCTTGCCGGCGTCGCGCTGCGAGCGGCCGAAGGCTTCCTTTTCCGCGAACACGGCGCCGATCACCGCCTGCTTGGCAGCGGGCGCGAGGCGCAGGTTGATGAAGCCGGGGCCGGCCACTTCGGCGCCCTGCACGAGGCCCTGGGCTTGCGGATGCGCGAGCACTGCATCGACGATCTGCTGGGCGAGCTGGCGCGGATTGGCGCGCAGCGGCTTGGCCAGCTGCATGGCGACGTTGCAGGCTACGTCGCCGTGTGCGGCGACTTTCGGGCGTTCCAGCGTGATGGTGGGGGCGACGAAGGCGGCTTCGCTTGCACCTTGGGTTGCTTCGGCGACCTGCTTCACGGTGTCGGCGAGCAGTGATTCGAGTGTGTGTTTATGTGCGGGCAGCATGCTTGTTGCGAGTCCAGTGAGGCAGTGCGGTGAAACGGGAGCGGCTGCGTGAGGCGTGCAACCGGTCCGTCAAAGGCTTGGAAAGCGTGCGTCTGGCCATGTGGGCGGCGCTGGCGGCAGCGCGGCAGCGGCCCGGCCAACGTCAGTGCCGGCTGGGCCGCGAGGCGGGGCAAACCCGCGCCGACCGGCCGTGCGAGCCATTGTCCAGCATTGCGCGGCGCGCTTTTCCGTCAGGACGGATTTTAGCAGGTGCTAATATGTCCAATGAGATGCCCACCAAGGGCCGTGGCCGCCGCTCTCTGCCGGCGTGCCAACGAAACCCGCGCAGACGGTCGTCCCACGGCCATCGGCGCGTAAATCCAACAAGACAAAAAGGGAACAGTCATGCTGATTACTTTCAAATGCCGCGCCGCTCCGGATGTGGTGATGCTGGAAAATCTGGCGCAGTATCTGGTCGGCATCGTCGGCAAACGGCTCGGCGAACGTGGGGTCATCATGCACGATGAACTGCCCGAGGCGATCACCAAACTGGAGTCGGCCATCAGTTCGGACAAGCAGGAGCGTGCCGAACACGATGGGCATTTCCACGAAGGCGAAGACGGCCACGAGCACCACGAGATTCCGATCGGCCTCGCGCAACGCGCGTTTCCGTTCCTCGACATGCTGCGCGCAGCGCAAAAGGAAGACGCAGACATCATGTGGGGCGTCTGAACCGGCATAAGCGCCTGCGACGCTGTGTCTGACGGGCGCTGCGTGCTGGCGCGGCGCCAGGTCACGAGGCGCGCCGGAACGTCCCCACGCGCATCACGATGCTAAAAGACAAGAGCCCGCTCGAAGCGGGCTCTTGTCTTTTATGCGGCTGCATAAGCCGGGTTGCGGCCCGGCTCCAGCGGGAATCACGAGGCCGGCGGCACGCGCCTGACTGCTGGTGGCCGGCCGCCGGAATCGTCGAGCCGGCGTGGCTTACTGGCTGGCGGCGGCCGGTGCGGCGGGCGCCGAAGCACCCTTCTTCACCTTCGCCTTCTTGGGCTTCTTGACGTGCTTCTGGGTCGGCGGCGAGTACGAACTGACTGCGCTGCCGGCAGCCGGAGCGGCCGTCTGGGCGAAGGCGACCGAAGTACCGACTGCGAGCGAAAGACCAGCCAAAACGAACGTCAGCTTTTTCATGCGAGATTCTCCGTGACGGTTGCAAGTAGTTGAGCCGACGCGTTTTCTGGCCGCGTCTGGCAGGTAAAGCGCTTGCAGTCTACAAAGCCGAAAACCCGCTTGCTTGAAATATTCAGCCTTCCGTTTTCGATATAGTGGGGCCGGTTTACAGCAGCGGCGCCAGCGCCCGTTCGGCGTCCTGCTTCGAGAGCGCCATGCGCTGTGCGTAGTCTTCCAGCTGGTCCTGGCCGATCTTGCCCACCGAGAAATAGGTGCAGTCCGGATGCGCCAGGTAGAAGCCGGAGACGCTGGCCGCCGGCAGCATGGCGAGCGATTCCGTCACGCTCATGCCGATCTCCTCCGCATGGAGCACCTCAAACATATCGCGCTTCACGAGGTGGTCCGGGCAGGCCGGGTAACCGGGCGCGGGACGGATGCCGCGATACTTCTCGCCGATCAGGTCGTCGTTGGAGAGCGTTTCGTTGCTGGCGTAGCCCCACAGGTCGCGCCGCACGCGGGCATGCAACGCTTCGGCGAAGGCTTCCGCGAAGCGGTCGGCCAGCGCCTTCAGCATGATTGCGCTGTAGTCGTCGTGATCCTTTTCGAACTGCTTTTCCTTGACGTCGACGCCGAGGCCCGCCGTGACGGCGAACAGGCCGATGTAGTCGGCCACGCCCGAATCCTTCGGCGCGATGAAGTCGGCCAGCGACCGGTTCGGCCGCATCACGCCGTCCACCACCGGCCGCACGCTTTGCTGGCGCAGGTTGCGCCAGGTGAGCGCGACTTCCGAGCGCGATTCGTCCGTGTAGATTTCGATGTCGTCGTCGTTGACGGTGTTGGCCGGCAACATCGCGATCACGCCGTTGGCCTGCAGCCAGCGGCCCTGGATCAGGCGCGCGAGCATCGACTTGCCGTCGGAGAACACACGCCGCGCCGACTCGCCCACGATCTCGTCATTGAGAATCGCGGGGTAGGGGCCGGCCAGATCCCAGGTCTGGAAGAACGGCGCCCAGTCGATATAGTTCGCCAGTTCGTTGAGATCGTAGTTCTTGAAGACGCGGCGGCCGATGAACTTCGGCTTGACCGGCTGGTAGCCGGCCCAGTCGATCTTCGTCTTGTTGGCGCGCGCTTCGGCGAGCGTCACCATGGGCTGCGCTTTCTTGTTGGCGTGCTGTTCGCGGATGCGGTCGTAGTCGGACTTCAGCTCGTCGAGGTATTTCGCGGCGCCTTCGTCGGAGAGCAGGCTCGACGCCACCGATACCGAACGCGACGCATCCGGCACATACACCACCGGCCCTTCGTAGTGCGGCGCAATCTTCACGGCGGTGTGCACGCGCGAGGTGGTCGCTCCGCCGATCAGCAGCGGAATCTTCTTGATGCGGAAGTAGTCGTCGCGCTGCATTTCCGAGGCGACATAGGCCATTTCTTCGAGGCTCGGCGTGATCAGGCCGGACAGCCCGATGATGTCCGCGCCTTCGACCTTCGCCCTGGCGAGAATGTCGTTGCACGAGACCATCACGCCCATGTTGACCACTTCGAAGTTATTGCACTGAAGCACCACTGAGACGATGTTCTTGCCGATGTCGTGCACGTCGCCCTTGACGGTGGCGATGACGATCTTGCCCTTCGCGCGCACGTCGGCGCCGGCTTCGGCGAGCAGCTTCTTTTCTTCTTCGATGTACGGGATCAGATGCGCGACTGCCTGCTTCATCACGCGCGCCGACTTCACCACCTGCGGCAGGAACATCTTGCCCTGGCCGAACAGGTCGCCGACGATGTTCATGCCGTCCATCAACGGACCTTCGATCACATTGATCGGCCGGCCGCCGGCTGCGGCGATCCTGGCGCGCACTTCCTCGGTGTCTTCGACGATGAAGTTGGTGATGCCGTGCACCAGCGCATGCGAGAGACGCTTCTCGACCGGCTGGTTGCGCCACTCGAGGTTTTCTTCCTTCTTCGCGGCGCCGGTCTTGAACTTGTCGGCGATCTCTAACAGGCGGTCGGTGCCGTCGTCGCGGCGGTTGAGGACCACGTCTTCGACGCGCTCGCGCAACTCGGGGTCGAGGTCGGCATAGACGCCGAGCTGGCCGGCGTTGACGATGCCCATGTCCATCCCCGCCTGGATGGCGTAGTAGAGGAACACGGTGTGGATCGCTTCGCGCACCGGGTCGTTGCCGCGGAACGAGAACGACACGTTCGACACGCCGCCGCTCACCTTCGCGTACGGCAGGTTTTCCTTGATCCAGCGCGTGGCGTTGATGAAGTCGACGGCGTAGTTGTTGTGCTCTTCGATGCCGGTGGCGACGGCGAAGATGTTCGGGTCGAAGATGATGTCTTCGGGCGGGAAGCCCACTTCATTGACGAGAAAGTCATACGAGCGCTTGCAGATCTCAGTCTTGCGCTGGTAGGTGTCGGCCTGGCCTTTTTCGTCGAAGGCCATCACGACGGCCGCCGCGCCGTAACGGCGAATCAGGTTGGCGTGATGACGGAACGCTTCCTCGCCTTCTTTCAGCGAGATCGAATTGACGATCGCCTTGCCTTGCACGCACTTCAGACCCGCTTCGATCACTTCCCACTTCGACGAGTCGATCATGATCGGCACGCGCGCGATGTCAGGTTCCGAGGCGATCAGATTCATGAAGCGGACCATGGCCGCTTTCGAATCGAGCATGGCCTCGTCCATGTTGACGTCGATGACCTGCGCGCCGTTTTCGACCTGCTGTCGCGCGACGGCGATCGCGTCGTCGAACTGGTCGTTCAGGATCATTCGTGCGAACGCCTTCGAGCCGGTCACGTTGGTACGCTCACCGACGTTGATGAAAAGCGTCCCGGGCGTGACGTTGAACGGCTCGAGGCCGGAAAGGCGCATGGTGTGATCGGTCATGGCGTTAGGTCGTATATTCGATGTTGGAGTGCCGCACTTGCAGTGCGGGCAGCGTCACAAGGCGGTCGTACCACTGACGGAAGTGCGGGCAGTGCTCGCGGATCCGGTCGAGGCCGATGCGGGCGGCGGCCACCGGGCCGTGGCGGACCTTGCGATAGCGCGGACGCAGTTGTTCGAGCCGCTTCGACGGCGCGGTTTGCGGCGAATCGTTGATCCATTCGGGATCGTCGACTGCGTTCCGCGCGGCGATCAACGGGGCGCTTTGTTCTTGCCAGCCGGATTCGACGTCGCACAAGGTGGCGATGTCCGAGAACAGCAGCGATTCGAACTCGTGAGGCTGGATGTGCGGGATGAAGCGTTCCGGGCGGCAGCGCGCGAAGGCGATGACGTCTTCGTGCAGCAGTTGCTCGATGCGTGCGGCCCGGGCGGCCGGTGCGTGGCCCTTGCTGTTGGTCACGCCGCGGAAAGTCGTATCGAGACCGTACAGGTCGATCAAGGTGGTGACGTAAGTATCGTTGCGCTCGCGCAGGGTGTTGCCGATGAACTTGCGGACACGCTCGAGATTCAGCGCGCCGCCGCGCTGCTCACGCGAGGTGTTGATCAGCCGGGGGCTTGCGTAAATGCAGTTCGCGCTGAGCGCGGGAGCAAGGACGTCGCGCACGAACGTTTCTTCGGTCTGGCCTTCGCCGACCACGATCAGATCGACCATTACGCCGGCCTCCCGCCTAACACGTTCTGCTTCCAGAGATCGCCAAGCGAGTAGTCGTCGAGCCAGTCTTGCAACTGCGTCGCGTCGAGGCGGTGGAAGGTCGATGCGTTGTCTTTGCGGTCGACGACGATCACGTCGCCGGGTTCCATCCGGTTCAGCAGTTCGACGGATTGGGTCGAGACGATCAACTGTTTTTGTTCGGACGCGCGTTTGAGCAGGTCGGCGAGCAGGTTGACCGCGTAAGGGTGCAGCCCTAGTTCCGGCTCGTCGATCAGGATGGTCGCCGGCATCAGGTCCCATGGCTGCAGCAGCAGTGTGCTAAGGCAAATGAAACGCAGCGTGCCGTCGGAAAGCGCATGGGCTGTGAATGGCGTGTCCGGGTCGCCGCGTTCGGTCCATTCCAGTTGGATCTTCGAGACGGGATCGGTGCGGAAGACAAAGTCGTCGAAGAACGGCGCTACGAGGCGGACGGTGTCGACAATCTGCCGGTAGCTGTCCGTGTGCTCGGTCTTAAGCATGCTCAGGTAGGCAGCCAGGTTCGCACCGTCCACCTTGAGGCGTAGCGTGTCGTTGATCGCGTGCGGCTGCTTGACTCGGGCTTTTTCGCCGGTGTCGTGGAAATGGTAGACGCGAGTGCCTTCGATAACAGCGGCGACGTAGGGGTGATCATGCTGTTCCGCAATTAGCTTGAGTCTCGACTCGGGCGTGCCGCCCAGCGTGCCACCAGCACTTTGGTCGTCATCTCGGAACAGGAACTGTTCATCCGAAAGTATTAGCCGGTTATCGTTCGTTGGCACAAGCTCGAATGCATACCAGTCTTGATCGCCGAATCGAAATTCCGCCTGAATCGCATCCGTCGTCTTCCGCGAAAAATGCATCAACGCATCCGGCCCGCCTTGCTGCTGCACATACAACTGCAGCCGTTCCTCATACATCTCCGCCAGCATCCGAAACAGCCCGATAAAGTTCGACTTCCCGGCACCATTGGCGCCAATCAACACGTTCAGGTTGCGCAACTCGAAGTCGCGCAACTCGCGTATGGATTTGAACCCTGCAATCGTCAGTTTGGTGACGCCAGCCATCGATCGATTCCCGTTGAGGTACGTGCCGCGATCAGACTGCTTCAGTATCGGTTTCCCGATAGTTTGCCCACACCCGCGGCCTGACGCCAGTCAGCGCCTTCGCAATCGCCGCAATATGCTCAGGCGTCGTGCCGCAGCACCCGCCCGCGATATTCACCAGCCCGGCCTGCGCAAACTCCTTCAACAGCCCCGACGTATCCGCCGGCAATTCGTCGAAGCCCGTATCGCTCATCGGATTGGGCAAGCCCGCGTTCGGATAGCACGACACATACGTATCGCACAGCTTCGCCAGCTCCGCGATATACGGCCGCATCAACGCCGCACCCAGGGCGCAGTTCAAGCCGAAGGTAAGCGGCTTCGCATGACGCAGCGAATTCCAGAACGCCTCGACCGTCTGCCCCGAGAGGATGCGGCCCGATGCGTCGGTGACGGTGCCGGAGATCATGATCGGCAGACGTTCGCCCGTGTCTTCAAACAGCTCGTCGAGAGCGAACAGCGCAGCCTTCGCGTTGAGCGTGTCGAAAATCGTTTCGACGAGGAACAGGTCCGAGCCGCCGTCGAGCAGCGCCTTGGCCTGCTCGTAGTAGGCCGCGCGCAGTTCGTCGAAGGTCACGTTGCGGGCGCCCGGATCGTTCACGTCCGGCGAGATGCTGGCCGTCTTCGGCGTCGGTCCGATCGCGCCCGCGACGAAGCGCGGCTTGTCCGGCGTCGAGTACTTGTCGCAAGCCGCCCGCGCGAGCTTCGCCGATTCGAGGTTCATCTCGATCGCGAGATCTTCCATCCCGTAGTCGGCCTGGGCGACCGTGGTCGCGCCGAACGTATTGGTTTCGATGATGTCGGCGCCCGCCGCCAGATACTGCTCGTGGATCTCGCTGATGATCTGCGGCTGCGTGATCGACAGCAGCTCGTTGTTGCCCTTGATGTCGCGGCCATAGTCCTTGAAGCGCTCGCCGCGATAACGGGCTTCGTCGAGCTTGTAACGCTGGATCATCGTGCCCATCGCCCCGTCCAGAATCAGGATGCGCGATTGCAGAAGCGCGGGCAACGCGGCGCCGCGCGTATAGGTTGCGGCGGGGCGGGCTGGACTGACGGTGGGGGCGGGCTGGTTCATGGCAGAAGTGGGCTTGCGCCAGTTTTTTCAGGAAACCTGTCATTGTATCCGCTGCGCAACGGCCTCGCCGGCCGCAGACGCGCGGTGATAGGGCTTATGTTAGCCGGGAAGACGAGCGGTTCATGCCTCAGGCGGTAAAGGCGGTAAAAGATGCCGTCTCGTATCGATTATGCCGCCGGCCGCGCGAATCCGCTGACGAAATCAGTAGCGTGCCCCGTGGTTAAAACAAAAACCCCCGCCCGGCAAGCCGGACGGGGGTTTGAGTACGTGTCGCCGAGGCGTGCGTGTTAGTGGAGGATCACCGGTTGATGCATCAGGCTGTCGAACTGGCCGAGGAATTCGTCAACTTCGTCAAGCGACGGTTCTTCTTCGATCAGCTTGGTGACGTGCTCGCGAAAGCGCGCCGCCATTGCGCCGTCAATGTAGATTTCGCGTTGCATGTTCTTGTCCACGATCTCATAACCACCTGACTTCATGGCGAGGGGACCGTCCTGGGGCGGGAACTCGACAACACAATAGTTGGGGCTGTTGTAGATCATTTGCATGGCGACACTCCTTATTTCCGTTGGCTCCTGGCCGTTCCTGCGCCATAAGTGGAGCGTATGGTGTGGAATTCAAGGGGTGGGTCCGGAGTAACGCTGGTAAAAATCCCGGACCTTCAGGTTAGACCCGTGTTTCGAGAAACGTTTCAAGCAACGCAGCAAAACGGTGAGACTGTTCGATCGGCGCCAGATGGGCAGCATCCAGCAGTTCGTATTGTGCGCCTTCAATCGACTTCGCGATGAATTCTGTTGCAGCAGGTGGCGTGCCTGTGTCATGGCGTCCCGCGACCGTGAGCGTAGGCAGACGAATCTCGTTCAACCGCTCCTGCACGTTGAAGTCGCGCAAAGCCTCGCAGGCGAGCGCGTAGCCCGCGGGCGAGGTGTGCTGCAGCACCTCGCGGATCTGCTCGACCGCTTCCGGATGCGCCGCCTGGAAATCGGGCGTCAACCAGCGGCTTAAGGTCGCAGGCACAAGCGAAGCCATGCCTTCGCGGCGTGCGGTAGCCGCGCGTTGATCCCAGACGGCGCGATTCTCTGGCGCGGTGCCCGCGCTCGTGTCGGCGAGCGTCAGCGTATCGATGCGTGATGGATGATCGAGGGCGAACTGCTGCGCGACCATGCCGCCCATCGACATCCCCACCAGATGCGTATGCGGGGCGCCCAGTGCATCGAGCAGGGTGGCGAGGTCGCGGGACAGGTCGGCGACGCTGAAGGGCTTGTCCGGTACACCGGTGGCGCCGTGACCGCGTACGTCGTAACGCAGCACGGTGAAGTCGTCGCGGAAGTAGCCGGCGAGCTGGTCCCACACGGACAGGTCGCCACCGAGTTGATGGATGAACGTCAGCCAGGGGCCGCCGCCTTCGTTGCTCAGAACATAGCGCGTGTCGATACCGTTGATGTTCACTTGCATGCAGGCTCCTTCAAAGGGGATGCGGTGAAACGGCTGGAACGGCGCCGCTTGTCCTGCGAGTCATGCCGCTGGCGGAAGTTTCGGCAAATTGCCGAATATCTGTTCGACTTCAGGGTTTGTCCGGCACAGGGGCTGGGGCGGTGTCCGGAGCCATCGGTGAGTCGGGCGCTGAGGGCGCCGTGGATGCAGGATTGCCGGAAGCGGTCGCGCTGCCGCCATTGCCCGTTGAAGTCGCATTGCCGTTGCCGCCCGGCGGACTCAGCGGCCCGCTCCAGACCAACTGGATTTCGGTGCCGTTCGGTTCGGTCTGCAGGATCCGCGCGGGCAACCAGCCGAGCGACGGCGCGAGCCACACGTCGATGCGCCGCTGATCGCCGGCGTGACGCGGCAGGCGCATGAAATGACGCGCACTGACATAGCCTTGTTGTGTGCGGATCGTTTCGTCGCCGATTGTTTCAATTGGCCAGATTTCGCCGCTATCGTTGTCGACTACGAAAAACTGGCGGGTCACGCCCGGCTTGTAGGCATCCGGATCGCCGCGCACGAGGCTCGCCAGTTGCATCACCATGCTGAAGCGGTCTTGTGCGCCATCGCTGAGGGGCAAAGACGCGGGCGTTTTGGTGAACGCGATCTGCTTCGTGGTGCGATTGAAGATCGCCACGTCCTCAGCCCGATGGCCGCGCTTTTCGATGTACTGGTCCGGCGCGAGGCCGAACGCATCGACGTGCCCGTGGCTCGAGTAGCTGAAGGTGCCGATGAACGGCACCGGCATCGACACCACCATATCGTAGGTCTTGCCGTCGCTCGACCAGTGGATGGTGCCTGGCTGATTGCGCACGCCGTTATAGAACGTGTCGTATTGCAGATCGCCCGACGGCGGCACCGAGAACTTCACGCCTGGCGCGGCTTGCGAGGCGGGGGCGTGGCCGCCGGCTGGCGCGCTTGCCGCTGTAGCGGCGCTGGCCGCAGTGGACGCTGCGGCCGCACTGGCTGCTGAAGAGGCGGCCTCAGCCGCAGGGGCAGACGCAGCGGTAACAGGCGCGGGCCCGGAGCGCAGCGCGGTCAATACATGTTCGCGCGGCTTGCTGGCGGCTGCCCTGGCTTTGTGCTCGGGCGGCGGTGCCGGGTGCGGCGCTGTCTCAGCCGGACTGCGCTCGATGCGCTCGGGCGTCAGCAGCGCGATCTGCACCGGCACGTGAGCCGTGTTCCCGGACGTGAACGTCTCGCGATTGCGTTCGACCCACTGCGCCGCGATCCAATGCACGCAAAGCACGACCGCAAGCACGGCGAACCAGCGCCACGCACGCGGGCGGCGCGCCGCGTGAGGCAACATGCGATCGGAACGGCTGACGGCGGACGTGAACGGCATCGGGCGAGCGATTCTGGCAGATCAAATGTGACGCGCCGCTTCGGGCGAAGGCCTGCGCGGGACTCACGCAGCGAACGGGTTCGACCGTCAGGCCGCGGGCGATGTTCCGCAGCGGCGTCGCTGCGCGCCCCGACATCCTAACGCGGCGCCGGACTGTACCCCAGTTCGTACGACAATTTGCGCGCACACTCGCGCAGCGCCGTGTCGATCTCGCCGTCCCAGCGGATATCGAAAGCGCCCTCGTGGCCGAGCGCAATCAGCCCGAGTGCGAGATCGCCGGTCGAGTCGAAGACCGGCATGCAGAACGCGTGGATCGTCGGCAGCAGCATGCCTTCGACGCGTGCGGCTTCATGCGCGCGCACCTCGGCGAGGACGCGCTCGACCTCTTCGGGCGTGCGTGGGCCATCGGTGTGCGACGAACGGCGCGAGTCGGCCAGTTCGCGCTCGATCATCGCAGCGGTCTTGCTGGACGGCAGATAGGCCGCGAACAGCAAGCCGGTGGCCGAGCCGAGCAGCGGCATCACATCGCCGAGCTTGAGCGAGGCCTTCGCCGGATGACTCGATTCCATCCAGTGGACGACGGTCGGCCCCTGGTTGCCCCATACGGCGATGCCCACAGTGAGGTCGAGCCGGTCGCGCAGCTCCGCCAGCGCGATCCGCGCGAGCTTCACGCCATCGACCCGCGCGAGCCGCGCCAGGCCCAGTTGCAAGGCAAAGCCGCCGAGCTCGTAGCGCCCGGACAGCGGGTCTTGTGCGACGACGCCCAGGCGCAGGAAACTCACCAGATACCGGTGCGCCTTGGCGGGGCTCATGCTGGCGCGTTGCGCGAGATCGCGCAGCATCATCGCGCGCGGCTCGTGGGTCAGGACGTCGAGCAGGCGAAAACCCACCTCGATCGACTGGATGCCCGAGCGCAGCTTCTCCTCGCCGGCCTCGGCGGCGTCGTCGTCCGCGGAGTCGAGCGGGTCGGCGTCGGGAGCGATCGCGCCGGGGCGGGCAAGTGAAGGCATAAGCAAGGCGCACGAGGCGCGAACGGTGAGTCGGATGGGACGGCGCCGGCGCGACGTCAAAGCGTGCCGTTTGAACCGGCCGTTTGGGCCAGGGCGATTCACCATCGTAGAATAGATTCCCTCTATCGTCACTAACACGGCTCATTCCCCTATGAAACTTGCCACGCTGAAGGACGGCACGCGCGACGGCCAATTGATCGTCGTGTCCCGCGACCTGCACTCCGCGGCCATCGCCGATGCGATCGCGCCGACGCTGCAGCGCGTGCTCGACGACTGGACCTTCTACGCGCCGCAACTGCAGGATCTGTACGACGCGCTCAACCAGGGCCGCGCGCGCAACGCCTTTGCGTTCGACGCGAAGGAATGCATGGCGCCGCTGCCGCGCGCGTTCCAGTGGGCCGACGGCTCGTCGTACGTGAACCACGTCGAACTGGTGCGCCGCGCGCGCGGCGCGGAGATGCCGCCGGAATTCTGGACCGATCCGCTGATGTACCAGGGCGGCAGCGACGACTTCATCGGCCCGAAAGACGACGTGGTATGCGCATCGGAGGATTTCGGCATCGATTTCGAAGCGGAAGTCGCGGTAATCACCACCGACGTGCCGATGGGCGCCACCCCCGATCAGGCGCTCAAGGGCGTGCGGCTGATCGCGCTGGTCAACGACGTTTCGCTGCGCAACCTGATTCCGGCAGAACTGGCGAAGGGCTTCGGGTTCTTTCAGAGCAAGCCGGCCACCTCGTTCGCACCGGTTGCCGTCACGCCTGACGAACTCGGCGAGCACTGGCGCGAGGGCCGCGTGCACCGGCCGATGATCGTCCACTGGAACGGCAAGAAGGTCGGTCAGCCGGACGCCGGGACGGACATGGTGTTCCACTTCGGCCAGTTGATCGCGCATGCGGCGAAGACGCGCAATTTGCGCGCGGGGTCGATCGTCGGCTCGGGGACGGTCTCGAACAAGGATGCGAAGCGCGGCTATTGCTGTATCGCCGAGAAGCGCTGTCTCGAGACCATCGAGCACGGTTCGCCGCAGACGGAGTTCATGAAATACGGCGATACGGTGAAGATCGAGATGTTCGACGAAGCGGGCAAATCGATCTTCGGCTCGATCGAGCAGGGCATTGCACCGCTTGATGCGGCTCGCTGAAGCGCGGGGCGTCCCGCTGGCCGGCCTTTAAGTCAGGCGAAAGGGTTTCGCCCGATACCCGTGCACCCGGGCGCCGCTACACTGACAGACGCCTGGTGGCGAGGGCGCGGCTAACCGCCGCTGCCCGCCACGACCAGGGCGAAGTGGCACATAACGACAAAACCACGGTGAGGAGACAGGCATGCGGTTCCGCCCGTTTGCGCTTGCGCTTAAGTTTGCGTTTGTATTTGCGGCTGCATTTCCAGCTCTCGCGCTGGCCCAGGTGAAGATCGGGCTGGTGCTGTCGCTGACCGGTCCGGCCGCCTCGCTCGGGATTCCGGCCCGCGACACGGCCGCCATGCTGCCGAAGACAATGGGCGGCCAGAAGGTCGAGTACATCGTGCTCGACGATGCCTCGGACACCACCCAGGCAGTGCAGGATACGAAGAAGCTGATCTCCGAAGACCATGTCGACGCCATCATCGGCTCGTCGATCACGCCTAACACGCTGGCGATGATCGACGTGATCGCGGAAGGCGAGACGCCCACGATCTCGCTGGCGTCGTCGGCGAAGATCATCGAACCCGTCGACGCCAAGCGTCACTGGATGTTCAAGACCCCGCAAACCGATGCGATGATGGCCTCCGCGATTACCGCGCACGCCAGCTCGCACGGCGTCAAGACGATCGCCTACATCGGCCAGGCCGATGCGCTCGGCGAGACGTTCTATGCCGAAGTGGCGAAATTCGCCGAGCTCCATCACATCAAGCTCGTGGCGAGCGAGCGCTTTAACCGTGCCGACCCAAGCGTCACCGGCCAGGTGCTGAAGATCCTCGCCACCCATCCGGATGCGGTTGTGGTCGGCGCGGCGGGAACGCCCGCCGCGTTGCCGCCGCGAACGCTCAAGGAGCGTGGCTACAAGGGCTTGATCTATCACAACCATGGGGTCGGCAATAACGATTTCCTGCGCGTCTGCGGGGCGGACTGCAACGGCACCTTCCTGCCCGCCAGCCCGGTGCTGGTCGCGGCGCAACTGCCGGCCGACCATCCGGCGAAGCGCCTCGCGCTCGACTACACGGCGCGCTTCGAAGCGCTGCACGGTGCCGGCAGCGTATCGGCCTTCGGCTCGTACACATGGGACGCGGGCATGCTGCTGTCGAATGCCGTGCCGGTCGCATTGAAAACGGCGCAACCTGGCACGCCTGAATTTCGTCACGCCTTGCGCGATGCACTGGAAGCGACGCACGGTCTGGCGGACACTAACGGTGTCGTCAACATGAGCCCGACCGATCACCTCGGGCTCGACCAGCGCGCCCGCGTGATGGTGGAAATCAGCAACGGCAAGTGGGTGTATCAACCGGACTGAAGCTGCCGCGGCGCGTACCCTGTGCCGCGTTGCGTTCACACTGACGTCTCGATCTATCGCGTTTCCGATCTACCGGACTGACCGCCATGTCTCACGAAGCACCGATCAACGACCCTGTCTTCTATGCGCACTACCAGTCGCTGCGTGTGCGACGGCATCCGCACGGCATCCTCGAAGTCATCATGAGCGGCGAGGGCGCCAACAAGAGCGCACTGGCCACGGCGGATGCGCGCATGCATCGCGAACTTGCCGAAATCTGGCGCGATATCGACCGCGATCCCGACACCCGCGTTGCGGTGATTCGCGGCGAGGGCAAGGGCTTTTCGGCGGGCGGCGATCTGCAGCTCGTCGAGCAGATGGCGACCGACTTCGAGGTCCGCACCCGCGTCTGGCGTGAGGCACGCGACCTCGTCTACAACGTGATCAACTGCAGCAAGCCGATCGTCTCCGCCATGCACGGGCCGGCAGTCGGCGCGGGGCTGGTGGCAGGGCTCCTCGCCGATATTTCGATTGCGACGAAGAGCGCGCGCATCATCGACGGTCACACGCGCCTCGGCGTGGCCGCGGGCGATCACGCGGCCATCGTGTGGCCTCTGCTGTGCGGTATGGCGAAAGCCAAGTACTACCTGTTGCTGTGCGAGCCGGTGAGCGGTGAAGAGGCCGAGCGGATCGGTCTCGTCTCGCTGGCCGTCGACGAAAACGATCTGTTGCCCAAAGCATTCGAAGTCGCCGAGAGACTCGCGCACGGCTCGCAAACGGCGATCCGCTGGACCAAATACGCGTTGAACAACTGGCTGCGTTCGGCGGGGCCGACCTTCGATGCGTCGCTTGCGCTCGAGTTCATGGGCTTCGCCGGCCCCGATGTGCGCGAAGGGGTGACGTCGCTGCGCGAGCGGCGCGCACCGGATTTTCGCGGCGGCGCCTCGGGAGGCAGTCATTCGGGGAGTAGTCACCCGGCCGGCGATTCGTCCGGCGAGCATTCCGGCTGATCGATCGGTCCTTTATCAGCCCTTTACCCGCCCGTTACGCGCGGTATGATCGGACGAAACGCGCGTCGGACTGCGCCTGATCCATTTCTGTCTGCTGCGAGGAGAAAAGCATGACCGATACACCTGGCTCCACGCCGCCCTTTCCCGGCTTTCCGGGTTTTCCTCCCGGCGAGATGCTGGACCGCATGTGGGACATGATGCGCTTGAGTCCGTTCGGCTCGGCCTTTCAGGGTGCGTCGGCAGGCGCGACGCCGGGCCTCGGGCCGTCGCTGTCGATGATGTCCGACATGATGGCGCCGCTCACCAACGTCGAAGAACTCGACAAGCGCATCACCGACATGCGTGCGGTCGAGCAGTGGCTCAAGCTGAATCTGAACATGCTGCAGTCGGCGATTCAGGCGCTGGAAGTGCAGCGCGCCACGCTCGCGACGCTGCGCGCGTTCGGCGCCTTCGCGCAGCAGTCGATGGCGCAACCGGCGGCCACCCCGACCCCCGCGCCCGACAAGCCAAGCCCCGAACCGGCCGCTGCGCCGCGTGCCGAAGCCGCGAGCAGTGCCGAAGCGGAAGCGGGCGAGAGCGCGAACGCGCCGGGTTTCGATGCGTCCGTCTGGTGGAACCTGCTGCAATCGCAGTTCAACCAGATCGCGCAGTTTGCGATGACCCAGCCGGCCGCGGCGGCTGACGCCACTGCGGCCGCGTCTGCTACCGGCGCCGCTGCGGAGCAAGCCGGCGCCGCCGGAGCGTCGGGTGCGTCGGGTGCTGCAACGTCGTCTGCGAAAGAGTCCGCTGCGAAGCGCTCACCGGCTGCCAGATCGAGCAGCCCGGCGTCGAGCGGCACGGCGAGCCGGCCGCGCGCGGCAAGGAAAACCCCTTCGCAGCCCGAATGATTCGGCTCGACGTGATCAGGAACGAGCCCCGAGCATGCGGCTCGCGCTAGTTCTGATGGGCGGCGGCGCGCGCGCCGCTTACCAGGCGGGCGCGCTGCTGGCGCTTGCCGAGATCGCGCGCGAGGTGGTGCCGGCCTCCCGTGCGTCGCCATTCAGTGTGATCTGCGGCACTTCCGCAGGCGCGATCAACGCCACCTCGATTGCAAGCCATGCGGACGACTTTTACCGTGGCGCCGAGCGGCTCGTGCATGTCTGGTCGAGCATGCACGCGCATCACGTGTACCGCACCGACTGGCCGGGCATGGTCGGGGCGGGCGCCCGCTGGCTGGCGGCAATGAGCTTCGGTTGGGCCGCTCACCGCTCGCCGCGCGCGTTATTCGACAACTCGCCGCTCGCCCGGCTGCTACGAGACGCGCTCGGTTTTCACCGTATCGAGCAGATGCTCGACACGCGCGCGCTGCATGCGCTGTCCATTACTGCGCTCAGCTATTCGTCGGGACGGCATTTGACCTTTTACCAGGCCAGCGAGCCGATCCAGGCCTGGCGGCGTGCGCAACGCACCGCGCGGATGGTCGAACTGACTCCGGCTCATCTGCTTGCGTCTTCGGCGATTCCCTACGTGTTTCCCGCCGTGCCGCTGGAACTGGATGGCCGCCACGAGTACTTCGGCGACGGCTCGATCCGCCAGATCGCACCGCTTAGCCCTGCGATTCATTTCGGCGCGAACCGCATTCTCGTGATTGGCGCCGCGACGCCGCGGCCGGAGGTGCCGGCGGCGGGACGCGACGATGCTTATCCGTCGCTGGCGCAAATCGGCCAGCAGGTGCTGGCGAGCGTGTTTCTCGATGCGCTCGGCGCGGACATCGAACGCATCGAGCACATCAACCGGATGGTGCTGCACCTGCCGCATACGGTGGAACCGGAAAGCGGCTGGCGCCATATCGACGTGCTGGCGATCGCGCCAAGCGAGCGCATTGAGCTGATTGCGGCGCGCTACCTGAAGCATTTGCCGCGGACGGTACGTGGCCTGCTGGGCGCGGTGGGCGGCAACCGGGCGTCCGGGGCGTCGTTTGCCAGCTATTTGCTGTTCGAAAGCGAATTCACGCGCGAGCTGATCGAACTCGGCCGCCGCGACGCGTTTGCGCGGCGCGGCGAGATCGCGGCCTGGATCGAGCGGGCCGGCGACGGCAACGCGGGCGGGGGCAACGGCAACGCTGGCAAGGGACGCGAGGGCGGCAACGAAGGCAAGAGTGGCAACGGTGGTGTGAACCTGTGAACGGCAATGACCGCGTTGGCGGACCGGTACATCGCCGATTCTCGCGACGCGGCACACGTCTTGCGCTCGATCTTCGTCACAGGCACAACACGAACGTCCGCTATTTTATTGAGACCGATCAAGGGCCGGGTGCCTGTGACCCTATGTAAGGGAAGGGGGCCAAGCCCGCGTGCTATCATGCTGTAAGCCTGTTTGGCCCTTGGGCGCGCCCCGAAAACAACCAATCCGCCGCCCGTTTGCCGCCGGTTCGACCGGCGCGGGGCTGGATAGCGGCTTCCATCTGGCAGGCTGCCGATTGCGTTGGGTAGGTTCGCGCACGGTTGGCCGCGTGGCCCGAGACCGCGGTGTTAGCGGGCGCACACATGCCGCAGGACTTCTTTACCGCTCGGTGCATCTGAGTGGCTGATTCCCGCGTAAAATTGAATGCTTGGCTCGCGAACGCGTGTGTTTCGTTCGCCGTTAGCAAGAGTTGCAAAAGACACAAACAGACGTCGCAATGCGCAGAACAGGGGTGGGACTATGAACACCATGCTTTATCCGGAACTTTATAAATCGCTCGAATCCGTTCGATGGGACATGGAGAAAGACATTCCCTGGGACACGTTCGATGCATCGCTCTTGACTGACGAACAGGCCAAGACAATCAAGATGAACGCGATCACCGAATGGTCCGCGTTGCCCGCAACGGAAATGTTCCTGCGCGACAATCATCATGACAGCGATTTCTCCGCGTTCATGAGCGTGTGGTTCTTCGAAGAACAAAAGCACTCGCTAGTGCTGATGGAGTATCTGCGCCGCTTCAAGCCGGAAATGTGTCCGACCGAAGAAGAACTGCACGCCGTGCGCTTCGAATTCGATCCGGCGCCGCCGCTCGAAACGCTGATGCTGCACTTCTGCGGCGAAATCCGCCTGAACCACTGGTACCGCCGTGCGGCCGAATGGCACACGGAGCCGGTCATCAAGGCCATCTACGAGACCATCTCGCGTGACGAAGCCCGTCATGGCGGCGCTTACCTGCGCTACATGAAGAAGGCCATGACGAATTGCGGCGACGTCGCGCGTGCTGCGTTTGCCAAGATCGGCGTGCTGATGGCGTCGGCGCGGCGCACGGAAAAGCCGCTGCACCCCACCAACCTGCACGTGAATCAGGCGCTGTTCCCGCGCGACACGATCCAGTCGCGCTTGCCCGATCCGGAATGGCTCGAGCGCTGGCTCGACGAGCAGATCCGCTTCGACGACGGCTGGGAAAAGAAGGTGGTGGAACGCATTCTGCACAACCTGTCCATCCTGTTCGAGCGCACCTTCAATACGGCGCAGGAACTGAACCGCTATCGCAAGGAAGTCGTGGCGCGTCTGCAGGCCGATCAGAAGTCGGCTGAGCAGCCGGCTTGACGGTCCCTGCGTGATGCGTTGGCGCGAGGCGCCAGGTGACACACACGACACGTAGCGTGTGAAAGAACGGCCCGACAGGTGCAAGCCTGCCGGGCCGTTTGCATGACTTCTCTTTTCTTCGAATTTCTCATGTCCGCCACTTTCGAACGCAAGCTCACGACCCGCGACGCCCTGGCTCAACTGCGTCCTTCGCTCACAGGTCCCGTGGTGTTCACGAACGGGGTGTTCGACATCCTGCATCGCGGCCACGTCACCTATCTGGCCGATGCGAAGGCCCTCGGCGCCAGTCTGATTGTGGGCGTGAACAGCGACGCGTCGGTGCGCAGGCTCGGCAAGGGCGACGACCGGCCGATCAACAACGAAGCCGACCGGATGGCCTTGCTGGCTGCGTTGGAAAGCGTCGACTGGGTGGTGTGTTTCGAAGAGCAGACGCCGGTGTCGTTGATCGAAGCGCTGCACCCCGACATCCTGGTCAAGGGCGGCGACTACGACATGGACAAGCTCCCCGAGTCCGCGCTGGTGCGCGGCTGGGGCGGCCGCGCCCTGGCAATTCCGTTCGAGCACGACCGCTCGACGACCGCACTGCTCAAGAAGGTTCGCGCGCAGGGTTGAGTTGCCGTCCGCGCGTCGGCTGGCTTTATTGGCTCTACTGACTCAACGCCGACGCGGCGATCGCCGGCGCCGGAGCCGGTCCGCCGACCACGGCGAGATCGGCCGCTTCGGAGACCGCTTGCACCCTCAGCGTGTCCGGATGAATCTGGCGATTCAGATGACCCGGCTCGCGCGCACCCGCGTAGGGTAGCGGGCCGAAGATGCCTCGTAGTGTCGCGAACGCGAGCAGGTTGGCAAGAAACAGAATAGCGATCAGCCAGCGCAGCATCGTTGGAGTCTCCGTCTAAAGGGTGCGGCGAGCGGTAGGCGCGTTGCTCAACGGTGGCCGCCGGTTCACGCGCCTTGTGCGGCGGCGATCAGCGCGAGACCGGACAGCACGAGCGAATCGTGCCGAGTATGCGGTACTTTGAGGGCGGCTGTCACTTCGTCGGCGGCGCCCCCGCCCACCACGAGGCGCACCGGCACGCCCCACTCGGCTTGCAGGTCATTCCACATCCGTTCGATCAAGCCGGCCTGTGCCAGCGCGCAACCCGCTGAGAGCGAGCGCGGCGTGTCCGTGGCGAAAAACGGACCGCGGCGCTCGTAGCCGGTTTGCGGCTCGCCGCCCTGGGCGACGCCGGTGCCGGCGCCGGGCGTCAGCAGACCGCGTGCCGCGTGGGCATCGAGCGTGGGCAGTTGCGCCGTGTGCTCGCCGAGCGAGCGCATCATCAGCGACCAGCCGGGCGCGATCAGGCCACCGACGAACCTGCCGTCGGCTCGCAGTGCTTCCAGCGTGGTGGCGGTGCCGAATGTCGCGATCAGGAGCGGCTCGCCTGGAAACGCGGCGTGCGCGCCGATCAGGCCGGCCCAGCGGTCGCTGCCGAGTGCCGAGGGTGTCGTGTAGCCGTTGCTCACGCCGCATTGCCGCTCGCAGGCGCGAATCGTCGTGCGCGGCAGGCCGGGCCAGTGCGCGTCGAGCAGGGCGGCGAGACGCTGCGCGACCGCTTCGCCGGCGACGTTGGACAGCCAGGCGCTCGCGGGATGCGGCAGTTGCGACCAGTCAGGGGCATCGGCGCGAGCGGTGGCCGTCGAAGCGGCACCGCCCGCATCGCGATGCGCAAACGCTCCCGCATGCGTCTGCGTCCCGTCCGCCTGCACCAGCGCCCACTTGACGCGGCTGTTACCCGCGTCGATCAGCAGAAAAGGCGCGCCGCTCATGCAGTGCCGTCTGCCAGACGCAGCGAGACGTCGCCCGTGGCAATGGCCTGGCGTCCCGATGCCGTGTCGAGCAGCAACTGCCCGCTTTCATCGACGCCCGCCGCCACGCCGCGCGTGATCTCCACACCTTGCTCGAGCAGCACCACTTCGCGGCCCGCGTAGGCGTGACAGGCATTCCAGCGCGGCTGGAAAGGCTCGAAGCCGTCGGCGCCGAAGCGTTTGAGCGCAGGCTCGAGCGCGTTCAGTTCGGCCGCGAGCGTATCGGTCAGATTGGCGTTGGGCAGCGCCCGCGAGAGCGCGGTAGGCATCGTGCCGCGCGCCTGCGGCGGCACGTCGGCGTTCAATGCACCGACCTTGGCCGCCAGTTCGTCCGCCCCCTTTACATTGGTGCCGATACCGATCACCACGGCACTTGCGTACTCGGTACTCCATGCCGTTTCGATCAGGATGCCGGCCAGCTTGTCGCCTTCCAGCAGCACGTCGTTCGGCCACTTCAGCGCAATCTGCCCCGGTCCTGCGACCGGCAGCGAGCGCAGCCCGTCGACCAGCGCCACGCCCACCGCGAGACTCAGCCCGGCGAGTCCTTCGAGAGGCCGCGGCAACACGCAGGCCACCGAGAACAGCAGCGCGTTGCCCGGTTCCGCATACCACGTGCGGCCGCGCCGGCCGCGCCCGGCGGTCTGCAGATAGGCGACCCGCACGATCGGCCGCGGCAGCGCGTTCGAGCGGCGCGGCAGCGCCTTGACGCGCGCCATCAGGTCGGCATTGGTGGAGCCGGTTTCCTCGACGATTTCGATTGGCCAGTCGTGCGCGTGCGGACCGAACAGCGCAATGGCGCGCTCGCGGTCGATGCGCCAGTCGCCGCTCGGGCCGGCGGGGGGGGAGGACTTGGAAGCGTTCATGTCGCATATTGTAGCGATTGGGGGCAACGAAGACCCACTCGCAGCGCACAAGCACGGTTCCTGCGCGCCGCGTTCGTTACAATGGCCCCTGATCCGATAACCAGAATCCAGCGATCCTTGAACTACGACACTCCGCCCGGCCTTGAAGTCGCGGCAGGCAGCCAAGGCAAGATCGTCCGGCTCTCCGGCCAGTGGACGGCGCTTGCACTCGCGCGCGACCGCGCCACCGGCAAGGTCGTGCCCCGTCTGCGTTCGCTCATCGGCGTCGACGGGATGCACTGGGACCTGTCGCGCATTGAGCGTATGGACCACGTTGGCGGCCAGGCGCTCTGGCGCGTGTGGGGCCACAAGCTGCCGTCCCAACTGACTGAACTGAACGACACCCAGCGCGACATTTTCGAGCGCATCGCCTTGCTCGACACCCTGCGCGATACGCCCGAACTGGTGGTGCGGAACGACCCGTTCACCCGCCTCGGCCTCGCGCTGTTCTCCTTCTTCGAGCATCTGTACGGCGGCATCGCGATGTTCGGGCGCGTGGTGCTCGATCTGCTCGCGATCGTGCGCAATCCGAAGATCACGCCGTGGACCGAGATCTCCGCGAACGTCTACAACGCGGGCACCAAGGCGCTGCCCATCACCGCGCTGGTAGCGTTCCTGATCGGCATCGTGCTGAGCTATCTGTCCGCGCAGCAACTGCGGCTATTCGGCGCGAACCAGTACATCGTCAACATCCTCGGGCTGTCGGTGATACGCGAACTCGGACCGGTGCTCTCGGCGATTCTGGTGGCCGGCCGCTCGGGCTCGGCGATCACCGCGCAGATCGGCGTGATGCGCGTCACCGAGGAACTCGATGCCATGCGCGTAATGGGCATTCCGCATGGCCTGCGGTTGATCCTGCCGCGTGTGCTCGCACTCGGCGTGGCGATGCCGCTGCTTGTGATGTGGACCAACATCGTCGCGCTGACCGGCGGCGCGCTCGCGGCGAAAGTGGTGCTGGGCATCGACATGGGCTATTTCGCGCGGGCCCTGCCGAGCGTGGTGCCGGTCGCGAACCTGTGGATCGGCCTTGGCAAGGGCGTGGCGTTCGGCATGCTGATCGCCATCGTCGGCTGTCATTTCGGGTTCCGTATCAAGGCGAATTCGCAAAGCCTCGGTGAGGGCACGACCACTTCGGTGGTGAGCTCGATCACCATCGTGATTCTCGCCGACGCGGTGTTCGCCATCCTGTTCCAGAACGTGGGGCTCGGATGAGCGCGCCACTCACTCAATCCGTGCGCGGCCAGCCGCTGCCCTCGATCGCCGAGCCGGTCATCGAGGTGCGCGACCTGACCAAGCGCTACGGCCGCAACATCGTGCACCAGCATCTGAACTTCGAGGTGCGGCGCGGCGAGATCGTCTCGATCGTCGGCGGCTCGGGCTCCGGCAAGACCACGCTGGTGCGGCAGATCCTCGGGCTCGAACGGCCGTCGTCGGGCACCATCAAGCTGTTCGGCGAGGACATCTCGACCATCTCGCCGGACACCGCGCTGCTGATGCGCAGCCGCTCCGGCATGCTGTTTCAGCGCGGCGCGCTGTTCTCGTCGCTGTCGGTGTTCGACAACATCGCGCAGCCGCTGCGCGAGCTCGGCAAGATCCCCGAAGACCTGCTGCGCGACATCGTCATGCTGAAGCTCGAGATGGTCGGCCTGCCGTGCAAGCATGCGTCGAAGATGCCGTCGGCGCTCTCGGGCGGGATGATCAAGCGGGTCGGCATCGCCCGTGCCATCGCACTCGAACCGGAGCTGCTGTTTCTCGACGAGCCGACGGCCGGGCTCGATCCGCAAGCGTCGGACGAGTTCGTCGAACTGGTCAGCACGCTGCATCGCGCGCTCGGCCTGACCGTCGTGATGGTGACGCACGATCTCGACACGATGGTCGCGCTGTCCACCCGCGTCGCCGTGCTGGCCGACCGCAAGGTGCTGGTCGCGGCCCCGGTCGAGGAAGCCGCGGGCGTCGATCATCCGTTTATCCGCGAATACTTCCTCGGCCTGCGCGGCCGCCGCGCGCTTCAGGCATTGCCGCCGGAGCGCCGCGTCAAGCTGCCGCCCGCGGCGCTCGAACCCGCGTCGTCCGAACTGCCGCTGTGAACCAGGGAACCTGACAATGGAAAACAAATCACATGCCTTCTGGGCTGGGCTCTTCACAGTGGTGCTGCTGGTGGCGATTGCGGCGGCGGCCTTTTTGTTCAACGTCGACCGTTCGGTGCGCGTGCCGTACGATCTGATTGCGCGCACCAACGTCACCGGGCTCTATACGGATGCCGCAGTGCGCTATCGCGGCCTCGACGTGGGCAAGGTGCAGTCGATCAAGTTCGACCGCGAGCATCCGGGGCAGATCCTGATTCGGATCCTCGTCGACACGCACGCGCCGATCACGCATTCCACCTACGGCAGCCTTGGATTTCAGGGCGTGACGGGGATTGCATTCATCCAGCTCGACGATACGGGGCGCGATATGACGCCGCTGTCGTCGTCGGAGAAAGCGGTGGCGCAATTGCCGATGCGCCCGGGCCTGCTCGATCAGTTGCAGCAGCGCGGCGACATCTTGCTGCGCAAGCTGGAACGCATCGCGGACGACGTGAACGACGTGCTGTCGCCGCAAATGCGCGATCAGTTGCTGGGCACGGCCGCCAGCCTGCAGCACGCCGCCGACGGCGTCACGGACCTGACGAAGCAGATGGCGCCGGCCGCCGGCAAGCTGCCGCAGACGCTCGACCAGCTGGATCGCACGCTCGCGTCGACCAATCAGTTGATCACCGGCCTGAACCGGCCGGACGGTCCGTTTGAGGCCAACCTGAACAAGGTCGGCACGGCGGCGCAGCAGGCCGGCGATGCGCTGACGGCGATGAATGTGTCGTTGCAGGACCTCTCGGCACGGGTCGGTTACGACACCTTGCCGCGCGTCAATTCGCTGGCTGACGATGTACGCTCCGCTGTGCGTTCGGTGGATCGCGCTGCCGACACGTTCAGCACGAGCCCGCGCAGTGTGCTGTTCGGCGCGCCGCCGGCGGCGCCCGGTCCCGGCGAGCCCGGCTTTACGTGGCCCGCGGCCCACCCGGCAAAATGATCTGAAAGGAAGATTGTCATGGCACCCTCGCTTAACCGCTCCCTTTACCGCTTGTTTCCGCATAGGTACCAGGCTGGCGCCGCGTTTGCTGTCGCGCTGGCGTTCGGCGTGCTGACCGGTTGTGCCGGCAACCCGGCGGCGCTCGCCGACATCCGCTACGACCTCGGCCCGGCGCCGCAGGCGGCCACCTCGGGACCGATGCCGGCCGTCAAGGTGCTGGACGTCACCGCGCCCGAGACGCTCGCCTCCGACAAGCTGATCTACCGCCTGAGCTATGCCGACGCGCAGCAGACGGCGGCGTATGCGAACAGCCACTGGAGCATGGCGCCGTCGGCGCTGTTGACGCAGCGCCTGCGCGCGGCACTCTCGCAGCGCGGCACGGTGCTGACCGGTGCGGACGGCGTGAACGCGCCGGTGCTGAAGGTGGATCTGAACGAGTTCGAGCAGATCTTCGACAGTCAGTCGCAAAGCCACGGCGCCGTCACCGCGCGCGCCACCTTGACGCAGGGCGGCAAGGTCCTCGCGCAGCGCACCTTCATTGCGCGCGCGCCGGCCAGTTCGGCGGATGCGGCCGGCGCCGCCCAGGCGCTTGCCGCGGCCAGCGACGACCTCGTCGCGCAGATCTCCGCATGGCTTGGCGTGCAGGCGCTCGTCGCCGCTCAATGACCGCTACGCCACGCACGCGGCGGAGCGTAGCGTGAGCGGCAAGCCGCCGCAGCGCCGGCCATCGGCGCTGGCGAAGCAGGTGCTGGGTTTGTACACCGCCCTGATCGTGTATGGCTCCTGGTATCCATTCTCGGGCTGGCGCTCGCTCGGCCTCAGCCCGTTCGCTTATCTGACCGACCCGCTGCCGCAGTATCTGACGGCCTTCGATGTGCTCACCAACGTCCTCGGTTACATGCCGTTCGGCGCGCTGGTGGTGCTGGCGCTCTATCCGCGCCGGCGCGGCACGCTGGCCGTGGCGCTCGCCTTCGGGCTGGGTGTCGTGCTGTCGGGCACGATGGAAGCGGTGCAGACCTGGTTGCCCACCCGTGTGGCGTCCAATCTCGATCTGGCTGCCAATGCGTTCGGCGCGCTGCTGGGCGCGGCGTTGATTGCGCCGGCTACCGGCGCCTTGCTCGATCGCGGTCTGTTGCGCCGCTTGCGTCTCCTGTGGTTCAGGCGCGATAGCGCGGCGCTTGTCTGCCTTGCCGCGTTGTGGCCGTTTGCGACGATGTTTCCTTCGCCGCGTCTGTTCGGCCTCGGCGACTGGCCGCGCGCGCTATGGCTGCGCGCCGATCCGACCATGCAGGACGCGTTGCTCGCGTGGGCGCCCGCCAGCTGGCACGTCGCGGCGTGGCCTGGACGCCTCGGCGCGGCCCTGCCGGACGACGGCTGGGAGGCGCTGATCGCGACGCTCACCCTGTTTGCCGCCGGCGCACTCGCTTCGCTGCCGATGCGCCCGCCGGCGCCGCGCGCACGGCTGCTGCTGGTGCTCGTCGCGATGACGGTGTGCATCAAGATCGGCGCGACCTTTCTGCAATCGGAGGCGGGGCTGGTGTTCGACTGGGCGACGCCCGGCGCACTTGCTGGTCTCGCGGGCGGCACCCTGGCGATGCTGCTGGCCCTGCGCGTGCCGCGCCGCTGGCGGGCAGCGTTCGCAGCGGGGACGCTGGTGATTGCGTTGCTGCTCGTCAACCTGCTGCCGGTCAATCCCTATTTCGATGTGACGCTCGCGGACTGGCGCCAGGGACGCTATCTGCACTTCAACGGCCTCGCGCACTGGCTCGCATGGACATGGCCGTATGCGGCGCTGGGCTGGCTGGCGTTGTCGGCGGAGCGCGCCTGGCTCAGGCGCCGGCATGCGGCTTGAGCGGCGGCTCGCCCGAGCGCCTGCCTGCCCCCGTCGCTATAATCGACCCACTACAGGAGCGCCACGTGGCTTGCCCATGCCGGCGGTCATCGAGCCTCCACCACTTTCAGTCTCGCCCCGGACACCATGGACTCTTTCTACAAGTACCACGTCTTCTTCTGTCTCAACCAGCGCGACCCTGGCGCAGAGCGCCCGAGCTGCGCGAACTGCAATGCGCAGGCCATGCAGGAGCATGCAAAAAAACGCGTGAAGCAACTGGGTCTCGCGGGCCCGGGCCAGGTGCGCATCAACAAGGCGGGGTGTCTCGACCGTTGCGAGGAAGGGCCGGCCGTCGTGATCTATCCGGAAGGCACGTGGTACACGTATGTCGACGAGAGCGACATCGACGAGATCGTCGAATCGCATCTTGCGAACGGCAAGGTCGTCGAGCGTCTGAAAATCGATCGGTAAGCGGCGCCATGAACGTCAATACGAAAAAGTATCTGATCGATGGTCCGGTCGGCAAGATCGAGGTCGCGCTCGATCTGCCCGACGAGACGCGCGAAAACGGCGCCGCGCCGCGCGGCATTGCGCTCGTCGCGCATCCGCATCCGCTGTTCGCCGGCACGATGGACAACAAGGTCGCACAGACGCTGGCCCGCACGCTGGTGCAACTGAACTACGTGACCTATCGCTCGAACTTTCGCGGCGTCGGCCAGACCGAGGGTGAGCACGACGCCGGCATCGGCGAGCGTGACGATCTGCGCGCGGTACTCGATCACATGCGCGCGCGGCCGGGACAGGCCGATCTGCCCCTCGTGCTGGCGGGCTTTTCGTTCGGCACTGTCGTGTTGTCGCATGTGGCGGCGCGGCTCGTCGAAGAAGGGCAGGCGATCGAGCGGATCGTCTTTGTCGGCACTGCGGCGAGCCGCTGGGATGTTGCGCCCGTGCCGGAAAACACACTCGTGATTCACGGCGAAACCGACGAAACGGTCCCCATTCAATCGGTGTTCGACTGGGCGCGGCCGCAGGAATTGCCGGTGGTCGTGATTCCCGGCGCCGAGCATTTTCTGCACCGCAAACTGCACATCCTGAAGCGCATCATCGTCGACGCCTGGCGCTAGTCAGCGGGGCTGCGCGCGTTTTCCGGGGTACAGGTACGCGCCAAATGAAAATTTATCGGCACGCGAGGCGCAAAGTTGCCTCCCCGGCGCGCGTATAATGAGCGCTCTTTTTTGGGCGCAGCGCGGCCCATCCGGCGAAGGCGCATGGTTGCGCGCCGTTGCGTGATTGCAGCGCCGGGTGGTGGGGCGCGTTGCGCGAACCGATCGTGTGGCCGGAAGTCCAACGGGCGCCGCGCCGTTTTTTCGCGGCCAGCGCTCGCCGACCGGCTCTTCCAAACTGCGCGCCCCCGGGCGCGATGCATATTTCTGCCCGAATCGATCCTATGCGTTTTTCCACCTCCGGTTTTTCGTCACTCTCGTCTTTCGTTCCCCATACCATCAGCCGTGCGGTGACGCTCGGCGTGTTGCTGCCGGCCTCGCTGCTGGCGAGCACGGCGGCCTTCGCGCAAGTTCCGCCGCCGGCGGTGAACGCGCGCTCGTGGGTGCTCGTCGACGCGACCAGCAACCAGGTGCTCGCCTCCGGCAATGCCGACGAGCGCGTCGAGCCGGCGTCGCTGACCAAGCTGATGACCGCCTATCTGGTCTTCGAAGCGCTGCAGACGAAGAAGATTTCGATGGAGCAGATCGTCACGCCGAGCGAAGCCGTGCGCCGCGTGAAAACGGACGAATCGCGCATGTTCATCGAAGCGAACAAGCCGGTCTCCGTGCACGACCTCGTCTACGGCATGATCATCCAGTCGGGCAACGACGCGGCCATCGCGCTGGCCGAACTGGTCGGCGGCAGCGAGTCGCAGTTCGTCAACATGATGAACACCGAAGCGCAGCGCCTCGGCATGACGCATACGCATTTCGCCGACGTGAACGGCATGCCCGACCCGCAGCACTACACGAGCGCGGGCGACCTCGCGATCCTGTCGGCACGCCTGATTCGCGACTACCCTGACTACTACAACATTTTCTCGGTCAAGGAATTCACCTACAACAAGATCAAGCAGCCGAACCGCAACCGTCTGCTGTGGATCGACCCGACCGTCGACGGCCTGAAGACCGGTCACACCGAGGCGGCCGGCTATTGCCTGATCGCGAGCGCCAAGCGTCCGCTGCCGGGCGCGTCGGATGCATCGCGCCGTCTGGTGTCGGTGATGATGGGTGAGGTGAAAGAGCACGACCGCGTCGAGGACAGCATGAAGATGCTGAACTACGGCTATAGCGCGTACGATACGGTGCGCCTGTACAAGGCCGGCCAGGTGATCGAGACGCCGCGCGTCTATAAGGGCGCGGAAGACACGGTCAAGATCGGCGTGAAGGCCGACCAGTACATCACGGTGCCGAAGGGTCTCGCCGACAAGGCCAAGCCGCAGGTCGAGCATATCGACCCGCTGATCGCGCCGATCGCCGATGGCCAGCAGGTCGGCACGGTGAAGCTGGTGTCGGACGGCAAGGTGATTTCGCAGTTCCCGATCGTGGCGTTGCAGGCCGTGCCGCAAGCCGGCGTGGTGGGCCGCGTGTGGGATTCGCTGATGCTGATGTTCAACAAGAAGAAGTAAGCGCAGGCGCACGCTCGTGCGTGCGGTTGCGTGGTAACGGCTCCGGCGGCGAGGCTGCCGGAGCCGTCGTCGAGGAGTGAAAGAAGATGCAAGCCGATAACGATTCGCTGTTTGAGTTTCCCTGCGATTTCCCGATCAAGGTGATGGGCAAGTCGCATCCCGAGTTTGCCGAGGCGATCGTGACGGTGGTGAAGCAGTTTGACGAAGCGGTCGACGCGTCGCGCGTCGAGACACGCCCGTCGAGCGGCGGCAACTACACCGGCCTGACGGTGACGGTGCGGGCAACCAGCCGCGCCCATCTCGACGATATCTATCGCGCGCTCACCGGGCATCCGATGGTGAAAGTGGTGCTGTGAGTCAGTGAGCCGGCGGGACGTTTCGCGTCTCGCCTGCTGCGGCGCCTGTGCCTAGGGTGCGACGTGCAACGCGCCCGCCCCGTTCTGCGGCCCTGCCGCGCAAGCCCGCTCGAAGAGCAGCTTGAACCGTCCTACCTCCTCGAACACCCAATCCCGAAACGCCTGCACCCGCTCCGCCTGCATCATCTGCGGCGGACAGATGAAGTAGTACTGCCACGGGCTCGGACCATCCACATCGAAGAGCCGCACCAGCCGCCCAGCGGCGATTTCGTGCATCGCGAGCGAACGACGCGTGAGCGCGACGCCCTGGCCGTCGATCGCCGCCTGCAACAGGTTCGACGAATCCTGGTACAGCACGCCGCGCTTCGGCTCGGGCCAGTCGGTGAGACCGGCGGCGTCGAACCAGGGTCGCCACAACTCGTCGTCGGAGCGCAGCAGCGGAACTTTGGCGAGGTCCGACGGCACCTTCGGCAGGTTGCCGCCGTTGAAATTCGGTGCGCAGGCCGGAAAGAAAATCTCCTCCAGCAGAAGCTCGGCGTGCAAGCCCGGGTACTTGCCAAAGCCAAAACGAATTGCCGCATCGATGTCGTCGCGGGCGAAATCCGCCAGCGAATTGGTGGACAGCAACTCGAGATCCCACTGCGGATGCGCCTCGATAAAGCTGCCGATGCGCGGCGTCACCCAGCGCGCCGCGAACGACGACAGCATCGACACCACCAGACGCCGCTCGCGCTCGCCGGCGCGGATCTCGCGCGTGGCGTCGGCCAGGGCCGTCAAGGCACTGCGCACCTGCCCCGCGTAGCGGCGGCCCACCTCGGTCAGGCGCACGCGTTTGCCGTCGCGGGCGAACAGGGTCACGCCCAGTTCCGCTTCAAGTGCCCGGATCTGATGGCTGACCGCGCCGTGCGTGACGAACAGTTCGTCCGCCGCACGCGAAAAGCTCTCGTGCCGGGAGGCGGCCTCGAATGCCTTGATGGCGTTGAGTCCAGGGAGTTGTCGGAGGTCCATCGCAATTTTTCTCACATAGAGGTGAAATTTGATCGTTTTGCGTAAACCCTTGTTGCACCTAGGATTGTAGTCACGAAACAGCTTTTTGCGAGGGTGTCATGCGAGAAATTTCCTCTAGTATCACGTTTGAAATCAAGGCGGGAGAAACGGTTCCGATGAAGGTGGCGCGCAGCACCCGGCTGGCGGTGAGCGGCGGGGCAGTGTGGGCGACCCGCAGCGACGATACCGAAGACTACTGGCTCCAACCGGGGCACACGCTGCGTCTACGGCGCGGCGAGCGGCTCTGGCTGAGCGTCGAGAGCGGAGCGCAGGCACGGGTGGCGTTCGCCGTGCCGGCCCGCGCGGATGTGCGCGCGTTCGACTGGCTGGTGCGTCTCGCGGACCGGATCGGCTTGCGGTCGCGCGATGGGTGGCGGACCGTTTGAGGCGGCTCGGCGGTGGGTTGGGCGGGCCGGCTTGGACAGCGGCTCGGGCGGGGATCTCATTATTTCGGTAAACTAGGCGGATCATGTGTGCCACGCCGGTTTCCCCGCTTTCCCTATCTGCTGCACCCTGCCGTGAAGATCAGGCGGTGCCCGACTCCGTGAGTCCGACCGCAACTGCGAGCGCCGAGCCCGTCTGCGCGGCTTCATCTGCTTCCGCTCCCGCACTGACGCTCCGCTGGCGCGGCGTCGAACCCTACGAAACCAGCTTCGACGCCATGCGCGCCTTCACCGACGCGCGCGACAGCGAGACCGTGGACGAAATCTGGCTGGTCGAACATCCCCCCGTCTTTACGCTCGGCCAGGCCGGCAACCCGGCGCACCTGCTGGCCGCCGACAGCGGCATTCCGCTTGTGAAAGTCGACCGCGGCGGGCAGATCACCTATCACGGGCCTGGACAGGTCGTCGCGTACCTGCTGCTCGACTTGCGCCGCCGCAAGCTGATGGTGCGCGAGCTGGTCACGCGGATCGAGCAGGCCGTGATCGACACGCTCGCGGCGTATAATCTCGCCGGAGAACGCAAGGCGGGCGCCCCAGGCATCTACGTGGCGCCTGGTCCGGATGTGGGGCCGCATGCCGGCGCCAAGATCGGCGCGCTGGGCCTGAAAATCCGCAATGGCTGCAGTTATCACGGGGTCAGCCTGAACGTGAAGATGGATCTGCGGCCGTTTCTGGCCATCAACCCATGCGGGTACGCCGGGCTCGAAACCGTCGACATGGCGACGCTCGGCGCCGCCGCCGGCTGGGACGAGGTGGCCCGGACCTTTGCTGCATGCCTCACCGCAAACATCGACGGCACCCCCGCGGCCGTCGCCCAACCGCAGGCCGGTGTCTTGACCGCCTGACTGGATCGAACGAATGACTGACGTTACCGCGAACCTCGCCGGCTCTGCCGCCCCCGACGCTGCAGCAGCGCCCGCCGCTTATGACGCTACGGCGAAACAGAAGGCGCAGGCCAAGACCGCGCGCATTCCGATCAAGATCATCCCGATCGAAAAGCTGAAGAAGCCGGACTGGATTCGCGTGAAAGCGGCCACCGGCAATTCGCGCTTCTACGAGATCAAGCAGATCCTGCGCGAGCACAACCTGCATACGGTCTGCGAAGAGGCGAGCTGCCCGAATATCGGCGAGTGTTTTGGCAAGGGCACCGCCACGTTCATGATCATGGGCGACAAGTGCACGCGCCGTTGCCCGTTCTGCGACGTCGGCCATGGCCGTCCCGATCCCCTGGATGTCGAGGAACCGGGCAACCTGGCGCGCACGATTGCCGCGCTGAAGCTGAAGTACGTGGTGATCACCAGCGTGGACCGTGACGATCTGCGCGACGGCGGCGCCGCCCACTTCGTGGAATGCATCCGCCAGACCCGCGAGCTGTCGCCGGAAACGCGTATCGAAATCCTGACGCCGGATTTCCGCGGCCGTCTGGATCGCGCGCTGGGCATCCTCAATGCCGCTCCGCCCGATGTGATGAACCACAACCTCGAAACGGTGCCGCGTCTGTACAAGGAAGCGCGGCCGGGTTCGGACTACGCGCACTCGCTGAAGCTGCTGAAGGACTTCAAGGCGCTGCATCCGGATGTCGCGACCAAGTCGGGTTTGATGGTCGGCCTGGGTGAGACGGAAGAAGAGATCCTTCAGGTGATGCGCGATCTGCGCGCGCACGATGTCGACATGCTGACGATCGGCCAGTACCTGCAACCGTCGGAGCATCACCTGCCGGTTCGCTCGTACGTGCATCCCGATACGTTCAAGATGTATGAGGAAGAAGCGTACAAGATGGGCTTCACGCACGCGGCCGTTGGCGCGATGGTGCGTTCGAGCTATCACGCGGACTTGCAGGCGCATGGGGCCGGCGTGGTCTGAGCTTTTTCCCGGTAGTCTGGTTTGACGTAGAGCCCGCACTTGATGCGGGCTTTTTTATGCGGGCGGCCGCCGAGGTGTTCGCTGCTCGAGTGTGCACGTTGCAGTCGGCGTTCAGTACTTCCAGAAGAAAAGTCGCGCAATCAGCAGACTGACTGAGTAGAGGCCGCTCCCAATAAACATGAAGTAGGCGATGTACATCATGACGCGGTGTCGCACATCATCGTTCTCGAGGAGGTAGTCGATAAGGTTGGGCACGTTAAGTTCTCCCTTGAATGGTTTTAATTATATCTCGATCAGGCTAAATATTTGGCTTAACGAAAAATGAGATATGGAAAAACTTGTCGCGACGAAGGCTGTTGCGACGAACGACACCCACATCAAGGTTTTGCCGGGAACATCGTTGCTAGCCGGATCGCTGAAATACTTTCGCGCGTCGGCGGCGCCAAACATGCGAAAAATTCAGCAACGGCAGCAAGGCAATCGGCGCCAGAACCGGCACGCCAACGTTGGACAAAAACCCGCTCAAGTGCGCAAGAAAATCGATCATGAATGGAGATGACGTGCAGTGAAGAAAACCAGTCCATGATCCGTTCCACCCCACACGCCGGTCGATCGACCGAACGGCCAGCTTGCGCCCCTCGCGCGACTCTGCCACCCTCCGTCGCAAACTCCTTCGCGCACACCGCAGCAGACCCGCTCACCCAACCCAGCGTGAAAAGCAATGCTCGAACAGCGTAATTAGCAATCTAGAATTCGTTAGAACCGCCCGTGCCCAAACTCCCTATAGTCAAAAGCCTCCCAAACACCTTATTACAACGGGGCTTCTCGATGAACCGATTCTTCCGCCCGCTCGCCGCGCTCGTGACGCTGCTTGCCGTATCCGCTCCCTTTGCGAGCGTCGCCCACGCCGACACCAAAGAAGTCGTGATCGCGTATCAGGACATGGTCCTGCCATGGCGCTATGCCCAGGCCACCGGTGAAGTCGAAAAGGAGACCGGTTACAAGGTGGTCTATCGTCAGCTCAGCAGCGGCGCAGAGGTGGTTCGCGCGCTGGCGTCGGGTTCGGTGCAACTCGGCGAGGCCGGTTCCAGTCCGATTGCGGCAGGCCTGTCGCAGGGCGTCGACATTTCGCTGTTCTGGATTCTCGACAACATCAACGATGCCGAAGCACTGGTGGCGCGCGACGGTTCGGGCGTGACCAGCATCGCCGGCCTCAAGGGCAAGAAGATCGGCGTGCCGTTCGTGTCGACCTCGCACTTCCATACGCTCGTTGCGCTGCAGGCCGCGGGCGTGAATCCGGCTGACGTGAAGATCGTCAACCTGCGCCCGCAAGAAGTCGCGGCTGCGTGGGACCGTGGCGATATCGACGCCACCTACATCTGGGACCCGGTGCTCGCCAAGGTGAAGAAGAACGGCAAGGTGCTGATTACCTCGGGTCAGGTCGCCCAGGAAACCGGTAAGGCGACCTTCGACGGCTTCGTGGTCGATCGCAAGTTCGCGCAGCAGAACCCGGAGTTCGTGGCGCGTTTCGTCAAGGTGCTGGCCGCGAGCGACGCCAGCTATCGCGATCACACCTCGACGTGGACGACGGGCTCTCCTGAAGTCGCGGCAGTCGCCAAGGAGTCCGGAGCAAATGCTCAGGACGTGCCGGCGAGCCTGGCGCTGTACGCTTTCCCGTCGGCGGCTCAGCAGGCATCGAACACGTGGCTGGGCGGCGGCGCGCAATCCGGGGCGGCGAAATCGCTGGCGGCGACGGCGACGTTCCTGAAGGCGCAAGGGACAATCCAGAACGTGCTGCCGGACTACTCGGCAGGCATCGATCCGCGCTTTGTCCAGCAGGTAGCACACTAGGAAGACGGGCCGCGCCGTGTGTCGCCTGGGCGCGCCGGCGCTGCCCGGTCCTCCGAATCAACAGGTATCCAGATGAGTGGTCTCGAGATCCGGCGGCTCCATGTCGCCTACGAAGGTGCCCGGGGCGCGGCCCCGAACGTTGCGCTCGCCGATGTCGATCTGCGTATCGAGTCCGGCGAGTTCGTCGTGGCGCTCGGCGCGTCGGGTTGCGGCAAGACGACCTTGCTCAATTGCATCGCCGGCTTTATCGCGCCGACCGGCGGCGAAGTTCGTCTGAACGGCGAACTGGTCAACGGCCCCGGCGCCGATCGTGGCGTGGTGTTTCAGAAGTATGCGCTGATGCCCTGGCTCGACGTGCTCGACAATGTCGCGCTCGGCTTGCGTTTCCAGTACGTGCCGAAAGCGCAGCGCCATCGTGTCGCTCGCGAGATGCTCGCGCTGGTCGGGCTCGAACAGCATGCGCATGCGCGAGTCTATGCGCTATCGGGCGGGATGCAGCAGCGCGTGGGAATTGCGCGGGCACTGGCGAGCGATCCCGAAGTCCTGTTGATGGACGAGCCGATGGGCGCGCTCGATGCCATGACGCGCGAGTCGATGCAGGAACTCGTGCTCGACGTGTGGGGCCGTACGGGCAAGACGGTGTTTTTCATCACGCACAGTGTCGAAGAAGCGCTGTTTCTGGCGACGCGTCTCGTCGTGATGACACCGGGGCCGGGCCGTATCGCCGAGAGCTACGACTTGCCTTTCGCGCGACGCTTTCTCGAGACGCGCGATGCGCGCGAGGTAAAGTCGTCGCGGGAGTTTATCGAGTGGCGTGAACGGCTGGTGCGTCGTCTGCATCAGCGTGCGGATGAAGAGGTGGTGTCGTGACGGCTTCGCGTGATTCGTTTGACAGCGCGCCGCTGGCTCAGCAGAGCGCTGCGGTGATGGATTCATCCAGTACCCCGGCTGCGTCGCCGCTGAAGAAGAAGGGCAGGCCCGTGCGCGCGTGGCGCATGCCGGGCGAAGGGCCGACCGCGGCGTTGAGCGTCGCGTCGGTGGCCGCGCTTGCCGCGTTGTGGTGGATCGCCACGCACCTGCAATGGTTGCCGCCGCTCTTTCTGCCGACACCTGAAGCCGTCTGGGCCGCCTTCATCGACGCGTGCCACGGACGCATCCAGGGCGGCTTGCCCTTGTCGCAGCATCTCGCGTGGAGCGCGCTGCGCGTGTTCGGTGCGTTCGCACTCGCCACGGTCACCGCAGTGCCGGTCGGCATTCTGATGGGCGTGAGCCGGGTAGCGCGCGGGCTGCTCGATCCGCCGCTGGAGTTCTACCGGCCGCTGCCGCCGCTCGCATATCTGCCGCTCGTGGTGATCTGGTTCGGCATCGACGAGACGGCGAAGATTGTCGTCATCTACCTCGCCTGTTTCGCGCCGATCGCCATGGCGGCGCGTGCCGGCGCACGCAGCGCGACTGTCGAGCAGATTCATGCGGCGTATTCGCTCGGCGGCAAGTTTTCGCAGATCGTGCGCTACGTGGTGTTGCCCGCGGCCTTGCCGGAGATTCTGACCGGGCTGCGGATTGCGATCGGCTTCGGTTGGACCACGCTGGTGGCCGCCGAAATGGTGGCGGCGACGGCGGGTCTGGGTCAGATGGTGCTGAACGCGTCGAGCTTTCTGCGTACCGACGTGGTGGTGATGGGGATCGTGCTGATCGGTCTGATCGCGTGGATCTTCGACCTGGGGATGCGGGCGCTGGAGCGGCGGCTGGTGCCGTGGAAGGGCCGCGTGTAGGACCCGCCGGCCAGGCAACGGCGGTTGAGCGCAGCGTGCGCTCAACCGCTCTTCAGTTATGCAAACATCACGCGAACAACTCAATGATCGGCCAGTCCCGCTCTTGCGCAATCGCACGCAGCCGTGCATCCGGATTGGTCGCCACCGGATGCGTGACGCGCTCGAGCAGCGGCACGTCGTTGATCGAATCGCTATAGAAGTAGCTCTTCGGAAAGTCCTGCAGCGCGTAACCCAGCGACGCCAGCCAGCTCTCCGTACGCACGATCTTGCCTTCGCGGAAAGTCGGCACGCCGACTGCGGCGCCGGTATAACGCCCGAGTGGATCGCCGCCTTCGGTGCCGAGTTCGATGCCGAGCAGATGCTCGAATCCCAGCGCCTTGCCGATCGGCGCCGTCACGAACACATTCGTTGCGGTCACGATGCAGCACAGGTCGCCGGCATCGAGATGCCGTTGAATCAGCTCGCGTGCGGCGGGCCGGATGGCCGGCACGATCACCTCGCTCATGAACGAGGCATGCCACGCATCCAGTTGCGCGCGGGAGTGGCGTGCGAGCGGTGCGAGCGTGTAGTTCAGGTAATCGTTCATATCGAGCGTGCCCGCCACGTATTGGCGATAGTACGCATCGATGTCTTCCGCGTGTTGCGCTGCGCCTTCCACACCCAGCTTTGCGATGAAGTGGGCCCACGCCTGGTCGCTGTCGAGCGGCAGCAGGGTGTGGTCCAGATCGAACAGCGCGAGGTTACGACTCATCTAGGGATTCCTTGCATCAACGCTTCGAAGCCGGCCCGCTGCCGGCGCGGCACACCTCTCCGCATGCTGGCAGATCGTATATTTAAATACCCAAAAATACAATAAGCCAAATTTGTGCAACACTACTGTCATATTTCTCCGGGTGTCGCCAGGCAGCGGCATGCGGGTCCGGTCATGGTTGGCGGTTTGAGAAGCGTAGTGCCCTATGTTGATTCTGCTTAATCTTCTCTCCGGTGTGGCGCTCCTCGTGTGGGGCTCGCACATCGTTCGTACAGGCATCCTGCGCGTGCTCGGTGCGGATCTGCGCACGGCACTCGGCCGCAGCACCGGTAGCCGCCTGCGCGCGTTCGGCTCCGGTGTGCTCGTGACGAGCCTCGTGCAAAGCAGCAACGCGACGGCTGTCATCGTCACCTCGTTCGCCGCCCAGGGCTTGCTGCCTCTCACCAGCGGACTCGCCATCATGCTGGGCGCGGACGTCGGCACGGCCCTGATGGCGCGTGTGCTCACGCTGGACCTCTCGTGGCTGTCGCCCATCCTCGTCCTGATGGGCGTGCCGCTGTTCCTCACACGCAAGCAGACGCGGATCGGCCAGGCGGGCCGCACGGCGATCGGCCTCGGCCTGATCCTGCTGGCGCTGCATCTGATTGTCGAAGCCGCCCAGCCGATGATGCAGGGTGCCGGCGTGCGCGTCATGTTCGGCGCGCTAACCGGCGACACGATGCTCGATGCGCTGGTCGGCGCCGCCTTCGCGGTGATTTCCTACTCGAGCCTCGCGGCGGTGCTGTTGACGGCGACGCTGGCATCGTCCGGCGTGATTTCGTTGAAAGTGGCGTTGTGCCTGGTGATCGGCGCCAATCTCGGCAGCGGGCTACTGGCGCTGAGCGGCACGCTGGCGCAGAACGCCGCGGCGCGGCGCCTCGCGCTCGGCAGCCTGGTGTTCAAGCTGGCCGGCGCATTGTTGATCCTGCCGTTTGCGTCGCTGCTGGCGCGCGGCCTGCCGGTACTGATCGGCAACCCGCGTGAAGCGGTGGTCGGGTTTCATCTGATCTACAACACGCTGCGCTGCTGCGCATGCCTTGCGTTGATCGATCCGGTGGCGCGCATCTGCAGCCGTCTGTTGCCGGACGTGCCGGCGCAGAACGGCGAATTTCGCGCCTTGCACCTCGACGCCGCGGCGCTCTCCACACCCTCGCTCGCGCTGGCGAACGCCGCGCGCGAAGTGCTGCGCATTGGCGACATCGTCGGCACCATGCTCGGCAACGTGGCCGAACTGATTCATCACAACAACCTGGCCAAGGCGCGCGAGACGGCGCGGATGGACGACGACGTCGACCAGCTTTATGCGGCCGTCAAAGGCTATCTCGCGCGCATCTCCCGCGAGCAGCTCGACGAAGTGGAGAGTCGGCGCTGGACCGACATCATCGCGCTGACCATCAACCTCGAGCACGCGGGCGACATCATCGAGCGCATTGTGGGGGACATCGAGGAGAAGAAGATTGCCCACCGGCTCTCGTTCTCCGAGGAAGGGCTGGGCGAACTGGAGGATCTGCATGCGCGGCTCGTCAGCAACCTGCAGCTCGGGCTGTCGGTGTTTCTGAACAACGATTTGCGTTGCGCCGAGCGCTTGCTGGCGGAGAAGGAGCGGTTCCGCGATCTGGAGCGGCTGTACTCATACGCCCACCTGGACCGTCTGGCTGGGCAGACCTTGCGCAGCATCGAGACCAGCGCGCTGCATCTCGACATGATCAGCGACATGAAGCGGCTCAACTCGCTGTTCTGCTCGACGGCCTACCCGGTGCTCGACGCAGCCGGTGCGTTGCACGATACGCGCTTGCGCAAGCGCGTCCTCGATACCCTGCACGCGCCGGAATAAACCCCTACGCCAGGATGATCCGCGCGACCTTCTTCTTCAGGGCCGCGAAGTCGGGCGCCTCGGCCGCTTTCTTGTTGGTGATCAACACGTCGATCTGCTCGGGCTGGCAGTACGAAATGCGGCTGCGCTGGCCGATCTTGCTGTAGTCGGCGAGGATCACCACACGATGGGCATTGGCGACCATCGCCCGCGCCACTTCCGTCTCCTCGTGATCGTAGTTGGTGGCGCCGTGCCGCGGGTCGATGCCGACCGGCGAGAGCAAGGCCACATCCGCCCGGAAGCGGTGAATCTCGAGGATCGTCGTGCTGCCTCCCGTCGCCATGGCCCGGTCGCTGATCGAGCCACCCAGCAGGATGACTTCGTTGGCGGCTTCCGCCTGCTGCTCGACCGCTCCGCGCATCTTCAGCGCGACGTCGATCGAATTGGTCACCACCGTGAGATTGGCGAGCTTCGCCAGCTCTTCGGCAAGCGCCGAGGTGGTCGTGCCGGCATCGATAAACAGCGTCTGGCCGCTAGAGATGACGCCCATTGCCGCCTTGGCGATCGCCGTCTTGGACTTGACCCGCGTATGGGCGCGTTCCGCGATGGGCGCTTCGTCGGCAGGCTTGATCGCGCCGCCATGCACCCGCCGCAATTCGCCGAGTGCTTCCAGGTCGAGCAGGTCGCGCCGTACTGTTTCGCGCGATACGCCGAGATCCGCCATGATCCGTTCGGTCGACACCCGTTGCAGGGTCGATAGCAGCGCGCGAATTCTCTGATGACGGTCTTCCTGCCACATGCATTTTCCCTTTACAAATGAGTCGGTCTGGACGGCTTTTGGGCCTTTGACATCACTGACACGGTTGTGTGTCGCGCCGATGTCATCGGCGCTACTTTACCCGCTTCGTGTTGTATTTTTTTGGTGCCTTGCAAATTTGTGTATTTGAATTTAGCCTTCGCAGATTAGCTGGCAGCCGGCCAATCCGAACACGGAATGTTCGAAAAGGAATTGAAATGTCCAATTTCGAACATTGAACGTCGCTTTTGACAAGCAAGCTGCCGTATGCTGGCTCCATACTAGGCTCGGCGGCCACTGTTGCCGCCGTTTTCGATGCGTGCCGCGACATGATAACCGGCTGACCGGATAATACCGTTCGGTTCGTCATCCTGACGATGGCAGCCCGGCGAAGCGCGCGCAACAGTCTATTTCGAAGGTGTACAGACGTGGCTACTGGGATTGATCGTACAAACGCCGACTGGCCGTATCCGCGACTGGTCGCGCATCGTTGCGGCGGGACGCTCGCGCCGGAAAACACGCTGGCAGGATTCGACGCCTGCAAGCGCTACGGGTATCGCATGGTCGAGTTCGACGCCAAGCTCTCGGCCGACGACCACCTCTTCCTGCTGCACGACGACACGCTCGATCGCACCACCAACGGCCATGGCCCGGCCGCCGAACATACGTGGCAGGAACTGGCGAAGCTCGATGCCGGCTCGTGGCGCGACCCGGCGTTCGCTGGCGAGCGTTTGCCCACGCTCGCCGATGCGGCTGCCCGTTGCAAGCGCGACGGCATTGCGGCCAACATCGAAATCAAGCCTTGCCCCGGACGCGACGTCATCACGGGCCAACTCGTCGCCGGCGCCGCGCTCGCGCTCTGGCAGGACCAGACGCCGCCGCTGCTGTCGTCGTTCTCGTTCGAGGTGCTCGCCGCCGCCCGCGACGCCGCCCCTACGCTCGCGCGCGGGATGCTGTTCGAAGCGGTGCCGGACGACTGGCTGCGCATCGTGCGTGAACTCGATTGCGTCTCGCTGCATGCAAGCCATAAGCATCTCACCGAGGAACGCGTCGCCGCGATTCGCGCCGAGGGTCTGCGCGTGCTCGTCTATACGGTGAACGATCCGGACCGCGCGAAGCTGCTCGCCCACTGGGGCGTTGACATGATTTGTACCGATCGCATCGATATGCTTGCGCACGACATGCTGTCCACGCCGGGAAATACGGCGTAAGGCATGGCAGGCGCGCCGGGGTGTTTGCGCGCCGAAGACAATCGTCAGAATGCAGTTTTCCTAACGTAGCAACTTTAGGCAAAGGATGGGGAATACTATGAACCGCACGTGGTTGAGCCGTGTTATCTCGATGTCAGCGGTGGCGGGCGTCGCCGCTGCAGGCGCCAGCAGCGCGTCCGCAGCGCCGCTCGACGCGCTGGTCGCCGCCGCCAAACAGGAAGGACAACTCACCGTGATCGCCTTGCCGCATGACTGGTGCGGCTATGGTCCGATGATTGCCGCCTTCGAAAAGAAGTACGGCATCAAGGTCAACGAGCTGAATCCGGATGCCGGTTCGGGCGACGAAGTCGAAGCCATCAAGGCCAACAAGGGCAACAAGGGACCGCAAGCGCCGGACGTGATCGACGTGGGTCTGTCGTTCGGCCCGACCGCGAAGGCAGAAGGCTTGCTGCAGCCGTACAAGGTGTCGACGTGGAAGGAGATTCCCGATTCGGCCAAGGACGCTGACGGCTACTGGTACGGCGATTACTACGGCGTGCTGTCGTTCGAAGTGAACGCGGACATGATCGACAAGGCGCCGGCCGACTGGAGCGATCTGCTCAAGGCCGACTACAAGAACGCCGTCTCGCTCGCCGGCGACCCGCGCTCGGCCAACCAGGCCATCCAGGGCGTGTACGCGTCCGGCCTGTCGTCGACCAGGGGCGACACCGCCAAGGCGGCCGACGCCGGCCTGAAGTACTTCGCCGACCTCAACAAGAACGGCAACTTCGTGCCGGTGATCGGCAAGGCCGCTTCCCTCGCACAAGGCACGACGCCGATCATCGTGCGTTGGGACTACAACGCGCTGGCCGACCGCGACACGCTCAAGGGCAATCCGAAGGTGCAGGTCGTGGTGCCGAAGACGGGCGTGGTCGCCGGCGTCTACGTGCAGGCGATCAGCGCGTTTGCACCGCATCCGAACGCCGCGAAGCTGTGGATGGAATACCTGTACTCGGACGAAGGCCAGATCGGCTGGTTGACCGGCTACTGCCACCCCATGCGCTATACGCAACTGGTTGCTGGCAAGAAGGTGCCGCAGGCGCTGCTCGACAAGTTGCCGCCGGCATCGGCCTACAAGAACGCCGTGTTCCCGACGCTGTCGCAGCAGGACGCGTACAAGGACACCATCACCAAGCATTGGGATGAAGTGGTCGGCGCGAACGTGAAGTAAGGCCGGACTTTTATTGCTCCAGCATGCTGTGTGCCGGGCCCGCGAGTGCGCCTTCGAGCGTCGCTCCGCGTGGTCCCGGCTTTAGCCTGATTGCTTCAAGGGTGACCTATGACCGCTTCATCGGATATCGGGTCGGCGCAGCCGGAACTGCTGGTTCCGCCGGTGCCCGCGCCTGCGCCCGGCGTGAAGGGACCGGGACAGTCGTCCCAGCTCCTGACCTGGCTCGGCGTTGCACCATTTTTCCTGTTTGCCCTGCTGTTCCTGATCCTGCCGACGGGCTTCCTGATGGTGGGCGCGTTTCAGGATCCCCAGGGGCATTTCACGCTCGTCAACTTCCGCGATCTGTTCCAGCCCGGCGTGCTCGACGCTTACTGGATCAGCTTCAAGGTGAGCGCGGCGTCGGCGCTCGGCGGCGCGGTGATCGGTTCGCTGCTGGCCTGGGCGGCCGTGCAGGGACGCTTGCCGGTATGGATTCGTCCGACGCTGATGACCTTCTCCGGGGTCGCCTCGAATTTTGCCGGCGTGCCGCTCGCGTTCGCGTTTATCTGCACGCTGGGGCGCGTCGGTCTCGTCACGGTTTTGCTGAAGAAATACCTCGGCTTCAACCTGTACTCGACGGGCTTCAGCATCCTCAGTTTCACCGGCTTGACGGTGACCTATCTGTACTTCCAGATTCCGCTGATGGTCCTGATCGTCACGCCCGCGCTCGACGGCCTGAAGCGAGAATGGCGCGAGGCCTGCGATTGCCTCGGCGGCACTTCGTTCCAGTATTGGCGTTATGTCGCGTTGCCGGTGCTGTGGCCCAGCGTGCTCGGCGCGACCCTGCTGCTGTTCGCCAACTCGTTCGGCGCGGTCGCGACGGCCTATGCGCTCACCGGCAGCTCGCTGAACATCGTGACCATCCTGTTGTACGCGCAGATCCGCGGCGACGTGCTGCATAACCAGAATCTCGGCTACGCGCTCGCGCTCGGCATGATCCTGGTGACGGGCCTGTCGAATGGCGGCTACATCTGGCTGCGCTCGCGGGCCGAGAGGGGACGTCGATGAACAGCCAATCGCGTGTGGGCGCCTGGACCGCGATGGTCGTGGGCTCGCTGTATTTCCTGATTCCGCTCGCCGCCACCCTCGAATTCAGTCTGCGCATGCGGCGCGGCGAATACAGTTTCGACGCCTATCGCGTGGTGCTGAGCGATCCGCGGTTTCAGGCCTCGTTCGGCTACTCGATGCTGATGGCAGTCCTGACGATCGTGGTCGGCGTGCTGCTGGTGGTGCCGACGGCGTACTGGGTCCGTCTGCGTTTGCCGAGACTGCGGCCGGTGGTGGAGTTCATCACGCTGTTGCCGCTGGTGATTCCGGCCATCGTGATCGTGTTCGGCTACCTGCGCATCTACAACAGCAGCTCGATCCTGCCGCTTACCGGCAACGAGCGCGCCACCGATCTGCTGCTGGTGTTCGGCTACGTCACCTTGTCGCTGCCGTATATGTACCGCGCGGTCGATGCGGGTCTCGCGGCAGTCGACGTGCGCTCGCTCACCGAAGCCGCCGAATGTCTCGGTGCAACCTGGCCCACCATCCTGTTCAAGGTGATCTTTCCGAATATCCGCTCGGGCATCCTGTCCGGCGCCTTTCTCACCTTTGCGGTGGTGATCGGCGAGTTCACGCTGGCGAGCCTGCTCGACCGGCCGGCGTTCGGGCCGTACCTGCAACTGATCGGCGCGAACCGCGCGTATGAACCGTCGGCACTCGCGATTATCGCGTTCGCCATTACCTGGGCCTCGATGGGGCTGATCCAGGTGTTCGGATCGGCTCGCGGCTCGGCCCGCGCGCTGGCCGGACAAAAACCCTGAAGAACTGAGGCATCGAATCATGGCATTCCTTGAGATCGAAAATCTGCACAAGTCCTTCGGGGCGAACACGGCGCTGCATCATTTCGACATGAAGATCGAGCGCGGCGAGTTCATCACCTTTCTCGGCCCGTCGGGCTGCGGCAAGACCACGGTGCTGCGTATGATCGCGGGCTTCGAAAGCCCGACGCGCGGCGTGATTCGCCTCGATGGTCGCGACGTTACGCATCTGCGTACACGCCAGCGCAAGGTCGGCATGGTGTTTCAGTCGTACGCGCTGTTTCCGAACATGACCGTGGCCGACAATATCGGCTTTGGGCTAAAGGTGGCGCGTCGTCCGCAGGATGAAATCCGCAAACGGGTGGGCGAGATGCTGGATCTGATCAAGCTGCCGCATGTCGCCGAACGCTATCCGTGGCAGCTCTCGGGCGGCCAGCAGCAGCGCGTCGCCTTGGCCCGCGCGCTCGCCGGCAAGCCGCAGGTTCTGCTGCTCGACGAGCCGCTCTCCGCGCTCGACGCAAAGATCCGCATTTCGCTGCGCCAGGACATACGCGCGTTGCAGCGTGAACTCGGCATCACGTCGATTTTCGTCACGCACGATCAGGAAGAGGCGCTGTCCATCTCCGACCGCATCGTGGTGATGAACGAAGGGCGGGTCGAGCAGGTGGGCACCTCTTCGGAGATCTACAACTATCCGCGCACGCGCTTCGTGGCGTCGTTCGTCGGCACGCTGAATATCCTATCCGGTCACGTGGTGGATCCGGCGAGCGGCAAGATGGCTGTTGATGGTCAGGAACTCGTGACCACTCAGCAGCTCGCGCCGGACGACGCCGGCAAGAAGCGTCTGCTGGCGCTGCGCCCGGAGGCGATTGTGCTGGAAGCGCCGGCGGCGGGGCGCAACACGCTGGCGGCGACCGTCGAAGAAGTGAATTTTCTCGGCGCCGTGGTGCGGATCAGGACGCGGGTGAAGGATGCGGTGATTTCGCTCGACGTCTTCAACGATCCGAATCGCCGTCTGCCCGAGCGGGGTCAGCCGGTGGCGTTGGGCTTCTCGCACGAGAATCTGCTGGTGCTGGAAGAGGGTGCGGCTTAGAACACCACTTCGGTTTTCTCGAACTGTCACTTCTGGATTAGCAGGTTTATCCGATTCGAAACCTGACGCAGACTAGGGCTCATCATCACTACGGACAACGTCCGCTAAAGGAGCCCCGGTCATGCGAACCTATCCCCGCAACAGTCCTCAAGCCGCAGCACGGATTGTCGCGCTGGTGCTGACCTCCGACGGACACGTCTGCAGCTCCGAGGAGCGCGCGCTCGACAGACTCGATATCGCCGGCCAGCTCGGTCTCGCGCCCACGCAATTCGCGCAGATCGTGCAGGCGCTGTGCGAGGATCACTCTATCGCACACGCGCCGCTTGCGCCGACCATCGGCCAGATCGACACGGCCATGCTGGCCACACTGCTGGGCGAGATCGACGACCCGGTGTTGCGCGGCAAGGTGATTCGCCTGTGCGTTGCCGTGGCGGTTGCCGACGACTATCTCGCGGATGGCGAGATCGCCCTGTTGGCGGCCGTGTTTAGTGTGTGGGGACTCGCTCCGGCACCGGCGGCGGTCACCGTTCGCCACGGCATCCCGCCAAGGGCCTTGCTCGATCACGAACGCGCGGCGTCGATCACCTGAGTCGCGAGCGGATGATGCTGGCCGCGCCGCGAGCGGATGGCGTGGATCTCTTCGATCACGCCGTCCGCGCGGCCGAGCCGGCGCAGTCCGCGCAGCAGGGACAGGTCCTCGGCGCCCAGTTCCGCGAGCGGAAACACGCCGAGCCCGCGCGCGGCGAACACCGCCATCAACGCGCTGTCTTCGAACTCCCCGACAATCCGCGGCCGGATGCCCGCCGCTTCGAACCACCGGTCGAGCCGTGCGCGTAGCGCGGCGTGCCCGGTGGGCAGGAGCACGGGCAGATCGGCGAGGCTCTGCGGAAAGCCGGCGCGCGATGCCTTCGAGACGATCGCCGCGGGGCCGTACCAGTCCACCGGCGAACCGACGAGGCGCTGGCTCACCACGCGCAGGTCCGCGTTGTGCGGCGCCGGCTGGCAGGCCAGCACCAGATCGAGCCGATGCAGCGCGAGCTCCGACAACAGTTGCGCATGTTCGCCTTCGTGGCACAGCAGCCTGAGCGACGGCGTGCCGAGCACGGGCGCAAGCAGCGCGTGCGCGGCGAGCTTTGAAATGCCGTCGGAGAGACCCACGGCGAGCCGCGCAACCCCTTCGCCGCCTGCTTCGCGCATCTCGTCGAGCAGCGCTTCGCCGATCTGAAAGATCTGCTCCGCGCGGCTGAACGCCGTCTCGCCCGCTTCGGTCATAGCGACACCGCGCCCCGCGGATTTCAGCAACTGACGGCCAATCGATTTTTCCAGTTCACGTACCTGCGCGCTGATGGTCTGGACGGCCATGTCGAGACGCTCGGCCGCGCGCGCGAAGCCGCCTTCCTTGACGACGATCCAGAAGTAGTAGAGATGGCGATAGTTCAGCATGAGCGGCGACACTTCGAAAAAATCGATATGTCATTCAGCTTATCACTGATTTATCCGAAGTCGTGAAGCGGCGATCATGGCATCACTTCGACATCACTCGGTTCACTTCGCCGACGCATGCCATGGACGCCCTGACCATTCTGATTTCCGATCCCGCTGCCTGGGCGGCGCTCCTCACGCTGGTCGTGATGGAGATCGTGCTCGGCATCGACAACCTGATCTTCATCTCGATCCTCAGCAACAAGCTGCCGGAAGCGCAGCGGGCACGCACCCAGCGCCTCGGCATTCTGCTCGCGCTGGTGCTGCGGCTTGGCCTGCTCGGCACGGTCGCGTGGATCGCGCAACTGACTCAGCCCGCCGTGACGCTGCTGGGCCACGCGTTCTCGTGGCGCGACCTGATCCTGCTGGGCGGCGGCCTGTTCCTCGTCTGGAAGGCGACCCGCGAGATTCATCACCACGTCACCCACGCGGACGACGCACGCGGCGCGACGAGTGCGGTGGTCCCGCTGACCGTAGGGGCCGCGATCGGCCAGATCCTGTTGCTCGATATCGTGTTTTCGGTCGACAGCATCATCACGGCGGTCGGCATGACCAGCCACATGCCGATCATGTTTGTCGCGGTCATCGCCGCGGTCATGGTGATGCTGTTCGCGGCCCGCCCGCTGTCGCGCTTTATCGACCGCAACCCGACCATCGTCGTTCTCGCGCTGAGCTTCCTGCTGGTGATCGGCATGACGCTGATCGCGGAAGGGTTCGGCTCGCATGTGCCGAAGACGTATATCTACGCGGCGATGGCGTTCTCGGCCTTCGTCGAGGCCATGAACATGCTGGCGCGCCGGGCCAGGTCGAAGCGCACCGACGCTGTCACGCAATGAGCGCTGGCGTACCGGCCGCGCATGGAAAGAAGTTGGAACAACCTGAGCGAGGTATGGCCGGATCGCTTTGCCCGGATCGGGCGGCTCGCCAGGTTGCGGATTCGAAGCTTTACCCTTTTTAGGAGAGACGCCATGAAATGCCCTGTTTGCAAGACGACCGACCTTCTGATGACCGAGCGCCGCTCGATCGAGATCGACTACTGCCCGGATTGCCGGGGTGTCTGGCTCGATCGCGGCGAACTCGACAAGCTGATCGCAGAGGACGGCGAGCGCGCCGGCGCGCCGCTCGTCTCCGGTCCGAACCGCGAAGATCGCCGGGACCGGCATCGCGAGTATCCGAACGAGAGCCATCATCGATACGATGAGCGTCGCTCGGGGCACTCGGGCCATTCTGGGCACACGGGATACCGGAAAAAACGCTCCCTGTTCGACATGTTCGATTTCGATTGAGCCCGTCAGCGGCCGTGAGACGGACGGTGGCTTCAATCGCCCGCGCCGATTTGACAATCCTTGACGGTAGGCGCGGCCAAATAATCCTAATATTGAGATGTGAGCTTCGCAGCAGGACCGCAACGCGAAGCCCACGAACAATAAAGTCTCCGATATACGCTTGGAAATGCCTTCCTGCCGCGAGGAAGGCATTTTTTTTGGCCATGGGCCGTCCGGAATCCCCGACGCCTCGCCTCCGGATTTCCGGAAAGCCAGACGCAAGACGCCGAGCCGAACAAAAATACCTATAAAAATCAAAGAGAAAGAGCCGTCATCTAGCTGGCATCGACCTTGCGAAGTAGAAGCGCGGCCGCAAAGGCCCGACAACTAAAGCATGGAGACAACGATGTCCGATTTCCCCTCCCCGTATTTATAACCTCGTCGTCTTGTCGCGGCCCGATGCCGTGCACAGGCGATACGTCCATTCGTTCGCATTGATGCGCAGCGTGGCAGGCCATTGGCTCATCCACATCGCAGGAACCATCGTGAAGAAACCCTTCTATAAAGTGCTCTATGTCCAGGTGATCGCCGCGATCATCGTCGGCATTGTCCTCGGTCATTACTCGCCGGCTCTCGCCATCGACATGAAGCCGTTTGGCGACGCCTTCATCAAACTGATCAAGATGGTGATCGGCCCGATCATCTTCTGTACTGTCGTCACCGGTATCGCCGGCATGCAGGACATGAAGAAGGTCGGGCGGGTCGGCGGCAAGGCGCTGCTGTACTTCGAAGTCGTTTCGTCGTTCGCGCTGGTGCTCGGCCTGATCGCCACGCACGTGCTGAAACCGGGTGTCGGCTTCAACGTCGATCCGGCCACGCTCGACGGCAAGGAGGTCGCTTCGTACGCCGCCAAGGCACACGGCCAAAGCACGGTCGACTTCCTGATGCACATCATTCCGAACACGATCACGGATGCGTTCGCGCAGGGCGAGATCCTGCAGATCCTGCTGATCGCGATGCTGTTCGGCAGCGTGCTGGCGACGCTCGGCGAGCGAGGCAAGGTCGTCACGGATCTGGTCGAAAGCCTGTCGAGCGTGTTGTTCGGCGTGGTGCGCATCATCACGAAGCTGGCGCCGATCGGTGCCTTCGGCGCAATGGCGTTCACCATCGGCAAGTACGGCATCGGCTCGCTCCTGCCCATGCTCAAGCTGATCGGCACGTTCTATCTCACCTCGATCGTGTTCGTGGTGGTGGTGCTCGGCGCGATCGCCCGCATGGTCGGCTTCAGCGTGCTGCGCTTCGTGGCGTACATCAAGGAAGAGATGCTGATCGTGCTCGGCACGAGCTCGTCGGAAGCGGCGTTGCCGCAGTTGATGCTGAAGCTCGAAAAGCTCGGCTGCTCGCGCTCGGTGGTGGGCCTCGTGGTGCCGACGGGTTACTCGTTCAACCTCGACGGTACCAACATCTACATGACGATGGCCGTGCTGTTCATCGCCCAGGCCACCAACACCGATCTCTCGCTCACGCAGCAGCTCACGCTGCTGGCCGTCACGATGCTGACGTCGAAGGGCGCAAGCGGTGTGACGGGCGCCGGTTTCATCACGCTCGCTGCGACCCTGGCCGTGGTGCCGACGATTCCGCTGTCGGGCATGGTGCTGATTCTCGGGATCGACCGCTTCATGAGCGAATGCCGCGCGCTGACGAACATCGTCGGCAACGGTGTGGCGACGGTGGTGGTGTCGGCGTGGGAGAAGGAACTGGACCACGCGAAGCTGCGCGCCGTGCTGCGCGGCGAAGCCGCTCCTGTGAAGGACACGGAAGCGGCGGGTGCCTGAACCCGCGCGCGTCGCCCTTAGTCTCGATATGGGCCGCCTCTGGCGTGTCGCGGAAGGGCGCGAATACGGAATGGTTGGCGTCGCACCACTCCGTATTCGAAACGACAGAAGACCTGTCATGCCGCCGCGCTCCGCACTCCTAAGCGTCGTTTGAATGTCGAGCTAGCTCCATCAGGTTTTGTTCGGCTGTTTGCGAATATCCAGCGCGACCGTGCCCGGATCGGCAAAGTATTGCGGCAAGTCGAAGTCCACCCGCTTGGCTTCAGGATCCAGCATGGTCGAGCAGAACAGCAGATTCTTGCTGTCCTTGCCGGACGGCAGCGACGGATCCCGCGTGGGCAATCTGTACGTGCCGTCCTTGTCCGGGCCGAAAAACTCGGTGTGGATCGTGTCGTGAACGCGATCGTACGTGATAGCGGCTGCCCGATCGAACACGCGCATGGCCTGTCCGTTCGATGGCCAGCCAAACACCTGTGGGCATCGCGAGACCATTGTGACGGAACTCAGGGTTGAATTGTCTGCAATGCTCTTGAGGTAGGAGTTGGCCGCATTGCCGAGCAGCGCGGCGCGCTCGTTCAGCGCCTGGGCATAGTAGTCGTAGACGCGCTGGTCATGGAGTGTGTTCTCCGGCAAGTCACCGGCGGGTGGATTGCCAGGCTTGTTTCCCTGCTCCGTTTCGAATTTCTCGATGGCTGGACGCAACTCCGGCGTATAGGTGGACGAGAACCAGTTCACGATCGGCGTCGCGTTGAGAGCCGCTATCTTGTAGTCGTTGCTGGTTGCATCACCTTCGACTTTTAGACCTTCCGCATACAGGCCATTCTTCTTCTGCCTCAATATTTCCGCGTGACCGATTTCAGCCAGATTGGGAAATAAGATCGGCAATAGTGCGGCAGGCGGAAAAGCCATCGAGGCAGCTGCCGCGGCAAGGCCACCGCCTAACTCGAAACCGCTGTTCGCAACATTCCATTTCGACTGATTGTCGTTCGGATTTGCGATTAGCTGTTTGACATCGTTGGCAAGCTGCCCGACCGACGGCGCGAGACCGACTAGCGTACCCAGCAATGACAGCGATTTCGCTCCCAAAGCCAGTGCGCGGCCCCCTTCGGAGTTGATAACGTTAAGGACATCGCCTGCGGTCACGGCGCTGGTCGAGGTGATCGCGCTGATCGATCCAAGATCGGCGTGCTTTTTCACATTGTTGATGTCAGCGGGCAGTGATCCGATATCCGCCACCACCCAATGGCCGTTTTCCTTGACGCCTTTTGTGAGCTCGATGGATTTTGACGTCGCACCGGGGACTTGCTCGGACGTGTGTGTAGTCTCGACCGACTCCTGCGACGCTGGCGTACCGACGGGATTCGATTGTGCCGCGCCCGTGTCTGGCGTCGGGGGTGTCTGCGTTGCGTGTTGCTGTACCGGCGGTCGGGTCTGTATGGATTTATTCTCACTTCCCGGATTAGCCTGCGTTTTGGCTTCGCCAGTGCCGACTTTCGACTGCGTCCCGACCGTGTGCGTATCCGTATTGGCCTGAGAACCCTTCGAATTATCCGCGCCTGTCTGAGTTTCGGCGGAGGAGGTGTTGCCGAACGTGGTCTGAGAGTGCGCGTGTACCTGTCGCGGCGTGTGCTGCGTGGCGGAGTGATGGACAGACGGCGATGAGGTTTGCGTGCCAGCGGTCTGTCGTTGCGGACTCAACTGTGTTGCTTTCGGCGTCCCGGTGGCGGTTTGCGTGCCGTGTGTATCGAGCGGTGCGCCGGCCTGGGTGGCCGTTGTCGTCTCGTTCCCGTTGGTTGGTTCCGATACGTGCAACTGGGGTGGCTGCGGAGCAGGCGTTGTACGCGTCGATGTCACCGGAACTGAAGTTTGCGTTTGCACGCTGTGCTGGGGGGGCGCATGCTGGGTGCTACCGTCTTGCATGTCGGCTCCGTTTTGCACTCCCGCATCGGTGCTATCTGGCATTGGCGTCGTAGTACCGCGGTTTGCGCGGTCAGGCGATGAGGTTTGTGTCGTCTTGTGATGGTCCGGCGAACTCGCTGGCTCGCGCGGGCTATGAGGCGCCCCAGTGGACGAGTGTTCTCCCGCTGTCTGTGGGGCGCCATCTCCTTGGGCCGGCGCCTGCGGCGTTGAAGTCTGCGTGCTCGCGTCGGCAGCAGGCATGGTTTGCGTCGCGGCGTCGTAAGTATTCGGACTCGTCTGCGATGACTGCGTGCTCGTCGGTGTCTGTGCCTGTGTCTGCTTGCCAGACTGGTTGGGCTGTACCTGCACACCGGCGACGGACTGTGAGATTGCGAGGGTCTGCGTCGCCTTGGCTTTCGGCAGGGTACGCATGCTCTTCAGCTCGATCTGCTGTCGGTGGGGCGTCCCATGGCCTCCATGTTCAACGTTGTAGGCGCCTTTGCGCCGCGGTCCGTGCAAGTATTCGTGCGCCACAGTCTTCTTATCCGTCATTCTTTTCAGATCGATGCCGGAAGCAGATCCATTCGCGAGATCCTTGATGAGTTGCAATGCGTAGCGGGTGCGCTCGTCCTGGTTGCCGCTCTGCGCCAACTCTCCGGCGTCCCCGATTCCCTTCGTAAGGCTTCTACCCGCGTTGCCGGCGGTGTAACCCGCCTGATTGGAGCGTTGCACGTTGCCAGCCTTCGTAGTATGACCGGTGATCGGAGTGCTGCCGCTCGGCTTGAGTGGAGGAACCGCGTTGACGATACCGGCTACCTTGATCTGCAGCGTGTTGCCATTTGGCGGCGGGACCGATGCACTAGACTGCGCCGGTACTCCGGGATTTGCGTCTGCCGTACCATCCTCGTTTGTCTGCGGCTTTGCCGGCTCCCCCGGCTTTTCTTTAGCCGATACCGTGTCGCCTGTATCGGACGGCGGCGCTTTCGCATGGTCAGTCGCGCCGGTATCCCCGCCTCTTTCCGAACCGGCCTGTGCCGGTGTATTTGCCGGCGGGTAGGTCCTGGGCTTCGGGCCTGGAGCGGCTGGCTTTGTCCCGCTCGTTCCCTCGTCCTCGTTAGACCGATACGGTGTCTGATTCTTTACGTCGATTTTCATGGCGGACCTCGCTGGTGTGACAACGTCTGAACGTGCTGGCTCATTGTTCTGCCGCAAGCTCATCCACCGGTGTCACATATATAGCGCTCCAGATCGATCTGAACGCGACAACGAGGACCTGGCATCGAGAGATGCCGGTCGGCTCGTCGCGCTGTCCGCCCCGGCGCGTTATGCCACAATAGCCGCACCCCATTCACCGGAATCCGCCAACGTGACGCGCCGCCTGCTGATCCTCTTCGCGCTCGTCGCCGGGCTCGTGGCGGCGTGCGGACTCACGTGGAGCATCGCGTGGCAGCGCGGCATCGACAGTTTGCGGCGCAACGCCGCGGTGCGCGTCGACCGCACGGCCAATGCGCTCAAGAGCACGCTGGAGCGCTACGAATCCCTGCCGTACCTGCTGGCCGAGCATCCGTTCGTGCAGGACGTGCTGGTGAACCCCACGGCGCCGAACGTCGAGCACGCCAACCGTTATCTGGAAGACCTCAACCGCCACGCGCGGGCCACGGCCACCTACATCATTCAGACGGACGGGCTGTGCGTCGCGGCGAGCAACTGGCGCGAGCCGGAGAGCTTTGTCGGCGTCGAGTATCAGTTCCGGCCGTATTTCATGGACGCGGTGAAGGGCGGCGTGGGCCGTTTCTTCGGCATCGGCACGATCTCGCATGACCCCGGCTACTACATCTCGCAACCGGTGCGGCGCGATGGACAGATCGTCGGCGTGGCGGTCGTCAAACTCAATCTGGAATGGTTTCAGGGCGCGGATGCGTCCGAGCCGCTGATCGTCACCGACGATCACGGCGTGATCTTTCTATCCTCCGTGCCGGCCTGGAAATACCACACGGTGCGGCCGCTCTCGGGCGCGGTGGCAGACTCGATCTATCAGACGCGCCAGTACGCGCAGCAGGAGATTCCGCCGCTGCCGGTGACGATCGAACGCACGCTTGAGGGCGACGCGCAGATCGTGCGCATCGGCGGTGGACGTTACGCGCCGCGCTACCTGGCAACGCGGCGGGCGATGCTTGAACCTGACTGGCAACTGATCACCATGGCGAGCGTCGATCCGGTCGACGCCGACGCCCGCAATGCCGCTATCGTGACCGGCTTCGGCTACGTCACGCTGTGCCTGCTGGCGTTCTACTGGAGAATGCGCCGCGCACGCGTGCGCGAGATGATGCGCAGCCGCGAGCTGCTGCAGCGCGCGTACGCGGAGTTGAATCAGCGGGTGGCGGAGCGGACCGCGGACCTGTCGCAGGCGAACGAGCAACTGAAGAAGGAAGTGAGCGAACGCACGCGCGCCGAACAGGAGTTGCGCTCGGCGCATGACGAGCTGATTCAGGCGAGCAAGCTGGCGGCGCTCGGTCAGATGGCCGCGGGTATTACGCACGAGTTGAATCAGCCGTTAGCGGCGTTGCGCGGCTTCTCGGATAACACGAGGGTGTTGCTCGAACGCGGCGATCAGGAGTCGGCGCGCGAGAATCTCGAGGCGATTGCCGCGCTCACCGAGCGCATGGGTAAGATCACCAACCAGTTGAAGCTGTTCGTGGGACGGGCGCGGCCGCGCAGCGCGCGAGCGCCGCTCGCGCGTGCGCTGCGCAATGTGCTGGCGCTGCTGCAAAAGCGCTTGCAGGACGTGGAAGTGGTGTTGACGGTGGTCGACGCGGAAGCGGGCACGCGCACGGGCTTCGATCCGTCCGACGAGCATCCCGGGCTTGTCGCGAATTGCGACGATTTGCGGCTTGAGCAGGTGCTGATCAATCTGCTGAGCAACGCGCTTGATGCCGCGGTGGGTGTAGCCCCTCCGCGTATCGAGATCGAAATCGAGGCCGCCGAAGCGACGCTTGCGATCTCGGTTCACGATAACGGTCACGGCATCCCGGACGACGTCCTGCCGAGGCTTTTCGAACCGTTCTTTACGACGAAGGAAATGGGCCAGGGGCTGGGGCTTGGCCTTGCGATCTCATCCTCGATCGTGCGCGACGCGGGCGGCTCGCTGGTGGCGCGCAATGCCCCGGACGGCGGCGCGCTGTTCGTGCTCACGCTGCGCCGGGCCCGTGTGCAGGCAACGGACCCGCTCACGGCAGGGTCCTGAATTCAGGCGGCTTCAGATGCGCTCGGGCGCTTTAAGGTTGAGGTGATAAGGACGATGGTCAACAACAGTTTGCCGGTGCTGTATATCGAGGACGACGAACTAGTGCGTCGCGCGAGCGTGCAAAGCCTGCAGCTCGCGGGCTTCGACGTCACCGGTCACGCATCGGTCGAAGCGGCAGCGCGTTCCATCAGCGCGGATTTTCCGGGCGTGATCGTCAGCGATATCCGTTTGCCGGGCGCGAGCGGTCTCGATCTGCTCGCGCAATGTCACGAACGCGCGCCGGATGTGCCGGTGATTCTCGTCACCGGACACGGCGATATTTCGATGGCCGTGCAGGCCATGCGCGACGGCGCCTACGACTTCATCGAGAAGCCATTTGCCTCGGAGCGTCTGATCGAAACCGTACGGCGCGCGCTGGAACGCCGCACCCTGGTGCTGGAGAACCACGCGCTGCGCCGCGAACTGGCGGGGCAGAACACGGTGGCGCCGCGCATCATTGGCCGCAGTCCGGTGATCGAGCAGGTGCGCCGGCTGATCGCGAACGTCGCGCCCACCGACGCCTCTGTGCTGATCAACGGCGATACCGGCGCGGGCAAGGAACTGATCGCACGCAGCCTGCACGAACTGTCGCCACGGCGCGACAAGCCGTTTATCGCGGTGAATTGCGGCGCGCTGCCCGAACCGATGTTCGAGTCCGAGATGTTCGGCTATGAGCCCGGCGCGTTTACAGGCGCGGCGAAACGCCGGATCGGCAAGCTCGAACATGCATCCGGCGGCACGCTGTTTCTCGACGAGATCGAAAGCATGCCGCTCGGTCTGCAGGTCAAGCTGTTGCGCGTGCTGCAGGACGGCGTGCTGGAACGGCTCGGCTCGAACCAGCCGATTCGCGTGAATTGCCGCGTGGTGGCCGCGGCCAAGGGCGACATGCTGGAGCACGTCGCGGCCGGCACCTTCCGGCGCGACCTGTTGTACCGGCTGAACGTGGTGACCATCGCGCTGCCGCCGCTCGCCGAGCGGCGCGAAGACATCGTGCCGCTGTTCGAACATTTCCTGCTCGATGCGGCGGTGCGTTATCAGCGTCCCGCGCCGATCCTCACCGACCGTCAGCGGGCCGGTCTGATGCAGCGCGACTGGCCCGGCAACGTGCGGGAACTGCGCAATGCGGCCGACCGGCTCGTGCTCGGGGTGGCGGAAGATCCGATGACAGCTTCCGTCGATGAAGCCGCGGACGCCCACTCGCTCAAGGAGCGCGTCGAGCAGTTCGAGCGTGCGGTGATTGCGCAGGCGCTGGAGCAGACGGGCGGCGCGGTGGCGGTGGCGGCGGACCGTTTGCAACTGGGTAAGGCGACGCTCTATGAAAAGATAAAGCGCTATGGGCTGGCGGCGAAGGGAGAGGGTGAGCGGTGATGGGCGGCGCGGTTGAAGCCGGTCAGGCGTCCTGAACCGCACATCCCAAAAGCAACGCGCCGGTAGCGGATTCTGTCCGCTACCGGCGCGTTTTTATCTGATGCCTCGCCCGGTGTTTCAGGCCGCGTTCAGCGCCTTCTCGAGCAGTTGATCCAGCTCGGCGAACTGCGGCTCGCCGACGTAGCGCTTGAGAATCTTGCCGTCCTTGTCGACCACGAAGGTGGTCGGCGTCAACTGGACATTGCCGAACTGCTTGGCAGCGGAACCGTCGTCCATCGCCACCTTGAACGGCAGGCGACGCGTCGCGGTGTAGTTGGTCACGTACATGGGCGCGTCGTAGTTCATCGCCACAGCGACGAATTCGAGGCCCTTGCCCTTGAAGCGGTTATACGTGTCGACCATCTTCGGCATTTCCTGCACGCAGGTATCGCAGTTGGTGGCCCAGAAGTTGACGAGGTAGACCTTGCCCTTCAGATCGGCCGTGGAGACTTTCTGGCCGGACAGCAGCGTGAACGTGGCATCCGGTACATGCTGCTGGCCGTTGAAGGCGAAATAGCCGGCAATCGCAATGGCGCCGGCCACGACGGCCATGACGACATAGCGGATCGGGCTGGTGCGCTTCGTCACCGGAGCAGAAGGGGTAGGGCTCATGAACGGACCTCGGGATCGCGCAGAACGCGCGTAACGTTGCGACGTATTGTAGCCTCAATCCGGTATGGCGGCTGGGAGTTGCCCGTCAGCGGATAATAGGGTTTTATGCTGCGTCTTTCCCTGACTTCGTGCTCATGTCTCGACCCGCGTTCCGCCTGTCATCCCCCGGTTTTCTGCTCGATCTCGCTGTGCGCCCGGGAGCCGCTCCGCGGCGCCTTTTGTCCGGATTGGCGCGACTGCGCCGCGTGCTGTTCGCAGGTGTCTGCATGCTTGTCGTGGGCGGGTTGCTGGCGGCCTGCTCGCCGACCTACGACTGGCGCACGGTGATGAACAACGACAACGGCTACACCGTCGACCTGCCGGCCAAGCCGGGCAACGATGCGCGCCAGATCGACGTGGGCGGGACGTCGATGCAGATGGCGATGCAAACCGCCGAGGCCGGCAAAGCTGTCTTCGCGGTGGGTACGCTAATGCTGCCCTCCGACGACCCGCAGACGCAGCGCACGGCGCTCGACTTCCTGCGTACCGGACTGGCCCGCAACGTCGGCGCCGCTCCCGACGCGCGCCCCGTGCAGATTCCGCTGGCAGCGGGCGGTCAGGTGCCCGGCCTCGAAATGACGCTGAGCGGCAAAGCCGGCGAGCAAAAGGAGACTCGCACGATCTACGCGCGGCTTGTGGCTCACGGCCGGCATGTCTACCAGGCGGCGATCATCGCCAGCGAGCCGTTGCCGCAGGAGCAGGTCGACCAGTTTTTCCAGTCTTTCCAGCTGTATTGAATCTGGCACGCCGTGATTGGACGTGTCATGGAGCATTGCGCGAAGTGAAAGTTCCTCCGCAGGTTATGACGCTAATAGCCGGATTTTATGAGGATTTTTCCGTTACCCACAGCGCCTGTGGATAACTTTGTGGAGAACCTTGTGCGAGACGGCTGAAATGCCCGTCCGGCGGGCTTCCCGGAACTTTTCCCTGTTGCGGGGAAAATTTAAAAAGTCAATCAAATCAAGGCTTTCTCCGAAACGGTGTGTGCTTACCTTTCAATTGCCCTTAGGTTTGTCAGGAATGCTTTTATGTGCATAAGTCAAGTCTTGACAGCGATTTTTTTGCTTTATCCGACCGCGAACGCGCGACGGTACTGAACCGCTTCTGCGATCTGGCTGCCGGTCGGCACGTCGGCGCCGGCCAGGTCCGCGATGGACCGCGCCACCTTCAGCACGCGGTAATAGGCACGCGCCGACCAGCCGAAGCGATCGCCCGCTTCGCGCAGCAGCGCCTCGCCGGCCGCGTCGGGCCGGCAGACCTCGTCCACCTCGCGTCCGCTCAGTTCGCGATTGGTTTTCCCCTGCCGCGCCAGTTGACGCTTGCGCGCCGCACTCACCCGCTCGGCGATGGCTGCGCTCGGCTCGCCGAGGGTGCTTGAGCGTGCGGATAGCTCGGCCGACGTCAGCGCGGGAATTTCGATCTGGATGTCGATCCGGTCGAGCAGCGGCCCCGACAGCTTGCGCAGATAGCGCGCGGCGATTTCCGGCGTGCAGCGGCAGCGCCCGTTCGGGTCGCCGCGCCAGCCGCATGGACAGGGGTTCATCGCCGCGATCAGTTGGCAGGCCGCCGGGAAGTCCGCTTGCAGGGCCGCTCGCGAGATCGTGATGCGGCCGGCTTCGAGCGGTTCGCGCAGCGTCTCCAGCACGTGACGGTCGAACTCAGGGATTTCATCGAGAAACAGCACGCCCAGGTGCGCCAGGGTGATCTCGCCCGGCTGCGGCGGATTGCGCCCACCCACCAGCGCCGCCGCGCTGGAAGAGTGGTGCGGCGCGCGGAATGGCCGCTGCCGCCACTGCGTCGGCGAGAAGCCCGCCATGCTGGCGGACAGCAGCGCCGCCGAGGTCAGCGCTTCTTCGTCGGTCATGGGCGGGAGCAGGCTTGGCAGGCGCGCGGCCAGCATCGACTTGCCGGCGCCCGGCGGGCCCACCATCAGAACGTGATGACCGCCGGCGGCGGCGACTTCCAGCGCTCGTCGGGCGCCGCGCTGGCCGATCACGTCGGCCATGTCGGCGGTCGGCACGGCCGGTGTGGCGGCGAGCTCGGGTGCGGCGACCGGCGTAAGCCGCCCATCCGGCTCGCCGGCCAGATGGGCGCAGAGCGAGGGCAGGTCGGTTGCGCCGTAGACGTCCACGCCCGGCACCAGCGCGGCCTCCGCCGCGCTGGCCGCCGGCAGATAGAGTTCGGAGGCCCGCTGCGAGCGCTCGGCCGCGGCGGGCCGCAACATCGACAGCGTGACGTTCGGCCGGGAGTTCGCCGCCATCCCGGCCGCCGGATGCGTGCCTGCTTCGCCGCCCACCTGCGCCGCATGACTGCGCGCCGTCCCGCACGCCATCGCGAACGCGCCGCGCATGGGCCGTAGCGCGCCGGTCAGCGACAGCTCGCCGGCAAATTCCCGATGCATCAGCGACTCCACCGGGATCTGTCCGCTCGCGGCCAGGATGCCCAGGGCAATAGGCAGGTCGAAACGGCCGGATTCCTTCGGCAGGTCGGCGGGGGCGAGGTTGACGGTGATGCGGCGAACCGGAAAGTCGAAGCCGCAGTTCTGCAGTGCGGCCCGCACGCGTTCGCGGCTTTCGCGCACTTCGAGATCGGGGAGGCCCACGATCGAAAAAGAGGGTAATCCGTTGGCGAGGTGAACCTCGACCGTTACTTCGGGCGCGCGGCCAGAGGCCGGCGCGCGACTGCGCACCACGGCAAGCGACATGTTTTCTCCCGTCAGACGGCGCGCCGGCGGCGCGCGCGACTCCCTAATACGCTGATGACGTCACGGCTCGCTTGCCTGTGATGTGCAGCATCCAGAAATGCTTTAAGACGTGTGCGTCACCGGCAGCTTCTGCTCGAGTTCGGCAACGCGCCGCTCCAGTTCCTCGAGCCGGGCACGCGTGCGCACCAGGACCTGGGTCTGGGTATCGAATTCTTCGCGCGTAACCAGATCGAGCTTCGAGAAGCCCTGCGACAGCATGGCCTTGACGTTGCGTTCGACATCTTTGGCCGGCGAGTTCTTGAGCAGATCGCTCATGCGCGCCTGCAAATCGTTGAAGACGTCGTTCGGTTGTTTCATGGTGTTCCCCTTGGGTGCACAAAAAGTGTGCATATCTCATTGCGTCTGTGCCCCGGATTATTCCATGAGCGATTCTGGTGCATGGTTGCCAGACCAGTTCCGCTGCATGAGCGCCTTTGGTGCGCGCTTTCGCATCCGAAGCCTGCGAACACTCTAGCAACGATCCAGGCGGCGCGCCACCGTCCCCCGACCACGTTAGCCATCCGGCCAGGGGGGGCGCGAGCGACTTTCGGGGACCGGTTCCATGGACTATGACACTCACATGGCATGCGAGTTGCTGTTACTGCCCGGCGCGCACCGCCGGGAGTTTTTTACCGGTGCTGCATCGAATGCGGTTTGAACACCAACCGCGGATCGACGCAACAGTTCAGGGGAAACAAAGGTTACGCAAACGGGTTACGCAACTACAGCGAGGATTTCATGAAACTGATTACCGCAATCATCAAGCCGTTCAAGCTCGATGAGGCGCGCGAGGCCTTGTCGGCAATCGGCGTCTCGGGAATCACCGTGACAGAAGTGAAGGGCTTTGGACGTCAGAAAGGCCACACCGAGCTGTACCGCGGCGCAGAGTACGTCGTCGATTTCCTGCCGAAAGTGAAGATCGAGGCCGCGGTCTCGGACGACATCGTCGATCAGGCCATCGAAGCGCTCGAACGTGCGGCACGCACCGGCAAGATTGGCGACGGCAAGATTTTCGTCACGCCGATCGAGCAAGTGATTCGGATTCGCACCGGGGAGACCGGGGCGGACGCCCTGTAATTAGAACGATAGCGACTAGCTACAAGAGGAAAACGAAGATGCGCAAATTATTGATGTCCTTGCTGATGGCCGGATCGCTGCTTGCGAGCGGTATCGGCGCCGCCCTCGCGGACGACGCTTCCGCACCCGCAGCCGCCTCGGCGCCTGCCGCCGACACGACAGCCAGCGCACCGGCTGCCGCAGCGTCGGCACCGGCAGCGGACGCTTCCGCACCGGCAACCGCCGCAGCCGCACCTGATGCATCGGCCGCATCTGCTGCCGCCGCACCGGCAGCGCCGACCGCGCCGTTCTCGGTCGACTCGTCGAAGATCAACTCCGGCGACACCGCCTGGATGCTGACCTCCACCGCGCTCGTGCTGTTCATGACGATCCCGGGTCTCGCACTGTTCTACGGCGGCATGGTCCGCAAGAAGAACGTGCTGGCGACGCTGATGCAAAGCTTCGCGATCACCTGCGTCGTGACGATCGTCTGGGTGGTGGTGGGCTACAGCATCGCCTTCACGCCTGGCGGCATGTTTATCGGTGGCTTCTCGCGCTTCTTCATGGCCGGGATGAACTATATCCACGGCGACAAGGCGACCACGCTGACGGTGAGCCACCTGGCTCCGACGATCCCGGAAACGGTCTACTGCGTGTATCAGATGACCTTCGCGATCATCACGCCGGCGCTGATCACGGGTGCGTTTGCCGACCGCATGAAGTTCTCGGCGATGCTGGTGTTCATGACGCTGTGGTCGATCATCGTCTACTCGCCGATCGCGCACATGGTCTGGGAACCGACCGGCTGGCTGGCTAGCGCAGGCATCCTCGACTTCGCAGGCGGCACGGTGGTGCACATCAACGCCGGTATCGCCGGTCTCGTATGCTGCCTGGTGCTCGGCAAGCGTGTCGGCTACGGCAAGGAAGTCATGGCTCCGCATAACCTCACGCTGACGCTGATCGGTGGCGCGATGCTGTGGGTGGGCTGGTTCGGTTTCAACGCAGGTTCCGCAGTGGCAGCAGACGGCCGTGCCGGCTTCGCGATGTTCGCGACGCAAGTTGCAACGGCAGCCGCAGCACTCGCATGGATGTTTGCCGAGTGGATCGCCAAGGGCAAGCCGTCGGTACTCGGCATCGTGTCGGGCGCGGTGGCTGGTCTGGTGGCGATTACGCCGGCATCGGGCTTCGTCGGCATCGGCGGCTCGCTGGTGATCGGCATCGCAGCCGGCGTGATCTGCTTCTGGTCGGCTACGTGGCTCAAAGCCAAGCTCGGTTACGACGATTCGCTCGACGCGTTCGGCGTGCACTGCATCGGCGGTATCGTGGGTGCGCTGCTGACCGGTGTGTTCGCAGTCAAGGACATTGGCGGCGCGGACGGCAGCGTGATCCTGCAGGCCAAGGGCGTGCTGACGACGCTGGTGTACAGCGGCGTGGTCAGCTTCATCCTGCTGAAGGTCATCGACCTGGTGATGGGTATCCGCGTGACGGAAGAAGAGGAGCGCGAAGGCCTGGACGTGAGCCTGCACGGCGAACACGTCGAATAAGGCTTCAAGGTTTCAACGTTTTAAGGTTGTACGAATCACGATCACGAATCAAGCGCAGCGACTTTGGCCCGCCTTCCGGCGGGCCTTTTTCTTGGTGGGCCCGGGCTGCTGTTTCCGGATGAATCGCGCTAAACTGGTTTGGAGGAGCCGTTCCGCCGGCTATGGCGCCGATAGCGAGAATGCATTCATGTCTGCTTGCGAATGGAGAAACCGTCCCCAAATGGACGAAGCGTTTGCTCTACAATCTTTTTTCTCCAGTCTGCGAGTGATCAATGGTTCCGCACCTAGTTACGGCGTTAAACGGCCCGCTGCTCGATCTCGAGCGGAAGATCCTCGACGCCACACCCGCCATCGAACGCTGGTTCCGTCTTGAATGGCAGGAACACACGCCGCCGTTCTATTGCTCCGTCGATTTGCGTAACGCGGGCTTCAAGCTCGCGCCGGTCGACACCAATCTGTTCCCCGGCGCGTTCAACAACCTGCCGCAGGAAGTGCTGCCGCTTGCCGTGCAGGCGGCGATGGCCTCGATCGAAAAAATCTGCCCGGACGCGAAGAACCTGCTGGTCATTCCGGAGCGTCACACACGCAACGCGTTTTATCTGGAGAATGTCGCGCGGCTGGCCACTATCATGCGCCAGGCGGGGCTGAACGTACGTTTCGGCACGCTCGACGAAAGCATCGTCGGGCCGGTCACCATTGCACTGTCGGACGGTCAGAAGATCGTCCTCGAGCCGCTTGAACGCACACCGCGCCGGCTCGGACTGAAGAACTTCGACCCGTGTTCGATTCTGCTGAACAATGATCTTTCCGGCGGCATTCCGCCGATCCTCGAAAATCTGCACGAGCAATACCTGCTGCCGCCGTTGCATGCCGCGTGGGCGGTACGGCGCAAATCGACGCACTTCTCCTGTTATGACGACGTCGCGAAGAAGTTTGCGAAGATGGTCGAGATCGATCCGTGGATGATCAATCCGTACTTCGCGCATGTCGAAGGCGTGGATTTCCAGGAGCGTACCGGCGAACAGGCGCTCGCCGATGCGATCGACGGCGTGCTGAAGAAGATTGCCAAGAAGTATCGCGAGTACGGCATCTCCGAGAAGCCGTATGTGGTCATCAAGTCGGATGCGGGCACTTATGGCATGGGCGTGATGACCGTGCACGACGCTTCCGAAGTCGCGGCGCTCACCAAGCGCGAACGCGCGAAGATGGCCGCCACCAAGGACGGCCTCGAGGTGCATGACGTGATCGTCCAGGAAGGCGTTTACACTTTCGAGCGCATCGGCGAGGAAGTGGCGGAGCCGGTCGTGTACATGATCGACCGCTACGTGGTGGGCGGTTTCTATCGCGTCCATGGCAGCCGCGAGCGCGACCAGAATCTGAATGCGCCGGGCATGCATTTCGTGCCGCTCGGCTTCGAGCACACGGCGTTGCCGGACGCGCATGCGAAGCCGGGCGCCGCGCCGCCGAACCGTTTCTATATGTATGGCGTGGTGGCGCGCCTCGGACTGCTGGCCGCGTCGGTCGAACTCGAAAAGACCGATCCGGAAGCCATCCAGGTCTGAATCCAGACCTCGCGTTTCACCGCGGCGCAGCGGAGCTGCGCCTGACCGACGGGCGGCGCGGAGCAGCACGCCGCTCTTGTTTAACGCACTATGCCAAGCCCATCAGGGCGCACCAGGACCCCCATGGACATTCTGTTTATCGCCGATCCGCTGGATCACTTCAAGATCTACAAGGATTCGACCTACGCGATGATGGCCGAGGCCGCCCGGCGCGGTCACACGCTCTACACCTGCGAGCCGAAACACCTGGCGTGGACGGGGGCGGATGTCGAGGCGAACGTGCAGCGCTTTGCGATTGTCGGCGATCAGTCGGACGGCCATCGCGAGACCTGGTACGCGGCCGATGCCGCTGCGCCGCGCTCGCTGAAAAGCTTCAGCGCGGTGGTGATGCGCAAAGACCCGCCGTTCGACATGGAATACGTGACGTCGACATGGCTGCTCGAGCTTGCAGAACGCGGCGGCGCCCGCATCTTCAATAAACCGCAGGCCATTCGCGATCACTCGGAAAAGCTTGCGATCGGCGAGTTTCCGGAGTTCGTGGCGCCCACGCTGGTGACACGCGACGCCGCACGGCTGCGCGCGTTTCACGCCGAGCATGGCGACGTGATCCTGAAGCCGCTCGACGGCATGGGCGGCATGGGGGTGTTTCGCGTCAAGGCCGACGGCATGAATCTCGGGTCGATCATCGAAATGCTGAGCCACGACGGCGCGCGTTCGGTGATGGCGCAGAAGTTCATCCCCGAGATCAAGGACGGCGACAAGCGCATCCTGCTGATCGGCGGCCAGCCGGTGCCGTTCGCGCTCGCGCGCATTCCGCAGGGCAATGAGGTGCGCGGCAACCTGGCGGCGGGCGGTCTGGGCGTGGCGCAGCCGCTCACCGAGCACGATCGCAAGATTGCCGGGACGCTTGGGCCTGTGCTGGCGGCGCGCGGCCTGCTGCTGGTGGGCCTCGATGCGATCGGCAACTACCTGACTGAGGTGAACGTGACGAGCCCGACGTGCTTCCGCGAAATCATGGATCAGACCGGCTTCGACGTTGCCGCGATGTTCATCGACGCGCTGGAGCATGCGGCTGGATAGTGAGCAGTGACGACGTTGAGCGAACAAGTGGCGGAAGCGCGAAAATGGGCCTGTTACAATGCCCGCTCTTCAGCGGTGCCGCGCTTGGGTTAGCATCGCCAGCAGGCGTGCGGGGCGTAGCCGCAGAGATGAAGCAGGCATGAAGCACGCACGCGTTGCCGGCCTCAACAGGCCGGGCGCGCGGGCGTCGAGAAACGCCGATCCGACCCTCATGACCATCGGCCGGTCGAGGGGATGACGGCCCGGTGCATACCGGGCCACGGTTCAGGGCCGTTTTTTTGCAGCAAGGCTGACATGGCAGGCATTCTGATCATTGCACACGCCCCTCTCGCCACGGCGCTCAGGGACTGTATCGCGCACGTCTACGGTGGCTTACCGGCCCGTATCGGCGTTATCGACGTGTCGCCGGATTGCGATCCCGCTGAGGTCGTCGCATTCGCGTACTCCGAGATCGAGCGGCTCAAGGAAGAGAACGGCGCACTCGTACTGACCGACATGTTTGGCGCGACGCCCTCGAACATCGCCGCGCGGCTCGCAACGCTACCTCAGGTGCGTGTGCTGGCGGGCGTGAATCTGCCGATGCTGCTGCGTGCGGTCTGCTACCGCGCCACGCCGCTCGACACGCTCGTCGACAAGGCGCTGTCCGGGGCGACGAAGGGTGTGCAGGCGATTGTTCCGGGTTCGTCCCCGCCGGCGTGCGCGCCAGTGATGGGCGATTGCGTGCCGGCCATGCCGCCCGAGACCGATCTCACCCACAAGCAGGGCTCGACGAGCCTTTAACGGTGTCCCACGGTTTCGCCAGGGCTTCGATCAGTCTTCGATCCGGTTTCAATACGGTTTCAGTTTCATCTTTCATAACATCATTACCCGCGCTTCGGACCATCACATGCTGCAACAGGAAACGACTATCGTGAACAAGCTGGGGCTGCACGCGCGCGCGTCGGCCAAACTGACGCAACTCGCGGGTAACTTCCAGGCGGAAATCTGGATGAGCCGCAATGGGCGGCGCATCAACGCGAAAAGCATCATGGGTGTGATGATGCTGGCCGCGGGTATCGGCAGCACAGTGCTGATCGAGACCGAAGGCTCCGACGAAAAGGAAGCGATGGACTCACTACTGAAACTCATCGCCGATAAATTCGGCGAGGGTCAGTAAAAGCGCCGCACACACCGGTTTGTCTGGGTTATCACGCCGCGGTCTACCGCGGCGTTTTTTTTAACCAGTCAGAATCATTTGTGTTGCGGCGCACACTGTCGAAGCGGGCGCTGAGCGGCTGCGGAATTTATAATGACTTGCAAGGTCTGAGAGCATTGCAGCGGTCTACCGCGGCATCACACAACTAGAGGAGGTGCGCGTGTCCTTCACGCTGCATGGAATTCCCGTGTCACGCGGTATTGCCATCGGGCGGGCCTATCTGATCGCCCCGGCTGCACTCGACGTCGACCACTATTTGATCGAACCTGCCCAGATCGAGGGTGAGGTCGAGCGTTTCCGCTCGGCCCAGCAACTCGTGCATCAGGAGCTCGACGCATTGCGCGAAGATCTCGCGGCCGACGCGCCGAGCGAGATGGGCGCGTTCATCAACGTTCATTCAATGATCCTGAACGATGCGATGCTCGTCCAGGAAACCATCGACCTGATCCGCACGCGCCGCTATAACGTCGAGTGGGCGCTCACCGAGCAACTGGAGCGCCTGTCGCGCCACTTCGACGACATCGAAGACGAATATCTGCGCGAGCGCAAAGCCGATATCCAGCAGGTGGTCGAACGCGTGCTGAAGGCGCTGGCCGGCGCGTCGGCGGCGAGCCTTGTAGAGAGCGTGCACGGCACCTGCGACGAAATGATCGTGGTCGCGCACGACATCGCGCCCGCCGACATGATGCAGTTCAAGACGCAGACCTTCCAGGGCTTCGTCACGGATCTGGGGGGACGCACCTCGCATACGGCGATCGTCGCGCGCAGCCTCGGCATTCCGGCAGCGGTCGGCGTGCAGCACGCGAGCGCGTTGATCCGCCAGGACGATCTGATCATCGTCGACGGCGACCACGGCATTGTGATCGTCGATCCCGCGCCGATCGTGCTCGAAGAGTATTCGTACCGGCAAAGCGAGAAGGCGCTCGAGCAGCGCAAGCTGCAGCGCCTGAAATTCTCGCCCACGCAGACGCTGTGCGGCACGCGTATCGAACTGTGCGCGAACATCGAATTGCCCGACGACGCCAAGGCGGCGGTGGATGCGGGCGCGACCGGCATTGGCCTGTTCCGCACGGAATTCCTGTTCATGAATCACAAGGATAAGCTGCCGGCGGAAGAGGAGCAGTTCGAGGCCTACAAGCGGGCCGTGGAGCTGATGAACGGGCTGCCGGTGACGATCCGCACCATCGACGTGGGCGCGGACAAGCCGCTCGATTCGATGAACAGCGGCGACGGCTACGAGACCGCGGCGAATCCCGCGCTGGGCTTGCGGGCGATCCGCTGGAGCCTGTCCGAGCCGCAGATGTTCCTGACGCAGTTGCGCGCCATCCTGCGCGCGTCGGCGTTCGGCACCGTGAAGATCCTGATTCCGATGCTCGCGCATGCGCAGGAGATCGATCAGACGCTCGACCTGATTCGCGAGGCCAAGCGGCAACTCGACGACGCAGGCCTTGCCTACGCGCCGAACGTGCAGGTCGGCGCGATGATCGAGATCCCGGCGGCGGCGATTGCGTTGCCGCTGTTTTTGAAGCGGCTCGATTTCCTGTCGATCGGCACCAACGATCTGATCCAGTACACGCTGGCGATCGACCGCGCCGACAACGCCGTCGCGCATCTGTACGATCCGCTGCATCCGGCGGTGCTGCACCTGATCGCCTTCACGCTGCGCGAGGCGAAGCGGGCGGGTGTGCCGGTGTCGGTGTGCGGTGAAATGGCGGGCGATCCGGCGCTGACGCGTCTGTTGCTCGGCATGGGGCTCACCGAGTTTTCCATGCACCCGAGCCAGTTGCTGGTCGTGAAGCAGGAGATCCTGCGCTCGCATGTGAAGACGCTGGAGAAGCCGGTGGCGGATGTGCTGGCGTCGTTCGAGCCCGAAGAGGTGCAGGCGGCCTTGAAGCGGGTGGCGCTGGTTTGAGTGTCGGCTCCCTCGCCGCGTGCGCGCGAGGGAACGTCCTCCTGCTTGAAACTTAACTACGATGCGCCGCGCCGCACACCGGGCAATCCGGCTGGCGCGCGACGCGCATCGTATTCCACTCCATGCGCAGCGAGTCGAGCATCATCAGGCGACCCACCAGCGGCGTGCCGATGCCGGCAATCACACGCAGTGCCTCGGCGGCCTGCATCGCGCCGATGATCCCCACGGTCGGCGCAAACACACCCATGGTCGAACAGGCCACTTCCTCGAACGGTTGATCTTCCGGAAACACGCACGCGTAGCAGGGCGACGCGGCGTCGCGGAAGTCGAACGTGCTGATCTGCCCGTCAAAGCGCAGCGCCGCACCTGACACAAGCGGCACGCGGTGCGCAAAGCACGCGCGGTTGATGGCGTGCCGTGTCGCGAAGTTATCCGTGCAATCGAGCACGACGGTCGCTTGCGGCACAGCCGCGTCGAGCCAGGCATCGTCGACGCGCTGCGCGACCGCATCCACCACCACCTCGGGATTGAGTTGCGCGATCGCGTCGCGACCGGATTCGACCTTGCTGCGACCCACCGACGCCGTCACGTGCAGGATCTGGCGCTGCAGGTTGGTGAGATCGACCGTGTCGGCGTCGACCAGCGTGAGCTTGCCGACCCCGGCCGCGGCCAGATACATCGCCGCCGGCGAGCCTAGTCCGCCGGCGCCGACGACGATTGCATGCGCATCGAGAAAACGCTGCTGAGCCTCGATGCCGAGTTCGTCGACGAGGATATGGCGGGAATAGCGGAGCAGTTGATCGTCGTTCATGGCGGGGCGCAGAGGTGAGTCGCGCGGTAACTGCAGACCGGCCAACCGTCTACGGGACAAGGTCAGGAATGGCCTGCTGCGCGAGTTTTCGTTCGGGTTATTTTAATCGCGCTGGGAAAAGACCTTCGCAGCGCGTGCTGCGAAGGTCCTTGAGGTGAGGCGTGCTGCTTAGTTGCTTTGCGAAGCCGGCACCGGCGCCGACGCCGGTTCTGCAGCCGATGCGCCCATGCCCGGAACCGGCGTGGTCGGCTTGACTGCCACCGGGGCCGAAGCGGATTGCTCCGGCTTGTTCTGCGCGAGACGGCGTTCGGAGAGCGACTTCGACTCCTGCACCGGCTTGCCTTCCAGCTTGTTCAGGCCTTGCTGCAGCATGAAGTCGTCGGCCGAGCCGAACTCGACCGGCTTACGGTCGCGGTCCTTCTGGCGTTGTTCCGGCGTCTTCTTGTCGTTCTGCTCTTCAAGCACCCGCAACTGGTCCATGCGGTCCTGCTCGCGCTGTTCCTGTTCTTTCTTCTCGTTCGGATCCTGCGTGTTCGCCAGGTGGTTCGAATAATCCACTTCGCGCGTCACGAGTGCGTCGTCCGGATCGCCGTCCGCGTATTGATCCACCGCGACATCCGGGCGAATGCCCTTGTTCTGGATCGAACGGCCGCTCGGCGTGTAGTAGTACGCCGTGGTCAGGCGCAGCGCGGTGTCGGCCGTCATCGGACGCACCGTTTGCACCGAGCCCTTGCCGAAGGTCGTCTTGCCGACGATCAGCGCACGATGCTGATCCTGCAGCGCACCGGCAACGATTTCCGACGCCGACGCCGAGTAGGCGTTGGTCAGCACGATCATCGGCACGGTCTTGAAGATCGGCGCTTCGTCCTTCAGCGGATCGCTGTCGAACGACGGCAGACGGTAGTTGTCGTAGGTGTCGCGATAGACCTGCTTCGAATCCGGGATCTGACCGTTAGTGGACACCACCACCGAATCCGGCGGCAGGAAGGCGCCGGCCACACCGACCGCGCTCTGCAACAGACCGCCACCGTTGTTACGCAGGTCGAGCACGAGACCCTTCAGGTTCGGCTGTTGACGCGCGATTTCCTGGAGCTTTTCAGCCAGATCGGGCGTGGTGCGTTCCTGGAAGCTGGTGATGCGGATGTACGCATAACCCGGCGCCAGAATCTTCATCTTCACGCTCTGCACCTTGATGATGGCGCGCGTGACCGTGAGCGGGAAGGTGCGGTCGTCGGTCTTGCGGAAGATGGTCAGCGTGACCTTGGTGCCCGGGTCGCCGCGCATCTGCTTGACGGCCTGGTCGAGCGTCATGCCGCGCACCGGCTTGTCGTTGATACGCGTGATCAGGTCGCCCGGACGGATGCCGGCGCGGAACGCAGGCGTGTCTTCGATCGGCGAGATCACCTTGATCAGGCCGTCTTCCGACGAGATCTCAATACCGAGGCCCGCGAAGCGGCCCTTGGTCTGTTCCTGCAGTTCTTCGTAATCGGTCTTGTCGAGATACGACGAGTGCGGGTCGAGGCTCGACACCATGCCCTTGATAGCGGCCGTGAGGAGCTTCTTGTCGTCGACCGGTTCGACATATTCGTGCTTGATCTGTCCGAAAACTTCGGCAAAGAGTCGCAACTGATCGAGCGGCAGCGGGGCGACCGCGCTGCTGGCGGGTTGCTGGGCCGAGGCGGAAAGTTGCAATGTTGCAAAAACGCCGGTAGCAAGGCCCGCGGCAATCAGGCCGATATTTTTCAGGTTCTTTCGCATAGAGTCTGTTGCGGTCGGAAGCGCGTGGCAGCGTCAAAGAGATGGGGACGGACAAGTATAACTGCACACCCGCTCAGGCAGTGCACAGCATAGTAATCGCAGTTCGACAGCGCGTGGCGTGCCAGGTTCTGGGGATTTGCGCTGGGGTGGAGAAGAAATGTGCGGTAACGGCGTGAACGGATGCTGTCCGGCCCCGGCAGCGAGCCTTGCGCTGCGCACCCCGGCCGCTTTGGGCCGGAGCACACAGCGTGTTTCCTGCAGTGTTGTATTGCGCTTTATGTGGCCAATGCCAGGGCAAGCAGGGCGGCCTGCGAGGCTTGTGAAAAGGCCAAAGCGCACCTTCGCGCAGGCCGCTCAGGAGCCCAAACGAGCGGCGCAGGCCCTTGCGCCATACGCCGCACGCCGGCCTTAGCCCGCCTTGCCTTGCTTCGCGACGGCCGCCTGGGCCTTCGCGATGGCTTCCTGGTCGCCCAGGTAGTAGTGCTTGATGGGCTTCAGGTTCTCGTCCAGTTCATACACGAGCGGCACGCCGTTCGGGATGTTCAGGCCGACGATGTCGTCGTCCGAGATATTGTCGAGGTACTTCACCAGCGCGCGGATGGAGTTGCCGTGCGCGGCGATCACCACCTTGCGGCCGGACTTGATGGCGGGCGCAATCGACTCGTTCCACATGGGCAGCACGCGCGCCACGGTATCCTTCAGGCACTCGGTGAGCGGCAACTGCTCGCGCGGCACCTTGGCGTAGCGCGGGTCGTTGTAGGCGGTGCGTTCGTCCGACGGGTCGAGCGCGGGCGGCGGCGTGTCGTAGCTGCGACGCCAGACCAGCACCTGCTCGTCGCCGAACTTCGCGGCGGTCTCCGCCTTGTTCAGGCCCGACAGCGCGCCGTAGTGGCGTTCGTTGAGGCGCCACGAATGGACCACCGGCAGGTACATCAGGTCCATCTGGTCCTGCACGTGCCACAGCGTGCGGATGGCGCGCTTCAGGACCGACGTGTAGGCGATGTCGAACGTGTAGCCCGATTCCTTCAGCAGCACGCCCGCCTGCTGCGCTTCACGATTGCCCTGCTCGGTCAGGTCGACGTCGACCCAGCCCGTGAAGCGGTTTTCCTTGTTCCACGTCGATTCGCCGTGGCGGATGAGAACGAGTTTGTACATAAGATGGCCGGTCGGTAGTAAGGAAGCGGTAAAGCGCGGCGGACACGGCCAAATGGGCCGTCGCCATCGCGTCAGTCGGTTATTTTATAATGGCAGGATTGCCTCATTCCGATTTCTCTCTTTTTCGGCGGATTTTCCGTGAAGTTCTTCACCGATTACACAAACCTTGTACTCATCGCGATCGTCCTCATCTCCGGTGGGTTGCTCCTGTGGCCGACCATCAGCCGCCGGGGCCGCGGCGGCCTGACCGCAGCCGCAGCCACCCAGCTGATCAACCGCCGCAACGCTGTAGTCATCGACCTGCGGCCGTCGGCGGAGTTCGCCAACGGTCATCTGCCCGCGGCCCGGCATCTTGAGTTTGCCGAGTTGCAGGCGAAGGTCGGCCAGCTCGTGAAGAACAAGAGCAACCCGGTGCTGCTGGTCTGCCAGACCGGCCAGCAGTCGAACAAGGCGGTACGCGTCGTGCAGGACGCGGGCTATGCCGAAGTCCATGTGCTCGAAGGCGGCCTGAACGCCTGGCAGCAAGCCGGCATGCCGGTTGTGAAACAAGGAGCAGCGAAGTGAACAAGGTAATCATGTACAGCACCCAGGTGTGTCCGTATTGCCAGATGGCCGAACGTCTTTTAAAGTCGCGCGGCGTCGAGAACGTCGAAAAGGTGCTGATCGACAAAGACCCGGCCCGGCGTGAAGAAATGATGAGCCGCACGGGTCGTCGCACGGTTCCTCAGGTGTTCATCGGCGAGACGCACGTGGGCGGCTATGATGACCTTTCCGCGCTTGATCGCGCGGGCGGCCTGATGCCGCTGCTCGAAGCAGCCTGAGCGTGCCTGCTGAAGAGGCAGCCTCGCGGCTGCCTTGCCGGCGGCCCGACGTTTGCTGAGGTTGCTCAGACGGCCGCGAGCAAGCAAAACAGTACCAAAACAAGCCGGTTCGTCGACGCCCGCGGTGGGCGGCGCGTATCGCACCGATCCGGCACGTCATGGAAGCATGGCGCGCCGAAATGACCATATTCAGGGAATACCCAATCATGTCCGACGAGAATAACCAGCCGTTCTTCAACATCCAGCGCATCTACCTGAAGGACATGTCGCTCGAGCAGCCGAATTCGCCGGCCATCTTCCTTGAACAGGAAATGCCGTCGGTCGAAGTGGAAGTCGACGTGAAGGCCGAGCGCCTTGCCGACACCGTGTTCGAAATCCTCGTCACGGGTACCGTGACGGCCAAGGTGTCGGACAAGGTGGCGTTCCTGATCGAAGCCAAGCAGGCTGGTATTTTCGACATCCGCAATATTCCGGCTGAGCAGATCGACCCGCTGGTCGGCATCGCGTGCCCGACGATCCTGTTCCCGTATCTGCGCTCGAACATCGCCGACGCGATCACGCGCGCCGGTTTCCCGCCGATCCACCTCGCCGAAATCAACTTCCAGGCCCTGTACGAGCAACGTCTCGCGCAGCTCGGCTCGCAAGACGGTGCGGCGCAGAACGGCGTCACGCACTAAGCGTCGCGCGCAGTGCCGGGTATGAAAGTCGCCGTTCTCGGCGCTGGTGCATGGGGCACCGCTCTCGCGGGCCATCTGGCCGTGCGGCACGATACGGTGCTGTGGGCGCGTGAACCGGCGCTGGTCGCCGAGCTTGCCGCCGCGCAGGAAAACGCCCGCTATCTGGCGGGCGTTGCTTTGCCGGCCGGGCTTCGCTACGAAGCGGATCTTGGCACGGCGCTCAGTCATGGACTCGCGGACGACGCGCTATGCGTCGTCGCCACGCCGGTGGCGGGCCTGCGCGGCTTGTTTCGGGCAATGCGCGACGCCGGCAAGGTGCCGGCTCACGTGGTCTGGCTCTGCAAGGGCTTCGAAGCGGATACGCAGTTGCTGCCGCATCAGGTGGTCGCCGCCGAGCTGGCCGGTCACGCCAGCAATGGCGTGCTGTCGGGCCCCAGTTTTGCACGCGAAGTGGGGCAGGGCTTGCCGGTTGCGCTGACTATCGCCAGTGCCTCGGCGGCTTGCCGCGAGCGGACCGTGGCGGCGTTTCATCACGGCGCCATGCGCATCTATACGGGCGACGACCTCGTCGGCGTGGAGGTGGGCGGTGCGGTGAAGAACGTGCTGGCCATCGCCACGGGCATTGCCGACGGGCTCGGGCTTGGGCTTAATGCACGCGCCGCGCTGATCACGCGCGGTCTTGCCGAAATGTCGCGCCTTGGCGTGACGCTTGGCGGCCGGGCGGAAACGTTTACCGGGCTCACCGGCCTCGGCGACCTGATTCTGACGGCCACCGGTGACCTGTCGCGCAATCGGACGGTGGGTCTGCAACTGGCTTCGGGACGCACCCTGGACGACATCCTCGGCGGCCTCGGTCATGTGGCAGAAGGCGTGCGTTGTGCGCAAGCCGTGCTGGCGATCGCACGGGCTCACTCGATCGAGATGCCGATCACTCAGGCCGTTTGCGCGGTGCTGTTCGACGGTGTCGCTGCACGCGATGCCGTTAGCGCGCTGTTGCGGCGCGACGCCAAAGCCGAATAAGGCATTCGTTCAGCGCGAGACGGGCGCGGTTTCGAGCGCCGGTCTGCTCCGCTGAACGCTTGCCCTCCCTTCGCTGTCCACGTCTTATCGACGTTTCGGATGGCGAGGTTCCCCATGCTCACATCAGGTCATTGTTCGCTCGAAGCGCGCGTCGTCGACATCACGACGCTGGCCTTCGACGCGATCGTCAACGCGGCGAATACCTCGCTGCTGGGCGGCGGGGGCGTAGACGGTGCGATCCATCGCGCGGCGGGGCGTGCGCTGTTACGCGAGTGCGAGACGCTCGGCGGCTGCGCCACGGGCGACGCAAAAATCACCGCCGGCTATCAGTTGCCGGCCAAACACGTCATCCATGCAGTGGGTCCGGTCTGGCACGGCGGCGGCCGAGGCGAGGCCGAATTGCTGGGGTCGTGCTACCGGCGCTCGCTCGAACTCGCGGGCGAGGCGCACTGCAAGAGCATTGCGTTTCCCGCCATCAGTTGCGGCGTCTACCGTTTTCCTGCGGATGACGCGGTACGGATTGCGCTCGACGTGGTGCTCGAGACGTTGCCGCGCGTGCCGTCCATCGAGCGCGTGCTGTTCGCCTGCTTCGACGACGCGATGTTCGCGCGCTATCAGACTCAACTCGCCGCGCTGGCCGGGCGCCGTCAGGCGCCGCCTTCGAAGCCGGCTTGACGCCACGCCTCGAACACCACCACCGCGACCGTGTTCGACAGATTCAGGCTGCGGTTGCCGGGGCGCATCGGCAGGCGCACCCGCTGTTCAGTGGCGAACTGTTCCAGCACGCTAGCGGGCAGGCCGCGCGTCTCCGCGCCGAACACGAACCAGTCGCCAGGCAGGAACGCATGCGAGTGGAATGCGCCGGAGCCGCGCGTGGTGAACGCGAACATGCGCGCCGGATCAGGCGATTCGCTGGCCACGAACGCCGCCCAATCGGCATGCACATGCATCTGGGCGTACTCGTGATAGTCGAGCCCGGCGCGCCGCATCTTGGCGTCGTCGAGCGGGAAGCCGAGCGGTTCGATCAGATGCAGGCTGGCGCCGGTATTGGCGCACAGGCGGATGACGTTGCCGGTGTTCGGCGGAATTTCGGGTTCGACGAGAACGACGTTAAACATGATGTGAGCCAGTGGAAACTAGTTTTTCGGCGTGCGCAGGGCGACGAAGTTGGTTACGCGCCGGGCGCCGACCGCCTTCAGCGCATGCGCGAGCGCTTCGAGGGTGGCGCCGGTGGTCATCACATCGTCGACGACGGCCACGTGCAGGCCATGCACCGGCGCGTTGACCCGGAACGCCCGGCCGACGTTCTGGCGGCGCGCATCCAGATCGAGCCGCGACTGCGGCGCCGTCTCGATCACCCGCGCGAGCAGCGTAGCGTCGCTGCGCACTCGCAGCGCGCGGCCAAGCGGCTTCGCAATCTGCCATGCCTGGTTGTAACCGCGTTCGACGAGGCGCTTCGCCGCCAGCGGTACGGGCGCGATCACGTCGGGCCAGTGCGATGCGTCGAGCATATCGTCTGCGAGGCGGGCGAGCCGCTGCGCGAACTCGTCGGCCAGCATCAGCCGGGCGCGAAATTTCAGGCCCACAGCGAGTGTGTCGAGCGGCGCGCGGTAGTCGGCCAGGGCCAGCGTGGCCTCGAACGGCGGCGGCGTAGCAACGCAATCCGCACAGCGATAGCCCGCGCGCAGATCACGGCGCGAACGCGATAACGGCACCGCGCAAACTGTGCAGCGCAGACGCGTTTCATTCGCATAAGCCTCGTCGCACCCACTGCACAGCGTGCTCTGCGACAAATTGCCGCATAACGCGCAGAGGTTCGGCAGGGCGGCGTGAGCGAGGCGCGGCCATGACGAACCGAGCCGGGTTGCAAACTCTGCAAGCCGGCCGCAAGGTGAAGAACGAGATGCCGGAAATCGCATCGGTGGGCCGCCCGCGAAGGCCTCCTGCGCTGAATGGAGGGGAGCGAGCGAGTATACTTCGAGCTCTTCGTCCGTGTGTCTCCCATGTCCCCATCTCCCGCAAAAACTAGCCGTCCGGCCTATGATTCCCGGCGCCTTCAGCGGATTTTCGACCGCCGCGCCGCGACTTTCGACGAGGTTGCATTCCTGCCGCGCGAGATCGCCCAGCGCATGCGCGAGCGCCTCGACTACATCAAGGTCAACCCGGCCAGCGTCCTCGATGCGGGCTGCGGCGCGGGCGACGACCTGCCGGGCCTGCGCGAGCGCTTTCCGGAGGCGCCCGTGTTCGGCACCGACCTTTCGCAGGCGATGCTCGGCCGCGCGCTGCGGCACGACGCCGGCGACACGAGCTGGCGGCGCTTTCTGCCGGCGTCGATCGGCAAGGCGCTGGGCGCGCGCGGTCCGCGCTTCGCCCAGGCCGATTTCTCGGCCTTGCCGTTTGTGGCCGGCGCATTCGAATTCATCTGGTCGAACCTCGCCTTGCACTGGCACTCGCGGCCCGATCTGGTGTTTCCAGAGTGGCAGCGCGTGCTCAAGGTAGGAGGTCTACTGATGTTCAGCACGCTCGGTCCCGATACACTGAAGGAGTTGCGCGGCGCTTATGCCGAAGTGGAGGCCGCGCACGGGGTGCCGTCCGCCAGGCATGTGATCGATTTTGTCGACATGCACGATCTGGGCGATATGCTGGTGGAGAGCGGCTTTGAAATCCCGGTGATGGACCAGGAGACGATCACGATCACCTATAAGTCGCCGCAGTCCCTGCTTGCGGATGTGCGCCGCTGGGGCGCTTACCCGTTCCAGCGCGAGTCGGACAACCCGGCCGCACGGCGTCTGCACAAGGCGCTGCTCGGGGCATTGGAAGCGCGCCGCCGTGCCGACGGCACGCTTCCTTTGACCTTCGAGGTGATCTACGGACATGCCTGGAAAGCGGTGCCGCGCATGACCGCGGAAGGACACGGAATCGTGCGTCTCGAAGACATTGGACGCGGCCCGTCGAAGAATCGTTGAGGCGGAAAGAGGGCATCTGTTATGCCTGAAATTACGGGGGCAAAAGTGCCTCCCGAGGCGCGTCAAAATGGCGCAGAGGCTTGTCAGGCCTGGCTTCCAGGCCGATAGGCCGTTGCTTGTGGATGCCATTGAACGCGCCTATAATGCGTCAGTTTGTCGCTCGGAGTTCCCACTTCCGCGGCGGCAGGCCCGAGGGGCTGGACAGCAGGGCAGGGCGGCACGAACTGAGCAACAGGCAAGGTTAAGAGGCAACTCGCAGGAGACAGCGATGGCGTCATCTGATCTGCTGGCGGAGTCGGAACCGGTCCTCAAGGACTGGACGATGAAACGCAACTGTTCGGTGTCCCCTAAGCAGTTTGTATGCTTCTATCTGTCGCTTGCGGTGGTCTCGCTGGTAATCGCTTTCATGCTGGATCTGATCGGCGCCTGGCTGGTGTTGCCGTTCACCGGCATCGAGTTGCTGGCGGTCGGTATCGCTTTTGCAATATACGCGCGTCATGCTGTGGACTACGAACGCATCAGGCTGTTTCCGAACCGGCTCGTGATCGAACGGGTTAGTGCGGAGCAAGTCACGCAGTTCGAATTCAATCCACGCTGGGTGCAGATTGAGCCGGGCGCAACGCCGCGTGACCACATCAAACTGGTCTCGCGTGGCCAGACGATCATGATCGGGCAACACCTCGCGCAGTATCGGCGCGCGCAATTTGCAGGCGAATTGCGCATGTGGCTCAGGCGTTGTTAAGACGCTTTGAGGCTCGCGCCGTTCAGGGGGCGCGCGAGACAGCCTTCCAGCGGGGTCGAGGGTTTGAATGGAAAATTTGGGTAAGGAAGCTATGAAAACAATCAAGCGAGCCCTCATGGGCGGGCTGGCGCTTACCGGGCTGCTCTTTGCCGGCGCTGCGCTGGCAGTAGGCGACAGTCCGGGCGGCCCCGCCGTCAACGAGATCAACCTCCAGCCGCCTGCAACCGCTATCGCTGAGGAGCTCTATCACCTGCACACCTTCATGTTGATCCTTTGTACGGTGATCTTCGTGGGCGTGTTCGGCGTGATGTTCTATTCGGTCTTCGCTCACCGCAAGTCGAAAGGCCACAAAGCCTCCCATTTCCACGAAAGCACCACCGTCGAAATTATCTGGACGATCGTCCCATTCATCATCGTCGTGCTGATGGCGCTCCCCGCCACCAGAACGGTCGTGGCGATGAAGGACACCACGAACTCCGATCTCACCATCAAGGTGACCGGCTATCAGTGGAAGTGGGGCTACGACTACGTGAAGGGTCCGGGCGAAGGCATCAGCTTCCTGTCCACCCTCAGCACGCCGCGCGCCGAAACAGACGGCCAGCAGCCCATCTCCGATACGTATCTGCAGGAAGTCGACAACCCGCTTGTGGTGCCGGTCGACAAGAAGATCCGCATCATCACCACCGCTAACGACGTGGTCCACTCCTGGTACGTGCCGGCCTTCGGTGTGAAGCAGGATGCGATTCCGGGCTTCGTGCGCGACACGTGGTTCAAGGCCGACAAGACCGGCACCTTCCGCGGCTTCTGTACCGAACTGTGCGGCAAGGAACACGCCTTCATGCCGGTCGTGGTCGAAGTGCTTTCGGCTGACGACTATGCAAAGTGGGTCGACGACCAGAAGAAGAAAATGGCCGCCGGCGCTGACGATCCGAACAAGACCTACACCATGGCCGAGTTGATGGAGCGCGGCGGCAAGGTCTACGCGTCGAACTGCGCGGTCTGCCACCAGCCCACCGGCAAGGGTGCAGGCGCGTTCCCGGCGCTCGACGGCAGCAAGATCGCCAACGGCCCGATCGCGCAACACGTGAGCATCGTGCTGAAGGGTAAGAACGTGATGCCGTCGTGGGCGCCCACGCTGAACGACGTTGAAATCGCGTCTGTTATCACCTTCGAGCGCAACTCGTGGGGCAACCACACGGGCGACATTCTCCAGCCGAAGCAGGTGGCGGACGCTCGCAACGGCAAGCTGCCGGAAGGCGGCGACCACCTTGCGGATGCAGCGGCAGGCGCGAGCGGCGCCGCCGCAGCCTCCGACTCAGGCGCCGCCAGCGGTGCGGCCCCGGCCGCCGGCGGTTCGGACAGCGCGGCGTCGCAACCGCAAGCCGCATTGCCGGCCAACGTCTACTTCGAAACCGGCAAGAGCACGCTGCCGGACGACGCGAAGGCAGCGGTCGACGCGGCTGCGGACTACGCCAAGGCGCATCCGGATGCGAAGTTCACGCTGTCGGGTTTTACTGATGCAACCGGCTCGGCCGAGGTCAACGCGAAGCTGGCCAAGAGCCGCGCGGAAGCCGTGCGCGATGCGCTGAAGGCGGCCGGCATTGCCGAAGACCATATTATTTTGAAGAAACCGGAAACGGTCACCGGCGGTAGCGACGCCAAAGAAGCCCGGCGAGTCCAGATCAGCCCGGCTGCCTGACGTGTTCATGTCAGTACCGCAGAATTAGCTTTAGGAGATTGTCATGTCTAGCGTTGGACACGATGTAGTTGCGGGCCACGAGCACGTCCATGGCGACCCCCATGCGCATGGGACGCCGCATGGCTGGCGTCGCTGGCTGTATGCCACGAACCACAAGGATATCGGTACGCTGTACCTGATCTTCTCGTTCACCATGTTCCTGTCCGGGGGCGTGATGGCGCTGTTGATCCGTGCCGAACTGTTCGAGCCGGGCCTGCAGATCATGCGCCCCGAGTTCTTCAACCAGTTGACCACGATGCACGGCCTGATCATGGTGTTCGGCGCGATCATGCCGGCCTTCGTCGGCTTCGCGAACTGGATGGTGCCGCTGCAGATCGGCGCGTCGGACATGGCCTTCGCCCGCATGAACAACTTCAGCTTCTGGCTGCTGCCGGTGGCGGCGGTGCTGCTGGTGGGTTCGTTCTTCGCGCCGGGCGGGGCAACCGCTGCGGGCTGGACGCTGTACGCGCCGCTCTCCACGCAGATGGGACCGGGCATGGACTTCGCGATTTTCGCGGTCCACTTGATGGGCGCCTCGTCGATCATGGGCGGGATCAACATCGTCGTGACGATCCTGAACATGCGCGCGCCGGGCCTGACGCTGATGAAGATGCCGATGTTCGTCTGGACGTGGCTCATCACCGCTTACCTGCTGATTGCCGTGATGCCGGTTCTGGCCGGTGCGATCACCATGCTGCTGTTCGACCGCCACTTCGGCACCTCGTTCTTCAACGCAGCGGGCGGCGGCGACCCGGTGATGTACCAGCACATCTTCTGGTTCTTCGGGCACCCCGAGGTCTACATCATGATCTTGCCGGCGTTCGGGATCGTCTCGCAGGTGATTCCGGCGTTCTCGCGCAAGCCGCTGTTCGGCTATAGCTCGATGGTGTACGCCACGTCGTCGATCGCGATCCTGTCGTTCATGGTCTGGGCGCACCACATGTTCGCCACCGGCATGCCGGTGACGGGCCAGCTGTTCTTCATGTACGCCACCATGCTGATTGCCGTGCCGACCGGCGTGAAGGTGTTCAACTGGGTGGCCACGATGTGGCGCGGTTCGCTGACCTTCGAAACGCCGATGCTGTTCGCGGTGGGCTTCCTGTTCGTGTTCACGTTCGGCGGTCTGACGGGCCTGATGCTCGCCATGGCGCCGCTCGACATCCAGTATCACGGCACCTACTTCGTGGTGGCGCACTTCCACTACGTGCTGGTGGCGGGCTCGCTGTTCGGGCTCTTCTCCGGCTGGTACTACTGGTCGCCGAAGTGGACCGGCTGGATGTACAACGAGACGCGCGGCAAGATCCACTTCTGGGCCTCGATGATCTTCTTTAACCTCGCCTTCCTGCCGATGCACTTCGTGGGTCTCGCAGGCATGCCGCGTCGTTACGCAGACTACCCGGCGCAGTTCACCGACTGGAACCAGGTCATCACCATCGGCGCGTTCGGCTTCGGCCTCGCTCAGGTGTACTTCCTGTTTGCGGTTGCCCTGCCGGCGTACCGCGGCGGTGGCGAACTCGAGAAGGCGAGCGACAAGCCGTGGGATGGCGCAACGGGCCTCGAATGGACCGTGCCGAGCCCGGCTCCGTTTCACACGTTCGAAAACCCGCCGACGGTCGAGTAAGCGTGGTTGCATCGCGATAGGCCTGGTCCTGGCGCAAGCCGGACCGGGTGCAACGAAGGCGTAGCGCCGCGAAGTCTTAAAGTGGCAGAGCGACGCTCCATTGGTGAAGTACCGAGAAACTCCAGCATGACCCGGAATCCACTACAACGACGTACGCCTGAGGAAATCCGCGCGGGCAACCTGCGGCTCGGTTTGCTCATGCTGGCCATCGCCGCTGCGTTTTTCGTGGGTATCTTCGTCAAGCGGAGCTTTTTCTCCTGAAGACGATTGCGCAATGAGTGACAACGGCGGTAGCGGTGGTGGCCCTGCTGCAGGGAAAGGCAGCTTCGGCCAGTCGATGAAAGCCGTGTTCTGGGCGTTTTTCGGCGTGCGCAAACGGCGCGACCTGGAATCGGACGCCACCCAGCTCAATCCGCTCCACGTGCTGGCGGCGGCGCTGATCGGTGCGGCGATTTTTATCGGCATCCTGATTCTGGTGGTACGCGCGGTGGTGGGCTAAGGCGCCCGGCGCGCAGTAGAGGGAAACAGCAAAAGCGGCAGCACCGGGCCGGACACAGCCCCGAAATTAGAGTGAAGCGGTGCGGTATCGACGCACCGCCGGAGAGACAGCCGGACCCATCCGGATCGAGCGGAACAACTGGACTGAAGTGGAGAATCAAGAATGAGCGGTCAAAACGAGAGCCCGTACTATTTCGTACCGCATCCGTCGCGGCATCCGATCAGCGCGGCCATCGGGCTGCTGGTCATGCTGTCATCGCTTGCGGCCTGGATCAACGGCGAAAGCTGGGCGCCGATTACGGTGCTCGCCGGTTTGTTGTGGCTGCTCTACACGTTGTGGCACTGGTTCGGCGACGCGATCTCCGAATCCGAAGGTGGCATGTACGGCAAGAACGTCGACAAGTCGTACCGCTGGAGCATGAGCTGGTTCATCTTCTCCGAAGTCATGTTCTTCGGCGCGTTTTTCGGCGCGCTGTTCTACGCCCGTGAAATTGCGCTGCATGAACTGGGCAGCCTCGACTACAAGCTCATCTGGCCTGACTTCACGGCGGTGTGGCCGAACATCGGACCGGCAACGCTCGTGTCCCACTTCAAGTCGATGCAACCGTGGCCGGTGCCGACCATCAACACGGCGTTGCTGCTGTCCTCGGGCGCGACGCTGACGGTGGCTCACCATGCGCTGCGCGAGAACCATCGCAACAAGACCATTGCGTGGCTGGCCGCGACGGTGTTGCTGGGACTGTGCTTCCTGTTCCTGCAAGGTTTCGAGTACTACCACGCGTACAACGAACTGAACCTGACGCTGGCCTCAGGCGTGTATGGTTCGACGTTCTTCCTGCTGACCGGCTTCCACGGCTTCCACGTGTTTCTGGGCGGCACGATGCTGACGGTGGTGCTGGTGCGTGTGATCCGCGGCCACTTCACGGCGGATCACCACTTCGCCTTTGAAGGGGCGGCCTGGTACTGGCACTTTGTGGACGTGGTGTGGCTCGGGCTGTACGTTGTCGTGTACTGGCTGTAAAGCTTGACGGGCCTGCGCGCGGTCATTGTTACCCGCTACGCGCAGGCGTCTGGATTGCCGGGTTCGCTGCAAGCGGCGGAGCCCACGAGTAGTATGCAGGCTGATGCAGCGCCGCCCTCGACCCTGTCAGGGCGGCGTTTTGCTTCTGGCGGGCGCTCAATCGCGCCGCCTATGAGCATGGCTTAGCGGCCGTAAGGAATGCCGGTCGACTGGATCCACCCCATCCAGTGAGCAAACAGGATGAAGAGGAACAGCGAGATCGACAGGCCCACGCGAGTGGCCAGCGACCAGACCATGCGTTTCGTCTTGCCCTTGTCGTGCATCATGAAGTACAGCGCCGAGGCCATACTGGCAATGATCAGGGCAAAGGCGATGGGAACGATAATGTGCATGAAATCAGCTGAAATTCAGGAGCGCAAAGGCAAGATGGTTATTATCGCACCGTGCGTTGCGCCGCGTATGGCCCTGGGGCCGGCACGATGAAGATCCGCTGGTTGCCGGCACTGCTGATCCTGATCGTCGTGGCGGTGACGGTGCGGCTGGGTTTCTGGCAGCGCGATCGCGCGCATCAGAAAGAGGCTCTGCAGGCCCACATCACGCAGTTCGAAAACGCGCCGGCCGAGCCGCTCAGCGGCGCGCCGGTTGCGCTGAAGGATATCGAGTTTCACCGGGTGCGCGCACGCGGCAGCTTCGTCGCCGACAAGGTGGTGTATCTCGACAATCGCCCGTATAACGACCAGCCGGGCTTTTACGTCGTGATGCCCTTTAAACTCGCCGATGGCGGTTACGTGCTGGTCAATCGCGGCTGGTTGCCGCGCAACATCGCCGATCGCACCACTATCGCACCGTACGTCACGCCGGCAGGTCAGATCGAGATCGAAGGCATTGCGCGCGCCGATGCAACCCGCGCGTTCGAACTGGGGCAGGGCGGCTCGGCCGCGCACCAGTTGATCCGGCAGAATCTGGATGTGAGCGCGTACGCTGCGGAGACCGGGTTGCCGCTGCAGCCGTTCGTGATCCAGCAGTTGAGCGACGATGGCGACAAGCTGGTGCGCGACTGGCCGGCGCCGGACACCGATGTCGAGCGCAACTACGGCTACATGCTGCAATGGTGGGGCATGGCAATCGCGGCGCTGGCCTTCGGTCTCTATGCCGCGCGGCGCGCAGCAAAGAAAGAGCACGCGCCCAGCACCTAACATTTAAAGAGGTTTTGTAGTGTCGACGCAATCTCCCCGTTCGCCGCAAGCCGGCAAATCCGCTGGCCCGGCCGTGATGCCCGGTCAGCCCCACGGCAAAGGATCGTGGCATCGCGGCCGCTGGATGATGCTGCTGATCGCGCTCGTCTGCGCCGCGCCGGTAATCGGCTCGTACTTCACGTACTACGTCATCAAACCCACCGGCGGCAGCACGAGTTACGGCGCGCTGGTCGAGCCGCAGCGGCCGATTCCCGAGGGCCTGGTCGTGACGGGCGACGACGGCAAGCTGCTGGCGCTCGCCTCGCTGCGCGGCAAATGGCTGCTGGTTTCCGTCGACAGCAGCGCCTGCGACAAGGCTTGCGTCACCAAGCTGTATTTCATGCGCCAGGTGCGCGCGACGCAAGGACCGGAGCGCGAGCGGGTCGTCGAGGTCTGGCTGCGCACCGACGCCGGCAACGTGTCGGACGTCATCGAAAAAGCCTATCCGGACACGCGCAAGCTGATCGCCGACCCGGCCGCGCTGACCGCCTGGCTGCCGGTCGATGCCGGCACGAGCCTCACCGATCACATTTTCGTGGTCGATCCGAACGGCAATCTGATGATGCGTTTCCCGAAAGATCCAAACCCGAGCAAGATCAAGGGTGACATCACGAAGCTGCTGAAGTGGTCGAGCATCGGCTGATGCGGCGTTTTATCGCATGCCGGAGTGCACCGCGGAGTGGACCGCCTGTAGCACCATCGGCCGCACCGTTTATCGCGAGAAGGTAGAGAGATGTTCGTACTGCAACTGGGCATGATCGGCTTGTGCATTGCGTTGTTGCCGCTGTCCTACGTATGGGTCAAGGCCGACGACAATAAATTCCGCAAGCTGGTCTGGGTCACCACCTTCATGACGCTGGACCTCGTGATGTTCGGCGGCTTCACGCGCCTCACCGACTCCGGTCTCGGCTGCCCGGACTGGCCCGGTTGCTACGGGACGTCCTCGCCCTTCATCGCGCACGCCGCGATCGCCGCGGCTCACCAGGCCATGCCTACCGGGCCCGTCAGCATGACCAAGGCGTGGATCGAAATGATCCACCGCTACTTCGCGATGGCGATCGGCGTGTTGATCGTCGCGCAGACGCTGATCGCATGGGTGGCGCGTATCAAGCGGCGTCCGCTGCATGTGTCGCCCTGGTGGCCGACCTCGCTGCTCCTGCTGATTCTGGTGCAGGGCGCGTTCGGCGCGTGGACCGTGACGCTCAAGCTGCAACCGGTGATCGTGACGACGCACCTGCTGCTGGGCCTCGCCTTGCTCGGCACGCTCGGTTGGCTGGCGGCGCGCCAGACGCCGCTGCCTGCCTACGAGCCCGAGGTCGCGCACTGGCGTGCGGCGGCGCTTGCCGGCCTGGCGCTACTGATCGTGCAGATTGCGCTGGGCGGCTGGGTCAGTACGAACTACGCGGTGCTGGCCTGCACCGACTTCCCGACCTGCAACGGCCAATGGATTCCGCCGATGGACTTCGCCCACGGCTTCCACCTGTGGCGCGCGCTTGGCATGACCGGCGACGGCGAGATGATCACCCAGGATGCGCTGGTGGCGATCCACTGGACCCACCGGACCTTTGCGATCGTGGTGGTCGCCTATCTGCTCTGGTTCGCGCTGAAGGTGCGCCGCTTCGAATCGCTGCGGCGTCCCGCCAACGGCGTGTTGCTGGTGGTGCTGATCCAGTTCGTCACGGGCCTCTCAAACATCGTCCTGCAATGGCCGTTGGCCGTTGCAGTCGCCCATAACGGTGGCGCCGCAATCCTGCTGCTCCTGCTCGTTATGCTAAACTTTCGGATCGCTTATAGCCGTCCCGGCCGCGCCGCGTTGCCCGCGCGCGATGCCGCGCCAGCGTGACCCTCATGGACAGCACAACTCTTTCCCAGACCCCCGGTAGCCGGATTTCCCAATACATCGCGCTGACCAAGCCGCGCGTGACGCAGCTTGCCGTGTTCTGCGCGGTGATCGGTATGTTCCTCTCCACGCCCGGCATGGTGCCGTGGGCCGTGCTGATCGGCGGCACAGTCGGCATCTGGCTGCTGGCCGGCGCGGCCTTCGCCATCAATTGCCTCGTCGAACAGAAGATCGACGCGAAGATGCGCCGCACCTCGTGGCGTCCGTCGGCACGCGGCGAAATCACCACGGGGCAAATCCTGCTGTTTTCGGCGGTGCTCGGCGGCCTTGGCATGTGGACGCTTTATACGTTCGCCAATCCGCTGACCATGTGGCTGACGATCGCCACTTTCGTCGGCTATGCCGTTATCTACACGCTGCTGCTCAAGCCGGCCACGCCGCAGAACATCGTGATCGGCGGCGCTTCGGGTGCCATGCCGCCGGCGCTGGGGTGGGCCGCAGTCACGGGCCACGTGCCCGGCGATGCATGGATTCTGGTGTTGATCATCTTCGTGTGGACGCCGCCGCATTTCTGGGCGCTCGCGCTGTATCGCCGCAAGGACTACGAAAACGCCGGTCTGCCGATGCTGCCGAACACCCATGGCGAGCAGTACACGCGGCTGCATATTTTCCTGTATTCCGTGATCCTGTTCGCGGTCACGTTGATGCCGTTCATCTCCGGCATGAGCGGCGTCGTTTATCTGCTGGCCGCGGTGCTGCTCGGCGCCGTGTTTCTCGCATACGCGTGGAAGATCTATCGGGAGTACTCCGATACACTCGCGCGTCAGTTGTTCCGTTACTCGATCATTTATCTGTCGCTGCTGTTCGCCGCGCTGTTGATCGATCACTATGCACGTGTCCTGATCGGCGCGTAACACCATGCTCACAAACCGGCTAGCGCGCCTCGCGCGCGCCGCCATGATGACCTGTGCGCTCGGCGGCGCGCTACTGGCCTCTGGCTGCGGCAAACCCGCTCCCTCGTTCCAGAACGTCGACATCACCGGCAATGCGCAGTTCGGCACGGACTTCTCGTTACCCGACACCACCGGCAAGACTCGCACGCTCGCGGACTACAAGGGCAAGGTGGTGGTGCTGTTCTTCGGCTACACGCATTGCCCGGACGTCTGTCCGACGACGATGGCCGAGCTTTCGCAAGCGCTGCAGCAACTCGGACCCACGGATGCCAGCCGCGTCCAGGTGTTGTTCGTCACCGTCGATCCCGAGCGCGATACCGCGGCGCTGATGGCGCAGTATGTGCCGGCCTTCAATCCTTCGTTTGTCGGCTTGCGTCCCGCCGACGAGGCGCAGCTCACCAAGGTGACAAAGGACTTCCGCGTCTACTACGCGAAGGTGCCGGGCAAGACGCCCGATAGCTATACGATGGACCACACGGCTGCGAGCTATGTCTTCGACCCGGACGGCAAGCTGCGGCTCTTCGCCCGCGATGGCCAGGGCGCCGCGCCCTGGGTGCACGATATCAAGCTGCTGCTCGATTAAGGCTGGATGCCATGCGCGTGCTCTTGGCACGCGCATGGCGACCCGCTATTTCTTTTCGTTCTGTTGATCCCTGTTGGTCTCGAAGCATCACACCAGAGTTGGCAGATTCAGCCCCGGTGCTCACGCATCGCATCCCCGTACGCCCCACGGCATACCGATATGAGATCGTGATATTTCACTTCTCGCCGGCCCTATGAGACCATTTGCGGTCCAGTCGGCGGTACGCAATACGCCACCGGCTTTTCACCTGAATCTGACACCGATCAGAACCAACGAGAACACCATGCAGCGCAGAAATATCCTGAAAGCCCTCTCCGCAGTTGTCGCTACCGCCGCCTTCGTCACCAGCTTCTCCGCTCATGCCGATGACAAGGTCATCAAGGTCGGCACCATCAGCGGTCCCGATGCGCAAATCTGGGCCGTGGTCCAGAAAGTGGCGCAGCGCGAAGGCCTGAACGTGAAGGTCATCGAATTCAACGATTATGTGCAGCCGAACGCCGCGCTCGACGCCGGCGATCTGGATGCCAACAGCTTCCAGCACCAGCCCTACCTCGACAGCCAGGTGAAGCAGCGCGGCTACAAGATCGTCAGCGCCGGTCTCACCTACATCTCGCCGCTCGGCATCTACTCGAAGAAGATCAAGTCGCTGAAGGACCTGCCGCAGGGTGCGAAGGTCGCCGTGCCGAACGATCCGTCCAATGAGAACCGCGCGCTGCTGTTGCTGCAGGCGCAGGGCGTGCTCAAGCTGAAGGCCGGCGCCGGCACGAACGGCAACAGCGCGACGCCGCTCGACGTTGCCGACAATCCGAAGAAGGTGAAGCTGGTCGAACTGGATGCGGCGCAATTGCCGCGCTCGCTGTCCGACGTCGACGCCGCTGCCATCAACACCAACTACGCACTTGCCGGCGGCTTGCAGCCGACCAGGGATGCCATCGCGCTCGAGGACATCCACAGCCCGTACGCGAACCTGATTGCCGTGCGCACCCAGGACAAGGACAAGCCGTGGGTGAAGAAGCTGGTGGCGGCTTATCAATCGGAAGACGTGCGCCAGTTCATCAAGACGCAGTTCAAGGGTTCGGTGGTGCCGTCGTTCTAAGCACGGCGTAGACCGCGACAGCGGGCCGCGAAACACCAGGCGCCATGGATGACCATGGCGCTTTTTTTACGCCACCCGAACCAACCCGCGCCATCGAAACACTGCGCCTCGCTCTTGCCACGTCGCAGATGCTGGATAATTCGCCACGCCTGTTCTACGAGGACTGCTGCATGGCTTCACAGGACTCAATGGCGCGCCTCACTGCGCCGCGCATTTTCCTGATCTTCCTGAAACTGGGCCTTACTTGCTTCGGCGGTCCGGTCGCGCATATCGGCTTCTTCCGCGATGAATTCGTCAAACGGAGGGCATGGCTGAGCGACGAAGCATTTGCCGATATCGTTGCGCTCTGCCAGTTCATGCCGGGACCGTCGAGCAGCCAGGTCGGCATCGCACTTGGGCTGAGACAGGGTGGTCTCGCTGGTGCGTTTGCCGCGTGGCTCGGCTTTACCTTGCCGTCCGCGGTTTTGTTGTGGGCGTTTGGGCTTGTGATGACGCACTACGGCGCCGGCGCCGCCTCCGCCGGCTGGTTGCATGGCCTCGGACTGGCCGCCGTAGCGGTCGTCGCGCAAGCACTCTGGAGCATGACTCGCACGCTCTGTCCGGATTTGCCGCGGCTGGCAATTGCTGCAGTGGCTGCGGCCGTGATGCTCAGCGGCGCGACGCCGTTGATGCAAATTGCCGCACTGCTGGTCGGTGCACTGGCGGGCTGGTTGCTGCGACACCGCTTGCCCGTACCGGGTAGCGCGGGTGAGCCGATCACGAGGAGTACCGCGGCGCATCCTGCACTCGTGCTCGCGCTGTTTGCGGCGCTGCTGTTCGGGTTGCCGGCCATGGCGGCACTCTCGGGCAGTTACGCGCTGCATCTGTTCAGCAGTTTCTTTCGGGTGGGTTCGCTGGTTTTCGGCGGCGGTCACGTCGTGCTGCCCTTGCTCGAGTCAGTCGTGGTGACGTCCGGCTGGGTTCGGCCCGACGCTTTTATCGCCGGTTACGGTGCTGCTCAAGCGGTGCCGGGTCCGCTCTTCACCTTCGCGGCTTTCCTCGGCAGCGTTTCCAGCCAGCAGCCGGCGGGCATTGTCGGAGCGGCAATCGCGGTGGTCGCCATCTTTCTGCCTTCGTTTCTGCTCGTGGTTGGCGTGGTGCCCCTGTGGGACCGGCTGCGCTCGGTGCGCTGGGTGCGTTACGCGCTACTGGGTATCAATGCCGCCGTCGTTGGCTTGCTGGGCGCAGCGTTCTACTCGCCGCTTTGCGTTCATTCACTCCGCAGCCTCACCGACGTTGCCTTTGCCGCCGCTGCGCTGGTGCTGCTGTGGGCACTGCGTACGCCCCCATGGCTGGTGGTGGCATTGGCGGCGGCGGTGGGGGAGTTGATTTTCTAGATTCTCTTCGAGCTGCAGCCGCCCAAGCCCCTCTACAGATCGCGCTCCCAGCGCTCCACCGTCAGGTCATGGCCGAAGCGTAGCTCCGGCGTCGAGCTGGCGCAGATAAACCCGGCGCGCTCGCAGAGCCGCCGCGACTCGGCAAGCGTGGTGACGGTCGAGAGCGTCAGCTTGGTATAGCCCGCGCGTCTCGCGAATCGCGCGCATTCGTCGACCAGTTGCGTGCCGATACCGAGGCGGCGCATATCGGGCTCGATGTACAGCAGTTCGACCCGCGCGACCGTGGCCGACACGCCCATCACCATGGCTGAACCGACAATCGAATCGTCCTGTTCGGCGATCCAGCAGGTCTCGCGTAGCGGATCGCGATTCAGCGTGAAGTCCGCGACCGTCTTCGCGAGCCATCCTTCGAACGATTGATCCCAGCCGTGTTCGCTGGCGAACAATATGGCTTGCCGGTGCACCAGCCAGCCATATTCGCCGCCGCGCGGCGCCCGCAAGGTGATGATGCCGCGCCGCGGCTGATCGTCGAGCAGCCGTTCGACGAGCTTCATGGCGCCGATCAGTTGCTCCTGCGAACTGTCTGCGAGCCGTTCCAGCACCGACAGCACTTCTTCGATGGCGGCGCAGTCGAGCGGTGCATAAGCGGCATGACCCTCGTCGGTAAGCGCGATGAGCGACTGACGCGCGTCGCTTTCCGAGGGACGCCGGGTGATCAGGTTGCGGCGCTCGAAGCTCGTCAGCAGACGGCTCAGATAGCCGCTGTCGAGTCCCAGGTTGCGCGTCAGTACCGCGGCGGTTTGTGCGCGTTCGCGTGCCAGTTCATGCAGCACGCGCACCTCGGTCAATGAGAACGCGCTTTTTTGCAGGCGCTCATGCAGTGCGCCGACGTGCTTCGTATAGAAGCGGTTGAAGTGGCGAACTGCCTCAGCGCGCCGCAGCGCTGTGGGATCGGTCAACGTACGGCTCTCCGGGGGGTTTCGTGAGTGTCACACAGCGGGATATTGGCTGCCATCCTATATAAAAACGGAAAATATTGTGCTCCAGCCGCATCGCAAGGCATTAGTAAGACGAAACTAGCAAGGTGATGTTAAGCGCTCTGTGCGGTAGCGAACCAGTGGTTCGCTACTGGGCCGGAAATGATGCCGAATACGGGTAAATACCGATCATCGAAGATGCCCGGAAAATCGCTGTAAATCACGCTAAATCCCTTTCCCATCAAGGCTTTGAGGGCGATCTGCGAGGCCTGAAACAACTCGATTGACTGGTATTATGGTGGTTATATAATGGGCTCTCCTTTCGTAGCCCGTGCTCGTCCTTTCGACCCATCCGAGTCCCATGGAAACACGCTGGTCCGCATTGATGCCTGACGCTCGCAACGTCACGCCGCTCTATCTGCAACTCGCGCGCAACCTGGCCACGGCGATCCACTGTGGCGTCTGGTCGGCCGGCGAGGCGTTGCCGTCGGAGCGTACGTTGTCGGATGCGATTGGCGTGTCGCGCATTACCGCGCGCAAGGCGATTGAGCTGCTGGTCGAGCAAGGCCTGATCCGGCGTGCGCGAGGAGCGGGCAGCTTCATCACGCCGCGCGTCGAAGATCCGCTGTCGCGGCTCACCGGCTTCACGAAAAAGATGCAGCAACGCGGCTTTCGTCCGGACTCAGTCTGGCTCGAGCGCGGCATCCGCGCGGCGAATCGCGACGAACTGGTGCACCTCGGCCTGTCGCCGGGCGCGGCGGTCACGAGTCTGCGGCGCCTGCGGCGCGCGGACGGCATCGTGATGGCGGTGGAGCATTCGGCGTTGCCGGCCTCGATCGTGCCCGACCCGCAGGCCATCGGCGTGTCGTTGTACAGCTATCTGGAACAGCGCGGCATGGCGGTGGTGCGCGCGCTGCAGCACTTTCGGGCCGTCAATGCGACGAGCGAGATTGCGTCGTTGATGGACATCGAGCCGCGCTCGGCGCTGCTGGTGATCACGCGCATCGGCTATAGCGCCGATCAGCGCGCGATCGAATTGACGGACACCTACTGCCGGGACGATTACTACGACTTTGTCGCCGAGTTGCGCCAATGAGGGCGCAATAACGTCGCAGGACCGGCGCAGTATCGGCGCAACCCTCGCGCAAGGCTGAAGAGCGCGAATTGGCAACGTATCGCACTACGTAATATCAGAGAGACTCATGCTGACCGGAAACATACTCACCACCGATGGGTGGATTTACGGCACGCTCGAATACGAAAACGGCCGCATCACGTCGCTCACGGGCGAGCGGGTCGACCCGTCCACCAACGACGCGCCCTATATCCTGCCGGGCTTCATCGATCTGCACGTGCACGGCGGCGGCGGCTCCGACGTCATGGAGGCGGGCAACGCGATCGAGACGATCACGCGCACGCACGCCCGCTTCGGCACCACCAGCCTGCTCGCCACCACGATGACCGCGCCGCGCGAAGAGCTGATGAACGTGGTCGCGAATCTCGGCGACGTCGCCCGGGTGCGCACGCCGGGTGGTTCGCGCGTGCTGGGGGTTCACCTCGAAGGCCCGTATATCAATCCCGGCAAGCTCGGTGCGCAGCCGGACGCCGCGGTGTCGGCGGTGCTCGATGAAGTGCTGAAGTATCTGTCCATCGCGCCAATCCGCGTGGTCACGATCGCGCCGGAAATCTCCGGCCACATGGACATCATTTCCGAAATCGCCGCGCGCGGCGTGCGCGTGCAGCTCGGCCATTCGCTCGGTACCTACGACGATGCCGTCGCCGCGCTCAAGCACGGCGCGTGCGGCTTTACGCATCTGTTCAACGCGATGTCGCCGCTGCATCACCGCAATCCCGGCATGGTCGGCGCCGCGCTCGCGCACGCCGAGTTCGCGGAGATCATCCCCGATCTGCTGCACGTGCATCCTGGCGCGATTCGCGCCGCCATGCGGGCGATTCCGCGCGTGTATGTGGTGACCGACAGCACCTCCGCTACCGGCATGCCGGACGGTGAGTACCGTCTCGGCAGCCAGCATGTCACGAAGTGTCTGGGCGGCGTCCGTCTTGCCGACGGCACGCTCGCCGGCAGCACCCTGACGATGGATCAGGCGCTGCGCAATCTGGTATCGATCGGCTTGCCTATGGCCGATGTGTCAAACCGTCTGTCGCGCTACGCCGCCGACTACCTCGGCATCGAAGACCGCGGCCGCATCGCGCGCGGTGCCTGGGCCGATATCGTCGTGTTCGATCGTGAACTGGCGCTGACCGCGACTTACGTCGAAGGAGAATCAATTGTCGAATATGCTTAACGAAGCGCTGGCGTCCGCCGAAGTGGTCGCCGCGCAGCTTGCCGATACGTCGCGCGTCGAGGCGCTCGCGCGGAAGCTCGCTGAACATCCGCGCCATGTCGCGCTCACTGTGGCACGCGGTAGCTCGGACCACGCAGCCAGTTATTTCGCAAGCCTTACCATGAGCCGCATCGGCGTGCCGGTCGCTTCGTTGCCGATGTCCGTGGCGACGCTGCAGCAGGCGCCATTGCAAGTGCGCGATCAGTTGGCTGTCGCGTTCTCGCAGTCCGGCAAGAGCCCGGATCTGGTCGGCACGATGGTTGCGTTGCGCGAGGCCGGCGCCCTGACCGTGGCCGCCGTGAACGCGCCGCAATCGCCGCTGTCCGACGCGTGCGAATGGCACCTGCCGCTCGTCGCCGGTCCTGAATTGAGCGTCGCGGCCACCAAGAGCTATATCGCGATGCTGTCGATCTCCGCGCAACTGGTGGCGCACTGGCAGCGCGACGAAGCGTTGCTCGCTGCGCTGCGCGACTTGCCCGAAGCCTTGCGGCGCGCCGGCCAGCTCGACTGGAGCCAGGCCGTTGAAGAATTGCGCGGTGTCGAACGCATGATCGTGATCGGCCGGGGTCTCGGTCTTGCGATCGCGCAGGAAGCGGCGCTTAAGCTCAAGGAAACCTCGGGCATCCAGGCCGAGGCGTTTTCAAGCGCCGAAGTGCGCCATGGTCCGATGGAGTTGATCGATCGCGACTACCCGCTGCTGGTGTTCGCGCCGCGCGGCCCCGAGCAGGCCGGCCTGATCCAGCTTGCCCGCGACATGCAGGCGCGCGGCGCACGCGTGCTGCTCGCCGCCCCGGCCGATGTGCCGGAAGCCACTTTGCCGCTCGTGACGACGGCCCATGCGGCGCTCGACCCGATCGCCGCCATTCTTTCCTTTTACGTGATGGCTGCGGGTCTTGCCGCCGCACGCGGACGCAATCCCGATGCGCCGCGCCATCTGAATAAAGTCACCGAAACTCACTGATCGAGAAATCAGATGCGACGTGTCGAGGAGTCCCGCTTGATGAGCCATTCCCAAGGCCATATTGTTTTGCTCGCGCCCATGACCGGTCCGGTCGTGCCGCTCGCGAACGTGCCCGACCCTGTGTTTTCGGGCGGCATGTTCGGCGACGGGATTGGCGTGGATCCGCTGGAGGGCAAACTCGTCGCGCCGTGCGACGGGGTTGTCACGCATCTGGCGCGCACCGGTCATGCGCTGACGCTGGCGACGGCCGAGGGCGCGGAGATCCTGCTGCACATCGGTATCGACACGGTCGAACTGAACGGCCGCGGCTTTACGCCGAAGGTCGCGCAGGGCGCCCAGGTGCGCACTGGCGATCTGTTGATCGAGTTCGATCAGGATCTGGTGGCGTGCAATGCGCCGAGCCTGGTGTCGGTGATTGCGATTGCGAACTCGGATGCGTTCGAGATCGTCGAGCGCGCGGAAGGCGGCATGCTGAAGGCGGGTAAAACGCCGTTGCTGGTGCTGCGCGAGCGAGGCGGCGCGGCGGCGGAAGCCTCGCGCCAGGCGACTCATGTGACGGAAGAAGCGCGCCAGACGGTGACGCTCGGTCACGCCGGCGGTTTGCATGCGCGTCCCGCGGCTCGTGCGCGTGAAGCGGCGCGCGGTCTCGATGCACGCGTTGAAGTGCGTTACGACGGCCGTAAGGCGCCGATCGAAAGCGTCGTGGGTCTGCTCGGCCTCGGCGCGGGCGAAGGTGCGACGGTCGAAATTCTCGGCGTCGGTCCGCAAGCGGCTGCCGCGGTCGAAGCGGTCGCGCATGAGTTGCTGCGCGAAGCGCATGGCGAAGTCGAAGAAAAGCCGGCCCGGCAAAGTTCGCCGGCGCCTCTGATGGCCCAGACAGGCGGTGCGCCGCTCGCGCCCAATACGCTAGCGGGCGTTTGCGCGGCGCCTGGCATCGCGGTCGGCAAGCTGGTGCGCTGGGACGATGCGGATCTCGATCCACCCGAGACGGCAAGCGGCACGTCGGCGGCGGAAAGCCGTCTGCTCGACAAGGCGCTTGCCACCGTCGACGCCGAACTGAACACAACAGTGCGCGATGCCTCGCAACGCGGCGCGCATGGCGAGGCGGGCATTTTCGCGGTCCACCGCGTCTTGCTTGAAGATCCGACGCTGCTCGACGCGGCACGCGATCAGATCAGCCTTGGAAAGAGCGCCGGCTTTGCATGGCGCCAGTCGATCCGCGCACAGATCGCAGTCCTGACGAAAGTCGACGACGCGCTGCTCGCCGAACGGGCCGCGGATCTGCGCGATCTGGAAAAGCGCGTGCTGCGCGCGCTCGGCTATTCGAACAACGCGGCACGGACGCTGCCGAACGAAGCCGTGCTGGTGGCCGAAGAGTTCACGCCTTCCGATCTGTCGTCGCTGGACCGTACGCATGTCACGGCACTGGTGATGGCCCGTGGCGGCGCGACCTCGCACGCGGCGATTCTCGCGCGGCAGAGCGGCATTCCGGCGCTGGTAGCCGTGGGCGACGCCCTGCATGCGATTCCCGAAGGCACCGAAGTCGTGGTCGATGCGTCTGCCGGGCGAATCGAATTTGCGCCGACGGCGCTGGACGTAGAGCGCGCCCGCGTCGAACGCACACGGCTTGCCGGCGTGCGCGAAGCGAACCGCCGCACCTCGCAACAGGCAGCCGCGACGGCGGACGGCCACGCGGTCGAAGTGGCGGCGAACATCGCCACGCTGGACGACGCGAAGACGGCGGTCGAGAACGGCGCGGATGCGGTTGGCCTGCTGCGCACCGAACTGCTGTTCATCCACCGCGCCTCGGCCCCGACCACCGACGAGCATCGCCAAAGCTATCAGTCGATCGTCGATGCGCTCGCCGGCCGTACCGCCATCATCCGCACGCTGGATGTCGGCGCGGACAAGGAAGTCGATTATCTGACGCTGCCGCCCGAGCCGAACCCCGCGCTCGGCCTGCGCGGCATCCGTCTGGCGCAAGTCCGCCCGGACCTGCTCGACGACCAGTTGCGCGGCCTGCTGGCGGTGCAACCGCTCGGCGCTGTGCGCATCCTGCTGCCGATGGTGACGGACGCCGGCGAACTGATCCGCTTGCGCAAGCGCATCGACGAATTCGCCCGCGAGATGGGCCGCACCGATCCGATCGAAGTCGGCGTGATGATCGAAGTGCCGTCGGCGGCGTTGCTGGCCGATCAACTGTCGCAGTACGCGGACTTCCTCTCGATCGGCACCAACGATCTGACGCAATACACGCTGGCGATGGACCGCTGCCAGGCCGACCTCGCCGCGCAAGCCGACGGTCTGCATCCGGCGGTGCTGCGCCTGATTGCAGCGACCGTGCAGGGCGCGAACAGGCATGGCAAATGGGTGGGCGTGTGCGGGGCACTGGCGGGCGATCCGCTGGCCGTGCCGCTGCTCGTCGGCCTGGGCGTGACCGAGCTGTCGGTGGACCCGGTGTCGGTGCCGGGCATCAAGGCGCGAGTGCGCAACCTCAATTATCAGCTGTGCCAACAACGTGCCCAGGATGTCCTGGCGCTGGAGTCGGCGCAGGCGGTAAGAGCAGTGAGCCGCGAAACCTGGCCGCTGGACTGAACCCCACACAGTCCACGGCGCAATTTCGCTACATAACCACGTAAAGCTACGACTCGACGAAGAGACAAAGGATTGGAGGTGTAAATGGATGGGAATCCGTTTCTGAAGGTGCAGCGGCTCGGCCGCGCGCTGATGCTGCCGATTGCGGTGCTACCGGTTGCCGGGCTGCTGCTGCGACTTGGCCAGCCTGATGTGTTCAACATCAAGATGATCGCCGACGCGGGCGGTGCGATTTTCGACAACCTGCCGCTGCTGTTTGCAATCGGCATCGCGGTCGGCTTCGCGAAGGACAACAACGGCGTGGCGGCGCTCGCGGGCGCGATCGGTTATCTGGTCGAAATCGCGGTGATGAAGGACATCAACGACAAGCTCAACATGGGCGTGTTGTCGGGGATCGTGGCGGGTCTCGTGGCCGGGATGTTGTACAACAAGTACAAGGACATCAAGCTACCCGAGTACCTCGCGTTCTTTGGAGGGAAACGCTTCGTGCCGATTGTCACGGGGGTGACCTGTCTGGTGATCGGCATTGTGCTCGGCTACGTCTGGCAACCGGTGCAGTCGGCGATCGACATGGCCGGCCACTGGCTGACCACCGCCGGCGCGATCGGCGCCTTCGTGTTCGGCGTGCTGAACCGCTTGCTGCTGGTGACGGGCCTGCACCACATCCTGAACTCGCTGACGTGGTTCGTGTTCGGCAGCTTCACGCCGCCGGGTGGCGGGGCTGCGGTCACGGGCGACCTGCACCGCTTCTTCGCGGGCGACCCGACCGCCGGCACCTTCATGACGGGCTTCTTCCCGGTGATGATGTTCGGCCTGCCGGCCGCGTGTCTCGCGATGTTCCATGAGGCACCGAAGGAACGCCGCGCGATGGTCGGCGGCCTGCTGTTCTCGATGGCGCTCACCTCGTTCCTGACGGGCGTGACCGAGCCGATCGAATTCAGCTTCATGTTCCTCGCACCGGTGCTGTATGCGATCCACGCGGTGCTGACCGGTATCTCGCTCGCCGTCTGCTCGGCGCTGGGGATTCACCTCGGCTTCACCTTCTCGGCTGGCGCGATCGACTATGTGCTGAACTACGGTCTGTCGACCAAGGGCTGGTGGGCGCTGGTGATCGGTGCGATCTACGCCGTCGTGTACTACGGCCTGTTCCGCTTCTTCATCCGCAAGTTCAATATGGCGACGCCGGGCCGCGAACCCGCTGCTGCTGAAGAACAGATCGAGTCGTTCGATAAGGGCGGTTACGTTGCACCGGCTGCTGCCGCATCCGTGCCGCGTGCCCAGCGCTATATCGCAGCATTGGGCGGCGCCGCGAACCTGTCGATCGTCGATGCCTGTACGACGCGTCTGCGTCTGTCGGTGGTGGACCCGAGCAAGGTTTCGGAAGCGGATCTGAAGACGATCGGTGCGCGTGGTGTGCTGAAGCGTGGCGCTACCAGCGTGCAGGTGATCATCGGACCGGAAGCGGACATCATCGCCGACGAAATCCGTACCGTGATTGCTCAGGGCGGCGGCGTCGAGGCTAAGCCGGCAGTGGCGGCGGCAGCGTCTGCTGCTCCTGCTGCAGCGGTTGCCGGTGCGCAAAGCGGTCCGCTCGATCCCGATCCGGCGCGCTGGCTCGCGGTGTTCGGCGGTGCGACCAATATCGTGTCGCTGGATGCGGTGGCGTCGACCCGTCTGCGCGTCGTGGTGACGGACCCGACCGCGGTGGATCGTCAGCGTCTCGCCGCGCTCGACGTGGCGTGGATCTCGCCGGATACGTTCCACATCGTCGTCGGTGAGGCTGCACCGCGTTATGCGCAGCAGTTGTCGGCACGTTTGCCGGCGGCGGGTGCAACGGGTGGGGTTACGCCTCAACCGGCGTGACGCGATGTGACACGGGAGCGGCTTCGACCGTCTCCGTGTCACGGGAATGAATCTGCACGAAAAAGAGCGGCGCCTGTCATTCAGGCGCCGCTCTTTCGTTTACCGCTCGCCATGAATGAGCTGCTTGAACAAGCCGCTCATCAGGGTTCCTCAGCAGGTGGTCAATCCGTCTTGCGCTTTGCCGCCGCCTCAGCCGGCCGCTGCGACTCGAGCCACATCACATTGATGATGCCAAACGAGAGGGCCACGCCAATACCGAGAATCCAGCTGAAATACCACATCATGTGCTCCTGTGAATTCAGTTTCATTTACGTCTGCGACGCCATGGGAAGGACGCCTCAATACATCGAGTGGCTGTTCTCCTCGAGCGCGGCCCTCGTCACCTTGCCGCGCATCACGCGGTACACCCAGCTCGTGTAGATCAGGATGATGGGCAGGAAGATGATCACGGCGATCAGCATGATCTGCAGCGTCATCTGGCTCGAAGTCGAATCCCACACGGTGAGGCTGCTGCGTCCGTCGAGCGACGACGGCATGATGAACGGGAACATCGAGAAGCCTGCCGTCAGGATCACGCCGACGATCATCAGCCCGGTGCAGATAAACGCGCTCTTCTCAAAGCGCGAGCTTGCGAGCAGCACGGCCAGCATACCGCCCACTACGCCGATCACCGGCGCCGCGACCATCCACGGGTAGGTGGAGTAATTGGTGAGCCACAAACCGGGCGCTCCGATCACGCTCTTCAACAGCGGATTGGCGACCGTATCGAACGGCGCGGCGTCGACGATCTGATAGCCGCCGATCATCGTCGCAACCAGCGCGCCGGCAACCAGGAACAACACCACGCCGGCCAGCGACGCGATGCGCAACGCCAGCGACGCGCGACGCGCAATCACGTCGTCCGTTTTCATCTTCACGAAGGCGGCGCCGTGCGCGGCCAGCATCGACACGCTGACGAGCCCGCACAGCACCGCAAACGGATTGAGCAGCGCGAAGAAACTGCCGTGGTAGGTGACGCGCAAGTCCGTATCGAACGAGAACGGCACGCCTTGCAGCAGGTTGCCGAAGGCGACGCCGATCACCAGCGCCGGCACGAAGCCGCCGATGAACAGCGCCCAGTCCCACGCGCTACGCCAGCGCGGATCTTCACGCTTGCTGCGGTAGTCGAAACCCACCGGCCGGAAGAACAGCGAGAACAGCACCAGCAGCATGGCGAAATAGAAACCCGAAAACGACGCGGCGTAGACGAGCGGCCACGCGGCGAACATCGCGCCGCCTGCGGTGATGAACCAGACCTGGTTGCCTTCCCACGTTGCGCCGACCGTATTGACGACGATGCGCCGCTCCGTATCGGTCTTCGCGATGAAGGGCAGCAGAATGGCCGTGCCCATGTCGAAACCGTCGGTGAGGGCGAAGCCGATCAGCAACACGCCGATCAGGACCCACCAGATCACTTTGAGGGTTGCGTAATCCATGATGATTTTTCCCTTTTACACAGCTTGGACAGCTTGCGCAGCGTGATGGCGACTCATGCGGCCGTGGTGCTCAGCGGCTTGGACGGTTGACCGGGCGGCGGCGTTTCGTGGTGGTAGCGTCCCGTATGCAGTGACGACGGGCCGAGGCGCGCGTACTTGAACATCAGCGTGATCTCGATCACGAAGAGCGCCGTGTAGAACACCACGAAGCCGCCAATGCTCAGATACAGGTCGGTGGCCGTCAGGCTCGAGGCAGACAATGCCGTGGGCAGGATGCCGGCAATGGTCCACGGTTGACGGCCCACTTCGGCCACCACCCAGCCGAATTCCGCCGCGATCCACGGCAATGGAATGGCCCACACGGCCCAGCGCAGGAACCAGCGGCGCTTGTCGAGCAGCAGCGAACGCTGTGCGCAGAACCAGAACGCCAGCACGAAGGTCGCAAGAAACAGGATGCCGAGGCCCACCATGATCCGGAACGAGAAGAACACCGGCAGCACGGGCGGGATGGTCTTCTTCGCCGCCTGGGCGATCTGTTCCGGCGTCGCGTCGGTGACGTTGGCGGTGAACTGCTTGAGCATCAGCGCGTAGCCGAGATTGTCCTTGTGGAGTGCGAAGGTGGTCCTGGCGTCGTCGGTGGCATTGCCTTGCTTCAACTGCTGCAGCGCCCCGTACGCGAGCATGCCGTCCTTGATGCGGATTTCGTTGTGCGCGATCAGATCCTTCAGGCCGAGCACCGGTTCATCGAGCGAACGCGTCGCGATAATGCCGAGTGCGTACGGAATCCGGATCGCGTAGTCGGTCCGCTCTTCCTTCTGGTTCGGAATGCCGAAGATCGTGAACGGCGCCGGTGCCGGCGCGGTTTCCCATTCCGATTCGATGGCGGCGAGTTTGACCTGCTGGACTTCGCCGGTGCGGTAGCCCGATTCGTCGCCGAGCACGATCACACAGACCGTCGACGCCAGGCCGAAACCCGCCGCAATCGCAAACGAGCGCAGCGCGAATTCGGTGTCGCGGCGCTTGAGCAGATACCACGACGAGATGCCGAGCACGAACATCGACGCGGTCACATAACCGGCCGACACCGTATGCACGAACTTCACCTGCGCCACTGGGTTGAACAGCACGGCGAAGATGCTCGACAGCTCCATGCGCATGGTTTCGTAGTTGAACTCGGCGCCGACCGGATTGTTCATCCAGCCGTTCGCGACCAGAATCCACAGCGCCGACAGGTTCGAGCCCAGCGCCACGAGGAAGGTGACGATCAGATGCTGCACTCGCGACAGACGGTTCCAGCCGAAGAAGAACAGGCCGACGAAAGTCGATTCGAGGAAGAAAGCCATCAGCCCTTCGACGGCGAGCGGCACGCCGAAGATGTCGCCCACGTAATGCGAGTAATACGACCAGTTGGTGCCGAACTGGAACTCGAGCGTGAGGCCGGTCGTGACGCCCATGGCGAAGTTGATGCCGAACAGCTTGCCCCAGAACTGCGTCATGTCCTTGTAGATCTGCTTGCCGGTCATCACGTAGACGGCTTCCATGATGACGAGCAGCCACGACAGTCCAAGCGTCAGGGGGACGAACAGAAAGTGATAAAGCGCCGTCACGGCGAACTGGAGGCGCGAAAGATCGACGACTTCGCTAACGGGCATGTTGATCACCTTGAGACGGATGCGGGGCAGGCGCTGAAAGCAGGGCTTGCGCAACGAGTGCGGGCGGCATGGACATGTTGTCCGCCAGAGGATGATTGAAGAAGGCGTACTTCAGGACCATCAGGAGTGCAAATTTGATGGCGAGCACGATGGCGATATCTCGCCCAAAGGTGGGGCCGCGCGCCCAGTTGGCGATTCGCGCGCGCAGGGTGGCGCGAGGCGGATTCCTGTCGTGTAGCGTTATGGTCATGATCGGTCGATGGACGACTTCACACCGGTTTGCCCGGTCGGATTCAAACCGCGCAGGTGACCTGGGCGGCTTGGCGAGTACATAACGATATTAAGATAGGGGCTGGCAGCGAGGAAGTTCGCGACCGTGGCATTGGGTCGCGGAAGGGTGCCGTCCATCTCAGTAATACAAGCAAGCTTGCGATACGTCAAGGAAACGGGGTGCGATTTCCACGGGAGCAAGAAAAAGCCCTGCCGTCTTACGAAGGCAGGGCTAGTGTCTGACAGGGCACCGGAGGGTGCCGTGTGCGCCGTGTTGGGCGTTAAGCGTACTCGTTCAATGCGCTGCGCATTTTCTTCATGGCGCTGGCTTCGATCTGGCGAATCCGCTCGGCCGACACGCCGAATTCGTCGGCGAGATCATGCAGCGTGGAACCGCCCGAGCCGTCGTCTTCGACGTGCAGCCAGCGCGCTTCGATGATGCGGCGGCTGCGTGCATCCAACGATTCCAGCGCGCTGGCGATACCGTCGCTCTGCAGCTTGTCGCGCTGACGCGCGGCGAGCACAGCCGTCGGTTCGCTATGCGAATCGGCCAGATAGGCGATGGGCGCGTACGATTCCTCACCGTCCTCGACCTGGCCTTCCAGTGCGATGTCGCCGCCGGACAGCCGCGTTTCCATCTCGGCCACTTCCTCGCGCTTGACGTTCAGTTCCTTGGCGAGACCTTCGATCTCGTCCGGCGTGAACGCGCCCAAGCCCTGCTTGTGGCTGCGCAGGTTGAAGAACAGCTTGCGCTGCGCCTTGGTGGTGGCGACCTTCACCATGCGCCAGTTGCGCAGGATGTATTCGTGAATCTCAGCCTTGATCCAGTGCATGGCATACGACACGAGACGTACGTTCTGCTCCGGGTCGAAGCGCTTCACGGCCTTCATCAGGCCGATATTGCCTTCCTGGATCAGGTCGGCATGCGGCAGGCCGTAGCCCAGATAGTTACGCGCGATCGAAACCACCAGCCGCAGGTGCGACAGGACAAGGCGGCGCGCAGACTCCAGATTGGCCTGGTCGCGGAATTCAGTGGCGAACTGGCGTTCTTCCGCCGGCGTCAGCATCGGAATCCGGTTCACGGCCTGGATGTAGGCGTCGATATTGCCCAGTTGACCGGGCAGCAGCGAAGAATGCGAGAGCGCCAGTGCACCTGCCGAAGCGGCCTTAGCCGACGACGGGCTTAGAGTACTCGGAAGGGTCATTGCGTTGCTCACGTAGAAAACTCCTTGGAATCAGCAAATTGCTCAGTCGAACTTCGACTCCAGCGTGGATGTTAGCACTCTGAATTACCGAGTGCTAATACTTAGAGTGCGTGGGGGTATCCCGGTTCCCGCATGGCTATCGAAATTTGATTTTCAATAGCATCATACGCCTTCTGCAACTTCCCGGGGATGAGCGTAGGATTTGCTGTGGATACGCATCTGTCTGTGCGGAATCACCGGTTTTTTGAGGTTTGGGGCAGCAATCCGGCGGTTTCAGGCTTTCTTCTTATGATTTATTGCTCTTGTGGCCCCCAATATATAGAGGGTTTACTCGGTGTCTGGCGGGGGCGAACCGCACCGGGAAGGGCGGATTCCGGCCTGGGGCGGGGCCGAATTCGATCGGATGGCTGCCCGGCAGCCGTCCAGCGCACCTGGCGAGCTACCGGATTCAGCACCTGGCGAACAGCGGTATCAAAGAGCCGAATCCTGGTATAAATTTCAGCCAGCTATATTTGCAACGTAACTTCTGACGACCGTGGCCACTGTCGGCCCGTCGAGGCAAAGGGGCTGAGCAATGGCCGAAAAGGTGATCGAAGCGATTCGTGGACTCGAGCGCGACCGTTTTCGCGCGATGGTCGACGGTAACGGGCCGTTGCTCGACACGCTGCTCTCCGACAACGTGAGCTATATCCATACGAATGGCAAACGCGAAACGAAGCAGCAGTTCATCGACGGGATCACGGCCGGGCGCCGCCGCTACCGGCAGATCGAGATCCAGTCGCAGGATGTGCTGCCGGCCGGCCGCGAGACCTTTATCGTGACCGGCCGCGCGCTGATCGAGATGGAGGCGAACAACGGCGCGTTGCTGTTTCCGATTGCCTATACCGCGATCCACGCTCAGGTGGACGGGCATTGGCGGCTGGTGGCATGGCAGGCGACGCGTTGCGCGATCGAGTGAGGCCGGTGGGCTTCTTTCGTCAGGCCGCTTTTTGAGCGGCCCGCGCACGGAGGCGGCAGATCGTGCCGCGCCCGCTCAAGCTTTCGCCTGCCTTTGCATGCCTGCTGGCCGACACGTGGACCTCAGGCTGCGGCTCGACGGTCAGGCTCTTGCCACACGGCCCGATTCGCCCCGCAGGCCCGGTTGACCGCGCTGACAACCGCGTCCACGACTGCGGCTACATCCTCCGGGCTGACCCCAACGCCGTAACGGACTCCCTGTTCACCGACGCGGCAGCCCACGAACACGGCCGTGCGGCCGTCTGCTGTACGCGTGCTTTCCACCGAGGTGAGTTCGACAGGCTGCTCTGAGGCGGTCGCGAGCGCGGCGGTAACACGCTGGGCGTGTTGCTCAACCGCTTCGTATTGCCCCTGCCCCTGCCCCTGCGTGCCGCGCGCAGGTTTCGCCGCAGCCACGCTGAAGTCGCGGTTCTCCCACCGGACCGTCGACGCATTGACGCGCCGCGCCGGCCCGGCAACCTCGAAGTATTCCCGCGCGAACAACGCGCAGATCGCCTCGCCGCTTATCTCGGCGCCGCTGTGATCCGCGGCCGCCTGCACGGCCTGGCTGAACTCGATTTGCACGCGGCGCGACGGCGTGAAGCCCATACCGCGCTCGAGCAGATAGGTCGAGCCGCCCTTGCCCGACTGGCTGTTGACGCGGATCACGGCATCATAGCTGCGTCCTACATCGGCCGGGTCGACCGGCAGGTACGGCACCTCCCAGACGGCTTCCGGCGCCTGCTGCGCGAAGCCCTTGCGGATGGCGTCCTGATGCGAGCCGGAGAACGCCGTATAGACGAGGTCGCCGGCGTACGGATGGCGCGGATGCACGGGCAACTGGTTGCAACGCTCCACCACGCGGCGCACGGCGTCGATGTCCGAGAAATCGAGGCCCGGGTCGATGCCCTGCGAGTAGAGGTTCATCGCGAGCGTGACGAGGTCGACGTTGCCGGTGCGTTCGCCATTGCCGAACAGGCAGCCTTCGATGCGGTCGGCGCCGGCCATCAGCGCGAGCTCGGCGGCCGCGACCGCGGTGCCGCGGTCGTTATGCGGATGCACCGACAACACGATGCTGTCCCGGTAGCCGAGGTTGCGGTCCATCCATTCGATCTGATCGGCGTACACGTTCGGGGTGGCGGACTCGATTGTGGCGGGCAGGTTCACGATCATCTTGTGATCGCGCGTGGGCCGCCACGTTTGCGCGACCGCGTCGCACACCTCGCGGGCAAACGGCAGCTCGGTCATGCTGAAGGTTTCCGGCGAGTACTGGTAGATCCAGTGCGTCTGCGGCCGCGCTTGCGCGTACTGCTTGATGAGCCGGGTGCCCTCGACCGCGAGCGCTTTCACCTCATCCTTCGACTGGTTGAAGACGATCTTGCGGAACGACGGCGCGATCGCGTTGTAGAGATGCACGATCGCGCGCGGCACGCCGTCGAGCGCCTCGAAGGTGCGCGCGATCAGTTCCTCGCGTGCCTGGACGAGCACTTCGATCGTCACGTCGTCGGGAATGCGTTTTTCGTCGATCAGCTTGCGCACGAAATCGAAGTCGGTCTGCGAAGCCGACGGAAAGCCGACTTCGATTTCCTTGAAGCCGATCGCGACCAGCATCTCGAAGAATTCGAGCTTTTGCGCGCTGTTCATGGGTTCGATCAGCGCCTGGTTGCCATCGCGCAGATCGGTGCTCATCCAGACCGGCGCCTGCTGGATCGTGCGGCTGGGCCATTTTCGGCCGGTCAAACGGACGGCGGGGAAGGGGCGGTATTTTTCAGCGGGGTTGCGCAACATGGTGAGCCTCGTTCGTTTCGTTGGATGCCAAGGGGTGTGGCGTCGAGCGGCGGGCGGGCTGCCACAGGTGCACGGCCCGCCAGCCGGGCGCTAGCGGGAGCAACGAACGGGCGCGGACAAGGCACATCATGGCGATCATGACGCCGGTAAAGGGATTGAGTGATGCAGAGGCAACGTGCATGTGACCCTCGCGACTCGTCCGAAGGGTAAACGGACGAATGCAGACGACTGACAGGTTGTAAAAGGAACGACGGTTTGGGGTGACGCTGAACTACGGGAACTGCTTTGAGGACCGGGCCTGAGCCGCGGAGGCGGCCAACGCGCGGCGCTACGCCTGGCTTACGCTAGACGTAGCGATAGGGGCCGCGCTAGGCGGCCGGAGGTAATTCGGAGGGTGTTCGGAAGGGAACGCATGGGTCCAATGTATGCGAGCGAGCCGCGGCGTGTCAACCGCCGATCCGCGCAATGACACGTTGCACGGCGTCGCGCGCCGGGCTTTAGCACGCCGTGACGCCCGTCATGACTGCGGTTTCGGCGATACCGCGACGCCCGTCATAGCGGGGTTCTGGCGATATCCACGATCACTTCGATCTGCCGCTCGATCGCGCCCGGCACCGGCGCCTCGCCGCGCAGCACGGCGTCGATCCATGCGGCGGTGGTCGCGGCGTCGCGCGCTTCCGGCAGTTCCACTTCAGGCGCGTCGGCCGACGAGCGTTCGGCCGCCACCCGCGTGTCGCAGATGCCGTCGTGCAGCCAGTCGATCTGGACCTGGCGGCGCGTATCGGCCACCGCTTCGCCCTCGGTGCCGCGCGCGAGCAGCGCACCGCCGGCGGCGGCATCCGGATGTGTGCTGAACAACTGGGTGAGACTCTCGCGATAGGGCGGATGCGTGTAGTTGACGAGCCGCAGCCCCGCCGGCGCGAACGGCTGCAGGATCTTGACGAGCGTATGGGTGGAATTGCGCACGCCCATTCGGCGCCGTAAGGCGAGCAGGCGCGCGAGCTTCGGCGCGAGAGCGGTGATTGGCGCAAAGGCTAGCCGGCGCGCGGCGAGGTTGTCTTCGATCTCCGCGTGGCTTTGCGCGTGCGCAATCTGCAGATGCGTGAAAATTTCCGCGCTGGTCACGCGGCCCGGATCTTCGCTGACGCCGTGCACGAGCACCGGGACGCCTTCACGGGCCAGCAGCAGCGCGAGCAGCGGCACCAGATTGGGCTGCTTGCGCGCGCCGTTGTAGCTGGGAATGGACACCGGCCGGTAGGCGCCGTGCGCAATCTGGATCGGTTCGAACGAGGCGTGAGCGGCCGCCAGCATCGCGGCGAGTTCGTCGGCGGTTTCGCCTTTCACCCGGTAGGCCAGCAGCACCGCGCCGAGCTCCAGATCGCCGACGCGTCCGTCGAGCATCGCGCGATAGAGCGCGTGCGTGTCCTCGGACGTGAGCGCGCGGGCGCCGTTCGGGCCGCGGCCGATCTCCTTGATAAAGCGGGCGCAGGGGAACTCGGAGGCAACGGTTTCGGCTGATTCGGTCATCGGGTTCAGTGTGGCTGGGTGGCCTCGCGCTCGACGCGGTTGGTCACGGTATTCAAAGGTTAAGGTGCTGCCGCCGGCCGTGCCGGAGGCGGCACTCGAAGCGGTACCTGTAGTGAGTATCGCATCTGCAGCGATCTTGCAAGCTGGCGGGAAGATGGCGGCGGTATGGCCATCCGGCCATAAGGCCCGCTGGGCGGCGCGTTTGTGCCTTCCTCGCGCCACCCATGTTTCCCTGCGCGTTACACTCAACGTTTTATTGCCGCGCCCGCGGCGCTTACTAAAGATTGGAGAACGGGATGAGTTACGTGTTTGCTCCCGCACCGGTGGTCGCGGTGCCGGTCGTGGGGTCCAGCGATCAGTTCGCGGTGCGCCGCATCTACTGTGTGGGCCGCAATTACGAGGCGCACGCGCGCGAGATGGGGCACGACCCTGACCGTGAGCCGCCGTTCTTCTTCAGCAAGCCCGCCGACGCCGTGGTCTATGTCGCACCAGGCGAGACCGGCCAATTCCCGTATCCGGCGCAGTCGAAGAACGTCCATTTCGAAATGGAACTGGTCGCCGCCATCGGCAAGGCCGGCAAGGACATTCCGGTCGAGCAGGCGCTTGAGCATGTCTACGGCTATGCGCTCGGACTCGACATGACGCGTCGCGATCTGCAGGCTGAAGCGAAGAAGCTGGGCCGTCCCTGGGACACCGCGAAGGGCTTCGATCACTCGGCGCCGCTGGGTCCGATCCATCCGGTGTCGACAGTGGGACAGGTCGGCAAGGGCGCGATCTGGCTGAACGTCAACGGTGAGGAAAAGCAGCGTTCGGACGTGTCGCAACTGATCTGGTCGGTGGCGGAGACGGTGGCTTACCTGTCGACGCTGTACGAACTGTACCCCGGCGATCTGATCTTCACGGGCACGCCTGAAGGCGTCGGCGCGGTGGTGAAGGGCGATACGATGAAAGGTGGCGTGGACGGGCTAGGCGAGTTCAGCGTGCGGGTCGTCTGAAATCACGGTGGGGAGGAGACAAATCAATATGAAGCTTTATAGCTATTTTCGGAGCTCGGCGTCGTATCGCGTGCGCATTGCGCTGAACCTGAAGAATCTGCCGTACGACTATGCGCCTATCCACATGCTGCGCGATGGCGGTGAGCAGCTCAAGCCGGAGTATCGCAAGCTGAATCCGGATGGGGTGGTGCCCACGCTGGTGGATGGCGACAACGTGCTGCAGCAGTCGCTCGCGATCATCGAGTATCTGGAGGAGACGCATCCCGAGCCGCCGTTATTGCCGAAGGCGCCGGCCGATCGTGCCTATGTGCGCTCGGTGGCGCTGCAGATTGCCTGCGAGATTCATCCGTTGGACAACCTGCGGGTGCTGAAGTATCTGAAGCACACGGTGGGCACCGACGACGAGACCAAGGACGCCTGGTATCGTCACTGGGTCGAGGCGGGTTTTACGACGCTCGAACGGCATCTGGCCGGCGATTCGCGGACCGGCAAGCTGTGCTTCGGCGACACGCCGACGCTCGCCGATGCGTGTCTCGTACCGCAGGTGTTCAACGCACAACGCTTCAAGATCGACGTGACGCGATTTCCGACGATCCAGCGCATTCACGATCACGCGTCGCAACTCGACGCGTTCGCGCGGGCGGCGCCTGGTGTGCAGCCGGATGCGGAGTGACGAAGGTAGCTGACTGACTGGCCGGTTTGGCTGGTGGTCAAACTAGAAGCAAAGAGGGCACCCCGCGGGGTGCCCTCTTTGTTGGTGCGGTGATTGTGCGGCTTGCCTGCAGCCCTTTTGGCCGCGTTGCTGGTCAACCGCCCAGCAACGCGTCGGAAAACTCTTCCGCGCTGAACGGCTGCAAATCTTCGACCTTCTCGCCGACTCCAATGAAGTACACCGGGATCGGCCGTTGCCGTGCAATCGCCGCAAGAATGCCGCCCTTGGCCGTGCCGTCGAGCTTGGTGACGATCAAACCGGTGAGGCCCAGCGCGTCGTCGAATGCTTTCACTTGCGTGAGGGCGTTCTGACCGGTGTTCGCGTCGATGACGAGCAGCACCTCGTGCGGCGCGCTGTCCATGGCCTTGCCGATCACGCGCTTGACCTTGCGCAGCTCTTCCATGAGATGCAACTGGGTCGGCAAACGACCGGCCGTGTCGGCCATCAGCACGTCGATCTTGCGCGCGCGCGCGGCGCCCACCGCGTCGAAGATCACCGCGGCCGGATCGCCGCTTTCCTGCGATACGACCGTCACGTTGTTGCGTTCGCCCCAGATCGCGAGCTGTTCGCGGGCGGCGGCGCGAAACGTGTCGCCGGCGGCGAGCAGCACGGACTGATCGAAGCTCTGCAGATGCTTCGCCAGCTTGCCGATGCTGGTGGTCTTGCCCGCGCCGTTCACGCCCGCGATCATCATCACGAGCGGCTGGGCGCGGCCGAGCATCAGGGATTTTTCAAGCGGCTTGAGCAGGTCGATCAGCAGCGTGCGCAGCGCGGTCTTGACCTGCTGCGGATCGCTCAGCCGCTCGGCGCGCACTTTTTCGCGGAGCGATTCGAGCAGGAATTCGGTGGCGTCGACGCCGGCGTCGGACATCAGCAGGGCAGTTTCGAGTTCCTCGTACAGGTCCTCGTCGATCTTGGTGCCGACGAAGATGCCCGTCAGGTTCGAACTGGTCTTCGACAGGCCGCTCTTCAGGCGCGTGAGCCAGGACTTCTTCGCCGAGGCTTCGGGCAGCGGCGGCGGCACGATCTCGACGGTTTCGAGCGCGCTTTCGTCAGGTTCTGCCTGAAGCGGCGTTTGCGGCCGGCTGAGGGTGGGTGCCGCTTGCGCGCCATTGACACTGGCCGGCTGCGGCGCAGCTACGGCCTTGGGAGCTGCTGGCGCTGATGGCCGCTCCACGGCGGCTGCGGAGGCTGGCGAGGCGCTACGCTGCGTCCCGGCAGGCGCAACGGATTCCGGCGCCGTCTGCGACTCCTCGGGCGTTGCGTCGGGCTCTTTCGAACCCTTGAATCGTTTGAAAAAGCTGAACATGGTCTGGCGTGGTGAGAGCGAGCGCCGGTGCGCGCAGCCGGCGAACACCGGTGGCAGCGGCAGGCAGCGTGGCAATGCGGGATGCAAGGCGCTGGAAGCCGCTTATTTTATCAGGCAAGCCCGCATGGATAGCATTAGCCGTCCGGCCAGGGTGAGATGCGTGCCCCCATGTGGTAACGTTGGCGCTCCAACCCCGGTGCCAGCAAGCGCCTGCGGGCAAATCGCCTAACCTGTTCAACTGTTCGAATCTGCATGCCCCGTACTTCTGCACCCCGTCAGCACAGCGCGTCGTCCAACCGCGGCAAGCCGCACGCCATCCGCATCATTGGCGGCGACTGGAAGCGCACGCCGTTGCCCGTGCTCGACCTCGACGGTCTGCGCCCCACGCCGGACCGCGTGCGCGAAACGCTCTTCAACTGGCTCGGCCAGCGGCTCGACGGCCTGCGCTGTCTGGACCTGTTCGCCGGCAGCGGCGCGCTGGGCTTCGAGGCGGCGTCGCGCGGCGCGGCCCGGGTTCTGATGGTCGAGCGCCACGCGAAGGCAGCCGGGCAGTTGCGCGCCAACCAGGCGCGCCTCGCGCCCAACACGATTGAAGTCGCCGAGGCCGACGCACTGCGCCTCGCGGCAAGCCTTGCGCCCGCGTCGTTCGACGTGGTGTTCCTCGACCCGCCGTTCGACTCCGACCTGCTGGGCCGCGCGCTGGAGCTGGCGGTGCGGCTCGTCAGCGCCGAAGGATTCCTCTATGTGGAAGCCGGCGAGGCGCTCGAGATCGCACAGACGCCCGCGCTGGCGGGCTGGACCATCGTGCGGCAGGGCAAGGCGGGAGCGGTCCACTATCATTTGCTGCAGCGCGAAAATGAGGAATAATGCGCGTTCTAAAACAAGCGCCGGACGGCTAGCCGTCACGCGCGCGACCGGCGGCAAACGCGTCCTGCGGGCGTGCTTGACGTGCCCATTTGTCTGAAGAGAGGAGAAGTCTCATGGTAGTCGCCGTGTACCCGGGTACGTTCGACCCGCTGACGCGCGGTCACGAAGACCTCGTTCGGCGCGCGTCGAGTATTTTCGACACGCTGGTGGTAGGCGTCGCCGACAGCCGCAACAAGAAGCCGTTCTTCACGCTCGAAGAGCGCCTCGATATCGCCCACGAAGTGCTCGGTCACTATCCGAACGTGCAGGTCATGAGCTTCAAGGGGTTATTGAAGGATTTCGTCCGCAGCAATAACGCCCGCGTCATCGTGCGCGGCCTGCGCGCCGTGTCGGACTTCGAATACGAGTTTCAGATGGCCGGCATGAACCGCTATCTGCTGCCCGACGTCGAAACCATGTTCATGACGCCGTCCGATCAATACCAGTTCATCTCCGGCACCATCGTGCGCGAGATTGCGCAATTGGGCGGCGACGTCAGCAAGTTCGTGTTCCCGTCCGTCGAAAAATGGCTGAAGGACAAGGTGGCCTTGCTGGATCAGGACAATGGCCAGGCAGGGCAGTCCTAACCGGCGTAAACTGTGGTCTTGACGGAATGACAGCCGGCCTTGCGCCGGCGTGAAGTGAGAGAAGTATGGCCCTGATGATTACCGACGAGTGCATCAATTGCGACGTCTGCGAGCCTGAGTGCCCGAACGACGCCATTTCGATGGGCCCGGAAATCTATGTGATCGATCCGAAGAAATGCACCGAATGCGTCGGTCATTTCGACGAGCCGCAGTGTATCCAGGTGTGCCCGGTGGAATGCATTCCGCGCGACCCGGAGCATCTGGAGACGCCTGAAGGCCTGATGGCGAAGTACCACGCGTTGCAGGCCGCGAAGGCCTGAGGGTGCGTGGGCGAGGCGGCGCATGCACCTGTCCCACGCAGTCCACTTATCCCACGTAAGCGCGAAACACGTCCTGCAATGCATCGAGCAGCGTGTCGCATTCTGCGTCGGTGCCAATCGAAATGCGCAAGTGCTGATCGATCCGCGGTGCCTTGAAATGGCGCACGAAAATCTCCTTGTCCCGCAGCCGGGCGGCGAGCGTGGCCGCGTCGTAGCCTTCATGGCGAGCGAACACGAAATTCGCTCCTGACGGTACGACGTTGAAGCCAAGCGCCGTCAAGCCTGCGGAAAGACGCTCGCGGCTCGCGACGACTTTCGCGCAACTATTGCGGAACCACGCGTCGTCTTCGTAGGCGGCAATCGCCGCGACCTGGGCGAGCCGGTCGAGCGGATACGAGTTGAAGCTGTCCTTGACGCGGGTCAACGCCTCGATCAGCGCCACATTGCCGAACGCAAATCCCACCCGCATGCCGGCCAGCGAGCGCGACTTCGAGACCGTCTGCACCACCAGCAGATTCGGATAGCGGTCGATCAGCGAAACCGCCGATTGTCCGCCGAAATCCACATACGCTTCGTCGACCACCACTACGGATTCCGCATGCCGCGCCACCAGCCGTTCGATCTCGGCGAGCGGCAAGGGGTGGCCCGTCGGCGCGTTCGGATTCGGCAAGAGGACGCCGCCGTTGGGCAAAACGTAGTCGTCGACGCGGATGGCGAATGCATCGTCGACGGGGAGGGTGCGGTAGTCGACCTCGAAGAGCCGCGCGTACGTCGGATAGAAGCTGTACGTGATGTCCGGGAACAGGATGGGCTTGTCGTGCTTGAGCAGCGCCTGGAACGTCAGAGCGAGCACCTCGTCCGAACCGTTGCCGGCGAACACCTGCTCGGCGCGGATGCCGTGGTGTGCCGCGACGGTCTCGCGCAGTTTGCGCGCAGTCGGATCGGGATAAAGGCGCAGCGATTCCGCGCTGTCGCCGAGTTCGTGACGGATCGCCGCCAGCACGCGCGGCGACGGCGGATACGGGTTCTCGTTGGTATTGAGCTTGACGGGATGGGCGAGTGCGGGCTGTTCACCCGGCACATACGGCGTCAGACGACTAACGATGTCACTCCAGTAGCGGCTCAAGCGGGCCTCCAATAGATGGCTGCGATTCGATCCTGATGATAGCCGGGCAATCGCGGCGAAACCCGCCGCCTACGCGTTGCGATGCAACTGCATGACCGCCCGGTCGAGCTCGCCTTTGACAACGAGCGGCATCTGCACAAGCGCACGTTCGATCGACGCGTCGATCACGTCCTGCTCTTCGCGGCGCGGCGGCTTCAGCACGTAGTTGGCGACGTCGGGCTTGGCGCCGGCGCGCGCGCTTTCGGGGATCAGATCGCGCGGATGGCCGATGCCGATGCGCAGCCGCCAATACTGTTGCGACGACAGATGCGCGGAAATGTCCTTCAGGCCATTGTGCCCGCCGCTACCGCCGCCGAGCTTCAGCTTGACGGTGCCGGGCGGCAGATCGAGTTCGTCGTGCGCGACGAGAATCTCGTCGGGCAGGATCTTGAAGAAATGGGCAAGCGCGACAACCGACTGCCCCGAGCGGTTCATGTACGTCTGCGGCTCGAGCAGGTGCACCTCTTCGCCATGCAAGCGAGCCTTCGCGTAGAAACCGTGAAAGCGGCGTTCGTCACGCAAGGTAGTGCCGGCTTCGCGCGCCAGTTGATCGACCAGCCAGAAACCGGCGTTGTGACGCGTCGCGGTATATTCGGCGCCCGGGTTGCCGAGCCCCACGATCAGCTTGATCATGATTGAGTCATGATGGGTTAAAGGCCGGTGGCGTGCCGCGCGGCCCGAAAAAACAAAAAAAACCCGCCGGGGCGAACCGCGGCGGGTCACATCGTCCGTTCCATTGAAACGGATCGAGAGGATTGCTCGCTGTATGCAGCTTAAGCGGCCGGCGTTTCGCCTTCGCTTGCAGCAGCAGCGTCGCCTTCGGCGATCGCGCCAGCCGGGATCGTCGCGGAGGCGACCACCGGGTTTTCAGCTTCAACGTGTGCAACCAGTGCGACACCAGCCGGCAGGACGATGTCCTTGGCGTGCATCGTGTGACCAGCTTCGATCGTTGCGAGGTTGACTTCGAGGAATTCAGGCAGTGCCGACGGCAGGCACTCGATTTCGATTTCGTTCAGAACGTGCGAGATCACCGCGCCCGACAGCTTGACAGCCGGGTTCGATTCCTGGTTCATGAAGTGCAGCGGCACCTTGGTGTGCAGCTTCTTCGTTGCATCGACGCGCTGGAAGTCCACGTGCAGCACGAGCTGACGGAACGGGTGGTATTGCACGTCGCGCAGCAGAACCTGTTGCGCCTTATCGCCGATTTCCAGATCGAGAATCGACGAATGGAAAACTTCTTTCTTCAGGGCGTGCCACAGCGCGTTGTGATCGAGTTCGATCAATTGCGGTTCAGCACCAGCGCCATAAACGATTGCCGGCGTCTTGCCGGAAATACGCAGGCGGCGGCTCGCACCCGTACCTTGCAGGGAACGCTCGAAAGCGACTACTTTCATGTTGAATCTCCAATGCACTGCCCGCGACCAGGCAGTAAAAACGGGGCCTTCATGCCATTATGGCTGAGGCCCCAGACTCGACGGCACGAACCTTCGTTCGCTCATGCCGATTGTGCAAAAGCGCAGCGTGCGATGTTTCAATGCACGTTGCGCCTTCGCAAATACTTAACTTTCTGCAAACAGCGACATCACCGAATCGCCGCGGCGGATCCGCGAGAACGTTTCGGCCAAGAGACCTGCGCTTGTCAGCGAACGGATCTTCGCGCACGAGCGAGCTTCTTCGCCGAGCGGGATCGTATCCGTCACGACCAGTTCGTCGAGCGCGGAAGCCGCGATACGCTCGCCAGCACCGCCCGACAGAACCGGGTGAGTGGCGTATGCGAACACCTTGATCGCGCCGCGTTCCTTCAACACCTGAGCCGCCTTGCAGAGCGTGCCGGCGGTGTCGACCATGTCGTCCATGATCACGCAGGTACGGCCTTCGACTTCACCGATGATGTTCATCACTTCAGCGATGTTCGCCTTCGGGCGACGCTTGTCGATGATGGCGAGATCGCAGTTCAGTTGCTTCGCCAGCGCACGGGCGCGGACCACGCCGCCAACGTCCGGCGACACGACCAGCAGGTTCTCGTGATTCTGCTTGCGCAGATCGCCGAGCAGCACAGGCGTGGCGTAGATGTTGTCGACCGGGATGTCGAAGAAACCTTGAATCTGGTCAGCGTGCAGATCCATGGTGATGATCCGCTCGACGCCGGCGATTTCCAGCATGTTCGCCACAACCTTGGCCGAGATCGCAACGCGCGCCGAACGCGGGCGACGATCTTGACGGGCATAGCCGAAGTAGGGGATAGCAGCGGTGATCCGGCCAGCGGATGCGCGCTTGAGCGCATCGACCATGATCATCAGTTCCATCAGGTTGTCGTTCGCCGGTGCGCACGTGGATTGCAGGACGAAGACATCCTTGCCACGTACGTTTTCCTGAATCTCGACCTGGATTTCGCCGTCCGAAAAACGGCTGACCATCGCTTTGCCGAGGGGGATACCGAGGATTTTTACGACTTCTTGTGCAAGCGCGGGATTCGCGTTGCCAGTAAAAACCATCAGGCCGTCATGGCTGCTCATCATGCACCTGCTTCTGGCTGGGGGGCGAGGAACTGCGAGAATTTTTGGCAGGGGAGGAAGGACTCGAACCCTCGAATGCCGGAATCAAAATCCGGTGCCTTAACCAACTTGGCGACTCCCCTACACTAACTTTGAGCTTCACCGAGCGTGTAGGACCGCTCGACGATGCAAAACCTATGACGCGAAAGCGAAGAGTGGATGTGTATCCAGGCTTGCTGTGACTGCGCTGTTCCACTCGCTCGGCAGTTTGGCTTGCGCCGCTTCTGCTTCATCGCGATTGCGGAACGCGGCAAAAACACTTGCCCCCGATCCAGTCATCCGCGCCGGCGCGATGTTATCAAACCATCCCAGCACCTGCGCAACTTCCGCGTATTTTCCCACGACAACCTGCTGCATGTCATTGCGGCCGAAACTGTCTGGCCATTCTGCGCTGCAACTATGTTGTGCAAGAAAGTCCGTAATTGTGAGGGGTTTTGAATCTCTTGTCAACGATTTTTCGGAAAAAATCGCTGCAGTTGGAACATGAACCCGCGGCGTCACAACTAGGAAATAACGAGCGGGCAATTGTACAGTCTCTAACGCTTCTCCGACACCCTCTGCAAACGCATTTTTTCCAAATACAAAGAACGGCACATCCGCACCGAGCTTCAGCGCGAGCGCCTGCAATTCCGCGCGCGGCAGATCGAGCTTCCACAGACGGTTCAGCGCGAGCAGTGTCGTGGCGGCGTCCGAGCTGCCGCCGCCGAGGCCCGCGCCCATCGGCAGGCGCTTGTCGATTTCGATGTCGACGCCTTCCGCCGTGCCCGTGTGGTGCTTCAGCAGCAGCGCGGCACGCACCGTCAGGTCGTGTTCCGGCGGCACGCCGGAGACGTCGGTGCTACGCGTGACACGGCCGTCGTCACGGCGCGTGAAATGCAGCGAATCGCCCCAGTCGAGCAACTGGAACACGGTCTGCAGCGCGTGATAACCATCCGGCCGGCGACCGGTGATGTGCAGGAAGAGATTCAGCTTCGCTGGCGCGAGGCAATCGCGCAGCGAATCGTTCGTTTCAATCATGACTCAGGACAAAGGGCAGTGGCGCGGCTTACCGGTCTATTGGTCGAGCACGAGCTTGATGTCGAGCGGCGGCTGCTCGCGGCTCAGGTTGACGCGCTTGAGGCCGGTGGCCGGTGCATCAGCATACGCGAGATAGTCGATGGTCCAGCCGTCCTGGACGATTTCCTTCAGGTGCGACGGATCTTGTGGATCCTGCTCGGTCTTCGCCCGCGAGCTGGGCGCGGCCGACGGCTGCAGCCAGTAGCGCAGGCCTTCGACCGGCAACGCAAAGCCGAGCGCGTTCTGCATCAGCGTGGACACGTTGTCGGCGGTGAGCGGCTGGCGATTCGGCAGTTCAAGCGAAGCTGAGGCGGGCGACGACGTGACGATGGCGAGCGTCTGGCCGAGCGGGTTGCGCAACTGCAGCGTGACCGTGTCGCCTGCTTCCTGCCAGTCGAAGTTGCCGTAGGCGTTGCGCTGCTGGCCGTTCTGGTCGACGTACTGCACGGCAAAGCGGCCGTGATAGGCGCGGCTCGTCTGCGCGGTGACGGAGGTCGTGGCGTTCGAGGTGGACGGCTCACGCGGCTTGACCGACGCACAGCCGGTCAGTGCCACGGCAGCCGCCACGGCGAGCCCCAGCGCCGCGCGACGCGGCGCCTGGGGACTAACGAACGGGCGACCGAACAAACGGGTAGAGCGGTTCGAAATGAGCATCAGAGATCGTTGACCTGAAAACGTTTGAGCGTTTTGAGGAGCGTATCGTTGTCAGGTTCCAGCTTGCGCGCTTCGCGCCAGGCGTCGCGCGCCTGATCCTGCGCGCCCGACTTCCACAGCACTTCGCCCAGATGGGCGCCGATTTCCGCATTCGGCTGCAGGTCGTAGGCCTTGCGCAGCAGCTTGAGTGCGTCCGGTGTGTCGCCGAGGCGATACTTGACCCAGCCCACGCTGTCCATGATGAACGCGTCGTCCGGCGCCAGCGACGACGCCTTCTGGATCAGCTTGTCCGCTTCCTGCAGCCGCACGCCGCGATCGGCGAGCGAATAGCCCAGCGCGTTGTAGGCCTGCGGGTTATCCGGCTGCGTCTCGATCAGCTTGCGCAACTGCGCTTCCATCGTGTCGTAGTGGCCGTTCTTCTCGGCCGCCATCGCGTAGTCGTACGTCAGATCGGGGTCGTCCGGGTAGTCCGCGGTGGCCTGCGCCAGCCGGTCTTCCGCTTCCTGATAGCGCTTCGCGTCGAACAGGATGGCCGCGTCCGTGCGCGCGATCAAGGCCTGATCGCGCGGATCCTGAGCCTGCAGACCGGCGAGCAGCTTGCGGGCGTCGTCCGGCTTGCCCTGCTTTTCAAGCAACTGGGCGCGCGTGATCTGCGCAGGAATATATTGCTGGCTCTGGGGTGAAATCTTGTTGAGCCAGTCGCTCGCGGCCGCGTCGTTCTTCTGCTCGAGCGCCAACTGCGAGAGATAGATGTACGCCTGGCCCGGATCGGCGCCCGGCGTTTTCTCCGCCTTCTGCGCGTACTGTTCCAGATACGGCTGCGCGCCCGCGAAATCCTTCTTCTGGATGTCGATCAGCGCGAGCGCCATCAACGGCGTCAGGTCGTTCGCGTTGTCTTTGTGCATCGCCTCGAACTGCTTTTGCGCGTCGTCGAGACGGTCGCTTGCGAGGTACATCTGCGCCAGCGCAAGCCGCGCATCATGCGATTTCGGATTCTGCGCGACGTATTTTTCGAGCGACGCGATGCCTTCCTTGCGCTCTTCCGGGCCCATCTGCGACAGCGTCAACGCGGCCGGCAGATAGTCGGGCTTGAGCGTGAGCGCCTGCTCGAGCGACTTGCGTGCGCCCGGTGCGTCGTCCGCCACGATCTGCTGACGGGCGATGGCCAGTTGCGCCTCGGGCCGGTTCATGTCGTTCTTGAGCAGATCCTGCAGCACGTGCAGGCCGCCGACGCGATTCGGCCCGCGCGACACCAGCAATTGCAGCGCGAGGATGGCGCTGCCGCGGTTCTCGTCAGGCACCTTCGCCAGTTCGCGTGCGAGCAGCGGCTCGGCGTCGTCGGGCTTGCCCGACAACACGAGTAGCGATGCATCGAGTTGCGCCGCGCGTTCCGACGTGGGCGCATACTGCTGCCACAATTGCGCAGCCGCCAGCGCGTCCGAAGGACTCTGGGCGGCCAGCGCGATTTCGGTGGCGCGTTGCGCCATGCGTGGATCGTGCGTGTCGCGCGCCAGTGCCAGATAGGTCTGATACGCCGGCGCCGGCTGGTCCCGCTGCAGCGCGACTTCGGCCGCGAGCACCTGGAACACGATCTGACTCGACAGCGCGACGTCAGGCAGATTCTTTTGATCGTCAGCCGTCGGCGCGCCTAACGCATCGGGCATGGACACGGAGTTGTCGTCCGTATCCGGCGAGGGATCCTGGGCATGCGCCGGCATGGCGGCGAGCGCCCACACGGCAAGCGCTGCGGCGCCGAGCAGACGGCGAGCGGACACAGCGTGCGGCACGCGGGAGGTGCGCGCCGGGCGCTTCGAAAACAGCTTCACGAAGGACAAGTTCATGGAAATCCGTTCAATGTTTCGGACGATTGTAACGCGCTCGCTACAATAAGCGCACAACCACTCACGCAAGTTGCAGACCAGTTAGACATGCCAGAGTTGCCAGAAGTTGAGGTTACCCGACGCGGAATTGAACCGTATGTCTCCGGACGCCGGGTCGAACGCGTCGACGTCCGCACGCCCGCACTGCGCTGGCCGATTCCCGCCGACCTTGCTAAAACCTTGCGGGGCCGTGTGGTCCACAAGGTGGAACGGCGCGGCAAGTACCTGCTGTTCGAGATCGACGCGGGCTGGTTCATTGTGCACCTGGGCATGACCGGGACGCTGCGAGTGCTGCGCAATCTGCCGCACCTGCCGGCGGCTGCGAAGCACGACCATGTCGACTGGATCTTCGACGAATTCATTCTCCGCTATCGCGACCCGCGGCGCTTCGGCGCCGTCCTGTGGCATGCGCGCGCAGACGGCGACGTGCTGGCGCATCCGCTGCTAGCGGGGCTCGGCGTCGAACCATTCTCGCCGGCTTTTTCGGGCGCGTTGATGCACCGGCAGACGCGCGGGCGCAAGGTCTCCGTCAAGCAGGCCTTGCTGGCAGGTGAGATCGTGGTGGGCGTGGGCAATATTTACGCGTCCGAAAGCCTGTTTCGCGCCGGCATCCGGCCAACCACGCCGGCCGGCCGCGTCTCGCTGGTCCGCTACGACCTGCTGGCGGACGCCGTGCGCCTGACGCTCGCGGCCGCCATCGAAAAGGGCGGCAGTACGCTGCGCGATTTCGTCGGCAGCGACGGCGAAAGCGGCTACTTCCAGCTCGACTATTTCGTCTATGATCGCGCGGGGCTGCCATGCCGAGTGTGTGGGACGCCGATCAGACAGATCGTGCAGGGGCAGCGCTCGACTTACTTTTGTCCGACTTGCCAGCGCTAATTTTCCGATGCCCTCTCGCTTAACGCCGTCCTCGACAGCTGCCGCACCCGTCCTGTCCGCTTCGCCGGCGCTCGCCGATTTCTCTGCACGCCTGATCGCGTGGCAGCGTCAGCATGGCCGCCACGACCTGCCCTGGCAGAATACGCGCGACGCGTATCGCATCTGGTTGTCGGAAATCATGTTGCAGCAGACCCAGGTGTCGACGGTGATTCCGTACTACGCGCGTTTCCTCGAGCGTTTTCCGGATGTCGCCGCGCTGGCCGCCGCGCCGCTCGACGACGTGATGGCGTTGTGGGCCGGCCTTGGCTACTACTCGCGCGCCCGTAACCTGCACCGTTGCGCGCAGGCGGTGGTCGAATTGCACGGTGGGGCGTTTCCGGCTTCCGTGGAAGCGCTGGCCGAACTGCCGGGCATTGGGCGCTCGACTGCAGCGGCGATCGCCTCATTCGCGTTCGGCGCACGCGCGACGATTCTCGACGGCAACGTGAAGCGCGTGCTCGCGCGCGTGTTCGGCGTCGAAGGTTTCCCGGGCGAAAAGCGTGTGGAGAACGCGATGTGGACGCTGGCCGAATCGCTCTTGCCGTCCAACGCCGGCAACGCAGAGGTGAGCGCCTATACGCAGGGCTTGATGGACCTCGGCGCGACGCTGTGCATGCGCGGCAAGCCGGACTGCGAGCGCTGCCCGTTCGCGCCGGACTGCGTGGCGAACGTGAGCGGACGGCAGCGGCAATTGCCGGCCGCGCGTCCCAGGAAGGCCGTGCCGACCCGTCGCACGTGGATGCTGGTGCTGTGCGACGGCGATGCGGTGATGCTCGAAAAGCGGCCGCCGTCGGGTATCTGGGGCGGCCTATGGAGCTTGCCGGAAGCGGCGGATGAAGCCGCGCTCGCCGCGCGCGCACGTGAATTCGGCGGTGACGGTGCGGTCTCGCCGCTTGCGCCGCTCACGCATACATTCACGCATTTCAAGCTGGATATCGAGCCGCGCCTCGCGGAACTGGATCGAGCCGGGGGCGGCAGCGCCGTGCTGGGCGACGCGGAAACCGTGTGGGTGCCGCTGCGCAATATCGACGCGTATGGCGTGCCGGCGCCGGTGCGCAAGCTGCTGGACGGCCTGCAAGGGTCGCTGATCTAGTGCTTTGCCTTGGGGCAGGCTGGCGCGAGCGCGCCAACTGCCGTTGCCGTCACCTTCACCTTCACAGCAACTGATGCTGCTGCATGTAGTGATGAACCACGTCGATGCGCGCCCCGGCATCTGTCAGTTCCATCAGCTTTTGCCGCGCCTTTAGCGCAATTGGCAGCACTTCCGAGAGCCGGTTGGACACCCACGTCGGGTCTTCGAGCTTGAACGGTTCCGCGAACGGCAGACCGTCGGGATCGCGCTCGCGAATCGTCGCGATGATCCGCTCGAGTACTTCCGCGCATGCGCCGAATTTGGCCAGATGCTGGTTGCCTTCGAGCGGCACGTCGTCGGGCAGCGGCTCCGCCATCCCTACCAGCAAGCCACTATGTTCCACGCGATGCGACAGCAGCCGGAAACGCCGCGTACCGCGCGCGCGGATCAGCAGCATGCCGAAGGTTTCGACATCGCATTCGTCGATTTCAGCGAGACATCCAACGTGTTCCGGGACCGACGGTTCATCCGGCAGCGCGACTTCACCACCGCTTTTCAGCAGGCAGACACCGAACGGGGTCTTTTCGCGCAGACAGTCGCGCGCCATGTCGAGGTAGCGCGCTTCGAAGATCTTGAGGGGCAGCAGCCCATCGGGGAACAGCACCGTATGCAGCGGAAACAGCGGCACATCGGCAAGCACAGAAGTAGAGGACATGGCGCAACGCTTCAGTTAAGGCCGCGCGATGCGGCCGGTTAAGCCACTAACTTCGATGATTCGCCGACGTCGACCGGCGCATCGCGGTGCCGCACGATTACATTGGCCTGCTTGGCAAGACGCGCGGCGAGCGTCTCGGCAATGAACACCGATCGGTGCTGGCCGCCTGTGCAGCCGATAGCCACAGTCAGGTAACTGCGGTTGTCGTCGCGAAAGTGCGGCAGCCATTTCGCGAGGAACGTCTCGATGTCGCCCATCATGTCGTGCACCACGGGCAGTGCGCCGAGGAAATCGATCACCGGCTGGTCGAGCCCGGTGAGTGGGCGTAATTCATGATCGTAGTACGGGTTCGGCAGCGTGCGCACGTCGAACACGAAATCGGCGTCGAGCGGCACGCCGCGCTTGAAGCCGAACGACTCGAACATCAGCACCAGACCGCTGTGTTCCTGTTCGATGAAGCGCTTGACCCACGCGCGCAACACGTTCGCGCGCAGATTGCTGGTATCGATCTGGTGGCCGAATTCGGCCAGGTTCGCGACCAGTTCACGTTCGCGCTCGATCGCTTCTTCGAGCGAGGTGAGCAGGCCGACGTCCGCGTCGTGCGCGGTGGAACCGGAGAGCGGATGGCGGCGGCGCGTTTCGGAGAAACGCTGGATCAGCGCCTGCGTGCTTGCGTTCAGGAACAGCACCCGCACATCGTGCTGGCGCGACAGGTCGCGGATCATCGCCGGCATGTCGTCGAGCGAGGCGCTCGAACGCGCGTCGATGGCGACCGCAAGACGGTCGTGACCGTCTTCCGCGAGATAGGTGGCGAGTTGCGGCAGAAAGCGCGGCGGCAGGTTGTCGACGCAGTAATAGCCAGCGTCTTCAAGCGCGTTCAGTGCAACGGATTTGCCGGAGCCGGAAATACCGGTGATCAGAATAATGCGCATGGAGTGGTCGAATCTGTACGTTTCATCATAGCATCTGGTCCCCCTGCGCGTGCCCCCTGCCGGCGCATACGCGGGGTGGGCGGGCACCTCCGGCAACCGCGTGGCCGCTCAGATCAGCTTGCCGGGAAACTGGCTGTCCGGGTCTTGCATGGCGAGGCGCTGGCGATCCATGAAGTCGCGCAGCGTGTCGATGCCGCGCAATTGCAGGATCGTATTGCGCACGGCGGCTTCCACCAGCACCGCGAGGTTGCGGCCGGCCGCAACCTGGATGGTGACCTTGCTGATAGGCAGGCCGAGCACGTCGACGGTCTGGCTTTCGAGCGGCAGGCGCTGGAATTCGCCATCCGGACGACGCACCAGCTGAACGATCAGCTTCAGCTTCATTTTGCGCCGAACGGCGGTTTCACCGAAGATGGTCTTGATGTCGAGCAGGCCCAGGCCGCGCACTTCCAGCAGATTCTGCAGCAGCGGCGGGCAGCGTCCTTCGACGAAATCCGGCCCGAGGCGCACGAAATCCACCGCGTCGTCGGCCACGAGGCCGTGCCCGCGGCTGATCAGTTCAAGGCCGAGTTCGCTTTTGCCGAGACCGGAGTCGCCGGTGAGCAGCACGCCCATCCCGAGAATGTCGAGAAACACGCCGTGCAGCGTGGCGCGCGGCGCGAGGATGCGCGACATGTAGAGGCGCAGGCTGTCGATCACAGCGGCGGCCGACATGGGCGTGGTGAACAGCGGCGTGGAGGAACGCGTACAGCGCAGGACCAGTTCCGGCGGCGCGGCGACTCCGCCCGCCACCACCAGGAACGGCGGCTCGAGGGCGATCAGCTCGGCCATATGGCGTGAGCGGTCTTCTTCGGATTGACGCTGGTAGTACTCGACTTCAGCGTCGCCCAGTACCTGGATGCGGTTCGGGTGGATCAGGTTCAAGTGGCCCACGAGGTCGGCGCTCGACGTGGCATAGGCAACCGTTTCTGCCGAGAAGCCGCGCTCCCAGCCTTCATGCCCCGTCAGCCAGCTGAGTTTCAGCATGGCGGCGTTGTCGTCGAAAATGCTTTGGGCGTTGATGCTGGACGTATCCATGAGTCCGTGACTCCAGTGTGGGCCGCTGTCCCGCGTACGCCGGCTGCGCTAACGCAGCCGGGCCGGCCGGCTAGAGCCGGCTTCGGTGCGGGGCTGAGCCCGCTCGTATGCGGATTGTCGCTGATGCATCAAGGTTGCCACTGAGTGAGCAGGCGATGCAACGCTTCGCGGTCTTCTTCCGTGTGCAGCCGCTCGCGTGCTTCGCGGTCGGACAGCAGTTGGGCGATTTCCGAGAGGATTTCCAGATGCTGCTGGGTGGCCTGTTCAGGCACCAGCAGGAAGATCAGCAACGACACCGGCTGACCGTCGGGCGATTCGAAAGGGATCGGTTCGGCGAGCCGAACGAATGCGGCGAGCGGCTGCTTCAAGCCTTTGATCCGGCCATGCGGAATCGCGACACCCTCGCCAAGACCCGTCGACCCGAGGCGCTCGCGCGCAAACAGATTGTCAGTGACCGTGCTGCGGGCGATGCCGTTCTGGTTTTCGAAAATCAGGCCCGCTTGCTCGAAGACGCGTTTCTTGCTGGTGACCGATAGGCCGACGACGACGTTTTCGAGGGGAAGAAATTTGGCTAAACGATTCATGTTGGCAGGCGGAAACGTGGCCTGGATATTCCTCGCTGTGGCGTTTGAGTGGCGTTCCATTCTCGACTGATGCTCACGGCGATGTGCTTGGGAGGCCAAAAAGGCAGGACTCCCGCTGAATAACCCCGATTGACCCCGATGGTAACCGGCCCATTATAGAACAGCACGACCATGGATGGTGCGGCGCGCCATGCATAGATGCATCCAACGAAAAACCGCCCGTTGCCGGGCGGTTTAGCTGCGTCAGGAAAAACCTTCGGATCCTGACAGGTCCTGCCTGATACGACTTATTGCGGCGGCACGTCCACTTGCGGCGCCAGCGGTTGATACTTGATCGCTTCGTGCTGATGACCCTGCAGGCGATCCTTGTGACGTATGACTTGCCGGTCGAGCTTGTCGATCATCAGATCAATCGCGGCGTACAGGTCGCCGTCACAGCTCTCGACAAAGATGTCCTTGCCCTTCAGATGCAGGTTGATTTCAACCTTCTGCCTCTTTTCCTTTTCCTTGTGGTTGTCGACCGAGAGGACCACACTGCCATCGATCACCTGATCGAAATGTCTTAGCACCCTATCCAGTTTGGTGATCACGTATTCTCGCAACGCTGGCGTTACTTCGAGATGGTGTCCACTGATCTGCAGATTCATAGTGCTTCTCCAAGCTAGTGGCCGCTTGGTCCGCACGATGGGGCAGTACCGGTCGATCTGACGGCTCGCCTGTGTCGTCCCCCGTTGACTGACTACTGGCAGGTCGCATCGGCCGGCCTGTCCGCCAACGGGCGGAGCGGCCGGAAAATGCCCGCCACACTACGCGACGGGCTAAAGAGACTTGCGCAGGTTAACTGCTGGGATCTTGAGGGCTTCGCGGTACTTGGCCACAGTACGCCGTGCGACCACGAATCCTTGCTCCGCCAGCAATTCGGCGATGCGGCTGTCTGAAAGAGGAGATTTGGTGTTTTCCGCTCCTATCAGTTGCTTGATGAGCGCGCGGATAGCCGTGGAAGAGGCTGCCCCGCCCGTGTCAGTTGAAACGTGTGATCCGAAGAAGTACTTAAATTCAAGCGTCCCGAATGGGGTCAGCATGTATTTACCGGTTGTCACACGGCTGACAGTTGACTCGTGTAGGCCCAGCGTATCAGCAATTTCCCGCAAAACCAAGGGCCGCATGGCAATTTCGCCATGGACAAAAAAGCTCTTCTGACGCTCGACAATAGCCTGGGCGACTCGCAGGATCGTCTCGAAACGTTGCTGGATATTCTTGATCAGCCAGCGCGCTTCCTGGAGCTGCTGGCGCAGCGAACCGCTGCCCGGATCGCCCCGGTTGTTGCGCAGGATGTTCGCGTACAGATGGTTGATGCGCAGCTTCGGCACCACCTCGGGATTCAGCTCGGCCTGCCAGCCTTGGCCCGTCTTGCGCACCATGATGTCGGGCACCACGTAGTCGGCTTCGGCCTTGCCGTAAGCCGCGCCGGGGAACGGTTCGAGCGAGCGGATCAGCACGTGCGCGTCGCGCAGGTCGTCGTCGCCGGCTTTCAGGTGCTTGCGCAGGCGCGTGAAGTCGCGCGCGGCGAGCAGTTCCAGATGGTGCGCAACGATCTCGAGCGCGAGCGTGCGGGTCGCTGAGGCATCGAGTCGCAGCAATTGCAGCTTCAGGCACTCGGACGCCGAACGTGCGCCGACGCCGGGTGGGTCGAAGCTGTGCAGCAGCGCGAGCGCCGCGTTCAGCTCGTCGAGGTCGACGTCGAGTTCTTCGGGCAGGTCGGCCTGCACTTCATCGAGGGTCGCGGTCAGATAGCCGTCGTCGTCGAGCGATTCGATCAGAAAGGTGATCAACGCGCGGTCGCGCTGGCTCGCCTGGGTGACGCGCAGTTGCGCCATCAGGTGGTCGCGCAGCGACGTGCTGGATTCGTGGATCTGCAGCGGCGGCAGGTCGTCGTCGTCCGAGGCGGTGCCGGAGCGGCCGTAGTCGTCCAGATTCCACTGGGTGGAGTCGCCGTTGCTGTCCGAGGAGAGGCCGTTGTACTCGTCGACGCCCTGCGGCTCGCCGTTTTCGGCGCGCTCGCTGGTGCTGGTGGACGACGAGGAACTACTGCTGCCCATCTGCTCGGGCGCGGCGTTGCTCGGCGCCTGGGCGATCAGCGAACCGTCCGCGGCGACTCGCAGCGGGCTGGCGATCCAGTCGTCCTCGTTTTCGAGCAACGGATTCTGGGAGATCGCCATCGCGACTTCCTGCTGCAGTTCGAGCGTGGACAGCTGCAGCAGCCGGATGGACTGTTGCAGTTGAGGGGTCAGCGCAAGATGCTGCGACAGGCGGAGTTGGAGGCTGGCTTTCATGGCAAGTTGAGATTCATTGTAAAGAGTTTGCCACGACCGCGATACCTTGCGACATTCGCAATAACGCGTGCGCCCGGATTGGGCTTGCGGGGGAAGCGGGCGGCCCGTTGCGTCAAAAATACGCTGAGGCCGTCGCAGCAAGGGACGGGCGGCAGGGGATGCCGCCGTGCATGCCCCTTGCGCGGTTACATGCGGAAGTGCTCGCCCAGATAGACGCGCCGCACGTTTTCGTTTTCGATGATGTCGCCAGGCGCGCCGGCGGCCAGCACGCTGCCATCGCTGATGATGTACGCATGGTCGCAGATGCCGAGCGTTTCGCGCACGTTGTGGTCCGTAATCAGCACGCCGATGTTGCGCTGCTTCAGGAACTTGACGATCTTCTGGATTTCCAGAACCGCGATCGGATCGACGCCGGCGAACGGTTCGTCGAGCAGGATGAAGCTCGGATTGGTCGCCAGCGCCCGCGCGATTTCCACACGCCGGCGTTCGCCGCCCGACAGCGAGAGCGCCGGATTGCCGCGCAGATGCGCGATCTGCAGTTCGTCGAGCAGCGCTTCCGTGCGGGTGGTGATGGTGTCCTTGTTGAGCCGCTTGCCGCTCTCGTCGAGTTGCAACTCCAGCACCGCGCGAATGTTCTCTTCGACGGTGAGCTTACGGAACACCGAGGCTTCCTGCGGCAGATACGACAGGCCGAGCGAAGCGCGCTTGTGAATGGGCAGCAGGCTGATGGACTTGCCGTCCAGGTCGATCTCGCCCGCGTCGAGCGGCACGAGGCCCACGATCATGTAGAACGAGGTGGTCTTGCCTGCGCCGTTCGGGCCGAGCAGGCCGACCACTTCGCCGCTCTTGACGTCGAGCGACACGTCTTTCACGACGGTGCGCGAACCATAGCGCTTCTTCAGATTGCGAACCACCAGCGAACTGCTGGTCCCAGCCGGCTTGCGATGGGGGAGGGAAGGCGAATTCACTGAGTTCACTGGGCCGGGGCTCCCTGAAGCGTGGTGGACGGCGCGAGCGTGGCCGAGGCGCCGGACAGCGGTGCGGCGCCGCCGTTACGCGGCGACAGCATGGCGCGCACGCGGCCGCTCGGATTGCCCGGGCCGGCGACGTCCGGACCCGCCTTCGCGGTATAGAAGTCGCTCTGGCCGTCATAGGTGATGACGCTGCCGTGGACCGTATCCATCACCGTCGAGAGGCCCTGCAGGCGGTTCACGGTGGCGTTGGTCGTCAGGGTGGTGAGGTCCTGCTTGCCGTCGTAGTCGATGCGGATGGCGGTGCCTTCCACATACTCGTTCAGCCCCTCGCGCTTCTGGCGGAAGTACGACAGATTGCCGCCGCTCGAGGTGCCGGTGGCGTACTGATAGCCCTGCGGATCCTGCGTCACCTCGACGCGATCCGCCTTGATGACGATCGTGCCTTTGGTGGCCACGACGTGTCCGGTGAAGATGTTGACCTGCTTCAGGTCGTCATAGGTCATGTTGTCCGCTTCAATATTGAGCGGCTTGTCCTTGTCGGCGCGCTCGGCGTGCGCCAGCGGCGCAAAGCCTGCGAGCGGCAACGCGACCAGCAGCGCAGCAAGTCCAGCGCGGCACGCGGACAAGGTGCGCGCGCGGCCGGTGTCAAAACGGGGGAACGATTCGTTCATGCAGTCACGCTGGATTGGATTACCCGGGTTGCTTCAGGGAGCCGCCGGAGGCGTCGGACGCGGCGATCGCGCCACGGACGTTGCCGAACAGCTGCATTACCCGGGTGACGTTGTTGTAGTTCATGCCGCTGGCCGTCATGACAGACAGGCCGCGCTGAAGTTTAACCGGCTTTTCGGTCTCAATCACATCGTCGTTGACCAGGACCCGAAAATGGTAGGAATCGGCCTGCATCGCCGGGTCGCCGTCTCCGGCAGCGCGCAGGATGCGGGCGTTCTGGTACAGATCGACGATCGAGGCATCGCCGTTGACGGTGCCGGTGTCGCCGGTCGCCGTCACGATGGGCTTGCCCGGCTGGAAGGCGCGGATGGCCGGCTTGACGAGATCGCTCAACTCGTCGTCTTCGTAATGGACGAGGTGGGTGGCCGTCAGCCGGTACTGCGTCGCGCCCGATTGATCCAGCTCCGACACCGAGAAGTTGTCGGCGAAGTAGTCGGGCGTGTGTTCCTTCGGCTTGATCTCGCCTTCGTGCGGCGGCGGCGCGGTGGCCTGCAGCAGCCACCAGGTGATCCCGGCGAGCACCGCCATGGCAACCAGCGGAATCAGCGAAGTGAAGCGGAACTGGTTCATCCGACAAGGCCCTGCTGTTGCCCGCCGGCGCAGGCTGCCGCGAGCAGCGCGTCGTACTTGTTCTGCGCGCGCAGCAAGGTGTCGCATACTTCGCGCACGGCGCCGTGGCCGCCGCGCGCTTCGCTGACCCAGTGGGCCCGCGCGATCACTTCAGGATGCGAATTGGCGGGCGCGGCGGCGAAGCCGACCTTCAGCATCACGCCGAGATCGACCCAGTCGTCGCCCATGTAGCCGCATTCCTCGGCGGTGCGGCCGGTTTCCTTGAGCAGCTCGGCGAAGGCCGCGGGCTTGTTTTCGATGCCCTGATACAGATGGGTGATCTTCAGTTCCTTGGCCCGCACCGCGACGATGCCCGACTTGCGCCCGGTGATGATGGCCGTGTCGATGCCGGCTTCGCGTAGCAGCTTCGCGCCGTGGCCGTCCATCGAGTTGAACGACTTCATCGTGTCGCCCTCGGCGGTAAACATCAGGCCGCCGTCGGTCAGCACGCCGTCGACGTCGAAAATCATCAGCTTGACGCGGCGCGCGCGCTCAGTAGCGGTAAGGGACGCGGTAGCCATCAGATCACCTTCTTGGAGAACAGGTCGTGCATGTTGAGCGCGCCGATCAGCTTGCCCGCGTCGTCGACAACCAGCATCTGGTTGATCCGGTGGCGTTCCATCAGTTCCACAGCTTCGACCGCCAGTTGATCCGGTCCAATGGTACGCGGGCCCGGCGTCATTACGGAGGCGATCGGCAGGTCGCGGAAGTCGCCGCTGCGCTCGAGCACGCGGCGCAGGTCGCCGTCGGTGAAGATGCCTTTGACGCGCTGGTTTTCGTCGACGATCGCCGTCATGCCCATGCGCTTGGCGGTCAACTGGAACAGGGCGTCGCGCACGGTGGACTCGGGCATCACCTTCGGCACCTGGTCGCCGGTGCGCATCACGTCGCGCACATAGGTGAGCAGGCGGCGGCCGAGCGCGCCGCCCGGATGCGAGCGGGCGAAGTCGTCCGGGCCGAAGCCGCGCGCGTCCAGCACGGCAACCGCAAGTGCGTCGCCAAGCGCGAGCGCGGCGGTGGTGCTGGCGGTGGGGGCAAGATTCATCGGGCAGGCTTCTTTTGCGACGCCGGCGTTCAGATGCACGTCGGACAGTTGCGCGAGACTCGAGCCCGGCTTGCCGGTGATCGCGATCAGCTTTGAACCGAGCCGCTTGATGATAGGCAGAATCGCCATCAGCTCTTCGGATTCGCCGGAGTTCGACATGGCCACGAACACGTCATCCGAGGTGACCATGCCGAGGTCGCCATGGCTGGCCTCCGCCGGATGCACGAAAAACGCGGGCGTGCCGGTGCTGGCGAAGGTTGCCGCCAGCTTGCGGGCCACGTGGCCGGATTTGCCGATGCCGGAAACGACGACGCGTCCACGGCAGCCCAGGATGAAATCGATCGCCTCGACGAAACCGTCGTCGAGTTGATCGCGAAGCGCGCGCACGGCGTCCGCTTCGATGTCGAGCACGTTGCGAGCGAGCGCGAGTGCCCGGTCGCCATTGATTTTCGCTATCATTCGCGGAGTATAGCAAAGGCGTTTGTTCGCCGCGCCGGGACGGCTGTCTCCGGCCGCTGCCCTCACCGGCCCCTCAACCTTGTCGCACGGCGGTTTGCGTGCGATGGTTATGTCGACGAACCAGGACGCTTTCAGATGATTTCCCCGCTCGAAATGACGCTGTTCCTGCTGCTGGCATCGGTGGCGGGCGTCGTCGTTTTCCGTTTCCTGAACCTGCCGCCGATGCTCGGCTACCTGACGGTGGGGATCATCGTCGGGCCGCACGCGTTCGGTATCGTTCCGGATTCGATCGGCGCGCAGAACCTTGCCGAGTTCGGCGTGGTGTTCCTGATGTTCTCGATCGGGCTGGAGTTTTCGCTCGCCAAGCTGCGCTCGATGCGCCGGCTGGTGTTCGGCCTCGGCCTGCTGCAGGTGATCGGCACGGTGGCGGTCGCAGTGGCGCTCGGCTTCGTGCTGGAGCGCTGGGTGCATATCACGTGGCAGGGCAGCATCGCGCTGGGCGGGGCGCTTGCCATGTCGTCGACGGCTATTGTCAGCAAGATGCTGGCGGAGCGGCTCGAGATCGAGACGGAGCACGGCCGCAATATCTTCGGCGTGCTGCTGTTCCAGGATCTGGCGGTGGTGCCGCTGCTGATTGTCATCTCGGCGCTCGGTGGCGATTCCCGCACCCTGATGACGGCGCTCGGGCTCGCGGCAGTGAAGATTGTGGTCGCCTTGGCTCTGCTGCTGATCGTCGGGCAGAAGTTCATGACCCGCTGGTTCAATGTGGTGGCGCGGCGCCGCTCGCAGGAGCTGTTCATCCTGAACCTGCTGCTCGTCACGCTCGGGGCGGCGTTCATCACGGATAAATTCGGTTTGTCGCTTGCGCTGGGCGCGTTCATCGCCGGCATGCTGATCGCCGAGACGCCTTACCGGCATCAGGTTGAAGAAGACATCAAGCCGTTTCGCGACGTGCTGCTGGGCCTCTTCTTCGTCACCACCGGCATGCTGCTCAACCCGATGGTGATCTGGACGCATCCGCTGATCGTGCTGGCTTTCCTGCTCGGCCCGATGCTGCTGAAGCTGATCATGATCACCGCGCTGTCGCGCCTGTTCGGCGCGTCGCCGGGCGTGGCGATGCGTACCGGCATCGGCCTCGCGCAGGCCGGCGAATTCGGCTTCGTGCTCCTGAACCTGATTCTCGACAAGCATCTGGTCGACGCCACGCTCCTGCAGGCGATTCTCGCCGCGATGCTGCTGTCCATGCTGGCCGCGCCCTTCATGATCCAGAACGCGGACCGCATTGTGCTGCGCCTGTCGTCGACTGAATGGATGATGCAGTCCCTGCAGATGACGCGCATCGCCACGCAAAGCCTGAAGCAAAGCGGCCATACGATCATCTGCGGCTACGGGCGGGCGGGGCAGAACCTTGCGCGCATGCTCGAGCACGAGGGTCTTTCATACGTGGCGCTCGACCTCGACCCCGACCGCGTGGCGGCGGCCGCGGCGGCCGGCGAATCCGTGGTGTTCGGCGACGCCGGGCGGCGCGAGTCCTTGCTCGCGGCCGGTATCCACCGCGCGGCGGCGGTCGCGATCACCTACGCCAATACGCCGTCGGCGCTGCGCGTGCTGCACAACATCCACGAACTGGAGCCGACGCTGCCGGTCATCGTGCGTACCGTCGACGACGCCGACCTCGAAAAGCTGCTCGCGGCCGGCGCGACCGAGGTGATTCCGGAGATCGTCGAGGGCAGCCTGATGCTCGCTTCGCACACGCTGGTGCTGATGGGCGTGCCGATGCGGCGCGTGGTGCGGCGGGTCGAGGAGATGCGCGACGAGCGCTATAGTCTGCTGCGCGGCTATTTTCACGGCGCCGACGACGTGGGCGACGACGACAGTCACGAGCAGGTGCGACTACAATCGGTGCCGGTCGACGAGAACGCGGACGCGGTGGGCCGTACGCTGGCCGAGGTCGGTTTGTTCGGACTGGGCGTCGAGGTGACGGCGATCCGCCGTCATGGCATTCGCGGCGTGGAGCCGGACCCGTCGACCAAACTGCGCGCCAGCGACATCGTCGTGCTGCGCGGCTTGCCCGAAGCGCTCGCCGCAGCCGAAGAGCGGCTGTCGAAGCATCGCCGGGCGGGCGCACCGGCCGTTTGAAGCGGGCGGCGGCATAAGCGAACATGCGGCAGCGGGCCGTGCCGCGCACACGCAAGCGGCCGGGATTCGAGGCGCGCGACCCGAAGCCGCCGCGCGAGATTCTTAAGTCTTTTACCAGGGTCCCTGGGGATCCGTCTGGAGCCATCATGTCCAACGCGCTTGCGAGCGCACCGCTCGACGCGGCTGCGTTCGTCAAAAGCCAGATTCGCACCGTGCCCGACTGGCCGCAGGCCGGCGTGCAGTTTCGCGATATCACGCCGCTGCTGCAGCATCCGAAGACGTTTCGGGTGCTGATCGACCTGTTCGTGCAGCGCTATATCGACGCGAAGCTCGACTACATCGCGGGGCTCGACGCGCGTGGTTTCATCATCGGGCCGGTGCTGGCGTACGAACTGAACGTGGGCTTCATTCCGATCCGCAAGCAGGGCAAGCTGCCCTACCGGACGGAGTCGCAGTCGTACGAGCTCGAATACGGCACGGCGACCGTCGAGATTCACGCCGACGCGTGTGGAGCGGGCGACCGCGTGCTGATCGTCGACGACCTGATCGCAACCGGCGGCACCATGATGGCCGGCAAGCAACTGCTCGAGCGACTGGGCGCGGTGGTGATCGAAGGCGCGGCTATCATCGACCTGCCGGAGCTGGGCGGCTCGGCGCTGTTGCGCTCGGCGGGGTTGCCGCTCTTCACCGTCACCGAGTTTAGCGGCCACTAAGCCGCGGGCGGGGACGTCCGGTGTCCGGCGCGGCGAGTGCTGCAAGCGCGCCTTGACCGCGCTTCAACCGCCTTCGATCATTCAGCAAGACCACCGCGATGAGGTAAGACGCATGCCCAATTTCCTGCTGTTTCTCGCCACCTCGATGGCGATCACGCTGGCTCCCGGCCCGGACAACCTTCAGGTGCTGGCGCGCGGCATTTCGCAGGGCCGTGCCGCCGGACTCGTCGCGGCACTCGGTTTCGCCGCCGGCATCACGTTCCACACGACGCTCGCCACGCTGGGCGTGGCCGCATTACTGCGCTCGTCGCCGCTGGCTTTCCAGGCCATCAAGTACGCCGGCGCCGCTTACCTGATCTGGATCGGCATCAAGGCGCTGCGCAGCCAGGGGCTCGCCACGGCCCATGAGCGGCCGGCTCAGCCGCTGTGGTCGGTGTTCCGTCAAAGCGTGTCCGGCAACATGCTGAATCCGAAGGTGACGCTGTTCTTCCTCGTGTTCCTGCCGCAGTTCATCGAGCCGCATGGCGTGCAGAGCGTGCCGCTGCAGATGCTCGAACTGGGCCTCGTGTTCATGCTGCAGACGGTGCTGGTGTTTTCGCTGTTCGGCGTGTGCGCGGGGATGATCGGCGGCTGGCTGAAGCGCCGTCCGCGTGTCGGCGTGTGGCTCGATCGCCTTGCGGGCGCAACCTTTATCGCGATCGGCATTCGCGTGGCGCTGCGTGATTGATCGCGTTCGTGCAGTTGGAGTATTCATGACCTTGCCTTCTATCATCAAAGCGCGCCGCTTCGATGCGCACGCGCATCGGCCGTTCTGGATCGACGCCCAGCAGGTGGGCTGGATTCGCTCGACGGACGTGCCCCTGCTGGCCCGCTGGCCCGACGTCTTCGAGATCGACGCCACGCGCGTGGTGTTATTGCCGCGCTTGAACACCGTGGATATGCGTAGCGCGGCGCTTGGGGCCGTGATCGGTGCGCTGGCCGCCGAAGGCCGCATTCCCGGCTGGCGCGACGAGACCTACGCGATCCGCAATGCGTTCGATGCGCCGCCGCTCGCGTATATCGAACGCGCCGCCTCGCGCTTCTTCGGCACCATGACCTACGCGGTGCATCTGAACGGCGTCGTAGAATACGCGGAGGGCGCGCCGCAATTGTGGATCGCGCGCCGCAGCGACACCAAGGCCACGGACCCCGGCATGCTGGATAACGTGGTCGCGGGCGGGATAGGCTGGGGCTTCGGGATCGAGGCGACGATCGTCAAGGAGTGCTGGGAAGAAGCCGGCATCCCGGAAGAGATCGCTGCGCGCGCCACGCCGGGGCGCACGGTGCATGTGCTGCAGTCCTTGCCGGAAGGCACCCAGGCCGAGCAGATTTTCGTCTACGACCTCGCGCTGCCGGCGGATTTCGCGCCGCGCAATCAGGACGGCGAAGTGGGCGAGCACCGCCTGGCACGCATCGACGAAGTGGCCCGCTGGATCGAGGAAGACGCGCTGACCGTCGATGCCAGCCTCGCCACGCTCGACTGCCTGTTGCGCCGGCGCTGGATCGATGCAGAGGACTGCGTGGGGATCGACGCGTTGTTCGTGCCGCCGGCCATCGCATAACCATTCAACGGCGCTTTCAACGACGCTTTCAACGAATCACGCATTGAACAAGGGAGTCACCCAGGTCATGTCGACCGATCACAGCTTTATTCTCAAACTGTCGTGCGCCGACCGGCCCGGCATCGTCCACGCGGTATCGGGCTTCCTGTTCGAGCGCGGCAGCAACATTCTCGACTCCGCGCAGTTCGGCGACAGCCATACCGGCGAGTTCTTCATGCGCGTGCATTTCCAGCAGGTGGGCGGCGATCCGGGGCTGGAAGCGCTGCGCAGCGCGTTCGGCACGCTCGCGGACGGCTTCGGCATGCGCTGGGAGTTGCACGACGCGACGGTGAAGCCGCGCGTGGTGATCATGGTCTCGAAGATCGGCCATTGCCTGAACGACCTGCTGTTCCGCTACCGCACCGGTCAACTGGGCATCGAGATTCCGGCGATCATCTCGAACCACAAGGAGTTCTATCAACTTGCGGCGAGCTACGACATTCCGTTCCACCACTTCCCGCTGATGGCGTCGACGCCCGAGGGCAAGGCGGCGCAGGAAGCGCGTGTGCTCGAAGTGATCGACGAGCACAAGGCCGATCTGGTGGTGCTTGCGCGTTATATGCAGATCCTCTCGCCGCAGTTGTGCGAACGCCTCGCTGGCCGTGCGATCAATATTCACCACTCGTTCCTGCCGAGCTTCAAGGGTGCGAAGCCGTACTATCAGGCGTTCGATCGCGGCGTGAAGCTGATTGGCGCCACCGCCCACTACGTGACGACCGATCTGGACGAAGGTCCGATCATCGAGCAGGAAGTGGAGCGGGTCGACCACAGCATGACGCCGGATCAACTCACGGCGATCGGCCGCGACGTCGAATGCGTGACGCTGGCGCGGGCGGTGAAGTGGCATGTCGAACATCGCGTCGTGCTGAACGGCAGCAAGACGGTCGTGTTCCGCTGATCGGAGGCGGCCGGGAGCATTGGGTAAAAAAAGACGGCCGCCGCCAAATCATCGATCCATCAAACCAGCCGCAGATAGATCAGTTCCCGCTTGATATACGCATAGAAGATCGGCGCGGCGATTACGCCCTGGATGCCGAACGCCGCTTCCATGATCAGCATTGCCACCAGCAATTCCCACGCACGCGCCTCGATCTGGCCGCCGACGATCCGCGCGTTCAGGAAGTACTCGAGCTTGTGGATCAGGATCAGGAACACGAGCGACATGACCGCGGCCGGAAAGCTCACCGAGAGCGCCACGGCGACGATGATCGTGTTCGAGATCAGATTGCCGATCACCGGCAGCAAGCCGACGATGAACGTGACGAGCACCAGCGTCTTCGACAGCGGCAGCCGGTCGTGGAAGATCGGCAGCAGCACCAGCAGGAAGATGCCGGTGAACACCGCGTTGATCGCGGAAATCTTCACCTGGGCGAAGACAATGCGGCGGAAGGCGTCGGCAAACCGCGTCACGCGGGTGACGAACGCGGTGGACAGCGGTAGCCGCTGCATGTGCTTCTGGGCGCCGACCGCGATGATCGCGCCGATGATCATGCCGATCAGGATATGCGTGAAGACCCGCGCCGCATTCTTGCCGCCTTGCTGCAGCATGCCGGCGTGGGTTTGCATCAGCTCGGTGGCGCGCGCTTTCATCTGATCGGTGTCGACCGGCAGATAGTTGGCGACGAACTGCGGAATCCGGCCGCGCGCCTCGTCGATCAATTGCATGGCCTGGTCGAGCAGCATCTGCACGCTCGGTACGTCGCCTTCGAAATGATCGATGATGCCGATCACGAGACCCGTCAGCCCGCCGACGATCACCACCGCGAGGATCACCACCGAGAGCCAGCGCGCGCGCTGGCTGGACATGTGCTTTTCGATGCGCGGCGCGAGCGTCTGGATGAGCTGGTACACCAGCAGCCCGGCCAGCAACGCGCCGAGCAGCCTGAGATTGAGCACCGCCCACATGCCGAACAGCATCAGCAGGTAACTGCCGATCTCGACCGCGGACAGCCTCGGCAGGCTCATGTCGCTCGTCAGCCTGACCGGGCGTGGGCGCAGATCCTGCACCTGCCCTTCATCGGGCGCCTCGTTACGCTTGGTCATGGCTTATTTCCATCTCCAACCTGGGGTGTGCAGCATTACTTTTTGGCGGCGTCGCGTTTCAGCAGCGGCGCCAGGTATCGACCGGTAAAACTTGCCTTCGACTTCGCCACCTGCTCCGGCGTGCCTTGGGCGATGATCTGACCGCCGCCGGCGCCGCCTTCCGGGCCGAGGTCGATCAGCCAGTCGGCCGTTTTGATTACATCCAGATTATGCTCGATGATCACCACGGTATTGCCCTGATCTCGCAAACGGTGAATCACTTCGAGCAGCAGCGCGATATCGTGGAAGTGCAAACCGGTGGTCGGCTCGTCGAGGATGTATAGAGTGCGACCGGTGTCACGCTTGCTCAGTTCCAACGATAGTTTGACGCGCTGCGCTTCGCCGCCCGACAAGGTGGTGGCCGACTGCCCCAGGCGGATATAGCCAAGACCCACGTCCAGCAAGGTTTTCAGCTTGCGCGCCACGACCGGGACGGGCTTGAAGAACTCGTACGCGTTTTCGACCGTCAGCTCCAGCACTTCGCTGATGCTTTTGCCCTTGTAGTGGACGTCGAGCGTTTCGCGGTTGTAGCGCTTGCCGTGGCAAACGTCACACGGCACGTAGACGTCGGGCAGAAAGTGCATTTCCACCTTCAGCACGCCGTCGCCCTGGCACGCTTCGCAGCGGCCGCCCTTCACGTTGAACGAGAAACGGCCCGGATCGTAGCCGCGCTCCTTCGAAGCCGGCACACCCGCGAACAGCTCGCGGATCGGCGTGAACACGCCGGTATACGTGGCCGGATTCGAGCGCGGCGTGCGGCCGATCGGCGACTGGTCGACGTTGATGACCTTGTCGAAGTGCTCGAGGCCTTCGATCGCTTCGTACGGCGCCGGCTCGGCCGACGAACCGTACAGGTGATGCGACACCGCGTGATACAGCGTGTCGTTGATGAGCGTGGACTTGCCCGAGCCGGACACACCGGTGATGCAGGTGAGGAGGCCCACCGGCAGGTCGAGCGTGACGCGCTGCAGATTGTTGCCGTAGGCTTCGACAATGCGCAGGCGCCGCTCGTCGGGCTCCTTGCGCTCGTCCGGGTACTGGATGGTGCGTGCGCCGGACAGGTACTGGCCGGTAATCGACGCCGCATCGGCCTCCACCTCTTCGGGCGTGCCCTCGGCGATGATCATGCCGCCGTGTTCGCCGGCGCCCGGGCCCATGTCGACCACGTAGTCGGCCATGCGGATCATGTCCTCGTCGTGCTCGACGACGATCACCGAATTGCCGAGATCGCGCAGATGCTTCAGCGTCGAAATCAGGCGGTCGTTGTCGCGCTGGTGCAGGCCGATGGACGGTTCATCGAGCACGTACATCACGCCGGTCAGGCCCGAGCCGATCTGCGAGGCGAGCCGGATGCGCTGCGCTTCGCCGCCCGAGAGCGTTTCCGCGCTGCGTTCGAGCGACAGATAGTCGAGCCCGACGTTATTCAGGAACATCAGCCGCGCGACGATCTCCTTGATCACCTTGTCGGCGATCTCGCGCTTCGAGCCTTCCAGGCGCAGGGTCTGGAAATAGCCGAGCGCATCGCGCAACGGCCAGCCGCTGATTTCGAAGATGCCGCGGGCGTCGCTGTTCGCGCCGATGCGCACAAAGCGCGCTTCGCGGCGCAGGCGCGTGCCGGCGCAGGCGGGGCAGGCCTGGTTGTTCTGGTACTTGGCGAGTTCTTCGCGCACGGCGACCGAATCGGTCTCGCGGTAGCGGCGCTCGAGGTTCGGGATAATGCCTTCGAACACGTGCTCGCGAATCGACGCCCGGCCGCGTTCGTTGATGTACGAGAACGGGATGGTCTGCTTGCCCGAGCCGAACAGCAGGATCTTCTTGACCTTCTCCGGCAGATCCTCGAAGGCCTCGTCGATGTCGAACTCGTAAAACGCCGCGAGACTTTGCAGCATCTGGAAGTAGAACTGGTTGCGCCGGTCCCAGCCCTTCACGGCGCCCGCCGCGAGCGACAGCGACGGATGCGCCACCACCCGCTTCGGATCGAAGAAAGTGATCTGGCCGAGGCCGTCGCACTCCGGGCACGCGCCCATCGGGTTGTTGAACGAGAACAGACGCGGCTCGAGCTCCTGCAGCGAATACGAGCAGATCGGGCAGGCGAACTTGGAGCTGAACAGATGCTCCTTGTCGGTGTCCATTTCGAGTGCGATGGCGCGGCCGTCGGCGAGGCGCAGCGCGGTTTCGAACGACTCCGCGAGGCGCTGCTTCATATCGGCGCGCACTTTCAGACGGTCGACCACGACGTCGATCGTATGCTTGTCGTTCTTCTTCAGCTTCGGCAGCGAGTCCACTTCGTAGATCTTCGCGACCTCTTCATTGGCGGTGCCGCCGCCCGAACGCACGCGAAAGCGGATAAAGCCCTGCGCCTGCATTTCCTCGAACAGTTCGACGTGTTCGCCCTTGCGGTCCGCCACCACCGGCGCCAGGATCATCAGCTTGGTGTCGTCCGGCAGGGCGAGCGCGGCGTCGACCATCTGCGAGACGCTTTGCGCCTGCAGCGGAATTTCGTGGTCCGGACAATAGGGCGTGCCCACCCGCGCGAACAACAGGCGCAGGTAGTCGTGAATCTCCGTGACGGTGCCGACCGTGGAGCGCGGATTGTGCGAGGTGGCCTTTTGTTCGATGGAGATGGCCGGCGACAGACCTTCGATCAGGTCGACATCCGGCTTTTCCATCAATTGCAGGAATTGCCGTGCGTACGCGGAGAGGCTCTCGACGTAGCGGCGCTGCCCTTCCGCGTAGAGCGTGTCAAAGGCAAGCGACGATTTGCCCGAGCCCGACAAGCCGGTAATCACAATGAGCTTGTGACGCGGCAGGTCGAGACTGACGTTCTTCAGATTGTGGGTACGAGCCCCACGGATACGGATTTGTTCCACGCGTTGATCCCATCGCCTGGCCACGAACTGGCGGAAAGAGGAAGAGGCTAAACCTGCTACTATAACGACTTTTCAAGACCGCTGTTACGACTACCTGACAGCGCCCGACAGGCGCGCGGCGAGCTGTAAGACAGCGGTTCAGCGTCGTGAGGAAAGGTGGCAGGTGGGGCCTTTTGGTGCGACTGCAAGACGCCTGTGGGTCTTTGCCGCAGGTCGCGGGTCGCTCACGGCAGGCCGCCCGAGGTATGCTGCCCGACGGTGTGTCGCCCGGCCACGAGGCCGTCCAGATTATTCAAAACACGTTCCCGATGTCCAATCCGTCCGCAACCTCTTCACGCATGAGCGCGCCTGAACTGCGTGCGACCGTGTCGCTCGCAGGCATCTTTGCCCTGCGCATGCTCGGTCTCTTCATGATCATGCCGGTGTTCTCGATCTACGCGAAAACCATCCCCGGCGGAAACAACGTCCTGCTGGTGGGGATCGCGCTCGGCGCATACGGCGTGACGCAATCGCTGCTGTATATCTTCTACGGCTGGGTTTCCGACAAGGTGGGGCGCAAGCCGGTGATCGCCACCGGGCTCGCGATCTTCGCGCTCGGCAGCTTTGTCGCGGCGGGGGCGCACGACATGACGTGGATCATCGTCGGCCGGGTGATTCAGGGGATGGGCGCAGTGTCGTCCGCCGTGCTCGCTTTTATCGCGGATCTCACGTCCGAAGAGCATCGCACCAAGGCGATGGCGATGGTGGGCGGCAGCATTGGCGTGTCGTTCGCCGTGGCGATTGTCGGCGCGCCGATCGTGTTCGAGTGGGTCGGCATGAGCGGCCTGTTCACGCTGGTCGGCATTTTCTCGATTCTGGCGATTGGCGTGGTGATCTGGATCGTGCCGAACGCGCCCATGCCCGTGCACGTGCGCGCACCGTTCTCGGAAGTGCTGCACAACGTCGAGTTGCTGCGTTTGAACTTTGGCGTGCTGGTGCTGCACGCGACGCAAACGGCGCTGTTCCTGGTGGTGCCGCGCATTCTGGAAGCGGGCGGCTTACCGGTCGCGTCGCATTGGAAGGTTTATTTGCCGGTGATGGGGCTGTCGTTCGTGATGATGGTCCCGGCGATCATCGCGGCGGAAAAGCGCGGCAAGATGAAGGTGGTGCTCGTCAGTGCGATTGGTCTTATCCTGATCGGACAGTTGCTGCTGGGCGTCGCGCCCCATACCATTCTGAGTGTGGCCGGGATCCTGTTTATCTACTTTCTCGGCTTCAATATTCTTGAAGCGTCGCAGCCTTCGCTGGTGTCGAAACTGGCGCCGGGCTCGCGCAAAGGCGCGGCGACGGGCGTGTACAACACCACGCAGTCGATCGGCCTCGCCATTGGCGGCGTGCTCGGCGGTGTGCTGCTGAAGGCGGACGGACAGAGCGCGGTGTTCTTCGCCTGCTCCGGGCTGGTATTTTGCTGGCTTATAATCGCGGCAAATATGAAGCCGCCGCCGCTCAGGAAGGCATCATAGAACTCACCGGTGGCCGGCTGAGGCGCAGTTTTCCTCTCGGGCCGGCCGGTTCTGAGACGTAAAACGTGCGTTGCCGCGCCACCTGCAACGGAATCAACAGGAGAAACTCATGGCATCCGTGAACAAGGTCATTCTCGTCGGCAACCTCGGAGCCGATCCGGAAGTCCGTTATCTTCCGAGCGGCGACGCAGTGGCGAACATCCGCCTTGCGACGACGGACCGGTACAAGGACAAGACGTCCGGCGAAATGAAGGAAGCCACCGAGTGGCACCGGGTTTCGTTCTTCGGGCGGTTGGCCGAGATCGTGAACGAATACCTCAAGAAGGGCTCGTCGGTTTATATCGAAGGGCGCATTCGTACGCGTAAGTGGCAGGCTCAGGATGGGACGGATCGTTATTCCACTGAGATCGTGGCCGAGCAGATGCAGATGCTGGGTGGCCGTGGTGGCGCGATGGGTGGTGGTGGCGACGAAGGCGGGTATAGCCGCGAGCCGTCGGAGCGCAGTGGTGGCGGCGGTGGTGGTGGTCGCGTGGCTTCGGGTGGTGGTGGCGCTTCGCGTGGGGGTAGCGGCGGTGGTGGTTCGAGCCGTCCGAGCGCGCCGGCCGGCGGCGGGTTTGATGAGATGGATGACGATATTCCGTTCTGATTTCCCGTAACCGAAAAATGTAAGATCAACCCCGCCTTTAAGCGGGGTTTTTTTTATCTCGTTCCGGTTGATGGCTTTCCCGGCACATGACCCCGGCCTCTCCCGGATCCAGCGGGCGCGCCACGCCGCCCCGGCCTTCAGTTCCGCTAGCGACCCGCGATACCCCCGGTCCCGCTTCGAAAGCTTCGGCACGGTTCGGTCCGCTCAGCGCCGTGTAACGAGGCGACGCTTGACATCGATCTTCTCGATGGTCCCTGGAATGGACTACACGGTTCGAAGCCGGAACATTCCGACATTTCATTGCTTTGACGCTGACGCAAGAGTGCTTGGGTCAGCGTTTCTCGGTCAATATTGAGCGGCTTAATCCATTTGGTTACGTGTTGAATTTCTTCTTTCTCTTTTATGGGTATCCCATTTTTTGATTTGAAACATTGTTTAACGTTTGAATAAAAATTTGACAAAATAATTCGACTTTATCGCAATAAAACCTCGTTGCGAAAAAGGAAGGTGTTTGCTAACATTTCGAAAACATGAAGGCGGCGCAGCAAGAAGCTAAAAATAAATCTGCGGAGCCGTAGGGGCTAGATCGTGGCGCGTGCTGCGATAGGACTGATCCTAATTGATTGTCGTATTTTTCCTGCATTCACGGAGAAAGGCATTTCCATTTATATTTGTTTGATTCGTAGTTAAATAATCGAAATTTCGTTATTAATAGTCTGCCATGTGGGGAAGTGGAATCCAATACTTCGGAGCCCCTTGACCTTTCCGTGCTGATCTCTATTAAAGAATGGCCCGCAAAATTCCTGTTTGCCCAAAGAGCAGCATGATGATGCCGGGAAACGAGGGGTTCGATAAATCCCGATTCGTCGCTGAAAATTAAACGCCGATGCAGGTGGTGCTTATGCGGCACGAGGGCGCCTCAACGTAATCCAGGTATTTGGCGACGAACAGAGCAATCTCCCGGTTGCCGTAGGGTTTGGCCGCGACGAAGTACGCAGGCAGCGTTCGGGTCCGCCGTGCACGCGCACTCAATTGCGATAGCGCGGCGCGCGTCCAGACACGGTGGGGTTTCCATTCATCTAATTAATAAGATATGCGAAATATATCTATTCGAATTAAGAAATGGCTCTAGAAGGAAAGGATTGCAAGATGAATGAATTGTCAGCGCGGCGCCTGCCGTATGGCTGCCTGTCGGCGATGGTGGCGTCGGTGGCATTTGGCTGGGTGTCGCTCGCGAGCGCGACAGAAGGGGGGATTGGCCGGCCGATCACGGGCATGCAGATCGCGCCGTATGCGGGGATTGTGCCGCCCACCTCGGACTGGATGGTTTCGGTCACCTCCATTTACTACGAAGGCTCGCTCGGCAAAAGCAAAGCCATCCCGGTTGCCGGCACCGTTTCAATGGGCCTTGATTACCATATCTCGTACAACCTGATCAGCGCGGCAAAGAGCTGGGGCATCACCGCGGGCGGCTGGAATTTCGCATCGGCATTCAGCGTGCCGGTTCAGTACACGTCGGTTTCGTCGTTCCACGGCCTGCTCCCGGCCGACAGCGGCACACAGTTCGCCGACATCTTCTTTACCCCGGTCGTCGCCGGTTATCACCTGACTAAAGTCGATCATATTGCGTTGAGCATTCAGATGTATGCGCCCACCGGCGCCTACAGCGCAAGCCGTCTTGCCAATGCTGGACAGAACACCTGGACGTTCGTCCCGACCATTGCGTACACGAAACTGCTGCCCTCACAGGACATTGAGTTGTCGGCGAACTACGGCGTCGAGTTCTATACCGCCAATAACGCCACGCACTATCACAACGCCCCCGTCAGCGTTCTGGACCTGCTCGCGCTAAAGCGCCTCACCGGCGGTTGGGGCGTGGGCCTGATCGGCGGTTGGGTTCAGCAATTGGGCGACGACTACGGTGGACTGGCCGATGTCACCGGAGGCGCGAGCGGGCACTCGATCGGCATGGGGCCTGTCGTCACCTGGTCGGGAAAATGGAGTAGTAGGCCCGTTTCAGCATCCCTGCGCTGGGTCAACGAGTTTGAAGTCCGTAATCGTCCGAAGGGCAATGCAGTCGAGTTGTCGCTTGGCGCCAGCTTCAAATAGGCGGAAGCGCTTCGACATATCAGCGAAGACGAGCACGAGGCGAGGGCCGCCACTAATTTAGCAATCCGATTTAAAAGAGCGAAACAGAATCTTTACCTCGCGACGTCGTCGTGGCCGAGCCTGTCATCAGTACGGGTGGGGTGGGAGCGACCACCACAGCTTCGTTAACACGAGGTCAATAAGAAGCAAACCTAAGCAATACGAGTGTCAGGCAATTTTTTCAACTCCAACGGAGCAATCTATGTTTTATAAACCTGCATCGAGGCACCCAGCGCTCCTGAGAGTCGCCGCGGCGGCCGCGTTGATCTGCGCCGGGGTCGCACCGGCACTGGCGCAGACCAGCCAGAAACCGAACATTGTCCTGATCGTCTCGGACGACACCGGCTGGGGGGACCTGGGCGTATATGGCGGCGGGGAAGGGCGCGGGGCGCCTACCCCGAATCTGGACCGCATGGCGCACGAAGGCATGCAGTTCTGGGACTTCTATGGACAACCGAGTTGCACCCCCGGCCGTGCTGCGATGCAGACCGGACGCTTGCCGAACCGCAGCGGGATGACGACGGTTGCGGCGCCTGGGCAGGGTGGCGGTCTGCCGAAGGGCGAGGTGACTGTGGCCGACGTGCTCAAGAACGCGGGTTACTCCACGTTCTTCACCGGCAAATGGCATCTGGGTGAAGCCGACTACGCGATGCCGACAGCGCATGGCTACGACGAAATGAAGAGCGTTTATCTGTATCACCTGAACGCCTATACGTACGCCGATTCGAAATGGAATCCCGACTGGCCGGTCGACATTCAGAAGGTGAAGCCATTGGGCGAGTTGCAGGGCAAGGCGGGTGAAAATGCGCAGGAGGTTCGGAAAATCACCAGCGAGGATATTCCTACGCTGGACCAGGGTGTCGAGACCGCGTCCATTGACTACATTAACGGCCATTCCCACGACAGCAAGCCGTTCTTCATGAGCATCAACTTCACGAAGAACCATCAGCCTAATCTGCCGGCGCCTGAGTTCGTTGGGAAATCGGCAGTCAAGACCAAGTACGGCGACGCGGTCGTCGAGCTAGACACCCGTATCGGTCGCGTGATGGACGCGATCCGTGCCGCGGGCATTGCCGACAACACGCTCGTGTTCTACACCGTGGACAACGGCGCATGGCAAGACGTGTATCCGGATGCCGGATGGACTCCGTTCCGCGGCACCAAGGGCACCGACATGGAAGCCGGCAGCCGCGTTCCCGCCATTGCCTGGTGGCCGAAGCACATCAAGCCCTATGGTTCGTCGTGGGACATCGCCGGTGGTCTCGACCTGATGGCTACCTTTGCACACGTAGCAGGGGCGACCTTGCCGACCACCGACCGCGAGGGCAAACCGACTATCTTCGACAGCTACGATATGACGCCGATTCTGCTGGGTACCGGCAAGTCCAGGCGTAACTTCTGGCTCTACCAGACCGAAGATGAGCTTGCACCTGGCGCTATCCGCGTCGGAAAGTTCAAGGCTGTGTTCAATCTGCGTGGCGATTACCCGCCCTTCTCCGATGAGGAGCACACAGGCTGGCGTGGTCCGGACAAATATGTCGCGACCGTGCCGCGCCTCTATGACCTGCAGGCCGATCCGGGTGAACACTACGACATCTTCATGACCAGCTGGACTGAAAAGAGCTGGACCATGCCGATCTTCGACGAGGTTCTGAAGCAGTCGCTTGACAGCTACATCAAATATCCGCCGCGACCGGTCCAGAGCGTGTCCTACACGGGGCCAGTGAGGAATTCGCAGTTCCAGCGCGTCGAGGCGCTGCGCCAGCGACTCGAATCGATCCAGAAGGGGAGCGCAGCCGGCGATTAACCGGCTGATTCCTGCACCTCGTGCGCCGGCCGCCATACACGCGGCCGGCGCACACGAACCGAAGGAGCTGCTTCCCATGAAAGTTATTGTGCGCAAAGCTGCTGGCACAAGCCCGCTACCCTGCCTCAATCCAACGCCCGCCGCAGAGCCGTGCAGACCCGAGCGCAAAGGGCGCTTTCACGCAATGGCCAAGCCGGTGGGTTCGACGTGCAATATCGATTGCACTTACTGCTACTACCTGCACAAGGAACACCTGCTCGATCAACATCGCGGCCGGCGGATGGAGTCGTCGATGCTGGAACGCTATATCAGGCAGTACATCGAGGCGCAGAACGCCGATGAGATTGTGTTTTCCTGGCAAGGCGGCGAGCCGACCATGTTAGGTCTCGCGTTCTTTGAGCTGATCGTGGAGTTGCAGGCGCGCTACCGGCTCATGGGGCGACGCATTGTCAACGACCTGCAGACCAATGCCACACTGCTCGACGATGCCTGGTGCGCGTTCCTCGCGAAGCACGATTTTCTGGTGGGCGTCAGTATCGATGGACCGCGCGCGCTTCACGATGCGTTTCGCGTGGACCGGAAAGGCAACTCCACGTTCGACTCGGTCATGCGCGGGATCGGCGCGCTGAAGCGCCATGGCGTGCGATTTAACACGCTGACCGTGGTCAACCGCATCAACGCGAAGCGCCCGCTCGATGTCTACCGCTTTCTGCGCGACGAGATCGGCTCGACCTATATGCAGTTCATTCCATGCGTGGAGCCGAAAGACTTCACGACGGTTGCTCCGCAACACTGGCCGCTCGACTCCATGCCTTTGATGGACTCAAGTGCGGCGAGGCCAGGAAACCCCGACTCGATCGTCACCGAATGGTCCGTCGACCCACAGGATTGGGGCTACTTTCTTTGCCGCACCTTCGACGAATGGGACCGTAAGGACGCCGGACGGGTGCTGGTCAGTGTGTTCGAGACCGCCGTGGCGCAGTCCATGGGTCAGCCGGCACAAACCTGCGTGACGGCTGAGTTCTGCGGCAAGGCGCTCGCCGTGGAGCACGACGGCACCGCCTACTCATGCGATCACTATGTCTATCCTGACTTCGCTCTGGGCAACATCCAGAACGAGCATCTCGGCGCGATGGCATTTTCTGCCCGTCAGCAGACGTTTGGATATGCGAAGCGGAGCACGTTGCCTACCTACTGCAAACAATGCAAGCACCTGAAACTGTGCTGGGGGGAGTGTCCGAAGAACCGCTTCCTGCGTACGCCTGACGGAGAGCCGGGGCTTAACTACCTGTGCGCAGGAATCCAGCGCTTTCATAACCACGCCGGTCCTCGGCTCCGGCAGATGGCGGCGCAACTCGCGTGAGCGGCGTTGCCTGTGGGGTGTACCGCGTCGGTTTGCGACGTCTCTTTGACGAAGCTTCGCTAGCCCTGCTTACCCCGCCCTCAACCCAATCCTGGCACCCACAAAAGCCTGCGCTTTTTCGTTGATCTTCCGCGAGGCGTCCGCAACGAATTTTCCTGTGCTGCGCCGAGGAATTCCCATGGTGTGCGCAAAATAAGCGCTCAAACGGGACGGGTCGTCCGGCAATTTGCCATCCGCCAGTTGTCCAAACGCTGTACGGAACCCGCTTTTCTTTTCGCAAGGTAAATGCCAGATGTCAATGCCGAGATCCTTCTTCTCGACATTGTTGAACTTGAATGCGGTCCACATCCGCTTGATAAACGGATTCGCAGTCGACGTCTTGTATCCGCGAGCCGCATAGAGGATGCTGAGGAAATGAGCTTCCTCAAGAAATCCCTTTTTGTCCGGCTGTCCAGATTGCCATTGCCATAGATCGTCGATCATGGAGGCAAGGACCTTGCATTCGGCGTGCGTAGCGGCGAACAGTTCGCCACCGTTATATTCGACGCCCTCGGCTTCAGCCGATGCGCCTGGTGTGCTTGTGCCTTGCCAGTCATTCAGGGCTGCCCGCATCTGCTGCCGCGTAATACCGTTGATAGCCGCGTTGGTTTCGAATTCCTCATTACCAAGCGTGTACATCAGGCATCCACATTCATCGAGCGCACTGCTCAGCTTTTCTGCGCTCGAATTCCAGATGCAATCGCTGTCGAGAATGACGAACTTATCAGTGGACGGGTTTCCGGCCATGTGTTTGATGATGTCCAGGATGTAAAACTGATTCCCCCAGGATCTGGCCTTGTCTCGCGGGAGCCTGTAGGTGATGGGAAGCTGGATAACTTCCACACCAAGCCGGTCGAACAGCCCTTGCATGTCAAAACCGTCGACATGTCTGATGTGGGTGTTTGTATAAAACACGTGCCTTGCGTGCGGATTGTTGGCAACACTCGTGACGTAGAAGCACGCGACGCAACGCCAGTAGACGTCCTGAAAGGCGAGGGTTGAGGAGCGCTGCCCAACTTGTGGAAATGCGGTTTCGTTCTCTTTCGAGTCAGCGACGAACCATGTTCCGATGGAGATGCGCATGTGCGCCCCAACTAAAAAATAGAAGTGCCGCAATTCGCTGCGCCGGTTGCGGGCAGCCCCCAAGTTAGACAAATCTGATCTGCCCCGGTAGATCTTTCTCGACCCATACTCTATCGGTACGATCCTCCCATCGACATACCTGCATCCGCCAAAAGATCGATGAACTCGGACGATTCGACGCTCGCGTCCCCGATGGCCGCCAAACGGTCGGTGTCCAACCGTCTCGTCCGACGAAAGCCACAGGCCGGTCGACGTCGTGTGCATCTCTCGTAAGGTGTACTAGCTATGACGGGCACCAGATCTTAACGAAGGTTCTCGTTCAGGCCGGCCAATTCAACCTCGCGCGTAGTTGTGCGGCCCGATCGGCAGCGGCTCGCCGCTCGCTCTCAGGCCCCGTCAGATACTGGCTAACATCAGACGTTCCGGTCTTGTAGATACTCAATTGCAGCAGTGCCAGCACGTTGCGCGTCAACTGCGGCTCGACGCATGCGCCTTCGACAGCGCACAACTGGCTGAGCATCGCCAGGGCGGCGGGGTGACCACGGGCAGCAAGCGTAAACACGCGGTCACCCAGCATATCCCCGCCGGGCAGAGGAATCTCCAACCATTGCGCAGGGTACCGCTGCGCCAGCGCAAGAACAGCCGCAGGTTGCCCGGCGTCAGCGGCCTTCTTTAGCATGTCCTCGGCATAGCGCGCCTCGTGCAGTTTCGCGTCGCCGCAACGCAGCAATTGCTCCTGTGCGGCCAGCATCCCGCCCGCGCACGCATCGGCCCAAGCCGCTGCTTCCACCAGACCTTCAGGATCGCTCCGCCCGGCCAGTGCAGTGAAATCCGGGTAAGAGAACGCGCGTTGCAGCGCTTCGTTTAGCGTGTTGCTCGTATTCGTTTCAGACTGAACGGCATGACCGCTACCCCCTGCCGTCTCGAGTCGTGCCAGCACGTCCACCCCGTTCGTCGCCGCTGAAGCCGGCTGAACCAATGAACGTTGCGCGCCTCCCGCGCCCGTAGGCGCATTCGCTACGGCACCCGAGCCTTGCGTTCCCGCCGGCATCGCAACAGGCGTCATACCTCCGCCGCCTGCCGGCCACCGCCCCATCGCCACCAACGTCACCGCAATCGCTACGCATCCACATATCGCCCACCCCACGCCACTCCACAGCGATATCGCGGTATGTTTTTTCTCGCTTCGCAAGGACAGCATGCCAGCTCCCAGATTAACGAACAAAATCGCAACGCATTCGTTGGACTCGCGATTCGTTGCGCTTGCCATGGATACCGGAGATCAGAATACGTGAATTGCATCCCATGGGTCGCTGTAATCTCACTTCAAGCAGGCAAACCCATTCACACACCCGTTTTAAATCCCGGCAGACCCATGAGAACAGGCACCGCTGTCCCAGCTAGCTTGTTTGGATCAAAGACTCTATGTACACGTCAGGTCTGTAGGGCTAGTGTATGCCCACAAATTACATGAATATCCGGCCAATTAGCGCAATGCACCACGAGGTCCATATCCGCCAGGGAAGACAACTGCATTGCAGTCTGCAATGTGCTACGCGTATTGCGGATTCCGGTTGTCCTTCAATGCAATATGCATTTTGCCGCGGGAAATGTTATTCCGTTTAATCCGGCGGCCAGAGTAGCGCAAAAACGTTTTATGCATTGATTTGCACGCATTGCAATGAATGGACACATCAATGCCGGGTGAATAGATGATGTCTGGGTTTTAAATAAAAATACGACTACGGAGACGAGTAATGGCGCATCGAGGGAGCCGGCGAGGGCTGGCAGTTTTCATATTTTGCGTACTCGCATTGCCTGTAATGCTATCGGGCTGCAACGGAGACACCCCCGGTTCGCCGGCTGCTATCTCCGTGCCGCAATGCTCGGGCAGTACCTGTAGCGGACAGGGCGCGCCCACCTCCACGCCGGTGGCCGCCAAGCAGCTATGTCCCGAGTCGCTCGACAACTCGACGACCTACACGGGTGGCTCCGGGAGCGGCGAATACATCAAGATGCAGTTCAACTCGGCAACGAGCCAGTATCAGATGACCTTTGTGGAATCGGCCGTGCCGGTCTCGGCGGGCCAGGTCAATCAGACGCGTGCGGGTCTGACGATCACGGGTTCGTACGTGCATCCCAACCAGTACCAGGTGACGGACGCCAGCGGCAACGTCAGCACGCCTTACGCATTGCCGACCGCCGAACAGAACCGATGCGCGATCTTGCTGGAAAATGGCAAGACCCAGGACGGCGCCTATTCGATCACGGTGAACCCGCAGGATCCTCCCATGCTGTTCGTCGGACAGGGGATCATTGGCGGCGGTATTCCCGGCGCCACGATCTCGTTCGGCGGCGTTCCGCTCTTCCCGGGCTACACCATCGGCGCGGTGCCGTCGCGCACCTTCGACTCGTACCCGTTCCTCGGCTTCAGCCAGACGGTCACGGACTTCTCGAAAGTGGCCGGCGCCTACAACGAGTTGGGATTCCGCATGACACCGGAAGGCACCAGCTTCCAGAGCGGCGCGCCGGTTGTGACGTCCGGCAGCAACGTAGGCTGGGAGCCCGATGCGATCCAGGCCTCGGAGAGCTTCGATGCCAACGGCACCTGCGTGCCCGACGGTTCCACCTACTCGTGTACGTCCACCGGTACGCCATGGACGCTTAGAACCAATGCCGACGGAACGCCAGACAACGTGTTCGTCAGCACACCGCCGAGCGGACAGTTGTACTACCCGGCTGTCGGGCAGGGGGTCACCCAACTGATCACCAGTACCAACCACGCGCATGGCGTGATGATCGTCGGCAATGTGAATGGCCAACTGGTGCCCGTCATCATTCGCGTCGGTTACGCGTCGGCCGATCTGGCCAATCCGTTCGCTTCGGTACTCGACGACCAGCTTGGCATTTCCCTGCTGGCGCCGGCGACACAACTGGCTGCGGGCACCTTGAGCGGTGGCTACATTGGGGCGAACAGCGCGTCGGCGTGCGGCGTGGTCACCTATAGCGCCGCGGTGCAAGGCAGTGTGGTGATCAACGGGCAGTATTCGACCGCCTACGCGTCGGCGGGTGCCTGCATCGACGGCAGCGCGTCGTTTGCACCCGGCGTGAACTACACCTCGACGCTGTTTCAGGGCTCGGTCGGAAAACTGGTCAATCCCTTCACGACCGTAGATTCCGGTGACTTCAGCTTCGACTACACGCAGTCGAAACCGGGGCTCGTCAATGTCACGGCGACGCGTCCGCTGACGTCGGGTAGCACCTTGATCTACAAGGCCGGCGATTCCGGCGTGATGGTCCAGGTAGGGCAGGTATACGGCCTGTTGATGAACGGCGTCAACACGCCATCGTCCACGCCCACTCAAGCCGGCGTCGTCAATCCTTACCTCTCGATCGGCGCGTTCGTGCAATAAATCTCGCATCGCGTATGTGGAACCCGGCTGTCCTCCGGGTTCGAAAAACAATAAGGATGACGAATGAGTAATGCGTCAGCGCGTACGCTTACTGCGCGCTTGTCGCAAGAAGGTAGCGCCAGTTTGGTTCATCGAAAAGGCGGGGTGGCGAGCGGTCTGAACAGCGCTGCCTGTTGCCTCTATCCGGCAACTTCGTTGCCATCAACTATGGAAGGCAAATCATGAAGCTCATCAAGACGTTTGCTCGCGGTGCTGCTGTCGCTCTAATTTGCGCAACCCTGTCACCGATAGTCTCGGCCGCCACGATCGGGCCGGCCGGTTCTTCCTTCACGGCGCCCGGTACGATCAATGTCAGCACGCCGATTGCGCCCAACGTCAGTTGCGGCATCACGCTCAGCGGCGTGGTCAGCACCGACGGCACTTACGCCCAGATCAATTCAGTGGCGATCACCGGTAGCGGTTTGTGCGGCGTGCCGCAGATCATCGGGCTGCCGTGGAAACTCGTCGCCACCAGCACGACGGCGGGCAACGTGGCGAACGTCGGCTTTAGCGTGCTCGGCGCGAATTGCGGCCCCTCGACGATCAACGGCAGTTGGAGCAACGCCACCAATACGCTCAGCGCGAGTGCGCAACCGCTTAGCGGCAGTTGCACGGTCAACAGCCTGTCGGTGAGTCCGAATCCGGCCTTTACCGTTTCGCCGTAATGCATGTAGAGCTTCGCCGCATCACGCGGCGAAGCTCGCTCAAACATCGCTCTGAACGGTACGCGCTTTAGCGGCTAACAGCGTGGACCGTGGACGCAACCGGCTCCGCTCCCACCCGGATACACGCCACCCGCCGATCCCCCGTCCCACGCGAGATCGACTGCGGCACTTCTTCCGCGCACGCGCCGATCGCCTCCGGACACCGCGTGCGAAACGCGCACCCGGAAGGCAGGTTCAACGGCGAGGGCATTTCCCCGGTCAGCACGGCATGGGTACGCGTGCGCTCCGTCGCTGGATCGGGCCGCGGCACAGCCGACAGCAAAGCCCGCGTATAAGGATGCTGCGGCGAGCCATACACCTCGTGCCGCGTCCCGAGCTCCATTACGCGCCCGAGGTACATCACGAGGACTCGCTGGCTGATCGCCTTGACGACGGCCAGGTCATGCGCGACAAACAGCAAGGAAAGCTGCAACTCCCGCTGCAGATCGCGCAGCAGGTTCACGATCTGCGCCTGAATCGACACGTCCAGTGCGGAGACCGGTTCGTCGCAGATCACCAGTTGCGGCTCGCCCACCAAAGCGCGCGCAATCCCGATTCGCTGACACTGTCCGCCGGAAAACTCATGCGCATAGCGCGACAGATGATGCGCGCCGAGCCCCACACGTTCGAGCATCGTCACCACGCGGGCACGCGTTTCGTCGCGTCCGAGCCCGGGGCGTTGCACCTTCAGCGGCTCGGTGACGATCTGCTCGATCGTCATGCGCGGATCGAGCGACGCGAGCGGATCCTGGAACACCATCTGCACATCCTTGCGCAGCCGCTCCATGGCGGAGGCCGGCCGCCGTCCGTCGCTGACGGTTTCGGTATCGCGCCAGCGCACGCTGCCCGCGGTCACCGGCGTCAAGCCGATGATCGCGCGCGCCAGCGTCGACTTGCCGCAACCCGACTCGCCGACGAGCCCCACCGTCTCGCCGCGCCGAACCTCGAACGACACGCCGTCGACCGCACGCAGCGTCGCTTTCGACGACCACGGATACGCGCCGCGCGGCACCCGGAAGTGCACCTTGAGATCGCGCACCGTCAGCACGGGCTCGCCCACCGCGGCGCCGGCATTGCCACCCGCCGCGCCGCCGCCGAGCGGCTTTCCTGCCGTCCCGTTACCCATATCCACCGTCCTTTGCGTCGCCGTCTCACTCACCGCACCACCTCCATCATCTCGCCGACCGGCCGCAAGCATGCACGCCAGCCGTCTTTCTCGCCGGCGATCGCCTCCAGTTCGGGCCGCGTGCTGTGGCAGCGTTCTTTCGCCAGCGCACAGCGCGGCGCAAACGCGCAGCCTTCGATCGCCTCGCCGGGCGCCGGCGGATTGCCCGCAATCGTGCGCAGCGGCGCGTCGATGTCATGGGTCCCGTCGCTGTCGTCGATGCGCGGCAACGCGTCGAGCAGCCCACGTGTGTACGGATGGGTCGGGTTCTCGAAGAGCGCCTGCGCGCCGGCGCGTTCCACCGTCCGGCCCGCGTACATCACCATCACGTCGTCCGCGAGTCCCGCGACCACGCCCATGTCGTGCGTGATCAGAATGATCGCCGTCCCCAGGTCGCGGTTCAGCTCGCGCAGCAGTTCGATGATCTGCGCCTGCACCGTCACGTCGAGCGCCGTGGTCGGTTCGTCGGCGATCAGGATTTCCGGCTCGGTCAGCAGCGCCGTGGCGATCGTCACGCGCTGGCGCATGCCGCCCGAGAACTCGTGCGGATAGCGGTCGATGCGGCGCGCCGCATCCGGAATCCACACGCGCTGCAGCGCCTCGATGGCCTTTTGGCGCGCCTCGCGCCGCGACACGCCGCGGTGCAGTTGCAGGGCCTCGGTCATCTGCCGCTCGACCGTCAGAAACGGGTTGAGCGAGGTCATCGGATCCTGGAACACCATGCCGATGCGATCGCCGCGAATCTGGTTCAGTTCGCGCTGGCTCAACGTCAGCAGGTTGCGTCCTGCGTAGAGCGCTTCGCCGGAGGTCAGGCCGTTGCCGGGCAAGAGCCCGAGCAGCGCCATCACCGTCTGACTTTTCCCTGAACCCGATTCGCCGACAATCCCCAGCGTCTTGCCCTTTTCGAGCGTGAACGACACGCGTTGCACTGCATCCACCGGCGAGGCGTCGCGTCGTGTGAAGCGCACGCCCAGATCTTTTACTTCAAGCAACGCCATCTCACCGCTCCTTGGTATCGAGCGCGTCGCGCAGCCCGTCGCCGACAAAGTTCACGCAGTACAGCGTGACGCACAGCATCACCGCCGGGCACAGCAGCAGCCACGGCATCGACTCCAGTTTTTGCGCGCCGTCGTTGATCAGCACGCCCCAACTGGTCATTGGTTCTTGCACGCCCAAGCCGAGAAACGACAGCACCGATTCGGTCAGCACGATGCCCGGCACCGTCACCGTTGCGTACACCACCACCACGCCGAGCAGATTCGGCACGATGTGGCGCAGGATGATGCCTGGCGTGCTCACGCCGGTGGCACGGGCCGCGTCGATGAACTCGCGGGTGCGCAGCGACAGCGTCTGGCCGCGCACCACGCGCGCCATGTCGAGCCACGAGAACGCGCTGATCGTCAGCACCACCAGGTAGAAGGCGCGGCCGAGCAGCGTCATCATCAGGATGGCGATCAGCATGTAGGGAATCGCATACATCATGTCGACGATGCGCATCATCACCGCGTCGGTCCGTCCGCCGATATAGCCGGACGTAGCGCCCCACGCGACGCCGATCAAACCGGACACCAGCGTACCGAGCAGTCCGACCTCGAGCGACACGCGTCCGCCTGCGAGCGTACGCACCAGCAGATCGCGGCCGAGCTCGTCGGTGCCGAACCAGTGCTGGCCGAGCAGCGTGGGCGGAATGCTGATGGCGCCCCAGTCGTTGGCGGCGGGGTCGTTAGTCAGGAACAGTGGGCCCACGAAACAGGCAATGACGATGATCCCGAGGATCACGAGGCTGGCGAGCGCGGCACGGTTGCGCAGAAACTGCCGGAAGGCCAGTTCGAGCGGACTGCGCGAGCGCCGCGGGGCGGCGTTGGCCGTCGATGCTGTGGTGGAAGGGGAAGTGTTCATGGTGTCTCTAGCGTAGTTCGATGATCAAGGCGGTATCCGTACGAGGATCTCAATAGCGGATGCGCGGATCGAGCCACGCGTATGCCAGATCGACGAGCAGGTTGAACACGACGGCCGCGACGGTCGTCAGCACCACGAGCCCGAGTACCAGCGTGTAGTCGCGGTTGATGGCGCCGTCCACCACCAGTTGCCCGAGACCCGGCAGCGCAAACACCGACTCCGTGACCACGGCGGCGGTAATCGACGAAATGCAGATCGAACCGAGCAGCGACACCACTGGCATCAAGGCCGGCTTGAGCGCGTGCCGCAGCACGATCACGTGACCGGGCATGCCCTTCGCGCGTGCGGTGCGGATGAAGTTGCCCGACAGCACTTCGATCATGCTGCCGCGCATGACCCGCGCAATCGACGAGACGTTGATGATCACCAGCAGCGCCATTGGCAGCACGCGGTAGCGCCAGCCGCCGTCGCCCCAGCCGCCGGCGGGCAGCCAGCCGTGACCGTCGGAGCGCTTGAGCAGAATCGCAAACACCCACACCAGCACGGGGCCGAGCACGAACGGCGGAATCACGTTGCCGACGTTGCCGAGCAGCATCACGATGCGATCGGTGATGCCGTCGCGGCGCACCGCGGCCGCGGTGCCGAGCAGCACGCCGATCACCAGCGCGATCGGCACCGACAGGCCGCCCACGCCGAGACTCACCGGTAGCGCCTTGCCGACCAGATCGTTGACCGACCAGTCCACATAGCGGACCGACGGCCCGAGGTCGCCATGCAGCAGCGCGTCCAGATACAGCAGGTACTGCTTCCAGAGCGGCTGGTCGAGGTGATATTTCGCGTTGAGGTTTGCGAGGGTCGCCGCGGACAGATGCTTTTCGGTGTCGAACGGACCGCCGGGCGTCGCGTGCAACATCAGATAGCACACCGTAATCACGGCAAGAACGGTCGGAATGACCCATAAGGTGCGGCGCAGCGCGTAGGCGAGCATGGCGGATTCCGTTACTTCAGCATTCGATGGTCAGGGCTCAGGGTTTAGTGCGCCAGCAGGTACATGTCCTGCGAGGCGCGCTGATCCACATAGTTGGTCGGCAGATAGCCGCCCACGTAAGGCTTCACGAGCCGGTCCGCCGAGTACTGGAACAGGGCGATCAGCGGTGTTTCGCTCATGGCCAGATTGTGCGCCTGCGTCAGCAGCGCGGTGCGTTTCGCATCGTCGAGTTGCGCGTTGGCCTGGTCGACCAGCGCGTCGACCTTCGGGTCGCAGAAATGCAGGTCGTTCTGCACGCCGCCGCAGTGGAGCTGATCGAAGTACGACATCGCGTCGTTATAGTCGACGAACCAGCCATCGCGCGAGGCTTGCACCTTGCCCGCATGGCGCTCGCTCAGCAGCACTTTGTATTCGACGTTCTCCAGCTTCGCATTCACGCCCAGCTTGGTGCGCCATTCCGAGGTGGAGAAGAGCGCCACTTTCTTGTGCAGGTCGTTCGTGTTGTATGTGAGGGTGAAAGTGAGCGGGTTGGCATCGGAATAGCCCGCTGCCTTCATCAGGCCGCGCGCATAATCCACGCGTTTGGCCATCGGCCAGCTCGCCCAGTCGGGGGTGTAGACGGCGGCACCCTTGGTGCCTTTGGAGATCAGCCCGTACATCGGCACTTCACCCGCCTGAGTGAGTTTCGAGGTGAGCAGATCACGGTCGATCACCATCGAAAGCGCCTGTCTCACACGCGGGTCATGGAAGGCAGGATCGCTGTTGTTCAGGCTATAGAAGTACGTCGCAAGCTGCACGCCGGTCTTGAGTTCCGTGCCGAACTGCTTGCTGACCTGGGCGTAGATGCCCGACGGGATCGAATACGTATAGTCGATCTGGCCGGACTGGTACATGCGCATCGCTGTCTCGTCGCTTTCCACCGGTACGTAGGTGACTTTCGCGATCACCACGTGTTGCGCGTTCCAGTAGTTGTTGTCCTTGACCATCACGATGCGGTTATTCGGCTCCCAATCGGTCAGCGTGTATGGACCGTTGCTCACCAGGTTGCCCGGGCGCGTCCAGCTATCCCCGAACTTGTCCACCGTTGCCTTGTTCACCGGTGCCATGGCCGGCATGGCGGTCAGTTCGGTGAAGAAAGCGGCCGGCACTTCAGTCTTGACCTCGAGCGTGTACGGGTCGACTGCCCGCGCGGCCAGCGAGGTAAGCGGCGCTTTGCCGGCGAGGATCGCCTTGGCGTTCTTCACGAATTCCAGCAGGATCGTATATTTGGAACCCGTCTTCGGATCGAGCACGCGCTGCCACGCGTAGACGAAATCTGCCGCGGTCACCGGCTGACCATTGCTCCACTTCGCGTCATGACGCAGCTTGAACACCCAGGTGTCGGGCGCAGTGCGCGTCCACGACTCCGCAACGCCCGGCACGACCGCGCCGGAGGCGCTGATGCGGGTGAGGCCTTCGAACAGGTCGAGGCCGATGGTATCGCCTGTCCACGATTCGATGTGCGCGGGGTCGAGCGATTCGACTTCGGTCGGCACCTGACGCGTCAACTCCTGCTTGGCGGCAAGCGTGGTGCCGGGCGGCACCGTGACCGCCAGGACTGTGCCGGCAAAAGTGAGCGTCAGCGCTGAGAGCACCGCGGTAAGGGAATGCGACAGTTTCATGGCCTGTTTGGGAAGAAGGAGTTCAAAAGCAAACCGCACCCCGTGACATGGCACGAGGGGAGGCGGAGAGGAAAGCGCGATATCGCAGCAGCGCTGCACGCACACACAGGTTCACCTGGGCGCGGGACGCAAATCGCTCTTGCCCGCAAGGGGGCGAGGGCGTCTGGAAGGCAATGGGGAGTCGGGCGACAGAGGGAGGCGCGCAAGCGCGTGAGATGCTCGACCGGGCGCTGCAGTGCGCGCGGGCGGCTCGCCAGTGCCGGCGGGCCGTGCTGCCATCGCGGTCATGGATGGTTCGAGGTCTTGCCACATCAGTATGGGCGTACCGCCGTTGCGTCGCCCGGCGGCCGATACCACTTGCATACGTTTCACTTACGGTTCTTCCTGTCGTTGAAGCCACAAGCATGGACGATCTGCATGTCGACGCACGAGCCGTGCGTCAGCAGTCATGCGCGTTGTCCGGCAAGCGTTTTGCCGTTGACGCGCAACATTCGTGATCGAAAGTCCCATCAGCACGCAACGCCGATTGTGTCGGCAGCGCGCTGGTTTGAGGCGACGGCACACTAAGCAGAAGCTGTGCCAAAGCGCGGCTCGATTCCCGTCGACCGGTTGGCGGCGCCGTTGAAGCCGAGGCAACCGACCCGTTGGCTGGTATAGCGCCAACGGTGCTCAGGCATTCGCCGGTACCCACGCGGTCGAAAGGGTATCGCGCTTATAACACGCCGAAAGAGTTCGCGATTTTGTAAACATCGAAACTAGAGGAAATGATCTACCGCATCCTGGTGCAGCGAATGCACCCGTTTGAACCGGCGGTTTTGCCTGGTGGACAGACTGGGCAAGCGATGACGCGTTTGCTCGCGGCGATGCCTATGCGAGCCAGATTGGCGCGATCGACGCGGCAAGCAGCAAACCGAGGATGGCGTTGGCGATCCGCCAGTGCCGCTCGGTGCGCAACGCCCGCCTCAGCATGACGCCCGCGACGCACCACAGCGTGAGGGACACGATGGCCGCGAGGCCGAAGGACGAGCCGAGGATCATGGCAAGGCGCAGCGGGTTCGAGGTCAAGGCGGCGAACGAAGCCGCCGCGCCGAGCGCCATGGCCCATCCCTTCGGATTCAGCCACAGCAGCAACGCGCCGCCAATCAGGCTGGCCGGCTTCTGCGCGGCTTTGGCCTGGAGGTTCGGCGGACCGCTCGTGCCGATCTTCCACGCGAGCCACAACAGATACGCCGACCCCGCCACCTTCATCACGACCTGCAGGACCGGCAGCGCATGCAGCAAGCCGGCCAGCCCGGCCGCAGCGAGCGCCGCGAGCGAGGCCAGGCCGAGCGCGATGCCGCCCATCAACGGCATGCTGCGTCTGAAGCCGAACTGCGCGCCGGAGGCGGTGGCGAGGGTCGTCGCTCCGCCGGGCGTGATCGTGGCGACGATCACGAACAGAAGCAGGGAAAACAGCATTTCAGACATGACAGGACGATCTCCATGAAGGCTTGAACGATGCGAATTCATGCGAATTCGCGCGGGCCTGGGCGGACCTGCCCGGACCGACGCGCTCGCGACATGCCGACTGTAAGCGGGCGTCCTGCGCGAGGAAATCGAATGTCTATAATGGCTCGCATTAACGTTTCTAATCGCTCACCATGCCCCGCAACCTGGATACGAGCCTGCTGCGAACCTTCGTGACTGTCGCGCGCGGCGCCAGCATGACGACGGCGGCCCATGCACTGCACGTGACGCAAGGGGCGGTCAGCCAGCAGATCAAGCGTCTGGAGTCCTGCCTGGGGTTGGCGCTGTTCGAGCGGGCGCGGAGCGGTCTGAAGCTCACCGAAGCCGGCGAGCGGCTGCTCGACAATGCGGAGCGGCTAATCGAGTTGAACGATCGGATCTGGACCGACATGCGCGGCACGGCCTTCGCCGGCGAGGTGCGGATCGGTGTGCCGTACGATCTGGTCGACGGCTGGTTGGCGGGCATCCTGAAGTCGTTTGCGCAACGCTATCCGCAGGTCGAGCTTTCGCTGGTGTGTCTCGCCTCGCCGCAACTCCTCGGCGCGCTGAATGCCGGTGAAGTCGATCTCGCGATCGTCGAGCAGCGCGTGGGCGAACCGGGCGGCGAGTGTTTGCGTGTCGAGCCCTTGCAATGGGTGGGCGCGCCGGGCGGCAGCGCTTACTTGAAGCGGCCGCTCGCGGTGTCGATCGTGAGCGATACCTGCGCTTTCCGGCCGGCGATTTTCGATGCGCTGCGTCTGCACGGCGTGCCCTGGCGGACCGTCTTCGAAAACGCCAATCTCGACGCAACCCGTGCGACGGTGCGGATGGATATGGCCGTGACGGCGTGGCTCGATTCGACGGTGCCGCTCGACTTGCAGGTCCTGCCGCGTGAGGCCGGGCTGCCCAGCCTGCCTGAGTTTGCGATTCATCTCCACCTGCCTGCGGTTCCGCTCGCCGCGCCCGTGCAGGAGATGGTGCGCTTCATCCGCGAAGGGTTCGCGGCTGCGGCGCCGGAGGGCGTGGCGACGGCTTCCGCGGTTCCTCAAGGCTCAACCGAAATGGATCGCTTCAGGCAGCGCAGCGCGAAGATCGAGCGGCTGTTCTGAAAGCCCGGCAGCCGGTATAGCTTGCGGCGCAGGAACGATTCATACCCTTCGGTGCCCGCTACCGCCACCTTGATCAGATAGTCGTACTCGCCGGACACCAGAAACGCCTCGACCACCTCCGGCAGATCCGCCAGCGCCTGGCCGAAGCGCTCCAGCGTGCGCTCGTCGTGCTTGTCGAGCGTCACCTCGATGATGACGGTGTCGGGCAAACCCAGCGCTTTCTGATTCAGCAGCGCCGCATAGCCTTCGATTACGCCGGCTTCTTCGAGCGCACGCACTCGGTTCCAGCAAGGCGTCGCCGACAGGCCGACGCGCTCGGCCAGTTTGGCGTTGGACAGGCGGCCGTCGCTGCGCAGTTCGCGCAGGATCCGCTGATCGATCGCGTCGAGCTTCATGGCGTGCTCCAGTGGGCTCTCCCCGCACGGCGCACGGAGAGACGATTCGTCTTCAATTCAGAGTTTCGATGGTCATTGCTTCTGCCGTGGCTCGCATGATGCCAGATAAACAGAAGAAATCCCCAGAATTGGCCGCATACACTCTTGCGGTCGAGGCGCACCCCCGTCGCACTCCGTGCGTCTCGCTCAACCTCCGCATGCTGCCGCGATCCGGACCGCATGCGGCCAGGCGCGAAGCCATCGCTTCGCGCGGACGCTGAACTCTCCGCCCACAAGGAAGGAATACTGATGGACCGACTGACGACCACCGCCGCCGGCACGCTCTTTGGACTGCATGGCGAACCCGCTCACGAACGCATCGTGCTCGCCACCGACGCCGCTTCCGGATTGCAAGCTATCGTCGCCGTCTACAGCACGGCGCGCGGCCCCGCATTCGGCGGCTGCCGCTACTGGCAATACGCATCGGACCACGAGGCGTACAACGACGCGCTGCGCCTGTCGCAAGGCATGGCGTTCAAGAACGCGCTTGCCGACCTGCCGTTCGGCGGCGGCAAGGCGGTGATCCTGCGCAGTCCGGCAGCGCTCGACCGCGCGGCGCTGTTCAAGGCGTTCGGCCGGCTGGTGCAATCGCTGGAAGGCATTTACATCACCGCCGAGGACGTCGGCACGACCGCCGACGACATGCGCGCGGTGCAAGGCGAGACCCGCTACGTGAGCGGCATTCCGCGCGCCAACGACGTGTATGGCGGCAACCCGTCGCCGCGCACGGCTTACGGCGTGTTCGTCGGTCTGCTGGCTGCCGTGGAAGCGGCGCTTGGGCGCACGACGCTCGACGGCGTGTCGGTGGCGGTGCAAGGGCTCGGCTCGGTGGGCTGGGACCTGTGCGAGCGTCTGCATCAGGCGGGCGCGCAACTGATCGTGTCGGACATCGACGCCGGCAAAACCGCGCTCGCGCAACAACGCTTCGACGCACGTGTGGTGGCGACGGCGGAGATTACCGGTGTCGAAGCGGACGTCTTCGCACCTTGCGCGCTCGGCGGATCGATTACGGAATCGGTCGCGGCGCAATGCCGGTTCAAGGTGGTGGCGGGCGGCGCCAACAACCAGTTGATCTCGCTGGCCGAAGGCGATGTCCTGCATCGACGCGGTATCTTCTATGCGCCGGACTTCCTCGTGAACGCGGGCGGCATCATCAGTTGCGTGCGGGAATATGAAGGCTCCGGCGAAGAGCAGGCCGTGCTCGCCGAAGTCGCGAAGATCGGTCCGCGCGTCTTCGAACTGGCGGAGCGTGTGAAGGCAACCGGTGTGGCGCCGGCGCGTGCCGCAGTGGCATGGGCGCGTGAAAAGATGGCGGCCTGCTGACGCGAGGACTCACGCCCTCACCCCACCGATGCGCGGCCGCTAGCGGTTCAGATGTTCCAGCGCGTCGCGCATCGGCTGGCTCGAAATCACAATGGGACCGGTGAACGGCGTATCCAGATCGACGATCACGTACACCGCCGACGCGATCGACAACGCCCCAAGCGTGATCGTCACCAGCGCCAGCGCATTGCGCGGCGCGATCAGGCCGAAGCTCAGGAAAATGACGAACAGCCAGAACGTCAGCGTTTTGAAGAACGGCTGGGAGATCGTGCTGTGCGCTTCCTCGATCAGCTTCCAGCGCGCCTGCATGATGGTTTCGAATTGTTCGATGCTGCGGTCCAGCAGCCGCTGGTGAAAAGTGTCCGGCGCCGACATCTGGCGCAGCTTCTGGCCGGCAAGGTTGAGCATGTCGCCGAGCCGGGTGTCCTCCAGCTTGTCGGTGTTGTTCTCCACCGGGATGTCTTTCGGATAGTAGTCGCCGGGCGGGTGCGCTTCGGTCGGCCAGGTGCTGGCGATGGCCGCTGCCGTGTAGGCGCGCAGCAGTTGACGCACCTCGCTCGCGTCAGCGCCGTATTCACGCAAGGTGGCGTTGAGCTGGATCAGGTCCGCGGAGTAGGTACGAAAGTCGTTGCCGACCGTATCGAAGGCCGTTTTCGCGGACGCCGTCATCAGCCCCAGCACCAGGGCCGCAAAGGTGACGAGCATGCCGATCACCAGCTGGATGAGCTGAACCGTTTCGTGGGCCTTGTGCTCCTCCGGCAGCAAGGGTCTTACCACCACGCCCGTCCCCGTGCCGATCAGAAGCAGCACGAACACCAGCAAGGCCGATCCAATCTCGTACATGGCGCGTGACTCCGCGGAACGTCGCTTCGCTACTGTCCACCAACTTGTGCGCGGGGACAACCTCGGGGAGTCCCGGGCCAGGCGGCCGGCGCGCGGCGCCTGGGTGGGCTGACACCATCAGTATCCGGGATTGCACACCGTGCCGCAAAAGACGGTAAGGCGAATTGTCTGACGAAAACCTTAAAGTTTTTTTTAGATTGGCCGTAGACCATGCTGTGTGGCGTTCGCTTAAATTTTAATCATCAAGTTGCGGACCTGGCCAATGGGCTTGGGCGCAGCATGCCTGACCGGACCTTCTCGCTGAATGCCGGCAAGGCCGCCCAATGGAGATTGACCCATGTTGACCAAGCTGTCCATCCGCGCCTGTCTAACCCTGATGATTGCCTTCTTCGGCATCGTCTTGCTGATCGGGGCGGCGGCCGGGCTGCTCTCGCTGCGCGCCAGTAACGACTCGCTGCAGCAGATGTACACGGTGGATACGCCCGCGGTCGCCGATCTCGAAGGCAGCGCCGGCCAGTTGCTGCGCCTGCGCCTCGCGCTGGCTACCTACGCATCGCTGGTCGACCTGAACGACCAGGATGGCGCCTCGGCGGTCCTGCAGCGCTTCGATCAGTATCTGAAGGTGTCGAACGACCGCCTTGCTCATTATGTGAGCCGCGCCGGTTCGGACGACGACGAACAGCGCCTCATCAAGGATATGACGGACAAGCGCGACATCTTCCTGCACGAAGGCGTCGAACCGGCAATGGCCGCGCTGAAGTCCGGCGACAAGCCGACCTTCCAGCAACTGCAGGCGCATAAGCTGCCTTCGCTCTACAACGCGTACGAAAAGTCGATGCTCACGCTGGAGCAACTGCAACTGGACCATGGCGCGCAACGCTATCAGGACGCGCAGGACCGCTTCTTTGCGGTGAGCGTCGCGGTTGCGGTGGGCATGGTGCTGGCGCTGGTGTTCTCGTGGCTTGGGCGGGTGGTGCTGGTGCGGGCTATCGTCCATCCCGTGGATGCGACGATCGGACAGTTTCAGCGCATCGCCGAAGGTGACCTGACAGGCCGCATCGAAGTCACCAGCGACAACGAAATGGGCAAGCTGGCCGCCGCGCTGCGCAAGATGCAGGACTCGCTGATCTCGACGGTCAATATCGTTCGTCAGGGCACCGAATCGATCGATACCGGCGTCAGCGAAATCGCCGCCGGCAACACCGATCTGTCGCAGCGTACCGAAGAGCAGGCGGCTTCGCTCGAGGAGACCGCCGCGAGCATTGAGGAACTTACCTCCACCGTCAAGCAGACCGCCGAGAACGCCAAGCAGGCGAGTTCGCTCGCACAGGGCGCGTCGGGCCTGGCGGCGCAGGGTGGCGAGTTGACCCAGCAGGTTGTCGGCACGATGAATCACATGGTCGCCGATTCGCGCCGGATTGCCGACATTGTCGGCGTGATCGAAGGCATCGCGTTCCAGACCAATATTCTCGCGCTCAACGCCGCGGTCGAAGCGGCCCGCGCCGGCGAACAGGGTCGCGGCTTCGCGGTGGTCGCGAGCGAAGTGCGCTCGCTCGCGCAGCGTAGCGCGGGCGCGGCCAAAGAGATCAAGACGCTGATCGACGATTCGAATGCGCGCGTGCAAACCGGCGCGCAACTGGTCGAACGCTCGGGGACGACGATGACCGAGATCGTCAACGCGATCGCGCGCGTGAGCGCAATCATGGGCGAGATCGCCGCGGCTGCGACGGAGCAGAGCACCGGCATCGATCAGGTCAACCTCGCGGTCGCGCAGATGGACGAAGTCACGCAGCAGAACGCTGCGCTTGTCGAACAGGCGGCGGCCGCTGCCAGCTCGCTGGAAGATCAGGCGCGTCGTTTGACGGCGGCGGTCGCGGTGTTCCGTACGGATACGTCGGCCGTGGGTGGCCGCGCGCGGCCGGCGGCGAATGTAGCTGCAGGTGCGCGTCGGGTGGAACCGGTCGCGGCTTAGGCAGGTTTGCGCCGGACACGCTGGACACGGCCGAGCCGCTAAGGCTGCGCCGCGTAGTACTTCGCCAGCCCGTCAATTTCCTGCGGCGTCAGATGCCGCGCCACATTGCGCATCTGCTCGTTGATGTCGTTGCGGCGCTCGCCGCTCGCAAAGCGCTGCATTTGGGCGGCCAGATAGATCGACGACTGGCCGCCGAGCCACGGCGCGGCGCCTTTACGATCTAGCTGGCCGTGGCATGCGGCGCACGGCGCGATATTGCGGATCGGGTCGCCTTGCATCGCCAGCTTGACCGCATCCGCATCCTGCGCGGCGTCGGCGGCGCCGGGTTGGGCCGGCGCAGCACGTTGCAGCGAAGCGTAGTACGCCGCCAGATCGTGCAGATCCTGATCGCTGCGATTGTGGATGATCGGCTGCATGATCGCGTTGGCGCGCAGCCCGTTCTGATAGTCGCGCAACTCCTTGTAGATCACATCCGCATATTGACCGGCGAGCGCCGGTGCCGTGACCTGCACGGTGCCGAGCACACCGTGACACATCGAGCAGTTCTGCGTCGCGATGGTCGCGCCGCGGCCGATCGAACCCGTATCGACACTCACATGCCGCGGCGGCGGCAGCACGACGACCTCGCTGGGCGCCGGGCCTGCCACGTTCGCCCCGCCGCCGTACCAGCTCGACGGCGCGCCTGCCGCGCTGCAAATGGTCGCCCACAAGCCGTGCCCGCTGAAATCGCCGTTGGCCGACGGCAGCCAGATAAAGCCGATCAGGATCGATACCATGGCAAGCGCAATCGTGCCGCCCACGCTCGTCACGAACCATGGATTGCGCACGCTGAAGACGCGTTCGTGATTCATCGCTGGGCTCCGACGACGACCGCCGGCACGGAGGTCTGCTGCAGCCGCAGTAACTGGAAGATCGGCACGCTGTAGTTGACGACCGTTAGCGCAATCATCAGCCCGACCCACAGGCCGAAGCTATTCAAAGCGGCAGGGACGTGATCCACTGGATGCGTGGCGAGACTAAAGCGGAATTCCCGCGGCTGTGCGAGCGGTCCGAATTGCGACTTCGCCAGAATGTAGATGAACAGCACGCCGGAGATCACCAGCACGAAGCCGCCGATCGCCGACATCGCCACCCAGATGGCCTGCGGTTCGAGACCGGGCGCGCTGTAGTCGTAATAGGCCATGCGTCGCGGCGCGCCGAGCAGGCCCACGTAGTGCCACGGCAGCGTGACGACCATCATGCCGATGAACCACAGCCACAACTGGGTGCGCACGAGACTCAGCGAACACAGCGCGCGTCCCGTCAGTTGCGGCCACAGTTCATAGGCGATGGCGAAATACATGATGACGATCGCGCCGCCGAAGATCAGATGAAAATGGCCCGTGACCCACTGCGTATTGTGGATGGTCGAATTCAACTGGTAGCTCATATTGATGAGGCCGCCCGCGCCACCCAGGCCCAGCATCACGAACGAGAACGCCAGCACCAGCATCATCGGATTGCGCCACGGCAGCGCGGTGAGCCAGCCGAACGCACCGGTGCCGCCGCGCAGGCGTCCGGCGATTTCCACCGACGCGCAGATCGTGAACACGGTGAGCAGCGTCGGCACCGACACCATCCCCGTGAAGACCGCGTGCAGGAACTTGAAGCCCGCGCCGACCTGCGGATCGGCGAACAGATGGTGAATGCCGATCGGCATGGCGAAGATCAGGAACAGGATGAACGACACGCGCGCCATCGAATCGCTGTACAGACGCCCGCCAATCGCGCCCGGCACCATCGTGTAGTAAGCGATATACGCGGGAATCAGCCAGAAGTAGACGATGGCGTGCAGCGTCCACGAGAACAGCACGCGGGAGAGGCCGGCATCGATGGTGGTCTTCCAGCCGAATGCGACCGGCAGGATCTGCAGCAGGATTTCAAGCGCCGCGCCGATGGCGGTCCATGCCCACAGATAAGCCCCCGCGACATTGGCGAACATCGCGAGCGGCACCGGCTTGCCGGGATGCGCGCGCTTCCAGGCGCGCAGGTTCACATGCATCAGCGCGACCCAGATCCACGACCCCACCACGACCAGCACCACGCCGAGGTAATAGAGCGGACTGCCGATCATCGGCGGATAGAACGTGAAGAGTATCGACGCCTGGCCCATCGAGACCGGCACCATCGCCACCACCGCGCCCGCCGCCAGCACGAAGAACGCGGCCCACGCCCATCTGAGTCCTATCAGCGGCTGACGCAAGGCGAGTTCGACGATCGCGTAGCCGAAGCCCATCGCGACGAGCGTGGGCAGCACGTAGGCCATCACCGTGCCGTGTGCGGTCACGGAGCGGTAGTAGAGCTCGGGGTTGCCCACCCACGGTAGCAGTGGACTGCGCACCAGCATCTGCCACGCGCCGAGAAAGAGCGCCAGCAGAAACGCAATGAAGGCGAGCCAGAAGTGCGCGAGAACGAGTCGCTTAGCGAGAAACACAGCTCAGCCTCCTTGATTGTCGTGCCTGCTCGAAGAACGCAGCCTTGTCTATCACCTTTACGTGCGCCCACATGGTCTGATGGCCGAAGCCGCAGAATTCGTGGCACGGCATCAGATGGTCGCCGGGATGCGCGAAGCTCGTGGCGAGCGTCGAGATGTAGCCCGGTACGACCATCGTGTTGATATTGGTGTCCGTGACCAGCAGCCCATGCACGACGTCCGCGCTGGTGGTGCGGAAGGTGACCGGCGTATCGGTGGGGACCAGCAGGCATTGCGGCGTGAACGAGTATTGCTGCGCGACGAAGCGCACCACGACCGAGCCGTCCGCTTCGACGGCGGAGCCGAGGTTGTCTTCGACGAATTCGCCGGATAACTGCAGACGTGCCGGATCGACCGTCTCGACGCGCGAAGGCGGCATCATGGCCCAATGCAGGCCGGAGAACACGATCACGACCAGCATCAGCAGGATCAGGCCCGCTGCGAAGATCGCCCAGCGCCGTTCGGCGCGCAGGGCAACCGCATGGCCGCCGGTGGGATGGTCAGGGGAGGGCGTCGCCATGATCAGTGAACGATCCCGCGCGGCAAGAACACGAACAGGTAGAAGCCGACCCAGATCGCCATCACGATCAGCGTGGCAACGCCGGCCACGGCGATCGCGCCGTGCGGTCCGGCGGCCACCACGCGTTCGACCTCGTCATCGGAGGGCGGTGCGGCGCTCGGGCTGTCTTTGTCGTCCATCTGCAGGTTCTCCGCAACAACGTTTGGAACAGGTCACGCCGGCTCGTGGCCTGGCTCGTGGCCGGCCCGGCGCCAGCCGCCAGGCGGTTCAATGCAACGGCGCCTTGCGCAGTTCGTTGACCTCGCGCTCCGTCACGGGCGAGCCATGATTGCCCCAGGCGGTGCGGATGTAGGTCACCACGGCGGCCGCGTCCGTGTCGCTCAATTCCTGGCCGAAGGGCGGCATGCCATACGGTTCGGGATTGCGCTGCGTCCCTGGCGGGAAGCCGCCGTTCAGGACAATTCGGATCGGGTTGACGGCCGAATTCATTTCAATGGACTGGTTGCGCGCGAGCGGCGGGTAATGCTGCACCTGACCTTCGCCGTTCTGCCCGTGACACAGCGCGCATTTGCCCGCATAGATCTGGCCGCCGAGTTCGAACACTCGGGTATGGGTCGGCGCGGACGGTCCCGCCTTGCGGCCGGGGTCGTTGTCCGGCAGCGTCTTCAGATAAGCGGCCATCGCCTTGATGTCGGCGTCGCTCATGTACTGCAGGCTGTGATAGGTGACCTCGGCCATCGGGCCGTAGACGGCACCGCGATCGGAGATGCCGGCCTGCAGCAGATCGACGATGTCCTTCACGCTCCAGTCGCCGAGGCCGCCGTCCTTGTCGGAGGTGAGCGACGGCGCGTACCAGTTCTGCACCGGAATCAGGCCGCCCGCGAACTGGTCGCGCTGCGACGAGCCGCCGAGCAGATTGATCTTGGTATGGCACAAGGTGCAGTGGCCGAGCCCTTCCACCAGATACGCACCGCGATTCCATTCGACCGAGCGCGTCGGGTCCGGCTGGTATTCGCCTTCGCGGAAATACAGCGTGCGCCAGCCGAGCAGCAGCTTGCGCTGGTTGAAGGGGAACTTCAGCGCCTGCGGGCGGCTCGCTTCGCGCACCGGCGGCACCGACTGCAGATAGGCGAAGATCGCGTCGGAGTCCTCGCGCGTGACCTTGGTGTATTGCGCAATCGGCATGGCCGGGTAGAGCAGCTTGCCGTCCGGCGTGCGGCCGGTGCGCATCATGTGAAAGAATGCGTCCGCACTCCATGCGCCGATGCCGTACTGCGCATCCGGGCTGATGTTCGGCGAGTAGAGCGTGCCGAACGGCGTGTCCATGGCGAGGCCGCCGCCGAACATCTTGCCGCGCGGCGCGGTGTGGCACGCAATGCAGTCGCCGGCCCGCGCGAGGTATTCGCCGCGCTTGACGATGTCGGGGCGGGTGTCGGGGGAGGCGCTTGCCGTTGTTGCTGTTGCCGCGCTGGCGTCGGCTTCTGCGGCGGTCGCGGCGAACGCAGTGGGCGTCAATGGCCAAAGTGCGGCGGCCAGCGCAAACGCGAGACGAAACGTGATCGGCTTCATTGCGGTTGACTCCCGCATGCCAACGGCAACGTCGCGCTGCTCACGGGCGCCGGTCGCGGATCGCTGGGCCGCGGCTGGCGCGCGAGCCAGCTCGACACCGCGGTGATGTCCTTGTCGGTCAGCTTGACTGCAATCGAATGCATGCAGTCCGGCGCGTTCGCATGGCGTGTGCCGGAGCGCCAGGTCCCCATCTGTCCGGCGATATAGCTGGCGTGCAGGCCGAGCAGGCCTGGGATCCCAGGTTGCGTGCCGGTCAGCCGCGCACCGTGGCAGGCCGCGCACGCGGGCAGCTTGCGGGCGGCGTCGCCGTGCGTGACGAGCCGCTCGCCGTCGGCGAGCACGGCGGGTGAAACCTCGCCGGTATCCGCGTTCGGATAAGGCGGCTGCAGGTCTGCGAAGTATTGGCTGATCTTGCGCAGATAGTCGTCGGGCAGGAAGGCGATCAGATAGCCCATGGGCGGATAGGTGCGGCCGCCGTCGCGAAACGAGATCAACTGGTTGAACAGGTAGTCGGCAGGCTTGCCGGCGATGCGCGGAAAGTAGTCGTTGTCGCGCCCCTGGCCTTGCGCGCCGTGGCAGGACGTACAGGCACGCACACGCTCATCCATGGCCGAGGGCATGGGCGCGGCGGCGTCGGTGGCGGCGAGCGTGGCGCCAGCCCACGCGCTGCAAACCGCGAACAGAACGGACCATCCGATAGTTCTGCAATGCACGCCAAGCCTCGTCAGGGAGAGCACGTTGGGGACGCCTGTTTTTCATGCATGCGAATGCCCATGCACGACAGCCCTTCAAACCTGCTTCAGAACGCGACAGCGAAACCGAGAATCCGAACCGATGGGTTCAATATGATGCGCAGTGCAAAATAATGCGGCCGAATATTTACTTTTCTGACTACGGTGCCCGCGCAAAACCCCCTTTCTCGCGGACACCGGTTAATCATAGGCGGCATCCTGCGTGCTTTCAAACTCGCATTGCACGCAAGCGAGAGGGGCGTCAGGCTGCTTTTGCGTGCGCGACGCGCATCAACTGAACAGTCGCACCAACGCAGCGCGCGCGTTGCTGACGCGTTCGCTTTCTCCGGCGCGCCCCGGCAGCAGATGAAACTCCACCGTGGGCAGCGCCGGCAAACCGAGGCTCGCCGCACACGCGACGACCCCGGCGCCGATCGACGATTCGTTCAGGCAGCCAATCCCGAGCCCTGCCTTCAATGCCAGTTGCAGGCCGGCTACGCCCGATGCCGAATGGGCGATCAGAAACGGCACCTTGAGTTCGTCGAGCCGTTTGACGACAAAGCGCTGTAACTGACAGGTGGCCGGCAGCAGGACCAGCGGGAACGGCTTGCCGACGTGGGGGGCCGCGTCGGCCGCGATGGCCCACAGCAGCTTCTCGCGCCGCACCACGACACCTTGCACGCGGGCGCTGCCGGCGGCGCCGCGCCGGTTGCCCGGCGTCATGAGGCGCAACGACAGGCCGATGTCGAAAGCGGCGTCGTCACCTGCGCTTTCGTCGATCGTGGCGCTCGGCAAAACCGTGACGTGCAGCTTGAGCCGCGGATATTGCTCCGAGAACGTTTTCAGAATGCGGGCGATATCGTGCGGCCGGTAGTAGTCGGTGATGGCGATACGCAGTTCGCCGTCGAGCGAATGGCCTTGCAGGTCTTCGAACGCGGCTTCGCTCATGGCGAGGATGCGGCGCGCATGATCGAGTAGCCGTCCACCGGCCTGGGTGGCCGTGACGCCCTGCTTGCTGCGCACGAACAACGGCTGGCCCGCGCGTTCCTCCAGCTTCTTCAACTGCTCGCTGACCGACGATTGCGACAGGAACACTTGCTCCGAGCCCGCCGATACGCTGCCCGCCTCGGCCACGGCGACGAAGCTGCGCAGTTGGCCCAAATCGAATCCACGCCAGTTCATGATTCGGAATCTCCGATGGAAGTGATCTGATTTTCCGGCTTTTCCGATAGTTAGTCCAGCCGTACGATGGCCCCAGTTCATCTTTGCCGAGGGCATCATGGGAAGCGAATCGCTATCTGTTGCACAGGGAGGCCGCGCACGCGGCGTCCATCACCGCTGGAAGGTGCTGGGGGTGGGCTTCGCGGCCAACGCCAGCTTTTCGGCGGCATTCTCCGGTATCCCGACGACGGCGGTGTTTCTGCGCTCCGGCTATCACGTCGGCAATAGCGGCCTTGGTCTCGTGCTCGGCATGCTCGGACTCGGCATCGCCGTCAGCGAACTGCCATGGGGCCTGCTTACCGACCGTTGGGGCGACCGGCGGGTTCTGTTGCTCGGTCTGGGTGCGACCGCTGTGGCGCTCGCGGGCATGGGGCTGTTTGTGGTGCCGCGCGGAGCTTACGTGCCGGGCCTGCCCATGCTGGCGCTCGGCCTGTTGCTGGTGGGGCTGTTGGGCGGCAGCGTCAACGGCTCGAGCGGCCGCGCGGTGATGGCGTGGTTTCGCGAAGGCGAGCGAGGCCTGGCGATGAGCATTCGCCAGACGGCCGTACCCGCCGGCGGCGGTCTTGGTGCGCTGATGTTGCCGGCGCTGGCGTCGCACTTCGGCTTCGCCAGCGTGTACGGCGTGTTGGCGCTGCTCTGCGCGGTGACGGCGGCCTTCGCCTGGTCCTGGCTGCATGAACCGGCGACCCACGAACACGGCGATGCCGTGCGCAGCGGCGCGCCTGCTACTGCGGCGGCGGTCGCGAGCGCGTCCTCGGGTCCGCTGCGCGATATCCGCGTATGGCGGGTTGCGCTGGGCATCGGCGCGCTGTGCGTACCGCAGCTCGCGGTGGTGACTTTCGGCACGGTCTTTTTGCATGACTTCGACCATGCCGGTGTGCTGCTGATCAGCGCGACGATGGCGGCTGTGCAGACGGGCGCGGCGATCGCCCGCGTCTGGAGCGGCCGCTGGACCGACCGGCGCGGCAATCGTCGTGCATACATGCGGGCCTGTAGCCTCGTCACCGCTTTGCTGTTTGCGCTGCTCACCGTGGTGACGGGTTTGCTCGGCCCGCACCACGCGGCGATGACAGCCGCGTTTGCCGGGCTGCTGGTGCTGGGTGGCGTGAGCGCGTCGGCCTGGCACGGCGTTGCGTTCACCGAACTCGCGACGCTCGCCGGCACCAGTCGGGCCGGCACCGCGCTCGCGATGGGCAACACGTTTGCGTTTCTGACCTTGTTCCTGACGCCGCTGGCGATTCCGCCGCTGCTCGCGCTCGGCTCATGGCCGATGGTGTGGGCGGTGGCCAGCGTATTTGCATTGATTGCGTTGCCGGTGTTTCCGCGTGCCATTACCGCCAAGGTACGGGCAGCGGTAGAGACGCAGGTGCAGGCGCGTTGCGAACCGTAGCGCGATGGTTCTCCGGTGGTTCGGCAGTCAGGGGCGTGCGGAATATTGTGCTTCCAACATTCCTACGCATAAATTCTGTATTCCTTATTGTTTGGGAGAGGTTGTCGACGCTAACGGTTGATTCGGAAAGCTCCGATCCTAATTTTGTCGAGAACGTGATCTCATGGGGGCACCTGCCGCACCGTTTCGAAGCTGTGAGGGGGCCGTGAGCCTGGCCGGGCGAGCGGTACTCCTGACCGCGTTCCATCGAAGCGATTGACGCGCATAGACATACAACAAACGAGAGAAAATCATGGTGAACCTTCGAGTCATCGTGGCAGACGATCATCCGTTCGTTCTGCTCGGCGTCCGCTCTGCGCTTGCCGCCCATGGCGACATCACGATCGCCGGCGAAGCGGCGAGTCCCTCGGTTTTGATCGACCTGTTGCGGCGCGTTGCCTGTGACGTACTCGTCACCGATCTGACCATGCCCGAGGTGACCGGCCCGGCCGAGGACGGCTTGCGGCTGATTCGCAGGCTCCGCCGCGACTGGCCGGCGCTGCGCATCGTGGTACTCACCAGTTTGACCCATACCGCCATTCTGAGGTCCGTCGTTTCAGACGGCGCGGTCAGTATGCTCAACAAGACGGAGCCGATGGACGAACTGGTCGCCGCAATTCGCTCGGCGAGCGCCGGGCAAACTCACATCAGCCGGTCGATCCTCGAGGCGCTCGCCGGACTCGACAGCGAACCCGACGGCATGCTGCAGATGAGAAATCTGTCACCGCGAGAATTGGAGGTGATAGGAATGTTCGCACAGGGGCTGTCGATATCTGAAATCGCACAAGCCCTCGGACGCGATGTCCGCACCGTGAGTCGGCAAAAACGCTTCGCCATGACGAAGCTCGGCATCGCGAACGATCCTGGTCTATTTGCGTTTGTCAGAGCCCATGGATCATTCTGACAATCGTGTCGGATAACTAAGTAAAAAGGCTTTTCGAGCCGCGCTCGCGTGGCATTTCGGAGCAATCTTATGTTTGTGTTTCCACAAATGTTTGATGCTCGCCTTAGGCTGCTTGCTCCGCGAGGGAGCGACGCGAATCCAATAAAACGAATGGGCTCCCACCACCATGAACGAAGGCGCTGACACAAGCACGCCCATCAGAGCAATTATCGCGGACGATCATCCGCTTGTCCTGCTGGCGATCGAGAGTCTGATGACGGGCTTTCCCAACATGCAGATCGTGGGTCGGGCCAGCGACGCCACCGAGTTAATGGCCGTTGCCGATCGCGTCGAGTGCGATCTTGCCGTGATCGATCTGTACATGCCGGGAAGCGTTGACGCAGATGCCCTCGGCACACTCAAGCAGTTCCGCCGGCGCTACCCCGACGTGGCGCTGGTGGTGCTGACCATGGAAACGGCGCCCGCGGTATTGGAGCGGTTGATGTCGCTCGGGGTCGAGGCGGTGATGAGCAAGCGTGACCGCATCGACCTGATTCATGTTGCGATCATCACCGCGCTCGCGCACGAGCGCTATGTCGGACCGGCGGTACGCGCGGCCATCGCCGAGGCGAGCATCGCGCGGCGGCGCGAGTTCGTACGCGAGTTGCTGACGCCGCGCGAGATAGAGGTGCTCAAGCAATACGCGTCGGGCATCGGCGTGACGGAAATTGCCAATCTTCTCGGCCGCAGCGTCAAGACGATCAGTTCGCAGAAATGCAAGGCGATGCGCAAGCTCGCTCTGCACAGCGATAGCGAGCTGTTCAAATTTGCGGCCGAACACGGTTTGCTGCCGGACGATTTGCCGCAACACCGCCATTGATCCGGTAGGGCGTCGCGTACGGCAAGCCGGCGCGACGGTCAGAACCATGACTGAGCCGTTCCTGGGGAATGCACTGCGTGCAAGGAATGCCAGTCAATACCACAACAACAAGATGACACCGATTACCCGAGTGATTGTGGCCGACGACCATAGCTGCGTGCGCCTTGGCGTGCGGCGTCTGCTGGAAGCCGTGCCGTCCCTGTCGATCGTCGGCGAAGCGTCCGACACGCAAACGCTGGCGGAACTCGTCGACACCTGTCCATGCGACGTCGTCGTATCCGATATCGGCATGCCGGACATCGACGGCCTCAGAAATGCCACGCCGACCTTGCGGCGTGTCTTGCGACACCCGCCGCATCCGCGCGTCGTGGTGCTGACGATGATCTGTCATCCGCCGACCCTATCGGGCCTGCTGCACGTGGGCGTGTCGGCCATCGTCGACAAGCGCGACACCATCGGCGCGCTCGCGGATGCCATCGAGGCTGCGGTGGCGGGGCATCGTTATCTGTCAGCCAGCGTGCAATTGGCCTTCGACGAAATGGGTTCTTTCCCACAACCTCGCGCGGGTGTTCTGAGTGCGCGGGAGTGGGAAGTGTTCCGACTCTACATAGAAGGAATGTCCATCAGCGAGATTGCAATGAGACTCGACCGTAGCGGTAAGACGATCAGCACGCAAAAACGCAGTGCGATGCGCAAACTGGGACTCGATTCGGAATCCGCACTGATCAAATATGCACAGCAGCTAGGTTTGACCTGAGCGCGTGTGAGAGAAATTCTCAGAATCTGTCGGGCATCTTCGCTGATTTCGGAATCGTCTGATTAGTGAGGCCGCACCGCCATCTCATACTTTGATGTGGCATGCGGTTCATGAACGGTTGCAACGATCTTTCACGAATAAACGATTCGGCATGCAAATTTCATCAAAGAATCTGCATGGCAGCGGGCCGGCGCACAGCGCGCGCCTTCGCACCGTGTGACTCGGACAGTGAGGGGGCGCAATGATTAGCTTGGGCAGACGATTGGTGGTCGAAGGGGTGGGCACGGCGTGGCTGGTGTTCGTGGGGTGCGGCAGCATCGTCCTGAATGGGGCGGCCTCGCAGCCAGGTTATGGCGTACTGGAAGTGGCGCTTGCGTTCGGTCTGGCGCTGGCTACGGCCACTTATGCGCTCGAGCGTCTCTCCGGGGCGCATTTCAACCCTGTCGTGACGGTCGGCTTTGCTGTCGCCAATCGCTTCCCGATTCGCGATCTGGTGCCTTACATTGCTGCTCAGATTCTCGGCGCGGTCGCAGGCACTGCGCTGCTCGCCTACGTGGCGAGCGGGCGGCCGGGGTTCGATCTCGCGGCAAGCGAGTTCGGCGCCAACGGTTTCGGCGACCACTCCCCTTCGGACTATCAGTTCCACTCCGTCGTGGTGATTGAACTGGTGATGTCCTTTGCTTTGGTGATGGCGAATCTGCTCATGTCGCGCAGAGGCGCTTCGCGTTCCGTCACGCCGTTCGTAAAGGGCGGCTGCCTTGCACTCATCTATCTGGTCGCGCTGCCGGTCACCAACGGGGCGGTCAATCCGGCCCGCTCTACGGGGCCGGCATTGTTCGTCGGCGACTGGGCGCTCGATCAGCTATGGCTTTTCTGGGCCGCGCCGATGGCCGGGGGCATCGCCGCCGGCGCTTTGCACGCTCTCCTGTGCGGCAAGCCGCAAGTGAGCCGTGGCGGCGCAGCGGCGAAGTGTGGCGGAGCCGCCTGAATGGCGAGTCCCGGCATGGTCCGCGTGTCTATCATGAATGCGCCCGGTATCAGGAACGTGTGCGAAGCCGCGCGACGCCTTGCGCGGAGCGTCGCGGTTTTGCTCATGCTGCTCGTCACTCAGTTCGCGCTTGCGGCAACACCGGTGTTAGCAGGCGGAGACACCGCGTCCGCCGCAACCGCGGCGAGCGGCGCCGTTCCGGCGAAGCTCGTCGTCGGGACGCTCGCGGGCGGATGGGGGCCCTTCGAGGAAGTGGCAGACGGCCGTCTGAGCGGATTAAGCGCGGATTACCTGCGCGCGCTCGTCGGCCCGGGCGTCGTGATCGAACCGGTGACCTATCCCGACATGCCGCGACTTCTCGCGGCCGTGGCGGCCGGCAAGGTCGACCTGTTGATGAGTATCGCCCGCACTCCTGAGCGGGAGCACAGCCTCAGCTTTACGGCGCCGTATTTCCGGGCCTCCACTTCCGTCGTGGTGAAGGCCGATGGCAACGCCGTCAAAGACCCCGCACAGTTGGCCAATGCCCGTCTCGCCATCGAAAAAGGCTTCGCGCTCGAGCGCGTGCTGCGCGAACGTTTTCCCCATGCGCAGATCGCTTCGTTTGCCGACACGGGCACAGCGTTGCAAGCCGTCGCGCAAGGTGACGCGGACGCCTATCTGGGCTTCACGCCCTCGGTTCAATACGCGCTGTCGAACGAGGCATTTCGTGGTTTGCGCATCGCCTTCGAAGATAGCGGTAGGCCCAGTGAGCTGCGCTTCGCCGTTTCGCGCGACCACGGCGCTCTGCGCGATCAGCTCGATCGTGCGCTTGCGGCGTTGTATCCCTCGGACGAGACCGCCATTCGCGCGCGCTGGCTCGGCACAAGTTTCGACTCGCCGTCCATCTATCCCGCGAAACGTCTGGTGCTGACTCCTGCCGAGCAGACCTGGCTGCGCTCGCTGCCACCGCTCACCATGGGCTTCGACAGCGGCTGGCCGCCATTCAGTTACCTCGACGATGGAGGGCATCCAAGCGGCATCGCCGCCGAATATCTCGACTATCTGAGCCGCACACTAGGCGTCCAGTTCACCCGGCCGCCGCTTGCCAACTGGTCTGCGACGATAGGCGCCTTTCAGCGCGGCGAGCTGGCGGTTCTGGCCACTTCATCGCGCGGCGACCCGCGTCTGAAAAATGCGGTGAACACCCGTCCTTACGAGAGCTACCCGCTTGTCATCGTGGGGCGCGAGGACGAGCCCGCCGCGCGGAGTCTGAATGATTTCGCGGCGCGTCGCATCGCCATGTCCGCGCATGTGGCCGGGTCCATTCCGCTGTCCGCGTACAACGTCCCGGCAACGAACATCACGGTCGCACCAAGCCTTGACGACGCACTCGATCTGGTCGCGCGCGGCAAGGCCGATGTGCTGGTCGGCAACGTGGCTGCCGTCGATCTCGAGTTGAAGCCGCGCTATGCAGGCGAGCTGAAGATCCTTGGCACCGTCGGCGAATCGGACTCGTTGGGTTTCGCCGTGCGCTCCGATCTGGCGCCGCTGGCCGGGTTGATCGATCGCGCGCTGCTGGCGATGCCACCCGCAGAAAAGCAACGTATCCGTCAGAAATGGGTGACCGGAAATACCGGAGAGCACGGCGCCTGGAGCGTGACGGCGGTGCGTTTGCTGCCGTTGCTGATCGGCATTGGCGCGGTGCTGGCGGTGACGCTGCGCGCCTACCTGCTGCTGCAGCGCGAGGTGCGGCGGCGCAAGCAGACCGAATTGGAACTGGCAGCGCAGTTGAACTTCCAGCAGACCATGATGGAGACGGTGCCTTATCCGCTCGTCGCCAAAGACCTTGAAGGGCGTTATATCGCCATCAATCGCGCTTACGAGGAGAGTTCGGGTTTGCGGCGCGAGCAAGTGATGGGACTGACCAGCGAGCAGGTGCAGGCCTGGGGCCCACTCAACAGCCGCCGACTCGAACGGGCGACGCGCGAGATGCTGGAAACCGGCGAGCGTGCCCAACTCGAACTCGAGTTCGAGGACGCCAACGGCGATGGGCGTCATGGCCTGTTCTGGACCAGCATTTGTCATCGCGTCGACGGCCAGCCCTCGTGCGTGCTGGGCACGATGGTCGACATCACGGATATCCGGCGAGCCGAGATGCGCGCTCGTGAGAACGAGCGGCGCCTGTTCGACGTCACGCGCTCGCTGCCGGCCGTGGTATTTCAGTTGCGGCGCGATGCGGATGGCCGCTACTCGTTTCCGTATATTGGGGGCGACGCCGAGCATTTGCTGGGTGGCCACAGCAGCGCGTTCACGAGCCGCGGCGCGATCGACTTCGAGCGCGTCTGCGAGGAAGACCGGCCGCGCGTGCTGGCCGAACTCGAACGCTCGGCACGCGCCGGAACCCAGATTCATATGGAGTTTCGCTTCCTGGCGTCCGACGGCCTCAAGTGGGTGCGGGCGGAACTGGTGCCGCGTCGCGAATCTCCCGACAGTGTGGTCTGGAGCGGTTACTGGGTGGACGCCAGCGCGGAGCACGCTCGCTCGGAGGAGCTGGCGCGTGCACGCGATCTCGCCGAAGCGGCATCGCGTGCCAAGGACGATTTCCTCGCCATGATGAGCCACGAAATCCGCACGCCGATGAACGGTGTGCTCGGACTCGTCGAGGTGCTGGAACGTACGCGCCTGAACGCCGATCAGGGCGAAATGCTCGGCATGATCCACGAGTCCGCCGGTGCCTTGCTGCAGATTCTGGACGATCTGCTCGACTATTCGAAGATCGAAGCCGGGCGGCTCACGATTGAAGCGGAGCCGATCGACATGCGCGAACTGGTCGACAACGCCGTGGGCCTGCTTGCCGGGCGCGCGCACGAGAAGGGCCTGAAAGTGCGCGTGGACATTGCGCCCGAGGTGGCGGCGAGCTTGCGGGGCGACAGCGTGCGGCTGCGGCAGATTCTCTTCAATCTGCTCGGCAATGCCATCAAGTTCACGCCGGTCGGCGAGGTCGACGTGCGGGTCGCGGTCACCGAACAGACCCACGCGGCGCAGACGCTCGAGATGACGGTTGAAGACACCGGCATCGGTATCGCGCCTGACGTGCAGGCGCGCCTGTTCGAGCCGTTCGTGCAGGCGGAATCGTCGACGACGCGGCGCTTCGGCGGCACAGGGCTTGGCTTGACCATCTGTCGCAAGCTCATCGCCCTGATGGACGGTGTGCTGGAGTTGCAGAGCACACCTGGCGTGGGAACCCGCATGACCGTGCGGCTCGCGATGCCCATCGAGGCGCAGCGCTACAAGGTGGGCGGTCTGCGCGGCAAGCGCGGTGTCGTCGCCGTGGCCGACGCTCGCGTCGCGCAGGCGCTGGTGCATTTTGGCCAGGCGCTCGGTATCGAATTGCGCAGGGTGGGGCTGGGTAGCGCGGAGTTGAGCGACCCGGCGGCGCTGGCTGGCGCGGACCTGATTTTCCTGAGCGAGGGGATCGAAATACCGGGCGCCGCGCGTCTCGGCTCGCGTCTGATTTGCCTGACGGAGAAACCCAAGCCGACCGGTTACCGCATTCTCGACGACACCGTGCGCGTCAGCATCAACCCCATCTCCTGGCGCGGACTCGGTGCAGCGTGTGCGGCGGCGTTGACCGGCCTGTCGACTCCTGCGCCGCGTTCACGCGGCCTTGCCGAAGCGGGCTCGGCTCCGCCGGACCGGGAGCGTGCCATCGCAAGCGGCCGCCTGATCCTCGTGGCGGAGGACCATCCGGTCAATCAGGAGTTGATCCGTCATCAACTGACGCTGCTCGGGTTCGCGTGCGATGTTGTGAACGACGGCGTAGAAGCGCTCGCCGCGCTGAAACAGACAAGCTACGGATGCCTGATCACCGATTGCCATATGCCAAACCTGTCCGGCTACGAACTGGCACGTCGAGTGCGCGAAGCTGAAGAGGCACAGGGCAGCGGCGCGCAGCGTCTGCCGATCCTCGGTATCACGGCCAACACTGCGCCGGAGGATTTGAGCCAATGCCGCGACGCCGGCATGGACGATTGCCTCGTCAAGCCCACCCGTCTCGCAACCCTGCGCGAACATCTGAGCCGCTGGTTCGGCGCGGATGGGGCGCGCCAGGCCGCGATGCCGGCCGACGCGGTCAGCGTCCCGCTGGCCGTCCCAGAGCAAGGGCAGGAGTCCGTCGAACCCTTCGTGCCCGTGGATCTTGGCCACATGACGCAGTTGTGGGGCAGTGAATCGACCGTGAAGGCGTTGCTGGATTCGTTCGTCACGTCCGTGCGGGACGACGTCCGGGCGTTGCCGACGTTGCTCGATGACGCGAATGTCGCGCAATTGCGCGAATGGCATCACCGGGTGGCGGGCGCGGTGGGCGTGCTGCAGTATCCGCCACTCCTCACCGCGCTGGAACAATACCGGGCCGGTATGGCCGTCAAGACGCCCGATTCGCTCCGCGCGGATGGCCTCGCGCTCGTCAGAAAATGCCACGCCATGCTCGATGGGATCGAAGAGCAGGCTGCACTGCTCGCCTGATCAGGCTGCGGCGGTGGCGGTGGCCGCGCCGCGGCGCATGTCGCGAATCGGCTCATCGGCGCCACCGGGCACAGCTTTCCCGTTCTTCCAGGCGAAAAAAAACGCGGCCGAAGCCGCGTTAAAGATTGGAGACATCCTTCGATGAAGGAGTCACTTCTCGCTAACCGAAGCATAGCGCTCCATCGCGAGTCGATTCTGTGCAAAATGCGCAATTAAGTATTTTGAAATGTTGAACCGGGTGGCGGCACGGTTTCTGCCGGGAAGGAATCGGCCGTGCGTCGGATGGTCCAGTCAGCCCAACGTCAGCGAGTGAATTGCACTAGTATGTGGTGGCTCCGTGCGCAGCCTGTCCGCTGGTGCGGCGGTGCACCAAGTCCGGAGAAAAAAATGATTGCAATTCGGAAGCTGAGTCTGGGCGTCGTGTTGTGGGCGCTGGCGTCGGGGATCGCCTTCGCAGACACGGTGGCGCTCAAGGCCGACCTCGAACCGTCGAGCGAAGTGCCACCGCGCGTGAGTCACGGGCACGGCATGCTGAACGCCACCTTCGATACGTCGACCAAGGCGTTGCAGTGGACGATCACATACGAAGGCCTGTCCAGTCCCACTACGGGGGCTCACTTCCACGGTCCGGCGCCGGTCGGGCAAAACGCCAAGGTCCAGGTTCCGATCGAGAAGGGTGCGCTCGCCAGCCCGATCAAAGGTTCGGCGACCCTATCGGATCAGCAGGTGACCGACCTGATGGCCGGCCAATGGTATTTCAACATCCATACCGTGCAGAACCCATCGGGTGAGATTCGCGGTCAGGTGTTGCCTTCCAACTAACCGGCGCGTCGTAGCCACAGCCATAGCCGTCGGCTGGTCGGAATGAATATCACGTTCTCGCCCCGGACGCGGCACATGCCGATCACGAAGGCCCCCGTTCAGGTCGCATTCCAGCCGGATTAGAACCGCTCACCCAGCGACGTGCCCACGAACGCACGTACCATGACCGTCAAGCGTTCACGGAGGGGATCCGATGAGTTGGCAAAGTGCTCTCGCATGCTGGTATCTGCGCCGTCAGTTTCGACCGGCCACGCAAAAGACGGAGATCAATGTCGCGGGCGCGCGCGCCCTGACGGCAAAGCGCGCATGGTCGCCGAAAGTGCCGTCCGGGTGGCGCTTGCGCGAACAGTACGGCGCCGGCGAGACGTTGCGCGGCGAGTGGCTGGAACCTGCCGCCGCCGGCGCGGGCCGCGCGGCTGGCACACCTACCATCCTCTATCTGCACGGCGGCGGTTACTACTTCTGTTCGCCGCGTTCGCACCGGTCGCTCGTGTTCGGCCTCGCGACGCGCTCGCGCGCGCCCGCGTTTTCGCTCGATTACCGGCTCGCACCCGAAGCCCGGTTTCCCGCTGCACTCGACGATGCGCTGGCCGCCTACCGCCAACTGCTCGCGGACGGCACGCCGGCGCAATCGATCGTGATCTCCGGCGACTCCGCGGGCGGCGGTCTTGCATTGGCGACCCTCGTCGCACTGCGCGACGCCGGCGATCCGTTGCCGGCGGGCGGCCTGCTGTTCTCACCGTGGACGGATCTGGGCGCGAGCGGCGCGTCGATCCGCACCAACGACGGCGTCGACCCGATGTTCAGCGGTCCCGCCATCGGCCGGGCGGCCAAGCTCTATCTGGGCGATACGCCAGCCACTCATCCCTATGCGTCGCCGGTCTATGCGGACCTGCACGGCTTGCCGCCGCTGTTCATTCAGGCCGGCAGCACCGAGGTGTTGCTGGACGACGCGCGACGGGTAGCCGAGACCGCGCGTTCGGCGGGCGTGTCGGTCGAATTGCAGATATGGCCGAACATGCCGCACGTCTGGCAGATCTTCACGCCCTTCATCCCGGAGGCGCGGCGGGCGCTCGACGGCGCCGCCGGTTTCGTGCGCCAGGTGACGAGCCCGCGCAGCAGTCAACCGTCGAGCGCGATGTCGATGGTCTGATAGGCGGACTTGACGAGTTCCGGTCCGTACTGGCGCTCGAGCCGGCGCACCGTGAAGTGGCCATGCGCCACCAGCTGGAAGTGGTCCATGAACACCGTATTGACCATCGCGCCGAGCACGGCGCCGATCGCCGGGATCGACTTGGCCGCGATCTGTTCGCTCACCTGAACGGAAAAGCGCGAGGCGATGGTGTTGAGCAGACGCAGCAGTGCGGCTGAGCCGTGCGCGGTGAAGCCCTTGGTCGCAATCTCCGACGACGCCTTCGAGACCGCCTGGGCCAGCGCGCCGCGCATGATGAAATAGCCGAAGTCGGCATCGTCGTCGGCTTTCGACGTGCCGCCCATCCCCAGCACCGTGAGACATTGCAACTGCGTGTCGATCGACGACAGGTCCTCACCCTCGCTGCGGGCGATGTCGCAGATCGAGCGGAACATCAGCGTGGTCGTGACCGGCAATTCCACCGGTAGTGCGAACAGCCCGAAGGCCCCGCCGGCCGCACCCGTTGTCGCCACCGCGAACTTGTGCAGCAGATTGCTGGGCTTGTCCGGCACCATTATCGGCGTGGCACCGTCCTGACGCCCGAGCGTGCGTAGCGCGATCTGCAGGCACTTGCGTAGCGCGAGCTGGGTGGCGTCGGTCACCTTTTCGTTGGCGATGGCCGGCATCCGCGACAGCAGCTTTTCGAGCGGCGCCCCGACGATGCTGGCAAGTTTCATCGCCAGCGCAGGGCTTTCCAGCTCGTGTTTTGCGCGGCGCAGCGCAATCAGGTCTTCGTCGGACAAGCTTTGTTCGGCGAGCGAAGTGGACTCCATGTGCCTCCCTGGCGCAGGCGGATTCTGTAGATAGTTCGATCGGCGGCGAACCGGAATGTGCACCGTCACTCGCAGTTTAGAGCGCCATAACATGGTATGATTCCCTATTGTTTGACGCGTCAACTGTTGCGCTATCAAAAATATGGCCGTCCATACCGCGGCTCACCACTCGAGTGGGCAAGTCTTACCGTTCCGGGAATCGCTGATGGCGATGCTCGGCGTGTCTTTCGTGACGATGCTGGTCGCGCTCGACCAAACCGTCGTCGGCACCGCGTTGCCCACGATCGTGGCCGAGCTCAAAGGCTTCGAGCTCTACGCGTGGGTCGCCACGTCGTACCTGCTGACCTCGGTCATCACGGTGCCGATCTTCGGCCGCCTCGGCGACTACTACGGGCGCAAGCCGTTCGTGATTGCGTCGATCGTGGTCTTCACGGCCGCTTCGGTACTGTGCGGCATGGCCAACAGCATGCTGTTCCTCGTGCTGGCGCGCGGTCTGCAGGGTATCGGCGGCGGTATGCTGGTCGGCACCGCCTTCGCCTGTATTCCCGATCTGTTCCCCGATTCCGTCGTCCGCCTGCGCTGGCAGGTGTTGATGAGTTCGGCGTTCGGCATCGCCAACGCAATCGGACCATCGCTCGGCGGCTTTCTCACGCAGTACTACGGGTGGCGTTCGGTCTTCTATGTGAATCTGCCGGTCGGCTTGCTGTCGCTGTTCTTCGTCTGGCGCTTCCTGCCGCATTTACGGCATGTCGAGCACGAAGGCAAGATGCGCCTCGATTGGCCTGGCGCGTTGCTGATCGCCATCTCGCTCGGCTCGCTGCAATTGTTCGTCGAGATGCTGCCTAAACACGGCGTGACGTTTACGGCCGTTGCCCTGCTGGTGGCGAGCGTGGCCTCGGCCTACTCGCTGTGGAAATGGGAACAGCGTTGCCCGACGGCCATTCTGCCGGTCGACATGTTCCGCAACCGCAGTCTCGCCGCATTGTTCACGCTGGCCGTGCTCGGCGGTTTTTCGATGTTCTCCCTGCTGTTCTACGCACCGCTGCTGTTCCAGGGCGGCTTTGGCATGTCGCCGAAGGAGGCGGGCCTCGTGATCACGCCGCTGGTCGTGTTCATTACGATTGGCAGCATCGCCAACGGCCGGATCGTGTCGCGGGTGCGCAATCCGAATCTGATGCTGTATATCGGCTTTACGATGATGGCGCTGGCGTGTCTCGGCGTCGTGGTGGCGACCCGCGCGATGCCGCAATGGCTGTTGATGACGTTCATGGTGATCGGCGGTCTTGGTCTTGGCTTTGTGATGCCGAATCTGACGATCTTCGCGCAGCAAACCGCCGGGCGGGAACACCTTGGTATTGCGACGGCGTTGCTGCAATCGCTGCGGATGATTGGCGGGATGATCGGCACGGCGCTGACCGGTACGCTCGTGACGCATATGTACGCGAGCGGCGTGCGTAGCGCGCTGGAGCGCGATCAGGCCACGCACTGGTTCTCCGATCTCGGGGATCCGCAGATCCTCATCAATCACGACGCGCAAGCCACCTTGCTGGGCCAGTTGACGCACGCCGGCCACAACGGTGCAATGCTGCTCGAGTCGGCGCGCGAAGCGCTTGTCTCGGCGATTCATCTGGGTCTCGCGCTGGCCGCCGTGATCGCCGTCGTGTCGGTCTGGCAGAGCCACCGTGTGCCGCCTATCAAGATCCGGCGTCAGGTTGAACCGGTCATCCACGCAGATTGAGTTTCGAACACCCGCATCGTCGGTACACCATGGAAGATCAGGATCGCATCGCCATCGTTCAGCAATTCGGCCGCACCTATCGGGCGTTCATGTCGGCGTTCGAGGCGCAGGTTGGGCATCCCATGCCGCGTTGGCGTGTGATGCTGGCCTTGCACGACCAGGGTGGAGAGTCGTCGCAGAAGCGACTCGTCGAGCGCCTGCGGGTCGATCCCGGTGCATTGACGCGGCAGTTGAAAGCGCTCGAAGTGCTGGGCTGGATTTCGCGCAGCATGGACGAGCGCGATAACCGCGTGACCAACGTGCGTCTCACGGAAGCGGGCATGGCCGCGACAGCAGAGAGCCTGCCGCGCCGCAACGCGTTCCTGCATGACACGATCGCCGGGGTACCGGACGACGCGCTGGCTGCGCTATCCGGTGCGTTGAAGATGCTCGAGGTACGGATTGGCGAGGTCAGCGCGGCGGGAGCGGCGCAAGACGCTCAGTGAGCGGCAAGCGCTCACGCTTACCGCTCCTCGTATGTTCCTCTGTCAGAAGAACGTCTCGATCACTTCCGTGACCTGATACGACGGATCCACCACCAGCAACTGGCGCCACTTATCGAAGGTCAGGCAGGGATGCGAGATGTCGAACGCAATCATGTCGCCGACTTTCAGATCTGCTCCGGCGGGAATCCGCAGATACGCGTGCTGATCCATCATGCTGAAAATCTCCCAACCCTCGCTGGCCGCAATCTCGCGCGGCGCTTCGTTGCCCGGACGGTAGTGGCGGGCGGGTTCGGGCATGCCGGCGTCGAAAGCGGAATCACGCTTGCCGAGTCCGATGATGGCGCGGTCCGGTTCGGGAATCGACTGCACATAGGCCCACAGTTGCAGCGCCGGCAATAGCCCTTCACCCATCTTCCTGGCCACCGGATTGCGCGCAAAAATGTCCGTCTGCGCTTTCCGGTAGACGCCGACGTCATGCGTCAGATAGCAGCCCGGCCGCAGCACGACTTCCACCTCGCCCGCTTGCGATGCCTTCACGAATTCTTCCGCCACCACGTCGTACCAGGCCGAGCCGGCGCCGGACAGAATGGCCGGCGTGCGCGCAAAGCGTCCTTCGTCAGTCAGCGTGCGCGTGATGGCCACGGCGCTCTGCAGAAACTCGCGCACTTCCTGCTCTTCCTTCAGCACACCCTCGTACAGTTCGACGCCGGCGAGCTTCAGCGCATCCGGATAGCGCGCGATCGCGTCGAGTACCGCGTTGCGCTGTGCCTCGTCGCGCACGCCAGTGCGCCCGCCCGGCACGCCGAGTTCGAGCAGCACGTTCAGCGATTTGCGCACCGAGCCGAAGAACTTGCCGAGTTGCTCGACGCCCTCAACCGAATCCACCAGGCAGAAGAACTCGAACTCGGGATCGCTCAGCATTTCGGCGATCATCAGCATGTTGCGGCGACCGACCAGTTGATTGGCCATCAGGACGCGCGACACGCCGCCGTGATAAGCGGCCCGCACCTGGTGAGCGGTGGCGAGCGTGATGCCCCATGCGCCGGTTTCGAGCTGACGGCGAAACAGTTGCGGCGCCATGGTGGTCTTGCCGTGCGGCGCGAGCTTGACGCCGTATTCCGCGACGAACGCTTGCATCCACTTCAGGTTGTGCTCGATGCGATCTGCGTAGAGCACGGCGGCCGGCAGGCTCACGTCCTCGTTCAGCAGATTCCATTCAAGGCGGCCGGCGTCCATCAACTGGATACTGGTGCCCGGAACCATGCCCAAGCCCTTGCTATAAGGATCAATCGTTGCGCCCTGATAGTTTGTAACTTTCATGTAATCCTGCTCCATCGTCCAGATAAATTGCAGCGAAGTTGACTTTCACATGTTACCGAAAGTAGGATGTTTCCTGAAATGTTATTTAGTACCACGACGGCACAGCCGGTTGGTACAAGGTGCCGCGCGCGGCGTTTCGGGCGCCGCTACGGTCCCCACGATCCTGACGTCCCTCATGAACTCCAGCGCTGAACCGCTTACTTTCGACATCGTCGCCCGCATCGCCGAATGCGCGCCGGAGTTGCGTTCGGCCGAGCGCAAGGTAGCCGCGCTGATCCTCGACGACCTGACCGGCGCATCGCGCGCGAGCATTGGCGCGCTGGCGCTGCAGGCCGGCGTGAGCGTCGCCACGGTCACGCGCTTTGCCAAGGCCGTGGGCTGCCGTGACGTGCGCGAACTGAAGCTGCGGCTCGCGCAGGCGGCGGCGGTGGGCCAGCGCTTTTTGCAAAGCGGCGCGTCGGCACAGACGCCTGAACCGCTTGCTACCCGGGTGTTCGAGGAAGTGCAGACCGCGCTGACTCATAACCATCAGTTGCTGCGCAAGGCGCCGGTCGCCGAGGCCGCCGCCGCCTTGCGCGAAGCGCGCATGATCTACGTGTTCGGCATGGGCGGCGGTTCGACTGCGCTGGCCGATGAAATGCGCTTTCGCCTTGTGCGCCTCGGCCGGCCGGTGGCAACCTACCAGGACGGCTTGCTGCAACGCATGGTGGCAAGCACGGTATCGCGCGAATGTGTCGTGATTGCGTTATCGGCCACCGGACGGGTGCCGGAGATGGTGGAGAACTGCCGCATCGCGCGCAGCTACGGCGCGACGCTGATTACGCTGACCGCGCCCGCATCGCCGCTGGCGCGGCTGGCCGACTGGGTGATCCCGATCGTCGCTTTCGAAACCGATTTCATTTACAAGCCATCGTCATCCCGCTACGCGATGATGATGGCGCTCGATGTTCTCGTCACCGAACTCGCTGTCAGCCAGGGTGACGAGAGCCGCGAATTGCTGCGCCGCATGAAACACGCGCTGGATGCGCACCGCGGCGGCGGCGACCGACAACCGCTAGGAGACTGACCCATGCATTCGCATCCCGAAGCCGCGGACACGCTGATCATCGACGCACAACTGTACGACGGCACAGGCGCGCCTCCGGTCGAACGCGACGTGGCCGTGCGTGACGGCAAGATTGTGGCGATCGGCAATCTGTCCAACTGGCTGGCCGAAGAGATCGTCGAAGCGAACGGACGGGCGCTGGCGCCAGGGTTTATCGACGTCCACACGCACGACGACACCCACGTGATTCGCGCGCCGCAAATGCTGCCGAAGATCAGCCAGGGGGTGACGACGGTGATCGTCGGCAACTGCGGCATCAGCGCGTCGCCGGTGGCGTTGAAGGGCGATCCACCCGATCCGATGAATCTGCTCGGCGAGCGCGACGCGTTCCAGTATCCGACCTTCGCTGCGTACGTCGAAGCCGTGAATGCGGCGCGCCCGGCGGTGAACGTCGGTGCGCTGATCGGGCATACGGCGCTGCGCAACAACCAGATGGACCGGCTCGACCGTGCGGCGACCGCGCAGGAAATCGAAGGGATGTGCGCGCAGCTGGAAGAGGCGCTTCAGCATGGCGCGCTCGGGCTGAGTTCGGGCCTGGCGTACGGCTCAGCGTTCTCGGCGCCGACGGAAGAAGTGATGGCGCTCGCCGAGCCTCTCGCGGCGGCCGGTGCGCTGTACACGACGCACATGCGCACGGAGTTCGAGGCGATTCTCGACGCGATGGATGAGGCCTACCGCGTGGGACGTCACGCGCGGGTGCCGGTGGTGATTTCGCATCTGAAGTGCGCGGGGCCGTCGAACTGGGGGCGCAGCCCCGAGGTGCTGAAGTCGCTGGAGGGCGCGCGTCGATTGCAGCCTATTGGCTGCGACTGTTATCCGTACAACCGTAGTTCGTCGACTTTGGATCTGAAGCAGGTGACGGGCGATATCAACATCACGATTACGTGGTCGGAGCCGCATCCGGAGATGGCGGGCAAGCTGGTGAAGGTGATTGCCGCGGAGTGGGGCGTGTCGCAGCAGGAGGCGGGCAAGCGTTTGCAGCCGGCGGGCGCGGTGTATCACAACATGTCGGAGGACGACGTGATGCGCATCCTGGCGCATCCGGCGACGATGGTGGGCTCCGATGGCTTGCCGAACGATCCGTTGCCGCATCCGCGCTTGTGGGGCGCGTTCCCGCGCGTGCTGGGGCATTACGCGCGTGATGTGAGGTTGTTGCCGCTGGAGGAGGCGGTGCGCAAGATGACGAGCTTGTCGGCGCGGCGCTTTGGGTTGACGCAGCGTGGCGAGGTGCATATCGGGTATCACGCGGATCTGGTGCTGTTCGACCCGGCGCGGGTGCGCGATGCGGCGACGTTCGAGAAGCCGCAGCAGCCGGCGGATGGGATTGACGCGGTGTGGGTGAATGGCGTGTTGTCGTATCGGGATGGGCAGCCGACCGGTGAGCGGGCCGGGCATTTTGTGGCGCGCGGTGCGGCATCGCGGGTGGATGCGCAGGGCGTGTTTTGAGGGTTTGTTTTTGTTGATGCGGTGCGTGTTTGGCTTGGGTGCATTGGTGCTTTGGTGCTTGCGATTGGGCCTGGGCTTGCGTGCCGCTGGATCTTATAAGGAGTGTTTCGATGAAGCGTTATGGCGTTGAAGGTGGCAAGGGAACCGGCGGGCAACATATGCCGTTCGCGCGTGCGGTTGAAGCGGATGGGTGGTTGTTCGTGTCGGGGCAGACGCCGATGGAGAACGGCGAAGTGATCGAGGGCGGGATTGTGGCGCAGTCGCACAAGGCGATTCAGAACGTCTTCGCTATTCTCAAGGAAGCTGGATATGGCGCTGAGCACGTGGTTCGATGCGGGGTTTGGCTCGATGATCCGCGAGACTTTGCTTCGTTCAATAAAGTGTTTCGCGAGTATTTTGGGGAGAATCCTCCGGCGCGGGCATGCGTGGTTTCCAGCATGGTGATTGACTGTAAAGTCGAAGTTGATTGCGTTGCTTATAAGGCGCCTGCTGGGAAGGCTTGAGGTTTGGGTGTTGCGTCTGACGGAGTCGGGACAGGTCCGTCAGACCGCTGACTCTGAGGGGGCCGCTGTGTGATCCACTTGGATCGTAGTGCCAGGTAAATTGCAATTAGATAAATCCGATTTTCTGGAATATTTGTATTTCGCCTGAATAGTTGATGGGTTTCGGCGTAGGCGGTTTTATACTTTTCCTCGCCATTGGCAACAACCGATGGTCAGGTTTAGCAGCCTGCGTCATAACCCGCACCCCCGTCCAGGCGGGGCGTGCGTCTGCTGCTGCACGTCTGTCTTCAATGGGCGGGCCGTAGCGGGGGAGCCGCAAGGCTCGCCGGTTTGGTTATGACCCGGTCTGCTAACCCCGTTACGTGCCCGCTCACCCCATCTGTAAGCGAGTGTCGGGCGATCCAGGGATACAACCGGAAATCGCACCATGACCCAATCGGCTGAACACAAACACCTTGCGCCACCCAAGCCTGTCAGCGCCATCCACCATGAGCGCGTTGCGCGCTCTGCCTTTGAGTTTTGCGAAGGGCAGATAGATAACCTTAAGAGACTTGTCGAGTTGTCGGCGGCCATGCTTAGGGCTCCTGCGATGACGTTTCAGGAGCGACAAAGTCAACATGTGCTGCTCGGGCTGCTCGTTGATACGGCGGAGACGTATTTGAGGGAGGCGGAGGGCTCACTTGAGATGTTCCGCATTATTGCTTGCGATGCGGGCGGGGTGCCGGATACGAGGCTCGATGCTCGGTCGGCCGCGCGGCTTCTGACGTCGGCGCGGAAAGCGGAAGGTGATTCCCGCGGGGCTCGAGGTGGGGCTAAAGGCGTTAGAAGTAAAGCGGTGTCAGCGAAACGCGTTAAGCTGGCGACAACCGATGTGCAGACGGTAGCTGTGCAGCACTGAGAGCACGTACACATGGCGCAAAGTAACGACGAAGGCTGGGAGCGATCGCGCCTTTACGGCGTTGCAACGAGGATGAAGGAACCGCCGGAATTGGAGGAGTCGGCCCACCACATTTCAGACCGAACACGCCGCCAGAGCAAAACACTGGGCATTGCTCGAACCTGCCTCTGTACATGGGCCGACATGGGATTGAATCGCTTTGGGGCCATGCACGGTAGAGACTCTACGAAATTTGACAGGGGGAACTGCGGTTCATTGCGAACGATGTTCTTCAAGGAGGTACAAATGGACTATACCTATCGGCGGGGCGCGAAGCGCGACGCTGGAGCGGATGATGGCTGTGTCACTAACGCTTGTAGCGCGAGAGCCCATCTCGTCTCGGACCACTCCGTGGTTGTAAGAGAGGAGTCTCACTACGGGCTAGCGGTGTGAGCCCGCTTTCTTTGCTTACTTTCTTTGCGGCGGCAAAGAAAGTAAGTGCCGCCCCGCACAGGGGCGACACAAATAGACCGATAAGAATACAAGGAGAGGCCAACGCCATAAACAAACAACCAACAAGGCGCCGCAGGCAAAACCCTTACTGCCGCGCAGTCCTAAAATTATCCGGCATAGGCAGATTAAAGTTAGTACGAAACGGATTGATATCAAGCCCCCCACGCCGCGTGTAACGCGCATACACAGCCAACTTCAGCGGCTTGCAAATCTTGAGAACATCGACAAAGATCCGCTCAACACACTGCTCATGAAACCCGGTGTGATTCCGGTAGGAAACGATATACCGCAGTAGCCCGGCATGATCGATCTGTGGCCCGACGTAGTGAATCTGCAGGCTCCCCCAATCAGGCTGCCCGGTAACAGGACAATTCGACTTAAGAAGATTGGAAAACAAGGTTTCCTCAACAGGAGACTCCTCAAGCGCGGCCTTGAGCAAAGAGGAATCCGGCTGATAGACATCCGTATCGAGATCAAGCCGATCCAGTGAAGTGCCTTCAAACTCCTCAAGCGCGAGCTTGCCAAAATCCATCGGCCCGGTGAGGTGCACCGAAACACTCGCCCCACAGACAGCAGAAACATCCCGCTTGATCGTATCCCTAACCGCCTCAAACGACTCAAACGAAGTCTGCGCAAACGACCCAAGATACAACTTGAACGACTTCGACTCGACGATATTCGGCGAATCCGCCGGCACATAAAAAGTCGCCACAGCAATCTGCGGCTTGCCGCGCCCATTCAGCCAGGAAAGCTCGTAGGCATTCCAGATGTCCGTCCCAAAGAACGGCAACTGCGCGCCAATCCCAATCGCCTCGCGCGCGGCCTTGCGCGCGATCGGAAAGAGCAGCGTCGCGTCGTACTGTTCGGTATAAGCGGCAGGTTTGCCAAGCGGTGATTGTTCGGGTGTCATGATGCGTTCACGATGCCACTCATCACGTGCCCCGTCGCCGTCACGACGCGGGCCGATTCGCAGTGGCCAATTTGATCGTCGAAGAAAAAGTCCGGCTCGAACTCGCGCAAAAATGCGCTCTTGTCGAGACCGCCGAGGAACATCGCTTCGTCGATTTCGATGTTCCACGCCATCAGCGTGCGGATTGCGCGTTCGTGTGCCGGCGCCGAACGCGCTGTCACCAGCGCCGTACGAATGTGCATCGGCGCGGCCTGGGTCGGCGCAGCCTCGCCCGCCAGGTTCTGCAGCCGGTGCAGCGCTTCGAGCAAGGGCTTGAGCGGGCCGTCGGCCAACGGCAAATCCTTGTTGTGGATTTCATGGCCCACAAACGCTCGCAAGCCATCTTTCTGAAACACCCGTTCGGCCTCGTCGGAAAACAGCACGGCGTCGCCGTCGAAGGCAATGCGGATCTCGTCCGGATACTTGCTCGCCATTTTCGCCGATTCCGGCAACACGCGTGCAGCCGGAAATCCTGCGGCTAAAGCATCGCGCACGTCCTCCTGATTGGCGGACAGAAAGAGCGATGCATTCAGCGGCTTCAAATAGCTAAACGGCGCACGTCCACGCGTAAACACGCCGCGCTCGATCGCGAGGCCATGTTCGCGGCACGAGTGGAACGCCCGCAGTCCGCTAATCGGATCGCTGCGCGACAGGATCACCACCTCGACGCGATGCGCGCCCGCATTCAGCGCCAGCAGCTTGCGGATCAGCGGAAACGCCACGCCCGGTTTGGCGGGCACGCTGAGCCGCTCGCGCTGCAACGTCTCGTAGGCGTGCAGGTCGCCTTCCTCGTACACGCGGTTCTCTTCCTCGAAGTCGAACAGCGCGCGCGACGAAATCGCGACGACCAGTTTGTCCTGAAGCGTAAGTGCCATAAGCCTGGTCCGTGAGCCTATGCGAGGAACAGCCGGTACACCGGGTTCGTCGTCTCTTCCCAATACGGATAGCCGAGCGTCGTCAGGAAGCGGTCGAACTCGCTGCTTTCCGAAACGGGCACCTGGATGCCCACCAGGATCGAGCTGTAATCCGCGCCCTGGTTCCGGTAATGGAACAGGCTGATATTCCAGTTCGGCGCCATCGACGACAGGAATTTCATCAACGCACCCGGCCGTTCCGGGAATTCGAAACGGAACAGGCGTTCGCTATGCGCGAGCGGCGAGCGGCCGCCCACCATGTAGCGGATATGTTGCTTGGAGAGCTCGTCGCCGGTCAGATCGACCGTGGCAAAGCCGTGTGTTTCGAGAGCGCCTGCAATCTGCGCGGATTCGCTGCGGTTCCTGATCTGCACGCCCACGAAGATATGCGCGGAGTTCGTGTCGGCGATCCGGTAATTGAACTCGGTCACACTGCGCGTGCCGACCAGTTCGCAGAAGCGCTTGAAACTGCCGCGTTCTTCGGGGATCGTCACCGCGAACACGGCCTCGCGCGCCTCGCCGACCTCGGCACGCTCAGCCACAAAACGCATCCGGTCGAAATTCATGTTGGCGCCGGAGGTGACCGCGATCAGCGTCTGGTTCTCGATGCCTTCGCGCTCCGCATACTGCTTGGCGCCCGCCACCGCCAGCGAGCCCGCCGGCTCCAGCACGCTGCGGGTGTCCTGGAACACGTCCTTGATCGCCGCGCACAGGGCGTCGGTATTCACGATCAGCACGTCGTCGAGATACTCGCGGCACAGGCGGAAGGTTTCCTCGCCCACCAGCTTCACGGCCGTGCCGTCGGAGAAGAGACCCACTTCGCTCAGCGTGACCCGCTCGCCCGCCTTAAGAGACTGCGCCATCGCGCAGGAATCGTCGGTCTGCACGCCGATCACCTTGATCTCCGGGCGCACCGACTTGACGTAAGCGGCAACCCCGGCCGCCAGCCCGCCACCGCCAATCGGCACAAAGATGGCGTGAATCGGCCCCTGATGCTGGCTCAGGATCTCCATTGCCACCGTGCCCTGGCCGGCAATCACGTACGGATCGTCGAACGGGTGCACGAAGGTCAGGCCGTGCTCTTCCTGCAGCTTGACGGCATGCGCGTAGGCGTCGCTATACGACTCGCCCACCTGCACGACCTCCACCGTCGGGCCGCCGTGTGCGCGCACCGCGTCGACTTTCACCTGCGGTGTCGTGACCGGCACCACGATAATCGCCTTGACGCCCATGCGCGCGGCCGACAGCGCCACGCCCTGGGCGTGATTCCCCGCCGACGCCGTAATCACGCCGCGTTGCAGCGCTTCGGCCGGAATATGCGCCATCTTGTTGTACGCGCCGCGCACCTTGAACGAGAAGACCGGCTGGTTGTCTTCGCGCTTCAGGTAAATCGGATTGCGCAGCCGTGCCGACAGATTCGGCGCATGCTCGAGTTCGGTCTCGCGGGCGACGTCGTAGACGCGCGCGGTCAAGGTTTTCTTCAGATAGTCGTGGGAAGCCATGCGGGTGGCGCGGTGCGCTGTGTGAGACGGGAAAGGACAATGATAGCGCCAACGGCCCGTGCGCTGGACTCTACCGAATGGCCAGGGTGCGGGAAGCGCAGCCGCCCGACCGTTCGGTCGATCAATTATGAACTCACCAGTTGGAACATATTTCTGCGCTTGCGCGTGCAAAAGCCTCGTTACAGCCCGATTCGAGCATCAACGCGTGCGCAGATCATGCGGTAGAATTCCAATTTGGAACAAGGACCGGAAGATGCACTGGCAGCCTCGGATCGCCCATTTGATGCCCGCCCCGCGTGAGTCTCGCCCCGCGGCGCAGCGGCACGTCTGTTGCACACGATCGTGTAGCTGCCTCTGAGCGCCGCGAAGCGGCCGGCGTGTGTCGCCCGCCGGCAGGTGCTTCGCTGAACTAGAAGATTTCCAGAATTGCGCCCCACGCGCACCGTCAGGCGGTGCCTCCTTATCGTCAATCAACGTCGTCGATTAGCGAGCGCGCCCAACTGACAGACCTACCGAGTCGTCCAACCATGAACGCACCTCAAGTATTCGATCCGCACGGAGCCGCCGCTGCGGTGGCCGCCGACCCTGAAGCGCGCCTGCGCGAAATTCCCTATAACTACACCTCGTTTTCCGACCGTGAAATCGTTATCCGCCTGCTGGGCAACGATGCGTGGGACGCGCTGGCCGAATTGCGCGCCGAACGCCGCACCGGCCGCTCGGCACGGATGCTGTACGAAGTGCTCGGCGACATCTGGGTGGTGCGCCGCAATCCTTACCTGCAAGACGACCTGCTCGACAACCCGAAGCGCCGCGCGCTGCTGATCGAAGCCCTGCATCACCGCCTGTCGGAGATCGAGAAGCGCCGTCGCGCCGACCTGACCGAGCACGGCGACGAAGCGGGCGTCGGCCGGGCAGCCCGCGTGGAAACGCTGGTGGTGGCCGCGCGCCGTGCCGTGGACGACTTCTCCGCCGAGTTCGACAAGACCACCGAGCTGCGCCGCCGCGCCACCAAGGTGCTGGGCCGCGTCACGCAGAAAGACAACATCAAGTTCGACGGCCTCTCACGCGTTTCGCACGTCACGGACGCGACCGACTGGCGCGTCGAGTATCCGTTCGTCGTGCTGACGCCAGACACCGAAGCCGAGATCGCCGGCATGATCAAGGCCTGCTTCGAGCTGGGCCTGACGGTGATTCCGCGGGGCGGCGGCACCGGCTACACGGGCGGCGCCGTGCCGCTCACGCCGTTCTCGGCCGTCATCAACACCGAGAAGCTGGAACAGTTGGGCGCGGTTGAAATGACCGAACTGCCGGGCGTGCCGCGCAAGGTCGCCACGATCTTCTCGGGCGCCGGCGTCGTCACGCGCCGCGTGACGGAAGCGGCCGAACAGGCGGGCTTCGTGTTCGCGGTCGACCCCACCTCGCTCGACGCCTCGTGCATTGGCGGCAACGTCGCCATGAATGCGGGCGGCAAGAAGGCCGTGCTATGGGGCACCGCGCTCGACAATCTCGCCTGGTGGCGCATGGTCGACCCGGAGGGCAACTGGCTCGAAGTCACGCGTCTTGACCACAACATGGGCAAGATCCATGACATCAAGGTGGCCCGCTTCGAACTGAAGTGGTTCGACGGCGAACACGCGCCCGGTGAAAAGCTGCTGCGCACGGAATCGCTCGACATCAAGGGCCGCGTGTTCCGCAAGGAAGGCCTGGGCAAGGACGTCACGGATAAATTCCTCGCCGGCCTGCCGGGCATCCAGAAGGAAGGTTGCGACGGCCTGATCACGTCGGCGCGCTGGGTGCTGCACAAGATGCCCGCGCATACGCGCACCGTCTGCCTCGAATTTTTCGGCCAGGCGCGCGACGCGATTCCGAGCATCGTCGAAATCAAGGACTACCTGTTCGAAACGTCGAAGAAGGGCGGCGCGATTCTCGCCGGCCTGGAGCATCTGGACGAGCGCTATCTGCGCGCAGTCGGTTATGCGACCAAGTCCAAGCGCAACGCGTTTCCGAAGATGGTGCTGATCGGCGATATCGTCGGCGACGATGCGGATGCGGTGGCGCAAGCCACCTCGGAAGTCGTGCGCATGGCCAACGGCAAGAGCGGCGAAGGCTTCGTCGCGGTGAACGCGGAGGCGCGCAAGCGCTTCTGGCTGGACCGCAGCCGCACCGCCGCGATCGCGAAGCACACCAACGCCTTCAAGATCAACGAAGACGTGGTGATTCCGCTGAACCGCATGGGCGAGTACACCGACGGTATCGAGCGCATCAACATCGAACTGTCGATCAAGAACAAGCTGCAACTGCTCGACGCGCTCGAAGCGTTCTTCAAGGCCGGCAAGCTGCCGCTCGGCAAGAGCGACGACGCCAATGAAATTCCGAGCGCCGAACTGCTGGAAGACCGCGTGCAGCACGCGCTCGATCTCCTCAAGCAGGTCCGCACCCGCTGGGAATTCCTGCGCGACAAGCTCGATCTGTCCTTGCGTGAAGCCCAGCATTACCTGGTGGGACTCGGCTACGAAGCACTCGCGGAGAAGTTTGCCGATCGCGCCGACGCGCAGCCCGACGCCACGGTGTTCCATGTCACGCAGGACCGTACGATCCGCGTCTCATGGAAGCAGGAAGTTCGCGCCGAACTGCGCCAGATCTTCAACGGCGGCGAATTCAAGCCGATCCTCGAAGAAGCGCAGGCCATCCACAAGAAGGTGCTGCGTGGCCGCGTGTTCGTCGCGCTGCACATGCACGCGGGCGACGGCAATGTTCATACGAACCTGCCCGTCAACTCCGACAACTACGAGATGCTGCAGGACGCCCATACGGCGGTCGCGCGCATCATGAAGCTGGCGCGTTCGCTTGACGGCGTGATCTCGGGCGAGCACGGCATCGGCATTACCAAGCTCGAATTCCTCACCGAAGAAGAGATCGGCGAATTCCGCAAGTACAAGCAACGCGTCGATCCGCACGGCCGCTTCAATGCGGGCAAGCTGCTCGAAGGCGCGGACCTGCGCAACGCCTACACGCCGAGCTTCGGGCTGATGGGCTATGAATCGTTGATCATGCAGCAGTCGGACATCGGCGCCATCTCCGAGTCCATCAAGGACTGCTTGCGCTGCGGCAAGTGCAAGCCGGTGTGCGCGACCCACGTGCCGCGCGCCAACCTGCTGTACAGCCCGCGCAACAAGATTCTCGCCACCTCGCTGCTGGTGGAGGCGTTCCTTTACGAGGAACAGACGCGCCGCGGCGTGTCCATCAAACATTGGGATGAGTTCAACGACGTCGCCGATCACTGCACGGTCTGTCACAAGTGCGTGACGCCGTGCCCGGTGAAGATCGACTTCGGCGATGTCACGATGAACATGCGCAATCTGCTGCGCAAGATGGGCAAGAAGAAGTTCAACGCGGGCAACGCGGCCGGCATGTTCTTCCTCAACGCCACCAACCCGCAGACCATCAATCTCGCGCGCACCGCGATGATGGGCGTCGGCTACAAGGCGCAGCGGCTCGGCAACGACGTGCTGAAAAAGTTCGCGAAGAAGCAGACGGCGCACCCGCCGGCCACCGTCGGCAAGCCGAAGGTGGTGGAGCAGGTGATCCACTTCATGAACAAGAAGATGCCGGGCAATCTGCCGAAGAAGACGGCGCGCGCGCTGCTGGACATCGAAGACAACAAGATCGTGCCGATCATCCGCAATCCGAAGACCACCACGGTGGATACGGAAGCGGTGTTCTACTTCCCGGGCTGCGGCTCCGAGCGTCTGTTCTCGCAGGTGGGTCTGGCGACTCAGGCCATGCTGTGGGAAGCGGGCGTGCAAACCGTGCTGCCGCCGGGCTACCTGTGCTGCGGCTATCCGCAGCGCGGCTCGGGCCAGTTCGACAAGGCCGAGAAGATCGTCACGGACAACCGCGTGCTGTTCCACCGCGTCGCCAACACGCTGAACTACCTCGACATCAAGACGGTGGTGGTGTCGTGCGGCACGTGCTACGACCAGCTCGCCGGCTACGAATTCGAGAAGATTTTCCCCGGTTGCCGGATCATCGACATCCACGAATTCCTGCTCGAGAAGGGCATGAAGCTCGACGGCGTCAATGGCATGCGCTACATGTATCACGACCCGTGCCACACGCCGATCAAGACGATGGACCCGGTCAAGCTCGTCAACCAGCTGATGGGTTCGGAGAAGGACGGCTACACGATCGAGAAGAACGATCGTTGCTGTGGCGAATCCGGCACACTCGCGGTGACGCGTCCGGACATCTCGACGCAGGTCCGTTTCCGCAAGGAAGAGGAGATCCGCAAGGGCGCCGCGAAGCTGCGGGGCATTCCTTTGGTGGCCGAAGCCGGCGCCAACGGCATCAACCCGGCTAATGCTTCTGCGGGTGCGGCCGGCGCGCCGGAAGGCTCGGTGCTCAAGGCCGGCAACGGTCCAACGCCGAACGGCGCCACCGACATCAAGATCCTGACGAGCTGCCCGTCCTGCCTGCAAGGGCTGTCGCGCTACAACGAGGACGCGAACATCGAGGCGGACTACATCGTCGTCGAAATGGCCCGTCACGTGCTGGGTGAAGACTGGATGGCGGACTACGTTCAGCGTGCGAACAATGGCGGAATCGAGCGCGTGCTGGTTTAATGGCACGACTGACGATTCCCGCCTGAGGACGACGATGGACTGTGTATTTTGCCGTGAAGATGGCGGCGACGTGCTGTGGCAGGACGATACGCTGCGTGTCGTCCTCGCCGACGAACACGATTACCCGGGCTTCTGCCGGGTCATCTGGAACAAGCACGTTGCCGAGTTCTCGGATCTCGCCGAGGCCGACCGCGACCGCGTGATGCGCGCGGTGTACGCGGTCGAGCGTGCCATGCGGCGCATCCTGCAACCGGTCAAGGTGAACCTGGCGAGCCTCGGCAACCAGGTGCCGCACGTGCACTGGCATGTGATTCCGCGTTTCTCGAACGACGCCCATTTTCCGCTGCCGATCTGGGCGCCGCGCCAGCGCACGGTGTCGGAGGCGCTACTGTCTTCGCGCCGCGCGCAGGCAACCTTGCTGCGCGACGCGGTGCGGCAGGAAATCGAACACGTTCTGGCCCGAGGCTAACGATATGAGTGGACTGACTCCCGACACGCCGGTGCCGACCGGCGTGGTGGTACATGCCAAATCGCACGTGCTCGAACTGCAGTACGCAAACGGCGAATCTTTCCGTGTGCCGTTCGAGTTGCTGCGCGTGTATTCGCCTTCGGCGGAAGTGCGCGGGCATGGGCCGGGGCAGGAAACGCTGCAGACCGGCAAGCGCGAGGTGACGATCACCGCGATCGAGGGCGTGGGCAACTACGCGCTCCAGCCGACCTTCTCGGACGGCCACTCCACCGGGCTGTATTCGTGGGACCTGCTGTACGACATCGCCACCCGCCAGGATGAACTCTGGCGCGAGTATCTCGACAAACTGGCAGTGGCGGGCGTCGACCGCGACGCCCCCATGGCGGCATCCGGCGCCCCGCACGGTCATTGTCACTGATACGATTCGGCCTGACTGCCGCAGTGATGCGGCGCAACAATCCAGAATACGCGAAAGGACGAACGCGATGAGCAAAACCCACTTCGGCTTTCAGACGGTCGACGAACAGGAAAAAGCGCAGAAGGTGGCAGGCGTGTTCCACTCCGTTGCCGCCAACTACGACCTGATGAACGACCTGATGTCGGGCGGGTTGCACCGGGCGTGGAAGATCTTCACGATCGCCCAGGCCAACGTGCGGCCGGGCTACAAAGTGCTCGATATCGCGGGCGGCACGGGCGATCTCTCCAAGGAATTCGCCAAAAAAGCGGGGCCGACCGGCGAGGTCTGGCATACGGACATCAATGAATCGATGCTGCGCGTGGGCCGCGACCGGCTGCTCGACAAGGGCATCATCACGCCGGCGCTGCTGTGCGATGCGGAGAAGATTCCCTTTCCAGACAACTACTTCGACGTGGTGACCGTGGCGTTCGGGCTGCGCAACATGACCCACAAGGACGTCGCGCTGGCGGAAATGCGCCGCGTGCTGAAGCCGGCCGGGCGCCTGCTGGTGCTGGAGTTCTCCAAGGTGTGGGATCCGCTGAAAAAAGTCTACGACGTCTATTCGTTCAAGGTGCTGCCGTGGCTCGGCGACCGCTTCGCGAAAGACGCCGAGAGCTACCGTTACCTGGCGGAATCGATCCGCATGCACCCGGACCAGGAAACTTTAAAGACGATGATGGAACAAGCTGGCCTCGACGGCGTCAAATATTACAATTTGTCAGCTGGTGTGGTAGCTTTACACGTGGGGACCAAATACTAGGGTCCCTAACCCATCGTTTTTAAAGGAAAAGTTCATCATGTCCGATTCGCGTTTGTTATCTTCCCGTAAGGCTAAGGGGTCGTTGGCGAGGAGAATCGGACTGGCAGCGATGGTCGGTCTGATCGCGCTCGCCACCGTTGCCTCGCTCGACGCCGAGGCAAGGCGCATGGGCGGCGGCCGCAGCATCGGCCGTCAACAGTCCACCACCATGCAGCGTCAGACGACGCCGCCGGCGCAACCCGGCCAATCCACCCAGCAATCGGCGCAAGCCGCCCAGGCACAGCGCGCGCAAGCGGCGCCGACGCCGGCCGCCGTGCCTAACCGCTCGCGCTGGCTCGGGCCGATCGCCGGCCTGGCCGCGGGCCTCGGCATTGCCGCGTTGCTTTCGCACCTGGGGCTGGGCGAGGCGTTTGCCGGTGCCATGGCCAACATGCTTGTGATCGCCGCGATCGCCATGCTGGCGATCTGGCTGATCCGCCGTTTCATGGGCCGCAAGCGCGACGCGGCGACGCCGGCATACGCGGGCAGCGCACCGAGCCTGAACACCGGCCGCGATCACTACGCGCAGGAGCCCAGCTTCACGCCGGGGGCGTCGTCGGCTTCCGGTTCGTACCTCGATCCGCGCGGCAGCGGCGCGCTGGCTGCGCCGGTGATGCAGGCGGCGCCTGTCGTGCCGGCCGGCTTTGACACGGAAGCCTTCGTCCGCAATGCCAAGGTCTACTTCGTGCGCCTGCAGGCCGCGTGGGACGTGGGGAACATCGCGGACATCCGCGAATTCACGACGCCGGAGATGTTCGCCGAAGTGAAGGTCGACCTGGACGCGCGCGGCCCGGAATCGAACCTGACCGATGTCGTGCAGTTGAACGCCGAGTTGCTGGGTGTCGAAGACCTCGGCAGCGAGTTCGTCGCCAGCGTGCGCTTCTCCGGCCTGATGCGCGAGAGCTCGGGCGCGCCGGCCGAGCCGTTTGTGGAGATCTGGAACCTGTCGAAGTCGACCCGCGCCGGCGAAGGCTGGTTGCTCGCAGGCATTCAGCAGGTCGGCGCGGCCACGTCTGCGCATTAACGTCGCGCCTTGCATATTGGCCGTTCGGCTGAGCAAGCCGGAAAGCGAACGGACGTTACAATAGGAACCCGCGCGGGCACATCGCCCGCGCGGGTTTTTTCTTGCCACTTTCAATGACCCTCGCCGCCAAGCCCTTCGCTGCTGCCGTCAATCATCTGCTCGCCCGCGAATCGTGGGCTCGTGAGCGCCTCGCCCCCTACGCCGGCAAGACTGCCCGGCTATCCTGCTCGCCGGTCGTGTTGATCCTGCTGGTCCAGCCGGACGGCTATCTGACCGCGGTCGATGAAACGCAGGCGCAGCAGTTCGACGTCACCATCGCCGTGCCGTCGGAGGCGCTGCCGGCCTTTGTCCAGGGTGGTCAGGCGGCGGTGATGAAGCATGTGAAGATCGAGGGCGACGCGGAGTTCGCCACGGTCATCGCCAAGCTGGCCGAGCATCTGCGCTGGGAGCCGGAGGAAGACCTGGCGCGGCTGATCGGCGACGGTCCGGCCTGGCGGGTGGCCTCGGTGGCGCGCTCGGTCAGCGAGCATGCGCGCCGCACCGGGCGCAATCTGCTCGACTCGGTCGCCGAGTACCTGCTCGATGAAAATCCGCAACTGGTGCGCCGCGCCGCGCTCGACGAGTTCAATGCCGAACTCGCTCGCGCCCGCGATGCGCTGGCGCGCGTCGAAAAGCGCATCGAGCGCCTTGAACAGAAGGTCGAAGCCCGCGGCGCCGATGCGTCGGGCGGCGCCGCCACGTCGCGCGGCACGCGCTAGTCACCGGGCTCAACCATGCGTTTTCTGCGTTTCCTCAAGATTTTCTTCACTGTCATCCGCTTCGGTCTCGATGAGATGATGCTGAGCCGCATCAACGACCGCCGCGTGCGTCTGTTGCTGCGTATCACCACCATCGGCCGCAAGTTCGACCAGCCGCCGGCGGTGCGGCTGCGCCTCGCGCTCGAAAGCCTCGGCCCGATCTTCGTGAAGTTCGGTCAGGTGCTGTCCACCCGGCGCGACCTGCTGCCTGTCGACATCGCCAACGAACTCGCCAAGCTGCAGGACCAGGTGCCGCCGTTCCCCTCGGATGTGGCGATCGGCCTCGTGGAGAAGTCGCTGGGTGCGCCGGTCGACGTGCTGTTCGACGATTTCGAGCGGGTGCCGGTGGCGAGCGCATCGATCGCACAGGTGCACTTCGCCAAGGTGAAGGCCGGCCAGCATGCGGGCAAGGCCGTCGCGGTGAAGGTGTTGCGGCCGAACATGCTGCCCGTGATCGACTCCGACCTCGCGCTGCTGCGCGACATCGCCGTCTGGGCCGAGCGTCTGTGGGCCGACGGCAAGCGCCTGAAGCCGCGCGAGGTGGTCGCCGAGTTCGACAAGTACCTGCACGACGAACTCGACCTGATGCGCGAAGCGGCCAACGGCAGTCAGTTGCGCCGCAATTTTGCGGGCCTCGATCTGCTGCTCGTTCCCGAGATGTATTGGGAGTTCTGCACGCCCACCGTGCTGGTGATGGAGCGTATGGTCGGCGTGCCGATCAGCCAGGTGGAGACGCTGCGCGCCGCGGGCGTGGACATTCCGAAGCTGGCTCGCGAAGGCGTCGAGATTTTCTTCACCCAGGTGTTCCGCGACGGCTTTTTCCACGCCGACATGCATCCGGGCAATATCCAGGTCAGTCTCGATCCGGCGCACTTCGGGCGCTATATCGCGCTCGATTTCGGCATCATCGGCGCGCTGTCGGACTTCGATAAGAACTACCTCGCGCAGAACTTCCTCGCCTTCTTCAAGCGCGACTACCATCGCGTCGCCACGCTGCATCTGGAATCGGGCTGGGTGCCGCCCACCACGCGTGTCGAGGAACTGGAGAGCGCGATTCGGGCGGTCTGCGAGCCGTACTTCGACCGCGCGCTGAAAGACATTTCGCTCGGCCAGGTGCTGATGCGCCTGTTCTCCACGTCGCGCCGCTTCAATGTCGAGATCCAGCCGCAGCTCGTGTTGCTGCAGAAGACCATGCTGAACGTCGAAGGCCTGGGGCGTTCGCTCGATCCCGAACTCGACCTTTGGAAAACCGCCAAGCCTTACCTCGAACGCTGGATGAACGAGCAGATCGGCCTGCGCGGCTGGTATGAGCGACTCAAGATCGAGGCGCCGCAGTGGAGCAAGACCTTGCCGCAATTGCCGCGGCTGATCCATCACGTGCTGGCGGAGCGCCACGACAACTCGCGCGGTACGAGCGACGAGATGATTCGCCAGATTTTGCTCGAGCAGAAGCGCACTAACCGGTTGCTGCAGGGCCTGCTGCTGTTCGGGATTGCGGTGGGAATCGGGGCGGTGGTGGCGCGCGCATGGCTGGCGCTGGCGTATGGTGGGTAAGGAGATGCACCGATGAGCGATCCAACCCGGCCGGCAGACCCCTCTAACCCCACAAGCGCCGACTTCGCCACGCGCGATCCGAACTCCCCGGCGTTCTGGGACGAGCGCTTCGAGCGCGGTTTCATCCCATGGGATCAGGCTGGCGTACCCGCGGCGTTTCAGGCCTTCGCTGCGCGGCACACTGAGGCGGCTGTCTTGATCCCCGGTTGCGGCAGCGCCTGGGAGGCGCTGTGGCTGGCCCGTCAGGGACGCCGCGTGCAGGCGATCGATTTCTCGCCCGCTGCGGTCGCGGCGGCGCGCACGCAGTTAGGCACGTACGCAGAGGTGGTCGAACAGGCCGATTTCTTCGCCTGGCAACCGCCGTTCGCGCCGGACTGGATGTACGAACGCGCGTTTCTGTGCGCGTTGCCGGGAGACCGCCGCGCCGATTATGCGCAGCGCATGGCTGAACTTTTGCCGCCGGGCGCGCTGCTGGCCGGTTTCTTTTTTCTGGGCGCGACGCCGAAAGGGCCGCCCTTCGGAATCGAACGCGCCGAACTCGACGTCTTGCTGACACCGTACTTCGATCTAATCGAGGACGAGCCGGTGAGCGACTCGATGCCGGTGTTCGCCGGTCGCGAACGCTGGCTGACCTGGCGCCGTCGGGCCGCGCCCGGGACTTGATCCCGCGACGAGCGCCCCCATCTACGCCAACGGTGCCTGCGTCGGCCGCGCGTCCCCAAAATCGGGGGGCGGGAATTGTTTGCGGCTATAATTCAAGGCTTTGCAAGCGTTTATCAGATTACTGTAGGGAAAAGATCATGCCGATCTACGCTTATCGCTGCGAGTCATGCGGCTTCGGGAAGGACGTGCTTCGGAAGATGAGCGACGCCCCTCTGACTCACTGCCCTGAGTGCGGAAAAGACACCTTTCGCAAGCAGGTGACTGCGGCCGGGTTCCAGTTGAAGGGTTCGGGCTGGTATGTGACCGACTTCCGCGGCGGCAATAGCGCGAAGAGCGCAGCGGCGCCGAGCGGCGGTGCCGAGGCAGCGCCCGCCAAGACCGAAGGCGGTAACGCGGCCCCCGCGGCGTCGGAAGGCGCTACCACCAGTTCCACGAGCGCAGCCGCAGCGCCGGCGGCGCCGGCAGCGGCACCCGCCGCCAGCAGCGGCTCCGGCAACGCCTAGTTAGCGTCGCCGCCTTTCGAGGCGGCACACTCGCCGCGCCCGGCTTCGCCGGGGTGGCTTTCTGGCGATACACATGACGACGAAAAAAGCGACGCTCAAATCGGTGTTTCTGACTGGCCTGCTGGTGCTGGTGCCGTTGGCCATCACGTTGTGGGTGCTCGGTCTGATCATCGGCACGATGGATCAGACGCTGCTGCTGCTGCCGGAGTCCTGGCAGCCGGAGCGGGCGCTCGGCTTCCGTCTGCCCGGCCTCGGCGCGGTGCTGACGCTGGCGTTCATCTTCATCGTCGGGCTGTTGACGCAGAACTTCATCGGGCAGAAGCTCGTGAAGTGGTGGGAACTGCTGGTCGGCCATATCCCGGTGGTGGGGCCGATCTACACGAGCGTCAAGCAGGTCTCGGATACCTTGCTCTCGAGCAGCGGCAATGCGTTTCGCAAGGCGCTCCTGATCGAGTATCCGCGCAAAGGGTCCTATACGATCGCGTTTCTGACCGGGATCCCGGGCGGCGACGTGGTCAACCACCTGAAGGAAGATCACGTCAGCGTGTACGTGCCGACTACGCCGAACCCGACGTCCGGCTTCTTCCTGATGGTGCCGAAGAGCGAAGTGGTCGAACTCGATATGACGGTCGACGCTGCGCTCAAGTACATTGTCTCGATGGGCGTGGTGGCGCCGTCCGCGCCACCGGCGCAGGTGCGCCGCTCCACCATCGAGCCGCCGATGTAATGCCGGCGCGCATTGTTTCAGTTTCATGAGCCGCGCGCCGTTCAACCAATGCAAAACGAAAGACAAACATCATGTCGATGCGATCTGAATACTGCGGTCTGGTGACCGAAGAACTGTTGGGCCAAACCGTGTCGCTGTGCGGCTGGGTGAGCCGTCGCCGTGACCACGGCGGCGTTATCTTCATCGACCTGCGCGACCGTGAAGGCCTCGTTCAGGTCGTGTGCGACCCGGATCGCGCGGAGATGTTCAAGACGGCCGAAGGCGTGCGCAACGAGTTCTGCGTGCAGATCAAGGGTGTCGTGCGCGGTCGTCCGGAAGGCACGACCAATGCCGGTCTGAAGAGCGGCAAGATCGAAGTGCTGTGTCACGAACTGACCGTGTTGAACGCGTCGGTCACGCCGCCGTTCCAGCTCGACGACGACAACCTGTCGGAAACCACGCGTCTCACGCATCGCGTGCTCGACCTGCGCCGTCCGCAGATGCAGCACAACCTGCGTCTGCGTTATCGCGTCGCCATGGAAGTGCGCAAGTATCTCGACGCGCAAGGCTTCATCGACATCGAAACGCCGATGCTCACCAAGAGCACGCCGGAAGGCGCGCGCGATTACCTCGTGCCGTCGCGTACCAACGCCGGCCAGTTCTTCGCGCTGCCGCAGTCGCCGCAGCTCTTCAAGCAGCTGCTGATGGTCGCCAACTTCGACCGCTACTACCAGATCGTCAAGTGCTTCCGCGACGAAGACCTGCGCGCCGACCGTCAGCCGGAATTCACGCAGATCGACTGCGAAACCTCGTTCCTCTCGGAGCAGGAAATTCGCGACCTGTTCGAAGCGATGATCCGTCACGTGTTCAAACTGACGATCGGCGTCGAACTGGACGAGAAATTCCCGGTCATGGAGTATTCGGAAGCGATGCGCCGTTTCGGTTCGGACAAGCCGGACCTGCGCGTCAAGCTCGAATTCACCGACCTGACCGACGCGGTCAAGGACGTCGACTTCAAGGTGTTCAGCACGCCCGCCAACACCAAAGACGGTCGCGTTGCCGCACTGCGCGTGCCGAAGGGTAGCGAGCTGTCGCGTGGCGATATCGACAGCTACACGGAATTCGTGCGCATCTACGGCGCGAAGGGTCTGGCCTGGATCAAGGTCAACGAAGTCGCGAAGGGTCGTGACGGTCTGCAAAGCCCGATCGTCAAGAACCTGCACGACGAAGCGGTCAAGGCCATCATCGAGCGCACCGGCGCGCAAGACGGCGACATCATTTTCTTCGCGGCGGATCGCGCGAAGGTCGTCAACGACAGCCTCGGTGCACTGCGTCTGAAGATCGGCCATTCGGAATTCGGCAAGGCCAATGGTCTCGTCGAAACCGGCTGGAAGCCGCTGTGGGTGGTGGACTTCCCGATGTTCGAATACGACGAAGAAGAAAACCGCTACGTCGCCGCGCATCACCCGTTCACGAGTCCGAAGGACGAGCACCTCGAGTATCTGGAAACGGATCCGGGCCGCTGCCTCGCGAAGGCCTACGACATGGTGCTGAACGGTTGGGAAATCGGCGGCGGTTCGGTGCGGATTCACCGTGAAGAAGTGCAGAGCAAGGTGTTCCGCGCGCTCAAGATCAACGCGGAAGAAGCCCGCGCCAAGTTCGGCTTCCTGCTCGACGCGCTGCAATACGGCGCGCCGCCGCATGGCGGTATCGCCTTCGGTCTCGACCGCATCATCACGATGATGGCCGGCGCCGATTCGATCCGCGACGTGATCGCGTTCCCGAAGACGCAACGCGCGCAGTGTCTGCTCACGCAGGCGCCGAGCGAAGTGGACGAGCGCCAGTTGCGCGAGTTGCACATTCGTCTGCGTCAGCCGGAAGCGAAGGCATAAGACTGCAGGCTGCTTCAGCGGCTCATTGGGCGGTTGATTCAATCGTTCATTGAGCCGCGCCGTCAGGCTCAGGCAAACGAAAAGGCGCGTCATGCGCCTTTTCCTTTTTTTGCGTTACAGTCGATGCAACACGCCACGTCCTACGCGAAGCCATACCGTCGACCGACATGTACCGCGCTTAATCCGCGCCTAGTCTTATCGCCATGCCGAAACCGCCGAAGATTCCCGAATCCGTTCTTGTTGTGATCCATACGCCGGGGCTCGATGTGCTGCTGATTGAGCGCGCCGACCGCGCGGGTTTCTGGCAGTCGGTGACCGGCTCTAAAGACACGCTCGACGAGCCGCTCGCCGAGACCGCCGCACGCGAAGTGGCCGAGGAAACGGGCATTGTGATCGGCAGTCCCAGCGTGCCGCGCGACGCGCTGTTCGACTGGCAGTATCAGATCGAGTATGAGATCTATCCGGTCTGGCGGCATCGCTATGCCGAGGGCGTCACACAGAACACGGAACACTGGTTCAGCCTCGAAGTGCCGGCGCGCTGCGAGGTGACGCTCGCGCCGCTCGAGCATACGGCGCACCTCTGGCTGCCCTATGAAGAAGCGGCCGAGCGCTGCTTCTCGTCGTCGAACGCCGACGCGATCCTGCAGTTGCCGCGACGCCTGAAGGGGCGGGTCCGGTGACGGGCGGCGGCACGCGGCGTTTCGAGCGGCTCCGGCAAACCCTGTTCGGTCGCCGTTACTGGTCGAAATACCGCTTTACCGCCGGTAACGAAGTCCGACTGTTTCGCTCCGGCGAGGGGTTCTTTGCCTCGCTGATCGAGCGCATCGACGCGGCCGGGAAAGACGTCGTTCTCGAAACCTACATCTTCTGCAACGACAGCGCCGGCCAGGCCGTCAGCGCCGCCTTGCTGCGCGCGGCCGATCGGGGCGTACGCGTGCGCGTGATTACCGACGGCATCGGCACTGCGCGTCTCGCGCTCTTCAACGACTGGCCGACGCGCGGCGTCGAGCACCGGATCTACAACCCGCATCTGTTCGGCCGCTTCGGCTTCTCGCGCACGCATCGCAAGCTGGCGGTAGTCGACGACCAGGTGGCCTGGTGCGGCGGCATCAATATCGTCGACGATTACGAGAACGACGGCGTGCGCCTGCCGTATCGCCGCTGGGACTTCGCGGTCGAATTGCAGGGGCCGGTGGTTGCCGACGTGCGCGAGGCGTTCGAGGTGCAGTGGCATCGCATCCGCTTCGGGCATCGTCCGGTGGAATCGCTGCAACCCGATTTCGCCCTCAAGGACGATACGAGCCCCAGCGCGCCGGCCCGTGGCCGCAACCGCAGCACCGACCTGCGTGGCGCGGGCGAACCGGCGGTGGCCTTCGTCGCGCGCGACAACCTGATCAACCGCCGCGCCATCGAGAAGGCCTACCTCACCGCGATTGGCCAGGCGCGTGCCGAGGTGCTGCTCGCCAATCCCTACTTCATGCCGGGCCGCAAGCTGCGCCGCGCGCTGACGTTTGCGGCGCGACGCGGGGTCGACGTGAAGCTCATCATTGGACGCAAGGAGTTCGCGGCGCTCGACTACGCCGTGCCGTTCCTCTACCGCTCGCTGCTGAAAGCCGGCGTGAAGATCGCCGAGTACGAAAAGACCATGCTGCACGGCAAGGTCGCGGTGGTCGATTCGAACTGGGGGACGGTGGGCTCGTCGAACCTCGACGCGCTGAGCCTGATGCTCAACAACGAGGCCAACGTCGTGCTGGTGATGGACCCGCAGATCGACGCGTTGCGCGAGGCGATTCTTACGGCGTTCGACGAGTCGCGCCGGATCGATCTGGCGCACTACGAAGCGCGTCCGGCGGGCGAGCGCCTGCTGAACTGGCTGGCCTACAACACCTACCGCGTCGTGATGAAACTGCTCACCGTGGGCGGCTACGACTAAGCTGCGAAGCGCCGCTCCCCGCCGTCCGGATAAACCCGGTCTTGCATCGAATCCCGGCGTCACCAGATGAGCCAGATCAAACCGGGAAGGCAAACGCCTCTAAAAAATCTCCCTCGTCCGATTGACGTATGACGCAAAATTGATGCTCCGGTTAGAAACCGGTTTCTAATAAAGTCCTTGTTTCGCGGACGGCAGCACTCAATAATAGTACGGCCGTTCGATTTTTCTTTCGGTCACATAAGAACGGTAAAACAGCTATGCGAAAAGGCGAACAAACGCGAGCCGCGATTCTCGAAGCAGCACTTGATCTGGCAAGCCGCGACGGACTGGAAGGTCTGACGATTGGGCTGCTGGCCGAGCGCATGCAGATGAGCAAGAGCGGCGTGTTTGCGCACTTCGGGTCGCGCGAGGACTTGCAGGTTGAAGTGGTGCGCGAATATCACCGTCGTTTCGAAGACGAGGTGTTTTTCCCGAGTCTGCGTGAGCCGCGCGGCTTGCCGCGTTTGCGCGCAATGATCTCCCGCTGGATTGAGAAGCGCATCCAGGAAGTCACCACCGGATGCATCTACATCAGCGGTGCGGTCGAGTACGACGACCGTGCGGACAACCCGGTGCGCGAGCAACTGGTGTCGAGCGTGACGATCTGGCGTGCTGCGCTCACCCGGGCCATTTCGCAGTCGATGGAAGAGGGGCATCTGCGTGCGGACACGAACCCGCAACTGATGCTGTTCGAACTGTACAGCTTCACGCTCGGCCTGCATCACGACGCACGCTTCCTGCACTTACCGGATGCCGTGCCGCTGACGTGGGCCGCGCTCGAAAAATTGATTGTTTCGTATCAGAGCGAAAGCCGTTAGCAAGGCGGCCGGATCCGGCGGATCCAGCGGCGCTAAAAGGTCCGAACCCGGGGCCGAAAGCTGACGGCCTGGCTTCTTGTCAAACTTTGGAGAGAGTCATGGGACAGTACGCCGCGCCACTGCGCGACATGCAATTCGTGTTGCACGAGCTGCTTAACGTCGAAGCCGAAATCAAGCAGATGCCGAAGCACGCGGATCTCGACGCCGACACGATCAATGCGGTCCTCGAAGAGGCCGGCAAGTTCTGCTCCGAAGTGCTGTTCCCGCTGAATCAAAGCGGCGACCAGGAAGGCTGCACGTACGTCGGCGACGGCGTCGTGACCACGCCAAAGGGCTTCAAGGAAGCCTACAGGCAATACGTCGAAGCCGGCTGGCCCGCGCTTGGCTGCGATCCGGAATACGGCGGTCAAGGCCTGCCTGCATTCGTCAACAATGCTCTGTACGAAATGCTTAATTCGGCTAACCAGGCGTGGACGATGTATCCGGGCCTGTCGCACGGCGCGTATGAATGCCTGCATGCGCACGGCACGCCGGAATTGCAGCAGCGCTACCTGCCGAAGCTGGTCGCGGGCGTGTGGACCGGCACGATGTGTCTGACCGAGCCGCACTGCGGCACGGACCTCGGCATCCTGCGCACCAAGGCCGAACCGAACAGCGACGGCTCCTACTCGATCAGCGGCACGAAGATTTTCATCTCCAGCGGCGAACACGATCTCGCGGAGAACATCGTTCACCTGGTGCTCGCGCGTCTGCCGGATGCGCCGATGGGCACCAAGGGCATCTCGCTCTTCATCGTGCCGAAGTTCGTGCCGAACGAAGCCGGCGAGCCGGGCGAGCGCAACACGGTCAAGTGCGGCTCCATTGAACACAAGATGGGCATTCACGGCAACGCCACTGCCGTGATCAATCTCGACAACGCGAAGGGCTGGCTGGTCGGCGAGCCGAACAAGGGCTTGAACGCCATGTTCGTGATGATGAACGCCGCGCGTCTGGGCGTCGGCATGCAGAGCCTGGGCCTGACCGAAGTCGCTTATCAGAACTCGCTCACGTACGCGAAAGAGCGTCTGCAGATGCGTTCGCTGACCGGCCCGAAGGCGCCGGAGAAAGCGGCTGACCCGATCATCGTGCATCCGGACGTGCGCCGCATGCTGCTCACGCAGAAGGCCTACGCCGAGGCCGCACGTGCGTTCTCGTACTGGTCCGCGCTGCACATCGACAAAGAGCTGTCGCATGAGGAAGAGTCGGTGCGCAAGGATGCGGCTGACCTCGTCGCGCTGCTCACGCCGATCCTGAAGGCGTTCCTCTCGGACAACGCGTTCGAAAGCACCAACCACGCCATGCAGATCTACGGCGGCCACGGCTTCATCGCCGAGTGGGGCATGGAGCAGTACGTGCGCGACGCCCGCATCAACATGATCTACGAAGGCACCAACGCCATTCAGGCGCTCGACCTGCTGGGCCGCAAGATCCTCGGCGACATGGGCGCGAAGATGAAGAAGTTCGGCAAGCTGGTGACGGATTTCGTCGAAGCCGAAGGCATCAAGCCGGAAATGCAGGAGTTCATCAACCCGCTCGCGGACATCGGCGACAAGGTGCAGAAGCTGACCATGGAACTCGGCATGAAGGCCATGCAGAATCCGGACGAAGTCGGCGCAGCCGCTGTGCCGTATCTGCGTACCGTCGGTCACCTGGTGTTCTCGTACTTCTGGGCCCGCATGGCACGTATCGCACTGGACAAGGAAGCGTCCGGCGATCCGTTCTACAAGGCCAAGCTCGCCACCGCGCGCTTCTACTTCGCCAAGCTGCTGCCGGAAACGGCCATGACGATTCGCCAGGCACGCGCCGGCTCGAAGTCGCTGATGGACGTCGAAGAGTCGCTGTTCTAAAGCCACCTCACGGCGGCGCCACGCATGTTCGACACGCGTGGCGCCGCCGCCAGCCTCACATACATTGCGAAGCCCGCGTGTATCCCACGCGAAACCCCCGCAAACATAACGCGACACCCGCATAACTCCCCCGGAGGAACGACGTGAGCAATCTGATCATTCGCAAGGTAGCCGTACTCGGCGCCGGCGTGATGGGCGCGCAGATCGCCGCGCACCTGATCAACGCCAAGGTGCCCGTGCTGCTGTTCGACCTGCCCGCCAAGGAAGGCCCGAAGAATGCGATCGCGCTGAAGGCGATCGAGAATCTGAAGAAGCTGTCGCCGGCGCCGTTCGGCGTGAAGGACGACGCGCAGTACATCCAGCCCGCCAATTACGACGACGACATCGAGAAGCTCGCCGAATGCGACCTCGTGATCGAAGCGATCGCCGAACGGATGGACTGGAAGCACGACCTGTACAAGAAGGTCTCGCCGCATATCGCGCCGAACGCGATCTTCGCGACCAACACGTCGGGTCTGTCGATCACCGAGCTGTCGCAAGGTTTTTCGGACGAACTGAAGGCGCGCTTTTGCGGCGTGCACTTCTTCAATCCGCCGCGCTACATGCATCTGGTCGAACTGATTCCCACCGCCACGACGCGCCCGGAAATTCTCGATCAGCTCGAGTCGTTCCTGACGAGCGTGGTCGGCAAGGGTGTCGTGCGCGCGAAAGATACGCCGAACTTCATCGCCAACCGCGTCGGGATTTTCTCGATCCTCGCCGTCATCACCGAAGCCGCAAAGTTCGGTCTGCGTTTCGACGAAGTGGACGACCTGACCGGCTCGCGTCTGGGCCGCGCGAAGTCCGCGACGTTCCGTACTGCTGACGTAGTCGGTCTCGACACGATGGCGCACGTCATCAAGACGATGCAGGACACGCTGAAGGACGATCCGTTCTTCCCGGTCTACGAAACGCCGGCCGTGCTGGCCGAACTGGTGAAGAAGGGCGCGCTCGGCCAGAAGACCGGCGGCGGTTTCTACAAGAAGGAAGGCAAGGCGATCAAGGTGCTCGATCCGAAGACGGGCGAGTACGTCGACGGTGGCGCCAAGGCCGACGAACTGGTGGGCCGCATCCTCAAGCGCCCGCCGGCAGAGCGTCTGAAGCTGTTGCGCGAATCGGAGCATCCGCAGGCGCAGTTCCTGTGGTCGATTTTCCGCGACGTGTATCACTACATCGGCGTGCATCTTGAATCGATCGCCGACAACGCGCGCGACGTCGATCTGGCTATCCGTTGGGGCTTCGGCTGGAACGAAGGTCCGTTCGAAGGCTGGCAGACGGCGGGCTGGAAGCAGATCGCCGAGTGGGTGCAGGAAGACATCGCGGCCGGCAAGGCGCTGTCGAACGCGCCGCTGCCTTCGTGGGTACTCGAAGGTCCGGTTGCCGAGAAGGGCGGCGTGCATACGAACGAAGGTTCGTGGTCGCCGGCTTCGCAGCGCTTCGTGCCGCGCTCGTCGCTGTCCGTGTACGAGAAGCAGGTGTTCCGTGCGCCGCTGGTCGGCGAAACGGGCGCCGATCCGAAGACCTACGGCAAGACGCTGTTCGAAACGGATGCGGTGCGCGCATGGGTCGACGACCGTGCCGGCGAGAACGACGTCCTGATCGTCTCGTTCAAGAGCAAGATGAATACGATCGGACCGTCGGTGATCGACGGCCTGACGCAGGCGATCGAACTCGCCGAGAAGGACTACAAGGGCCTGGTGGTGTGGCAACCCACGTCGCTGAAGCTCGGCACGCCGGGCGGGCCGTTCTCGGCCGGCGCAAACCTCGAAGAAGCGATGCCCGCCTTCATGATGGGCGGCGCGAAGGGCATCGAGCCGTTCGTGCAGAAATTCCAGCAGGGCATGCTGCGCGTGAAGTACGCCAACGTGCCGGTGATCGCGGCCGTGTCGGGCATCGCGCTCGGCGGCGGTTGCGAGCTGGCGCTGCATAGCGCGAAGCGCGTGGCGCACATCGAGAGCTACCTGGGCCTGGTGGAAGTGGGCGTGGGTCTGGTGCCCGCGGGCGGCGGTCTGAAGGAAGCGGCACTGCGTGCGGCAGAAGCGGCCACCGCGGCCGGTGCGACCAACGACCTGCTGAAGTTCGTGCAGAAGTCGTTCGAAAACGCGGCGATGGCGAAGGTGTCGGCCTCCGCACTCGACGCTCGCGCCATGGGCTATCTGAAGCCGTCCGACACAATCGTCTTCAACGTGTTCGAACTGCTCGACGTCGCGAAGAAGGAAGCGCGTGCGCTGTCCGCTGCGGGGTATCGTCCGCCGCTGCGTGTGACGCAGGTGCCGGTGGCGGGCCGTTCGGCGATTGCGACGATCAAGGCTTCGCTCGTCAACATGCGCGATGGCCGTTTCATCAGCGAGCACGATTTCCTGATCGCGAGTCGCATTGCTGAAGCGGTGTGCGGTGGCGATGTCGAAGCCGGCAGCCTGGTGGATGAAGAGTGGCTGCTGAAACTCGAGCGCCGTGCGTTTGTCGACCTGCTCGGCACGCAAAAGACGCAGGAACGGATCATGGGCATGCTGCAAACCGGCAAGCCGGTGCGTAACTAACGCGCGACGAGCAAATTGAGGAGCCTCAAATGACAAAGCAATTGCAAGACGCATACATCGTCGCCGCGAGCCGCACGCCGATCGGCAAGGCGCCGCGCGGCATGTTCAAGAACACGCGCCCCGACGAACTGCTGGTGCACGCGATCAAGTCGGCCGTGGCGCAAGTGCCGGGTCTCGACACCAAGGTGATCGAAGACGCCATCATCGGCTGCGCGATTCCGGAAGCGGAACAGGGCCTCAACGTGGCGCGCATGGGCGCGCTGCTCGCCGGTCTGCCGAATACGGTGGGCGGCGTCACGGTGAACCGTTTCTGCGCGTCGGGCCTGACGGCGCTGGCGATGGCCGCCGACCGCATTCGCGTCGGCGAATCGGACGCAATGATCGCCGGCGGCTGCGAATCGATGAGCATGGTGCCGATGATGGGCAACAAGCCGTCGATGTCGCCGCACATCTTCGATCGCAGCGAAGACTTCGGCATCGCCTACGGCATGGGCCTGACGGCGGAGAAGGTCGCCGAGCGCTGGAAGATCAGCCGCGAAGCGCAAGACGCGTTCTCGGTCGAATCGCACCGCCGCGCGATCGCCGCGCAGCAGGCCGGCGAGTTCAACGACGAAATCGCCGCCTACACGATCACCGAGCGCTTCCCCGATCTCGCCACCGGCGAAGTCAAGGTTAAGACGCGCGAGATCGCGCTCGACGAAGGTCCGCGCGCGGATACGTCGCTCGAAGGTCTCGCCAAGCTGCGTACCGTGTTCGCCAACAAGGGTTCGGTGACGGCCGGCAACAGCTCGCAGACCTCGGACGGCGCGGGCGCGCTGATCGTCGTGTCGGAAAAGATGCTCAAGGAATTCAACCTGACGCCGCTCGCGCGTTTCGTCAGCTTCGCCGTGCGCGGCGTGCCGCCGGAAATCATGGGCATCGGTCCGAAGGAAGCGATTCCGGCTGCGTTGAAGGCCGCGGGTCTGAAGCAGGAAGACCTCGACTGGATCGAACTGAACGAAGCTTTTGCCGCCCAGTCGCTGGCGGTGATTCAGGACCTCGGTCTGGATCCGTCGAAGATCAACCCGCTCGGCGGCGCGATCGCGCTGGGTCACCCGCTCGGTGCGACGGGCGCGATTCGTGCATCGACGGTGGTGCACGGCCTGCGTCGCCGTAACTACAAGTACGGCATGATCACCATGTGCGTCGGTACGGGCATGGGCGCAGCGGGCATCATCGAGCGTCTGTAAGCGCGTGGCCGCCGTGGTCCGCTCTGGACGCCCGAAAGGACACCCGTGAGGAGCGCAGAACGGTTCGCCGGCCGCGAGGCTTGCGAACCGTTTTTCCATTCAGCGAAGTACGCAGCATCGAGCAGCACAACGAGGAGATGACAATGGATATTCTGGTCGAGCGCGCCAACGGCGTGCTGACGATTGCCTTCAACCGGCCCGACAAGAAGAACGCGATTACGGCCGCCATGTACCAGACGATGGCCGATGCGCTGGTCGAAGCCCAGGGCGATGCGACGGTCCGCGCCATCCTGATTCGCGGCAGCGTGGGGATTTTCAGCGCCGGCAACGATCTGGAAGACTTCATGAAGAGCCCGCCGATGGGCGAGAACGCGCCGGTGTTCCAGTTCCTGCGCGCCATCAGCGCGGCGGAAAAGCCGGTGGTGGCGTCGGTGGCGGGCGCGGCGGTGGGCATCGGCACCACGCTGTTGCTGCATTGCGATCTGGTCTACGCCGCCGACACGGCGACCTTCTCGCTGCCGTTCTCGCAGCTTGGGCTGTGCCCGGAAGCGGCGTCGAGCCTGCTGTTGCAGCGTGTGGCGGGCTATCAGGCCGCTGCTGAAAAGCTGCTGCTGGGCGAGGCTTTCGACGCGCGTGAGGCGCAGCGGATGGGCTTCGTGAACCGCCTGCTGCCGGTTGCGGAAGTGGATGCCTTTGCGCTGGCGCAGGCTTCGAAACTGGCGGCGTTGCCGGCATCGTCGCTGCGCGTCACCAAGTCGCTGATGAAGCGTGCGAGCCACCATGAACTGCAAACGCAGATGACCGAGGAAGCGCTGCACTTCGGCAAGATGCTGCTCGCGCCGGAAGCGCGCGAGGCGTTCAAGGCGTTCTTCGAGAAGCGCAAGCCGGATTTCCGGCAATTCGATTGAGGTTGGCGGGGCGGTTCACACCGTCTCGTAGTCGACGTAACCCGCTTCGCGGCAGAAGCTCACCAGCCGCACGCCGGCCTGCCGCGCAATCGAAATCGCCAGCGACGACGGCGCCGAGATGGTCGCCAGCATCGGCACGCCGACGCGCGCGGCCTTGCGCACCAGTTCATAGCTCGCGCGGCTCGACAGGAACACGAAGCCGTCGCGCGTATCGGCACGGTCGAGCACCAGTTGGCCGATCAGCTTGTCCAGCGCGTTATGACGGCCGACGTCCTCGTACGCGAGCCGGATCGCGCCTGTCGCATCGCACCATGCCGCCGCGTGCAGGCCACCGGTCAGCCGGGTCAGCGCCTGGTGTTCCGGCAACGCGCGCGCGGCGTGGGCGATCGCATCCGGTGCTAGCCGCTCGAGAAAACCGGTATCCGGCACGCGCTCCGGTTTCAGGTCCAGCAAATCGATGCTTTCGATGCCGCACACGCCGCAGCCGGTCCGGCCGGCGAGCGCCCGACGCTTTTCCTTCAGTGCGACAAACGCCTGTTGCACGACCTGCAATTGCACTTCAGCATGCGGCAATTCGCCGCCATGCAACACGACCTCGATGTCCTGAATGTCGCTGCTGCGCTCGACAATCCCTTCCGAAATCGCGAATCCCACCGCGAACGCCTCCAGATCGCGCGGGGTGCACATCATCACCGCATGCGAAATACCGTTGAAGACGAGCGCCACGGGCCATTCCTGACCGACATGATCGGTCACGGTTTCCACCGCGGCGCCGCGATGCCGGCGCACCTGACGCTCGACAGTACCCGGCTGTCCGGCCGTTTCCAGTTCGTTCACACTCTGACTCCTTTAACCTTGCACTGCGCGCGTGCGTCCCAAGCTAGGCCAGGCCGGGCCGCCGTCGCGCGAATAAGGTTCTAAAATACCTCAAGCCGGCATTGCGTGTTGCCTGGCATTCAAGCGCAGCAAGAAGCATCGACGAGGACACTGTCATGGGACTGAACGAAGCACCCCTCCTGTTCGACTTCGAAGTCGAGTCGTCGGAGGATCTCACCTATATCCCGATGGCCGTACGTTTCAATCTCGACCGCTTCGGCCTGCGCATCTCGCTAGCCCAATGGCAGATGCTGCCGCACGAAGACCGCAAGCTGCTGGCGCGTTTTCCGGTCGAGGAAGACGCTGCCATCGAGCCGAATTTCGATCACGCGCTGTTCGAAATGCTGCGCACCCATGCCAATGTGGAACCGGACTGGTTCACCCCCGAAGACGCGCCGGCGTGGCGTCGCGCGGATGCGGTGCCGGACGGGGTGCTGCAGCAGTCGCGTCTCGCTGGCCTGCACGCTCCCAGCGCGGACCAATGGTCGCAACTCGCCCCGTTCAAACGCTATGTGCTTGCCAAGCTGTCGCGTAAGCCGGAAGCGAATCACGACTTTGTGCCCGCCATGAGGGAATTCGGGCTGGCCGGGTAGATCTGGCGCAACTATTTTCGCCCTTGGCCCTCAAGCTGTTCCGACCGCTGCCGTTAACCATGGGTTGGCGCGTAAAAGACCCAAAGACCGGGCGGATGCAGGAAGATGCACGTGCAACACGACGCATCGAAAGCGGACGACCCAGAGCGCGCTCCCGCCCGCAGAACGACTGACGTTCGGAACCCATGACTCCTTTCCTATCGAGGCGGCTGCTGATCAATCTGGCAGTCGTCGCCGCAGCGGTCGGCGCGAACGCGTTCGTCGCCTACACGCAGATCCGCGGCCAGCGCGACGCCGACGTGCGCACCCTGCGCTCGACCGACATCCGCCAGAATCTCGACGCCTATCGCGCCACGCTCGACGACGGCCTGGCGGCGCTGGGGCGCTTCGAGGCGACGGGCCGCCCGGAGCCGGCCGACGCCGCCTCGACGATGACGGCGTCGCTCGCCGGACTGGAGCGCACACTGGCCGCCGAGCTCGCCGACCAGCCGTCGATGGCCGCCTCGCTGGGCAACCTGAGCCGTGAGAGCCGCGGTCTGCAAGATGACATCGAGGCCGCGCTGGTGCGGGCGCAGGCCAGCGCGCCCGACGAATCGCGCGCCTGGGCGGCGTCGGCCTATACGCGGCTGGGGATGCAACTGGGCCGGGTGGAAGCCGCGCTGACGACCTTGCGGCAGCAGGAGAATCACGCGCTGCAGGTGTCGCTGGTGGAGTCGACCCGCCAGACCCAGCGCGCCATGCTGCTGCTGATCGTCACCATGCTGGCGGGCAGTTCGCTGCTGATCTACACCTTCGGCGCCCGCGAGAGCGCGGCACGCGAACGGCTGCGGGTCGCCAAGGCCTTGCGGCGCCACGACGAGCGCTTTCGCGGCCTGTTCGACACCCACCCGGTGCCGATGTACATCTTCGATCGCGAAACGCTGCGCTTTCTCGCGGTCAATACCGCCGCTACCCAGCAATACGGCTATTCGGAGAGCGAGTTCCTCGCCATGACGATCCGCGCGATCCGGCCGAGCGGCGAGATCGGCCGCCTCGAATCGCATCTCTCGCGCAGCGAAGGCGGCCCCATGCAAGGCCGCATCATGGCGGGCGTGTGGCATCACCGGCGCAAGGACGGCTCGACCATCAGCGCCGACATTTCGTACCATTACCTGACCTACCTGGGCCGTCCGGCGACGTTCGTGCTGGCCGACGACGTCACCGAGCAGATCAATGCCGAAGCCGAGGCGCAGCGCTCGAACCAGATGCTTGAGACGGTGATCGACAATATCCCGCAGCGCATTTTCTGGAAGGATCAGGACTCGCGCTATCTGGGCTGCAACATGGCGTTCGCGCGCGATGCGGGGCTGGCTTATCCCGAGCAGGTAGTGGGCAAGACCGATCACGATCTGCCCTGGCGCGCGCTCGCCGACGAGGTCCGGGCGCACGACGTCGAGGTGGTCAGCACCGGCGTGCCGAAGATGAACTTCGAGGTCGATCTGATGATCGACGGCGTGCATCGCACCACCGTGACGAGCAAGCTGCCGTTTACCGATAGCGACGGCCGGGTGATCGGCGTGCTCGGCTCCTATACGGACATCACCGAGCGCAAGCGCGCCGACCTCGCGCTGCGCCTGCAAAGCCGCGCGCTCGACGCGAGCGTCAACGCCATTTTGATCACCGGGCCGACCGCGGCCGGCAATCTGATCGAATACGTCAATCCGGCGTTCAAGCGCATCACGGGCTACGACGCGGCCGAGGTGATCGGTCAGGACTGCCGGCTGTTGCAACGCGACGACCGCGATCAGGAAGGGATCGCCTTGATCCGCCAGTCGCTGGCCGCCAATCGCGAAGTGAGCGCGGTGCTGCGCAACTACCGTAAAGACGGCGCGCTGTTCTGGAACCAGCTCTTCATTGCGCCGGTGCCGAATCCGGACGGCGCGACGACGCATCACATCGGCGTCATCAACGACGTCACTGACTTGATCCGCTATCAGGAGCAGCTCGAGTATCAGGCGAACTACGACAGCCTCACCCGCCTGCCGAACCGCAATCTGCTGCGCGACCGTCTGCAGCATGCGTTGATCGTGGCGAAGCGCCATCAGAAGGGCGTCGCGGTCGTGTTCATGGATCTGGACGGCTTCAAGAACGTCAACGACAGCCTCGGGCACAGCGTCGGCGACCGCTTGCTGAGCGTCGTCGCCGAGCGGCTCGCGCGCTGCGCGCGGGCGAGCGACACGGTGGCGCGTCATGGCGGCGACGAGTTCGTGGTCGTGATGACCGATATCGTCGACGAGCAGTCGCTGATTGCGTGGATGGAGCGCGTCAGGGCGTCGATCTCGGAGCCGGTGTGGCTCGACGGCACGGAGCTGTACGTGGGCTGCAGCATGGGCGCGAGCCTGTTCCCACAGGATGGCGAGGATGCCGAAACGCTGATGAAGAAGGCCGATCTCGCGATGTACCGCGCGAAGGACATGGGCCGCAACAACTTCCAGTTCTACCAGCCGGAGATGAATGCGAGCGCCGGCGCGCGGCTGAATCTCGAACGCCGTCTGCGGCGCGCCTTGCGCGACAACGAGTTCCTGCTGCACTACCAGCCCCAGGTGGATATCGTGACCGGACAGATCGTCGGCATGGAGGCGCTGGTGCGCTGGCGCGATCCGGAAGTGGGACTGATCCCGCCGTCGTCGTTCATTCCGGTGGCGGAGGAGTGCGGGTTGATCGGGCCGCTCTCCGAGTGGGTGCTGCGCGAGGCGTGCCGGCAAAACAAGGCCTGGCAGGATGAGGGCTTGCCGCCGGCGCGGGTGTCGGTGAACCTGTCGGCGCGGCAGTTCCAGCAGCACGATATTGCCAAGCTGGTGACCCAGGTGCTCGAGGAGACCGGGCTCGAGCCGCAGTATCTCGAACTTGAGCTCACCGAAAGCACCATCATGCGCAACGCCGAGGAAGCGGTGCTGATGCTCAACGCGCTGCACGCACTGGGGATTGGCCTTGCCATCGACGATTTCGGCACCGGCTATTCGAGCCTCAGCTACCTGAAGCGCTTCCCGGTGGACCGCCTGAAGATCGACCGCTCGTTTGTGTCGGATATCGGCGTCTCGGGCGACGACGAGACCATCACTTCGGCGATCATCGCGCTCGCGCATTCGCTGAAATTGCAGGTGATTGCCGAAGGCGTGGAGACCTCCGCGCAGCTCGATTTTCTCAAGGAGCGCGCCTGCGACGAAATGCAGGGCTTCTTCTTTTCCAGACCGATGCCGCGCGACGCCATTCCGGGTTTGCTGCAGGGCGGGGCGGCGGCGATGGTGGTGGCATAGCGCGGGCGCTTCATTTCGCTTTGCGGAAGGCGCGCCGCGGGTTTCTTTCCCGGTCGCCGTAAAATTCTAGTTTACTGGATTTTTGTTCTAGTAAACTGGATTTCATGGACATCAACAACCGAATTGCCAGCCGGGTGCGCGAGCTTCGCGACGCCCAGGGCTTCTCCCTCGACACGCTGGCCGAACGCAGCGGCGTGAGCCGGTCCACCATTTCGCTGATCGAACGCGGCCAGAGCAGCCCGACGGCTACCGTGCTCGACAAGCTCGCCACCGCGCTGGCCGTCACGCTTGCGTCGCTGTTCGAAGACAGTGCCACGCCGGCCGCCGTTTCTTCGCCGATGGCGCGCGCCGCCGAGCAGCCGGTATGGACCGATCCGACCTCCGGGTACGTGCGTCGCAATCTGTCGCCTGCGGCACGCTCGCCTATCCAGTTGGTGGAGGTCAGATTCCCGCCCGGCCAGCAGGTCGCTTACGACACGAGCGCCCGTGACGCCGAGATTCACCAGCAGGTCTGGATGATCGAAGGCGTGATGGAGATGACGGTGGGCGAGGTGCACTGGCGGCTGCAAACGGGCGACTGCCTCACCATGCGCCTCGACTGTCCCATTGTGTTTCGCAACCCCACTCGCGAGTCGGCGCGCTATCTGGTGGCGCTGGTCACCGTACCGCTGCCGCAGACAAGGAGAAACGGATGAGTGAAGAAGTCAGCGTACGGCGGATCGGCGCAAATGAAGCCGTCGCCTGCGTGGAGGCATTGGCGGATGTGCTGATCGATTGCGTCGAAGGCGGCGCCTCGGTGAGCTTCATGTTGCCGCTGCCGCGTGACAAAGCGCTGGCGTTCTGGCGCGGCGTCGCCGAGGGCGTGGTGCGCAACGAGCGGGTGCTGCTGATCGCGGAAACGCGCGAAGGCGAGATTCTCGGCACCGTGCAGTTGATCACCGCGCAGCCGGACAATCAGCCGCACCGGGCGGATATCGCCAAGATGCTGGTGTCGCGCAAGGCGCGGCGGCGCGGTATTGCGCAGCAGTTGATGGTGGCTGTGGACGCGGTGGCGCGTGCGGAAGGCAAGACCGTGCTGGTGCTGGATACAGTGACGGGCGGCGACGCCGAGCGCCTGTACGAGCGCGCCGGTTGGCAGCGTGCCGGGACGGTCCCGAAATATGCGCTGATGCCCGATGGCGAGTTCTGCGCCACGACGTTTTACTACAAGCATCTGTGACGCGGAAAGCGGAATCAGGCCCGGCGTTTTTGCGGACGCCGGGCCTGATGGTTTGCAACGTGAGGCGTGCTGATTAGACCTTGTACCCGCTGACCATGTACATCAGCGCGCCACCCGCGAACGTCAAACGGCGACTTTCTATTAGCTCTGGCAACTGTGCCTGGTCGCGTTCCAGTTGCAGCCAGACTTCGTCGAAGCGTGCGGGGTCGCCGCCGCCCTTGCAGAACAGTTCGAAGGTCTCCGCGCGTGCAGTGGAATCAGTGGCGCTCCAGTCCTGCATGGCCTCCAGAAGCGCGCGTTGTCCGGGTTGCTCGTACGGCGGGTAGAGCGGCATGGCATTGTCCGAAAGCCTGACGTCAATATCCCGAAGTGCTTCACCGGCAAACAGGCCGGGCAGCAATCCGCCCACCGAATGATCGCCTTGCCGCAATGCCCGGCGTCCGCGCTCCACTGCAAGCTGAAAGCCGAAGCTCGCCATGGCCTGCTCGAGGGTCTGCTCGTCGCTGCACGAGCTTCGGCTCGTGCATGCACCCAGGTTGTCAGGCTCGACACACAGCAGCAAGCCACCGGGCGCGAGCACGCGCACCATTTCGCCTAACGCCTGGGCTGCGTCGGGCACATGGATCAGCACGGTCTGACAGGTGACGAAATCGAAGCTGGCGTCGGCGAACGGCAGCGCCATGGCATCGCCGGGCAGGACGCGTGCATCGATATCGCGGTCCCGCAACTGCGCTAACCACGGAGGATTCGCCTGCGACCACTTTGGGTCTGGGTCGACCGCAGTGAGTTGGGTGCCGGGCGTGAGAAAAGGGGCGATGGCGCGGCTCCAGTGACCGACGCCGCAACCTACATCGAGTACGCGGCGGCGCGACTGAAAATCGAGCCGCGCTGCGCAGAGCGACAGGAAATCGCTATTCCACCAGAAGTCGCGGTAAGCGCCGAAATGGGCTTCCGAGTGTCCTGCTTCGTTCATGATCCGTAATCCTTGAAGACATACGCCCACTCCTACGCAACGTCAGCGTTGACGTGCGAAATGAAAATGGACGAAGAAAATCCGAGCGTGCACAAGCGCACCGCGGATTGCGGTGCGTGGCTTCCTATGCGGGAGCGAACGCTCGGATCAAGGTCGGATCATGGTTTCCTCAGGCGACTCGCGCGACTGTATATCGACGATAAACTTTGGACAAGGCGCGGGAGCTTCTAGTCTTGCCCGATGGCCGAGTCTTTGCGACCGTTGCCTTCGCGTCAAAGATCGGCTATCTATAAGCACCGTCTCGCCGTCGCAAAGGAGTCTGATCGATGAAGCATGCTGGACCCGCAGCCTTGGACACGCTCGCCGATCTGATCGCCTCGATACGCGAGCGCAGCGAGCTCAAGGAGACGCGCCCAGGTGTTTTTTATCGCAAGGGCAAGGCGTTTCTGCATTTCCACGAGGATGCAGCCGGCCTCTTCGCCGACATGCGGGTGAGCGCGGAATGGGAGCGCTTTCGCGTATCCGAAGCCGATGAGCGCGCAACCTTCCTCGCGACCGTGGAACGAAGCTTGTGACGCATGCATGCCGCATGCACCGTACCGACACCGAGCTTTAGTAAAGCCGTCAACGAGCATTTCTCATGAGAATCGATTTTCCGCCGGACTCCGGCTATCCCGGTATCGTGCTGCGGCAACTCGAGCGGACGGATGGGCCGGCATGGTTCGACTACCTCTCGATCCCCGACGTGGTTGAACACACCAGTTGGAATCTGCATTGCGCCGCGGACCTGGTGCCGATGTTCGACGCGCTCGAATCGAGCGCGCCCACGTCGATGCGCCGCATGGCGATCGTCGATCAGGCGCGCGGCGATCTGATCGGCACGATCGGTTTTCATACGGTGTCGGACGTGAACCGCAGCGCCGAGATCGCCTATGATCTCGCGCCGGCTTACTGGGGACGCGGCATCGCGAGCGCGGTGTGCGCCGCGGTCACGGCATGGGCGTTCTCGCACGAAGGCTGGGTGCGTGTGCAGGCCACCGTGCTTGAAACGAACCTGCGCTCCGACGCCGTCCTGAAGACATGCGGTTACGGCTATGAAGGCCTGCTGCGCGCCTACCGGATGGTGCGCGGCACCCCCGGCAACTTCAGGATGTATGCTCGCGTGAACGAAGGCACAGGAGCCTCAGCCAATTGACCCCTCCCGATTTTCCCGCCGACGGCATCGTCACCGAGCGCGTGCGGCTCTCCACCGCGAGCCGTGCGGACGCCGAAGCGTTGCTCGCGTTCCAGATCGAGAACCGCGCCCATTTGCAGCCCTGGGAGCCGTTGCGCGCCGACGAGTTCTTCACCTTGCCGGCGGCTGAGCAACGTCTTGCCGTGATGGAGCAGCAGATGACTCACGGCTCGGCGCTGCATCTGCTGCTGCGGGGTCGTCTCACCGGCACGGTGCTGGGCGAATGCAACTTTACGAACATCGTGCGTGGACCCTTTCAGGCCTGTTTTCTGGGGTTTTCGATCGGCGGCCGCTACGAAGGGCGCGGCTTGATGCACGAGGCGCTTAGCGCCGCAATCGATCACGTGTTCAGCCAGTACCGCTTGCATCGGATCATGGCCAATCACCGTCCGGAGAATCTGCGCAGCGGCAAGCTGCTGACGAAGCTCGGCTTCGAGCGCGAAGGCCTCGCGCGGGCCTATCTGAAGATCAACGGCGAGTGGGCCGATCACGTGCTGACGTCCCGCATCAATCCGCGAGACTGAATGGGCGGACCGCAACGGCCGCCTGCTGCTTGCCTCAGGTCGGCCCGGTTGTATCGACGTTGTCCCAGTACTCCATCCGCGCGGACTTCCTGTAGCTCTCGCCCATCAGCCTGACGCTGACGCGTCCCGAGTCGGGGAACACCACCACGTCGTGCGCTTGCGGATTGCCGAACACCAGATAGCGGCACGGCTGCGACGTGTGATTGTGCAAGGCATGCCCCACGGCCTGGCCGGCGGGAAAGCAGACGTACTGCCCCGCGGACATCACATGCGATTGCGCGCCGAGCCGCAGCGTGAGACTGCCTTCGAGGATCAACACGTGCTCCTCTTCGAGCATGTGATAGTGGAGCTGGTTGGCCTGCTTGCCCGGCGGCAACACTTCCATCGACACGCTCACCTGCGAGCCGCCGCCGAACGAACTGAGATGCTGGAAACTCATGCCGAAGCGCTCGCCGTGCTCGAACACTTCGAGCGGCACTTCGCTGATGGCGAACGGTTCGAATACGCCGTCCGCATTGGCTGAAGAGGATTTTTGATTCAACGCCACACTCCCATTCCGGATGGACAGGTTGAACGCGCAAAACCGGTTGGCAAACTTGCCCGCTTGCGCGATGGCGACGATTCTCTCGCATTCGCGCGATTCGTGCCGGACGGCGGTCGCGCCGACTCGTTGCGCGGACGCCCATGTAGAATTGCCGCTCGCATTTCCCACTCCACCAGGTGCCCGATGAGCGACTTCCCCACGCTCGAAACCGACCGGCTGTTGCTGCGCGAACTCGTCGCCGACGACGCGCCCGCGCTGTTTGCGATTCACGGCGACGCGCCGGCTATGCGCTGGTACGGCGCCGATCCGATGATCGACGTCCGGCAAGCGCAGAAGCTGATCGAAATTTTTGCCGGATGGCGCCAGTCGCCGAACCCGGGTGTGCGCTGGGGGATTCAACGCAAGTCCGACGCGTCGCTGATCGGCTCGTGCGGGCTGTTCAAATGGAACCGCGGCTGGCAGACCTGTACCGTCGGCTATGAACTGGCGCGGCCGGCGCGAGGCGCGGGTTTGATGGCCGAGGCCTTGTCGGCCGCGCTCGCGTGGGGTTTCGAAGAGATGAAGCTGCACCGGATCGACGCGCAGATTCACCCGGACAATGCCGCGTCACTCAAACTGGCGCGCGGACTCGGCTTCGTTCAGGAGGGACGGGCGCGCGAAGCCGGCTATTGGCAGGGCGAGCGTCACGACCTGCTGCAGTTCGGCTTGCTGCGTGGGGACTGGGCGCGGACGTAAGGGGTTCAGTCGAGCGCCGGCAGGGCACGCGGACGGCGGTCGCTATCCGTGGCGACATAGGTCAGCGTCGCTTCCGTGACCTTCACCACTTCTTCCGCGAGGCTCATGCGCTGCGCGTACACGGTGACTTCGATGGTGACCGAGGTATTGCCGGTCTTGACGATGTCCGCGTAAAAGCTCAGCAGATCGCCGACGAACACCGGTTGCTTGAACACGAACGAATTGACCGCGATGGTGGCGACGCGGCCGTTCGCGCGCCGGCTCGCGGGGATCGACCCGGCGATATCGACCTGCGCCATGATCCAGCCGCCGAACACGTCGCCATGGACATTGGCGTCGGACGGTTGCGGCACGACGCGCAGCGCACACGATTTTTGCGGGAGTTGAAGTTGATCGGTCATCGGGGCACCCATGGGAAACGGATTGGCTCGGCGAGCAGGCGGGTTCTTCACGACAACATTGCGACCGGCAACCGGCCAGCCCATGAAAAGCGGCGCCAGCCGGCTTCTGCGACAATAGAAAGATCAGGAATTGTACGGGAAAGCGCCCAGCCGGGTTGCGCGCCACTCTGCCTGCCGCCGGCCTGGCCGGCAGCGGACCAGCGTTGGCGGCACCCCATGCTGCTGCCTCCGTCTTTTCCGCCCCCACCCTCAGCAGACCCCCATGCGCCGCTATTCCGCCCCCACCGAACCCTCGCCGATCTCGACCCAGCCGCGCAACGACTGGCAGACGATCGTCTCGCTGCTGCCCTATCTCGCCACCTATAAGGGGCGGGTCGCGCTCGCGCTCACTTGCCTGATCGGCGCGAAGGTCGCCAATCTCGGCGTGCCGATCGTGATGAAACACATCGTCGATGGCTTGGCATCGGTGCGGCATCTGACGGCGCTAGGCCGTGCGGACCACTCGCCGGGCATCGTGCTGCTGGGTGGCGTCGGCTTGCTGGTGGTGGCCTATGCGGTGGTGCGGCTGTCCACGTCGCTGTTCACCGAGCTGCGCGAAATCCTCTTCTCGAAGGTCACGCAGAGCGCCGTGCGCCAGCTTGCGCTCAAGGTGTTCCGTCATCTGCATGGACTGTCGCTGCGCTTTCACCTCGACCGGCAGACGGGCGGCATGTCGCGCGACATCGAACGCGGCACGCGCGGCATTACGCAGCTCATTTCGTATTCGCTCTACAGCATCCTGCCGACGCTGGTCGAAGTGGGCCTCGTGCTCGGCTTCTTCGTCATCAAGTACGAGGCGTACTACGCGATCGTCACGTTCGTGGCGCTCGCCGTGTATATCGTCTTCACCGTGAAACTGACCGAGTGGCGCACGCATTTCCGCCGCACGATGAACGACCTCGATTCGCGCGCCAACTCGCGCGCGATCGATTCGCTGCTCAACTACGAGACGGTCAAGTATTTCGGCAACGAGGAATGGGAAGCGCAGCGCTACGACGAGAACCTGAAACGCTACCGGGCCGCGGCGATCAAGTCGCAGAACTCGCTGTCCGTGCTGAACTTCGGCCAGCAGGCGATCATCGGCACGGGGCTCGTCTTTATCCTGTGGCGCGCGACCCAGGGCGTGATGGCGGGGCGGCTCACGCTCGGCGATCTGGTGCTGATCAATACCTTCATGCTGCAGCTCTACATTCCGCTGAATTTTCTCGGCGTGGTGTATCGCGAACTGAAGCAGAGCCTGACCGACATGGACCGCATGTTCTCGCTGCTCGGCGCGCCGCAAGAGGTACCGGACGAGCCCGATGCGCAGGACCTCGTCGTGAGCGGGGCGCAAGTGCGCTTCGAGCATGTCAATTTTTCTTATGAGCCGGCACGGCAGATCCTGCACGATGTGAGCTTCACGATACCCGCCGGTACCACGACCGCAGTGGTCGGCCATAGCGGCTCGGGCAAGTCGACGCTCGCGCGCCTGATGTTCCGCTTCTACGATCTGGAGCGGGAGACGGGCGGCGCGATCACGATCGACGGCCAGGATATCCGCGACGTAACGCAGGATTCGCTGCGGGCGTCGATCGGCATCGTGCCGCAGGATACGGTGCTGTTCAACGACTCGATCTACTACAACATCGCCTATGGCCGCCCGTCGGCGACGCGCGACGAAGTGATAGCGGCGGCGCGCGCCGCGCACATTCACGACTTCATTGAAGGCTTGCCGAAGGGCTACGACACGGCGGTCGGCGAGCGTGGACTGAAGTTGTCGGGCGGCGAGAAACAGCGCGTGGCGATTGCCCGGACGATCCTGAAAAATCCGCCCATTCTGCTGTTCGACGAAGCGACCTCCGCTCTCGACTCACGTTCGGAGCGCGCGATCCAGCATGAACTCGATCAGATCGCCCGCGAGCGCACTACGCTGATCATTGCGCACCGGCTGTCGACGGTGGTGCACGCGCAGCAGATCATCGTGATGGACAAGGGGCGCATCGTCGAGCGCGGCACGCATGCGGAGCTGCTGCGCGCCGGCGGCCTGTTCTCGCAGATGTGGGCGCTGCAGCAGCAACGCGCAGCGCAAGCGGAGGAGGTGCCGGAGGGGGCAGTGGCACATGAGGACGGCCACTAGCCGTTAAGGTCACGACGACCGCGCGGCAGCCGCGAGCCTTAAACGCTCATCCAACACCTGCAGTTGCTCGGGCGTGCCGACGTTCTCCCACAAGCCGTCATATCTCTCGCCGCTCGCCAGCCCACGCGCGATGGTGTCCCGATAGTAAGGCGTCAGCGCGCGCCGCGTGCCGCGCGGCAAGGCGCGAAACATGCGGGTGTCGTAGAGCGCAATGCTGCCGAACGTCAGGCGCGGCAGTGCGTCGCCCGACACGACGCCATCCACCAGGCCGAAATCGCCCGCCGGATGAAACGGCGGATTCGGCACCATCACCAGATGCATGCCCGGCTCGGGCCGCGCAGCAAGCCGCCCGGCCTGCGCATGCAATACCGCGTAATCGAAATCGGCATATACGTCGCCGGCCACGCCGAGAAAGATCTCGCTGCTGGCGCCGTCTTCCAGCAGCGGGAGCGCTTGCGCAATCCCGCCGGCCGTTTCCAGCGCCTCCTGCTCGGGCGAATAGCGGAGTTCCACGCCCCAGCGCGAACCGTCGCCGAGCGCCGCTTCAATGCGCTCGCCGAGCCATGCGTGATTGATCACGATGGTTCGGAATCCCGCAAGCGCCAGCCGTTCGATCTGCCACACGATCAGCGGCTTGCCGCCGGCCTCGAGCAGCGGCTTCGGGGTGTGGTCCGTCAGCGGACGCATGCGCTCGCCGCGCCCGGCGGCAAAAATCATGGCTTTGGTCAGAGACATCGTCATCGTGGCCGGTGCTCAGAACGTATAGCCGACTTCGGCGGCACGGCCTTCCAGCTCGTCGAGCAGCTTCGCGAACGGCGCCAGCGGCCGGTAACGCCCGGCGACCTTGCGCGCATAACCGATGAAGCGCGGCAGGTCTTTCATGTAATGCGGTTTGTGGTCCCGGTAGTTAATCCGGCAGAACAGGCCCAGCACCTTGATGTGCCGCTGCAGGCCCATCCATTCGAGTTGCCGGTAGAACTCGCCGAAATCGGCGTCGACCGGCAGGCCGGCCTTTCTGGCGCGCTCCCAGTAGTACACGAAGCAGTCGAGCTCGAACTCTTCGTCCCAGCTCAGGAACGCGTCGCGCAACAGCGACGCCACGTCGTACGTAATCGGTCCATAGACCGCGTCCTGGAAGTCGAGCACGCCCGGGTTCGCCGGATTGGGCTCGGCCATCAGCATCAGGTTCCGCGGCATGAAATCGCGCAGCATGAAGACCTGCGGCTGCGCCCGCGCGCTGGCGATCAACAGCGCAAACGTGCGGTCGAGCAGTCCGCGGGTCTTGTCGTCCATCTCGCGGCCCAGATGGCGGCCGATGAACCACTCCGGCAGCAACTCCATTTCCCGGCGCAGGAAGGCTTCGTCGAACGGCGGCAGCACGTCCGGTTTTGAGGCGAGCTGCCAGCGGATCAGGGCATCGAGCGCGTCGCGCATCAAGCCGCGCGCGTTGTCCGGGTTCAGCGCGTTGAGGTAAACCGTGGTGCCCAGGTCGGTGACGAGCATGAAGCCGGCCTCGTAGTCGACCTCCAGCACGCGCGGCACATTCACCCCGGCCGCGCTCAACAACTGCGAGATCTGCACAAATTCGCGGCACTTTTCCGGCGGCGGCGCGTCGACGGCGATCAGTGTCGTGCCGGCGGCGTCTTCCGCTTCCTTACCGTCCAGCCGGAAATAACGGCGGAAACTGGCGTCGCTGGACGCGGGGACCAGCGTCGCAAGGTCGAGCGCATAACGGTTCGCGTGACTGTGCAGCCAGGCGGTGAGCAGTTGCAGGCGGGTGTCGGGGGCGTGGGAAGCAGGGGGCAGCGTCATGAAAACCGGAAGGCAAATTCAGGGGGGCAACGTCTTGCCATATAATACCCCACGACTTTTTTGACGCGACTCACGCTGGCTTTCGCTCATCCCGCCTTACCGCCCGCCTCATCGTTCGACCGGTTGTCAATATGGATTGATGGGTAGTTCACCATCACGGTCGGGCTGCTCAGGCGGAGGAGGGGGAGGGCAGGAGCTGGCGGTCGAGCCGATTCGCCAAACGAATACATGCCGCCAAGACAGCTTTCCCATACAACCCCCTCTCGTGGCGGCGTGCCCCGCAGAAGGCGGCTCGTCGCGGCGTTGATTGCCGTGCCGGGCCTGATGCCCGCGCTTGCGCACGCCCAGTTGTCGGGCGACGCCGCGCAGGCGCAGCCCGTCGACGCGCCTTGGGGCATGCGGCTTGCCCCGCAGCTCCAGGAACACCCGTTGCAGGCGGACCAGAGGTCGGCCACCTTCGTGCTTGGCGACAAGACGGACGGCACCACGGATCAGGACCTGGCCGCCAAGGGTTCCGCCGAAGTGCGCCGTCCCACCTTCACGATCAAGGCGGACGCGCTGCACTACGATCAGGATACCGACATGGCCGACGCCTACGGCAAGGTATCCGTGATCAACAACGGCGCCACCTTCCAGGGGCCGGAAGCGCACATGCAGGTGGATTCGAGCGAGGGCTTCATGACCTCGCCGAAGTATCGCTTCAACGTGACGGGTGGCTCGGGTAGCGCGGCGCGGGTCGACATGCTCGACAACGAGCGCTCGGTCTTCACGCAGGGTACCTATACGGCGTGCCAGTGCGAGAGCAATCCGGCGTGGTACATCCGCGGCACCGAATTCGACTTCGACACCGGCGCCGACGAAGGCGTCGCGCACAACGGCGTGCTGTTCTTCGAGGGCGTGCCGATCTTCGGTTCGCCGTGGCTGTCGTTCCCGCTTTCGGGCGAGCGGCGCAGCGGCTTCCTGCCGCCCACGTTCTCGCTCGGCTCGACCAACGGCTTCGAGATCAACCTGCCGTACTACTTCAACATCGCGCCGAACCGCGACCTGTTGTTGACGCCGAATTACATCTCGAAGCGTGGTCTGGAGCTGAACGAGACGTTCCGCTATCTGTCGCCGGATTACTCCGGCTCGATCAGCGGTACGTTCCTGCCGGACGACCAGCTCACAAAGACGAACCGTTGGGCGCTGTTCCTTCAGCACAACCAGAACTTCGGTAACGGCTTCGGCGGCTACGTTTATTACAACAAGGTCTCGGACGCCACCTTTCCGGAAGATCTTGGCTCGGTTTCCAGCCAGATCCTCAACGGCACGCAGCTGCTGTACCAGCAGGAAGCGGGGCTGACGTACAACAACGGTCCGTGGTCGGTGCTGGCGCGCGAGCAGAACTGGCAGACGCTCTACCCGTCGACGGCGCCTTACGGGCGTGAACCTGAACTGAACGTCAAGTACACCCAGTACAACGTGGGTGGCTTCGACTTCGGCGCGACAGGCGACTTCTCGCGGTTCCGCATTACCACCGCGGATGCGACCGAAGGCGACCGGCTCACCTTCGACCCGTACGTGTCGTATTCGGTGGTCGGCCCCGGTTATTTCGTCACGCCGAAGGTGCAGTGGCACTTCGCGTCGTACAACCTGAGCAATATCGGCACGGGTTCGCCGGCCGGGCAACCGAAGGACTTCACGGAGTCGGTCCCGACCTTCTCGTTCGATACCGGGCTGATCTTCGAGCGTTCGGTGCGCCTGTTCGGCCAGGATTACATCCAGACCCTCGAGCCGCGCCTGTACTACGTGTACACGCCGTATCACAACCAGACGTTTGCGCCGCTGTTCGACACGGCGGACGCGGACTTCGGGCTCGCGGAAATCTTCACGCCGAATACGTTCGTCGGCGACGACCGGGTGGCCGACGCCAACCGGCTGACCGCGGCGATCACCACGCGCTTCATCAACCCGGCTACCGGGGACGAGCGTGCGCGCTTCGTGCTGGCGCAGCAGTATTACTTCCAGGATCAACGGGTCACGCTGCTGCCCACCCAGACGCCTGCGCAGGCCACCCATTCGGACCTGATCGCCGGGGCGTCGCTGAAGCTCGGGGCCGGTTTCGCGTCGGAAACCGCGGTCCAATATAATGCGGACAACAACCGGCTTACCCAGAGCAGTATCGGCTTCGGTTTCAGCCCCGCATCGGGCAAGGTGATCAACCTCGCCTATATCTATACGCGTGCCGATACGACGCTGGACAATACGCCGGTCAACCAGATCACGATTTCGGCGCAGTGGCCGCTCACGCACCACGTGTATAGTGTGGCGCGCCTGAACTACGATCTGCAGGGGCACGCAATCATCGACAGCCTGATCGGCCTGCAATACGACGCCGACTGCTGGGTGCTGGGCGTGGGCGTGCAGCGTTACGCAGACGGGGTGAACAACGTCGGACTGCCGACCCAGGGCACGCGTTTGCTCGCGCAAATCACGTTCAAGGGCTTGTCGAGTGTCGACAACGGCTTGATCCAGGCGTTCCGCTCCGGCGTGCCGGGGTATACGCCGCTGCCGCCGCCTGCGGCGCCGGAGGCGCGGTTTACCAATTACGACTGACGATTGTCCGATCATCTATAAAATGCGCAAAGACGGGCGGGGCGCGCCCGACATCATTGGAGTATCTGTGGGAATCATGAAAAAGCTTCGCTTGGCATCGCTCGCGGCCGGTCTCGCCGCTGCGGCCTCTTTCCTGTCGGTCGCGCCAGCACAGGCGCAAGATCTTCCCAACGCGGCTGCGCGGCAGACCCAGGCGGCCGCCAGCAATGGCCAGACGGTCGACACGATCGCCGCGGTGGTCAATGACGGCGTGATCACGCAGCGCGAGCTCGACGAACGCGTCGGCCTGATCTCTCGCCGTCTGCAGCAGCAAAACGCACCGATTCCGCCCAGCGACCAGCTGCGCCAGCAGGTGCTGAACCAGATGGTGCTGGAACGCATTCAGTTGCAACGGGCCAAGGAAGACAACATCACCGTCGACGACGCCGCGGTGCAGAAGACGCTCGAACGGCTCGCGGCGGCCAACAACCTGCCGCTCGACGTGTACCGTTCGAAGATCGAGGCTCAGGGCGTGCCCTGGTCCACGTTCGAGCGCGACGCCCGCACGGAACTGATCCTGTCGCGTCTGCGCGAGAAGGAAGTGGACAGCAAGGTGACGGTGTCGGACGCTGAAGTGGCGAACTACATTGCCAGCCAGCGTGGACCGAATGTCGGTCTGACGAGCGACCTGCACCTCGAGCATATTCTCGTGAAGGTGCCGGCCAATGCCACGGAGAGCGACATCGTCGCGGCCGAGCAGAAGGCTCAGGGCATCCTCAAGCAGGCGACGAGCGGCGACACGAAGTTCGAGAAGCTCGCCAAGTCGGATTCGCAGGCGGCCGACGCTTCGAAGGGCGGCGACATGGGCTTCCAGTCCACCTCGCAACTGGCGCCTGAGCTGGTCAAGGCAGCGGCGACGCTGCGTCCGGGCGAAGTGAACCCGGATCTGATCCGCACCGCGGACGGCTTCGAAATCATGCGTCTCGTCGAGCGTCGCGCCGGTCAAGGTGCGGCGAGCAGCGATTCGACCCACCTCACGCAAACCCACGTGCGCCACATCCTGCTGCGCGTCGGCGACAACATGTCGGAACCGGCGGCGCGTCAGAAGCTGCTTGAAATCAAGCGCGAAATCTCCGAAGGCGGCGACTTCGCCAAGTTTGCCCGCACCTATTCGCAGGACGGTTCGGCATCGCAAGGTGGCGACCTCGGCTGGATCAGCCCGGGCGAGACCGTGCCGGAATTCGAGCGTGCCATGAACAGCCTGCAGGACGGCCAGATCAGCGAGCCGGTGCGCAGCGAATACGGCTACCACCTGATCCAGGTGCTGGGCCGCCGCGAAGCGGAAGGCTCGGTGGCGCAGCAGATGGATCTGGCGCGCCAGGCCATCGGCCAACGCAAGGCGGAGCAGGCCTACGCGGACTGGCTGCGCGAGTTGCGCGATACGGCTTATATCGACGTCAAGGTCGGTAAGCCGAGCCTGCAATAAGCATCATGACGAGCGCTGCCCAACCGTCCCACGCCCCGCTGCAGATCGCGATCACGACCGGCGAGCCCGCCGGCGTCGGTCCCGAGCTGACCGTGCAGGCGCTGGCGGGGGCGGCGGCCCACTGGCCCGATGCGCAGTTCACCGTGCTGGGCGATGCGGCCTTACTCGCCGCGCGCGCCCAGGCGGTCGGCGTGGACTGGGCGGCCTTGTCGGGGCCGGGCCACAACCGGGTGCGCGTGCAGCATGAGCCGCTCGGCGTGCCCTCGCAAGCGGGCAAGCTCGACGCGGCCAACGGCCGTTACGTGCTGAATCTGCTGGATAGCGCCATCGACGGCGCGCTGGCCGGCCAGTTCGACGGCATCGTCACCGCACCGCTGCAAAAGAGCACCATCAACGATGCCGGCGTGCCGTTCACCGGCCACACCGAGTATCTCGCCGAGCGCACCCACACGCCGCATGTGGTGATGATGCTGGCCGGCACCGGCCAACGGCCGCTGCGGGTCGCGCTGGCCACCACGCACCTGCCTTTGAAGGATGTGGCGGCGGCGCTGACGATCGGGAGCATCGTCGAGACGCTGCGCATCATCGACCACGACCTGCGTCACCATTTCGGCTTGCCGGCGCCGCGTATTCTCGTGACCGGCCTGAACCCGCATGCGGGCGAAAACGGTTATCTGGGGCACGAGGAAATCGATGTGATCGCGCCCGCCTTGCAGCAGGCGAACGGCGCGGGCATCGACGCGCGCGGCCCTTATCCGGCCGATACGCTGTTCCAGCCGCGTTATCTGACCGAAGCCGACTGCGTGCTCGCGATGTTCCACGATCAGGGACTGCCGGTTCTGAAATACGCGACCTTCGGCGAAGGCATCAACGTCACGCTCGGGCTGCCGATCATCCGCACTTCCGTCGATCACGGCACGGCGCTCGACCTCGCCGGCACCGGCCGCGCGGATGCGGGCAGCCTGATTGCCGCGATCGACACCGCCGTCTCGATGGCGCGCCACCGTCGCGCCGCCTGATTTTTTCCGTTCCTTTTTTGTAGCGTCTTTCGATGTCCACCAGCAGACAGCACCAGGGCCATTTCGCGCGCAAGCGTTTCGGACAGAATTTTCTGGTCGATATGGGCGTGATCGATTCGATCGTCAACGTGATTCGTCCGCAGCGCGGCGAACGCATGGTCGAGATCGGGCCGGGTCTCGGCGCGCTCACCGAGCCGCTGATCGAGCGCCTCGCTACGCCTGAGTCGCCGCTGCATGCGGTCGAGCTGGATCGCGATCTGATCGTGCGTCTGAAGAAGAAATTCGGCGACCTGCTGGAGCTGCATTCGGGCGACGCGCTCGACTTCGATTTCGCCTCGCTGGCTGCATCCGATGCATCGAGCGCCTCCGAAGGCAAGCCCACGCTGCGGATTGTCGGCAATCTGCCGTACAACATTTCGAGCCCGCTGCTGTTCCATCTCACTGCGTTCGCCCACTGCGTGATCGACCAGCACTTCATGCTGCAGAACGAGGTGGTGGAGCGGATGGTGGCGGAGCCCGGCAGCAAGGCATTCAGCCGGTTATCGGTGATGCTGCAGTACCGCTACGTCATCGACAAGCAGCTGGACGTCCCACCCGAGGCCTTTCAGCCGCCGCCCAAGGTCGATTCGGCGATCGTGCGGATGATTCCGTTTGCGCCGCACGAACTGCCCGAGGTCGACGAACGTGTGCTCGGCGAGGTCGTGACCGCGGCGTTCTCGCAGCGGCGCAAGATGTTGCGCAATACGCTGGCGGCGTTTCGCGACCGGGTGGATTTCGAGGCGCTGGGCTTCGACCTGCAACGCCGCGCCGAGGATGTGCCGGTGGCCGAATACGTGAAGGTCGCGCAGATCGTGGCCGGCGCGGCGCCGCGCGGCGCCAGGCCCGAAGCCGCACAGGACTGAGCGCCGGCCGCGTCAGCCTAACCGTTATGCCGACCGCCGTTGCGCCGGAGCGTTGACGAGCGCAATGCCGACGAGCACCAGCAGCGCGGCGAGCAGGAACCGCAGGCTGAACGATTCGCCGAGCAGCAACACCCCGAACGTGACGCCGAACAGCGGCGTCAAAAACGAGAACACCGACAGGCGCGACGCAATGTAGCGCGTCAGCAGCCAGAACCAGATCAGATAGCTGACGAACGCGACGACCACCGCCTGGTAGGCGAGGCTCACCAGCGCGATCGGCGTCAGCACTGCTACCTTGACCTGACCCAGCCCCGCCGCAAGCGCGAGCAACACCACCGCCGACACCGCCAACTGGTAAAACAGCGTCTTGCTGGCGCTCGAGTGGGCGAGGCGGGTGGCACGTACCACGACCGTCGTCGCAGCCCACGCGACCCCTCCTAGCACGCCCAGCGCGTCACCCGTCAGGCCGGCGAGCATCGAGCCGTGGATATCGCCGCGCGCTCGCGCGAAGCCGTCGGCGAAGGCGAGCGTCATGCCCGCGAAGGCGACGATGATGCCGGCCCACTGGATGCGCCGCATCCGCTCGCCGTCGACGAACCAGTGCAGCCCCAGGGCCGTGAAGCACGGCGCGGTGTAGAGAAACACCGCCATGCGCGATGCACTGGTCAGCGTCAGGCCCAGAAAAATGCACACGAACTCACTGGCGAACAGCATGCCCGCGAGCAGTCCGGCGCCGAGCGTGCCGTCGTCGCGAAACAGCGGTGTGCTGCGGGCGCGCGCCCAGCCCCACACCAACACCGCGGCAATAGCCGAGCGCAGTCCGGCCTGGAACACCGGCGGCAGAAAGGTATTGGTGCTTTTGATGGCGACCTGCTGGAGGCCCCAGATGGCGCATAGCGCGATCATCGTCAGGATGGCGAAGCCGTCGGGGGCGCGGCGCGCGGGCAGGGCGGCGGTGGTGCTCATTGTCTCGAAGGTGGTGTCTGTCTCCGCCGTACGATAACAAACCCGGCACGCGGCGGGTTCGATGACCCCATCGTGCGCGTGTGTTCAAAGGGGACGCCACGATTCGCCGTGCGCGTCGGCGTCAGGCGGTCACCAGCTCCAGCGTACCCCGGCGTTCCCCTCGGCGACGCTGCGATGCGCACCGTTCACGTTGGTCGTATAGCCGGCAGACGCGTACACGCTGCCGTGCACGCTCAAACGCGCCGCGATGCCGAGGCCGAACTCGGCTGCCGTCGCGGGGACCGTGGTCGGCAGGGTGGTGGTGCCGGCGAAGCTCACCTCGTCGGTGCCGTTGAAGTAGCGCCACAGATTGGCGCGCAGATAGGGCTCCCAGACCGTGCCCGCGCCTTCGAACTGTCCTTCGAGCCGCAGTCCGAGGCGGCCGGTTACACCGTTCGCGGCGTGAAACGACACGCTCGAAATGCCGTCGTCGAGATCGTTGATTGAGGTGTGCTGCCAGATCAGTTGCGCTTGCGGCTCGATGCGCAGATTGGCCGGCAGGGGGATCGGCAGTCCGGCTTCGAAGGAGGCGGTTTCGGCGGAGCCATGCGTCGAGGCGCCGATATTCTCGTAGGACATCGGGCTGATGGTGAGCGAACTGCCCATCAGGACGGTGTCGGTGTACCAGCCGCCGGGGCCGACGTGGGTCCAGTAGCCGCCGGCGCTGTAGGCGTCGATCGACAGGTGTCCCGCCGCGAGGTTCGGAAAGCCGAGCGCGAAGCCGCTCACATCGCCCTGCGCGCGGGCAAAGCCGAGGATGAAGCCGTAGTGGTTGCGCTGACCGCCCGGCGTCGCATCGGCGTAGAGATCCTGGCCGATCTCCACCCCCCCGAGCGTGCCGCTGAACTCCGGACCGACGGCGCCGCCGTTGCTCAGCGTGGCATGCTCGCCCCAGACGCGTGTCCACGAGGCCGGTAGCGCGCCGGTCTCGTTCAAGAGGGACTGCGCGCCCTCACGGTCGTGGAACGTGCCGATCTGCTCGATACCGAGAGCCCGGGCGAGCTCAGGGACTTCCGCGTAGACCGGCACTTCCATCCGGTAGAGCGGCACGGGTGCCGAGCCGGCCGGCGGCGCGGCGGGCAGGGACGGGGTGCCGCCGGCGGCGAGCGGGCCGGGCGTTGGCGTGGGTGTTGGAGTCGGCGTTGGCGTAGGCGTAGGCGCTGCCGCGAGGCTCGAACGTAAATACCAGTTGTCGGCCGTCCCGGCGCTTACTCCGCCTTTGAACAGGTAGTACGTGTAGGCGCCTGCAACCAGCGGCTTCGGCAGCGTGAACGCACCTGGGGTCGTCGTCGCGCCGTCGGTGGCCTGCACGACCATGATGCCGTTCGTGAGCGTCGCCGTGCCCGTCCCGCCAACGTTAGTAATCCCGAGCGTTGTCTTTCCCGAGCCGGTGCCTTGTACGATCACCAGCTTGTCGCTTGCCGAGCCGTCGCCGTTCAGCACGCTTTGCAGTAGCAGCTTGCCGTTGAGCCCCACGTAGTTGCCGTTCACCACCAGCGCATCGGTCGTGCTGGTGCCGCCGTTGGTGAGGTCGATCGTGCCCGCGTTGCTGACGGTGACAAGCTGGCCGCTCACCGCCGGGGTGATCGCGGGGTCGCCCAGACCGCCGGCGAACAGGGTGCTGGTTGAATCGAGCGTCAGCGTGCCCGTCAGGGTGCCGCTATTGCCGAGCGTCAGACCGTTGTTGTCGAGCGTGAGCTGGCTGCCGTTGGTCGCGTTGATGGTCGACCAGTTCGTGAAGCGGCTCAATCCGCTCACCTGGGTGCCGTTGAAGTTGAGGACGCTGGAGACGTTGCCGCCCGCGAAGAGCGGCACGCCGGCGAGGTTGGTGTCGGTGAGGCCGGTCAGCGTTGCGGTGTCGTGGCCCGTGCCGAGTCGCACGAAGCCCGTGATCGTGCCGGCGCTCCAGTTGAGCGTGTCGTTGCCGGTGTCGGTGTAGATGGCGCGGCCATTGCCGCCCTCGATGGTGCCGGTGTTGTTGATCACCACGTCGTACGGGCCGTTCATGGCAATGGCCTCGGTGGTGAGCGACTGGAGCGTGCCGCTATTGTTGATGGTCGGGCTTCCGCCGGCGAACGAAAGCGTGACCAGTTGCGCGGAGATCGTGCCGGCGTTGTTGAAGATGCCGCCGCCGTTCGCATCGACGCCGTTGGACTGCTGACTCACGATGCGTGCGCCTGCCGCGTTGTTGAGGGTCACCTTGCCTGCGATGTAGGCGCCGAGGCCACCGCTCGATGTGACCGAGCCGGTGTTCGTGATGACGCCCGGCGACGCGTCATTCGACACGATGCCGTCCGAACTGGCACCCGACACATTGATCGTGCCGTTGTTCGTCAGCACGTTATTGCCCACGCTGCCCTGCGCCAGCACACCAGGTGCTGCGGCGCCCGTGGTGGTGATCGTGCCGTTGTTGACGAGCGTATCGTTGTTGGCGAACGTCGCCATGCCGGCCGATCCTGCACCCGTCGTCGAGAGCTGGCCGTTGTTCGTCAAGGCGCCGCCGCCGGTGGTCGACAGATCGGCCATCGCATGGGCCGTCGCGCCGCTCGTCTGAATGGTGCCGCCCGTGTCGTTGAGCATCGTGACCGCCGGGGCGCTGTTGAACATCCCTACCGACGCGTTGCCGCTCGTCACGATCGAGCCGCGGTTGGTCAGAACGTCAAGACCGGCACCGCTGCCCTGGGCCGAGATGCCGTTCACGTTGTCGCCGGTGACGGTTAGCGTACCGAGGTTGGTGACTGTGCTGCGGTCGTACACGAGGATGCCATTGTTTCCATTAATGGTGAGCGTGGCTCCGAGTAGTACGTTTACTGAAACGTTAGTACTGCCTGTTGTCGCTGCGATTGGCGTGCTGGAGGGATCGGGTGGGATCGTGCTGCTGCACGTGACGGTCTGACCGGTAGCGGGCGTGTCGTTGTCGCAGCCTGCTACGGCTGGCTGCACGCGCAGCAGGATCAGGAGACCCACTGCGGAAGGAATGGCTTCGAAGAGGTGTCTCGGTACCCATGGCGAGCTTGCTCGGCGCATACGTTCCTCCGTGAGGAGCAGCCGGCGGTCACTGCCCGTGGGGTTCGCTGATTTGCAGAGACGCCTCTTGGGGCGCTGATTCGAGAGGATGCCGCGCGTGGTGAGAATCAGAATAGGCAACGTATGAGCGGGACGCAACACGTAAATGCGTTGGAGCGTCGCCCGAGGGGGGCGTGTGGAGTGGTCTTCTGCGTGTGCCAGTAAGCAAGTGGACACGGCCGGCGCATCCGCACACTTACCCGCTAATCCGCCCGCTTATGCAGTGGCCCGGCACACTACTGCAACGCATCGAGCCTGCGCCGTGAGCGTTGCGGATCGAGCAGCGCGAAGCCGGCGACGCCCACCGCCAGCAGCAGCGCGCCGGTCACCGCGAAGCCGGTCTCGTAGGCATGGCTGTCGCCGGCCGCGCCGAGCAGCTTGCCCATGGCGAACGGCCCGATCAGTCCGGCCGTGGTGGTGATCGAATTGGTGATCGCGAGCAATGCGCCGCGCTGCCCCGAGGGCGCGACTTCCGCCACCAGCATCGGCCCGAATATGAAAGTCTGGATGGCCAGTGCGCTGGCGAGTCCCATCAACGCGACCTTGACGTACGGCGGCACGCCGAGAAACAGCACGCAATAAGCCAGGCCGCTCGCCACACAGGCGGTGCTGATGAGGGCGCCGCGCGCGCGCCGCGACGGCACGCCGCGTTTGAGCTGGCGATGCGAGAACAGCGCCAGCGCGATGCCGACCGGAATCTGCGTGGCCACCTGCGCCGCGAACAGCCAGCCGGCCTGGGTGGCGGGAAAGCCGAGACCGAGCCGGAAATACGCCGGCACCCAGGTGAAGCCGACGGCAATCACCGCATAGCCTACGAAGCATTGCAGCATCACGCCGATCACGGTGCGATCGGAGAGCAGGGTCCGATAGCGCAGCCGTGCTTGCCCATTCGCCGCGGCGGCGAGCGACGGCACGCTGCGCGCACGGTGCCCGGTTTTGCCGACGCACAACCACAGCACGGTCCACGCGGCGCCCACCACGCCGAGCGTGAGGAACGTAGCGTGCCAGTGCCAGCGTTGCGAGATGTAGGTGAGCAGCGGTCCTGCAACGATCACCCCCGCCGTTGCACCTTGCTGAACAATCGTGGTGGGCAGGTTACGCTCGCGATCGTCGAACCAGGTGTAGACCACGTGCAGCGCAAGCGGCGAGGCCGGTCCTTCGCCTGCGCCGAGCAGGATGCGGCAAAGCAGCAGGACTGCGAAACTACTCGGCCACGCGAGCGGCAACTGCGCGCAAGTCCACGTCAATGCAAGCGCAGCCAGCAGCCATTTCATGCTGACGCGATCGGCGAACAGGCCCACCGCGATGCCCGACAGCGAAAACAGCACGAAGAACGCGCTGCCGACGAGGCCGAACTGGGCGTGCGTCAGTTGCATGTCGTGCATCATCGGGACTGCGACGAGACCGAGGACGGCCTTGTCCGCGAAGTTGATCAGCATGAACAGGAACAGCGAGGCGACGATGACCCAGCGGCGCGACCGCGAGCGCTCCAGCGGAACCGTGGAAACGGGGGGCGTCGCGGTTGCTCCGGCAAACCTTGAACCTTCTGCCTCAAACATTCAATACTCCTGAGGGTGCCCGGGATGACGGCGCGCCGCGGGGGTGCACTGCGAGGTACGGCGAGATGAGCAAACCCTGTCTCCTGAATTGGTTTTGTGCGACCTTTGCGGTCGTGCTGCCGTCCGGCATAGGCAAATGTTCGCCCATTTGAGGTGGTATAAGGGAATTATTCAAGTGCAATCTGGTTATTGGAACCTTGCAAAACATGCATGAGATCAATTCACGCCGACTCACCCACCTGATTGCGCTCGCGGAAGAGGGCAGCTTCGCGCGCGCCGCTGAGCGTGTCCATCTGAGCCAGCCGGCGCTTAGCCGCAGCATTCAGGCGCTGGAAGACGAACTGGGCATGAAGCTGTTCGACCGCGCCGCGCGCGGCGTGGCGATGACCGCGGCCGGGCGGCTGCTGGTCGAGCGGGCGCGCCGTGTGCTGTTCGAGACGCGCTGCCTGTTTCGCGACGTCGAACTGCTTAAGGCCCATGAACTCGGCGAGGTGCGCATCGGACTCGGTCCCTATCCGGCGGTCGTGCTGCTGCCCGATCTGCTGGTGGAGTTTTCGCGGCGCTTTCCGAAGATCAAAGTCTCGATCGAACTGGGCGAGGGCGACGCGCTGATCGGCAAGTTGCGCGCGGAGCAGATCGACTTCCTGGTGACGGACCGCCGGGTGCCGCCCGTGACGCCGGATGTCACGCTGCAGCGCTTGCCGCGCCACGACGGCGCGTGGTTTGCACGCCCCGGACACCCGCTGCTGGCACGCGGAGTCGTGCCGCTTACGGCCTTGCGCGACTTTCCGCTGGTGTCGGTGACGTTGCCCGCGTTCATGAAGGACGCGCTGCATCGCTTGCTGAAATACCGCGCTCACGAGCAGATTCCGTTGCAGGTGGAGTGCAACGACGTCGCCGTACTGAAGGACGTCGTGGCGCAGACGGATGCCGTGTTGTTCGCCACGGGTTCGTCGGTGCGGCGCGATCTCGAGATGCGGCGGCTGGCGCGCATCCCGCTCACCAACCCGCCGAAGCTGAGCCTCGAATTCGCGCTCGTGTACCTCGCGGAGCGCACGCCGTCGCCTGCGGCCAGTTCGGCGCTGGCGCTGACCGAGCAGATCATGGCCGAAGCCAATCGCGCAGCACAGCATCTGTTGCACGCCGACGCGCCGATTCAGGATTTACCCTGAGTGCGGTTGACAAAGCCAGGCTGATCCACGACGATCCGGAATCCAGATTCCGATTTTGAGGTCGCGGGTTTGGGTTTTGCTTTGCCGCAGCCTTGAATTGCGAATTGCGCCCGGGCCTGTCCTGCGTTTGCCTCAGCCGGCAGCCCGGATAGCGCGCACCGCGCCCCTCAGCCTTGACACGATGTTGAAAGCCGCATGACAAGCACGCCTCTTCGCAAGCGCGAATCCTCCTCCGCCATCGCGGCACCGCGTCAGACCCGCAGTCAGGTCGGCCTCGCGAACATGCTGCAAGCCGGGCGCGAGTTGATCGAGGCGAGCGGCAATCTCGACGATCTGTCCATCAACGATATCGTCGAACGCGCGGGCACTTCGATTGGTGCGTTCTACCGCCGCTTCGACAACAAGGATGCCTTTTTCGAGGTGGTGCAGGACCGGGTGATGGCCGAAGGGCTCGACTATGTGCGCGAGATTCTCGTGCGCGATCCGGTGTGGCGCTCCAACGATGCCGGCGCGCTCGCCGACGCTGTGGTGGCCTTCTACGTGCTGGTGTTCCGGCGCAATCGCGGGCTTTATCACGCCTCGCTGCTGCGCTCCTCGCAGCTCAAGCCGAGCTGGGACGCCGCCAAGGAGGCCAATCGCGAAGTGCTGGCGCTGCTCGCGCCGCGCCTCGTCGATGCCCTGCGTGCGGCGCGCGGTGCGCCCGCTTCGCAAGCGGCGGCGCTCGACTTCGAAGTGCGCGCGTCGGTCCAGATGATCAATGGCCTGCTGGTGAACAGCATCCTCAACGATCCGGGGCCGTTGTCGCTCGCGAGCCGCCGCCTGCGTCCGTGGCTGCAGACGGCATTTCGCCGCTGCCTCGGGCTGCCCGGCGGCTGATTTTTTTAAGCAAAAAACGGAATAAGAATTCCGTTTCCGATTTTTAAAGGCCGGCTGCCGATCGACGCGGCCAGCTTTCTTCGAGGAGACACTGCATGACCCGTTGTTGCCCCGCGACTGTTCGCAATCCTGCCTTCGATGCGCCGCATGTCGGCGAGCCGCTTGACGTCGCCTTCGATGCCGGCGTCAATCTCGCCTTCGCGATTGCCGCGCCGACGGTGCCGCCGCGTCTCACGGAACACTCGCGCCGGATGGCGCAGCGCATCTACCGCGTGGCCGAACGGGTGTATTGCGCGGTGGGCTACGCGATCGCGAACATCATCTTCGTGGTCGGCGACGACGGCATCGTGGTGGTGGATGCAACGGAAGCGGTGTCGGCGGCGAAGCGCATCTACGAAGACTTTTGTGCGATCGATCCGCGTCACGCCGGATTACCGGTGAAGGCAGTGGTCTACACGCATAACCACACGGATCACACCGGTGGCGTGCGCGCTTTCGTCGACGAAGCCGCGCTCGAAGCGGGGCGGGTCGAGATCATCGCCCACCGCACGCTGATGGACACCGTGATCAACAATGCCAACCTGGTCGCGCCGATTCTCGCCACCCGTTCCGCGTACAGCTTCGGTACGCTGCTGCCCGCCGGCGCGACCGGCAAGGTCAACGCCGGGATCGGGCCGGTGCTGATCGCCGAGCCGGCGAGCTTCTTCGCGCCCACGCGTGTGTTCGACGACGCGCTCGATATCGAATTGGCCGGCGTGCGCTTCCAGTTCCGCTACGCGCCGTCCGAAGCGGACGACGAGATCGTGATGTGGCTGCCGGATCTCGGTGTGCTGCTGTCGGCGGAAGTGATCCAGGGCGAGTGTCTCGCGAACGTCCATACGCTGCGTGGCACGCGCTATCGCGATCCGGTGCGCTGGTACCAGACCATCGATATGATGCGCGGCTTCGCCGCCGTCCACATGGTGCCGGCGCACGGCCGGCCGGTGTCGGGCGCCGCGGCGGTCGCGGAGGTGCTGACGGTGTATCGCGACGCTATCCAGTTCATCCACGATCAGACGATTCGCCACATGAACTTCGGCATGACGCCGGACGAACTCGCGGAAGCGATTCCCGCCTTGCCGCCGCATCTCGCGCAGCATGCGTGGCTCGGCGAGTACTACGGCACGGTGAAACATTCGGTGCGTCAGGTGTATTCGGGGCAACTCGGCTGGTTCGACGGCGATCCGGCCTCGCTCGATCCGTTGCCGCGCGGCGAACGCGCGCGCCGCACGGTCGAGATGATGGGCGGCACGGACACGGTGCGCGCCGCCGCGCGGGTCGCGCTCGGCGATGGCGACTGGCGCTGGGCCGCCGAACTGGCGACGTTGCTGGTGCGGCTCGACATCGACGATGCCGACGCCCGCAGCATCAAGGCCGAGGCGCTGCGCGAACTGGGCTATCGTACGGAGAATACCAACTGGCGCAACTGGTACCTGAGCGCGGCGCGTGAACTCGAACGCGCCTACGAGGATCTACCGTTTGCGGGCAGCGCGAGCCTGGCGTCCACCGACGTGTTGCGCGCCCAGCCGTTGCGCAATGTGTTCCAGCGCTTCAGCGTGTGCATCGATCCGGCCCGCTGCGCCGATCTGCATGCCACACTGGTGTTCCGCATTGCCGATCGCGACGAGGCCTACGCGCTCGAACTGCGCCGCGGCGTGTTGCAGGTCCATGAGCGGGCGCCGGCGACAGCGGATCTGCAACTCGCGCTCGACACGACGACTTTGTATGGACTGCTGCGCGATATCGCCGCGCAGTTGCCGGTTGGCCTCGAAAGCGGTGCGATTGCGCTGGAACGCGGCACGCGCGAGCAACTGCACGCATTCTTCGACAGTTTCGACCGGCCGGCGCGGCGCATGCCGGCGCTAGCTGGCCGCTAGTTTCCGCGAACCTGCACAAGGAGGGATGGAGGAGATGGAAAAGATCTGGTTGAAGTCCTATCCGCCTGGCGTGCCGACGGAGATCGATACGACGCAAATCGGCTCCGTCGCGGATCTGCTCGAGCGCAGCTTTCGCGAGCACGCGGCGGCCTGCGCTTTCGTCTGCATGGGGCGTGAACTGAGCTACGCGGAACTCGACGGCCAGTCGCGCTACCTCGCGGGCTGGTTTCAGGCGCAGGGTCTCGCGCGCGGCACGCGGATTGCCGTGATGCTGCCGAACCTGCTGCAGTATCCGGTGGCGATGGCGGCGATTCTGCGCGCGGGTTATGTCGTGGTGAACGTGAACCCGCTTTACACGCCGCGCGAACTCGAACATCAGTTGAACGATAGCGGGGCCGAGGCGATTGTCATACTCGACACGTTCACGGCCACCTTGCAAGCCGTGCAGGCGCGTACGGCAGTGCGGCATGTGGTGGTGACATCGATTGACGAGATGATGGGGGCGGCGCTATGTCTTGCTGACGACCCAGCGGTCGGCGAAGGCGCGTCGCCCTCGCCCTCGCACTCTCGCGTGAGTCTGGCCGACGCCCTCGTTCGCGGCGCAGAAGCGGGCTTCGCGCCGGTGCGGATCGCCGCTGACGAGGTCGCCGTGCTGCAGTACACGGGCGGCACGACAGGCGTATCGAAGGGCGCGACATTGCTGCATCGCAATCTGGTTGCCAACATCGTGCAATCCGAGGTGTGGCGCGAGCCGGCTTACCGTCATCGCAGCGATATCGGCCAGTACATCACCGCTGTCGCGCTGCCGCTGTACCACATCTTCGGCTTGACCGTCTGTGCCTTGCTGACGATGCGTTGCGGTGGCATGGGTGTCCTGATTCCGAATCCGCGCGACATCTCCGGCATGATCGAGACGCTGCGCGGCTACGCGATCAATTCGTTTCCCGGCGTGAACACGATGTACAACGCGCTGCTCAACGACCCGGCGTTTGCCACCCTCGACTTCTCGAAGCTGGTGCAGAGCACGGGTGGTGGCATGGCGGTGCAGCAAGCGGTCGCGCAACGCTGGCAAGCGGCGACGGGTGTGCCGATTGTCGAAGGGTACGGGCTGTCGGAGACCTCGCCATGCGCCACCACCAACCTGCCCACGGCCACGTCGTTCAGCGGCACGGTCGGCTTGCCGCTGCCGTCCACGGAGATATCGATTCGCGACGACGCCGGCAACGAGCTGCCGCTCGGCCAGCCCGGCGAAATCTGCATTCGCGGTCCGCAGGTGATGGCCGGCTACTGGAATCGCCCCGACGAAACCGCGCGCGCCATGACGCCGGATGGTTTCTTCAAATCGGGCGACGTCGGGGTGATGGACGAAGCCGGCTTCGTGAAGATCGTCGATCGCAAGAAGGACATGATTCTGGTGTCGGGCTTCAACGTCTACCCGAATGAGATCGAGGACGTGGTGGCCAGACATCCGGGCGTGTTCGAAGTGGTTGCGGTCGGCGTGCCGGACGAACTGGCGGGCGAAGTGGTCAAGCTCTTCATCGTCAAGCGCGATCCAGATCTGACTGAAATGGACATTTTCGCTTTCTGCAAGGAACAGCTCACCGGTTACAAGCGGCCCAGGTTCATTGCGTTTCGCACGGAGTTGCCGAAGACCAACGTCGGCAAGATCTTGCGGCGCATGTTGCGCGACGAGGCGCGCAAACCCACCTGACAGCGCGGTTGCGCAGGCGCCCGACGGGCCGGTGAACCCGTCGGGCCGCCAGCAATGTTGAGCGATTCCGGGTACATTTACGTCCTCGACATCAAGCAACGGGGAGTACACGATGCGCCTTCTACACACCATGCTCCGGGTGGGCAACCTGGACCGTTCCATCAAGTTCTACACCGAATTGCTCGGCATGAAATTGCTGCGCCGCCACGACTATCCGGAAGGCAAGTTCACGCTGGCCTTCGTCGGCTATGAGGACGAGAGCGACGGCACCGTCCTCGAACTCACGCACAACTGGGACACCGAATCGTACGATCTCGGCACCGGCTTCGGCCACCTTGCCGTGGAGGTCGAAGACGCCTACGCCGCCTGCGACAAGATCAAGGCGCAAGGCGGTACGGTTGTACGCGAGGCAGGTCCGATGAAGCACGGCACCACCGTGATCGCGTTCGTGACCGATCCGGACGGCTACAAGATCGAATTCATCCAGAAGAAAAAATAACCTTCGCGAGCGCGGTGCGCGCTGCGATGGTTTTCGCCGGCGGCAATCACGGACATGAGCGATGAGTGACGCAAATCCCTACTTCGAAGAAATCCAGGCCGTCAACGCCGAGGTTGAGGCGTGGTACAGCGGCGCGGCGCAAGCGGGTGCGCTCGATCGTTTGATGGCGCATTTTGCGCCGCATTTCTCGATGATCCTGCCGAACGGTGGAACGCTGGACTGGCCGACGCTGCGCGAGATTTTCGCGCAGCATGGCGGGCAGCGGCCGGACTTCGCCATCCAGATCACCGACAGCACAATCGTTACGCAGTATCCGGGCGGCGCGGTCGTGACGTATCACGAACGGCAGTCGGACGGTGAGGCGCGTCGCAATCTGCGGCGCTCCACTGCGGTGCTGGAAATGGACGCGCACGGCAAGGTGCAGTGGCGGCATCTGCAGGAAACCTTCTGCACGGAGTGAGCGGCATGGCGAAAAAAAGCGTCTTTTCACAAGACGCTTTTTTTGCTTCATGCACCGCTTTGGCCTCACAAGGTCGGCAACAACTCGGGCGGATGATGCTTGAGCGTCTGCCGCGCTTCGCGGAATTCCGGAAAGATCGATTCGACCGTCTGCCAGAAACGCGGGCTGTGATTCATCTCGCGCAGATGTGCGAGTTCGTGCGCGACGACGTAATCGATGATCGACAGCGGGAAGTGAATCAGCCGCCAGTTGAGGCGGATCTTGCCGTCGCTCGAACAACTGCCCCAACGCGTGGCCGCTGACGACAGCGCATAGGCGCGATAATTCACCCCCAGCTTCTCCGCGTAAATCGCGAGGCGCTCACCGAACAGGCGCTTGGCTTCGCCTTGCAGCCAACCCTGCACGCGATCCTTGATCTGCTGCGGATCGGCTTGCAGCGGCAACGGCAGGGCGAGCGCGGCTTGTGCGGCATCGAACGCGAGCGTGCCGCGCGGCGCACCCAGTGTGACGCGGACCGGCTGGCCGAGATACGGCACCTGGGCGCCGTCCTTCCAGTCGACGCGCGGCAGCGCGCGCTGCTCGACACGGGTTTGCCATTCGATCAGCTTCGTGAAGATCCAGCGCTGCTTCTCGCTGATGGCGGTCTCGATGTCCGCCAGCGTGACCCAACGTGGTGCGGTGATCATCAGCCCGCTGCTGTCGATCGCAAAACCGATCGAGCGGCGTGAAGAACGTTTGAGCTGGTAATGAAGGGTTTGCGTGCCGAGCGTCAGGCTGCGCAATTTCGAGCCGTCGGGCGCGCGGGCCGCGTCCGGCTTCTGCGATGAAGGCGGCGTGGACGGCGGGATTGCCGGCTCGGCGAAGAGCGGCAGATCGAGTTGCCGGCTATCGAGCGCCGCAGCGGGCTGCGGCGTAGGAGACTTCTGCATCGGTTTTCGGCTTCGCGCAATACGCGCTGGCGTAACAACGCCAGCGAGGTCGTGGGCGCGTCAGATTCGGGCGGCGGCGGGCGTGCTATCCGCAGCACGATAGGCGGCAGGATCAATGCGACGCATCTCGGCTTCGATCCACGTTTCGACGCGCGTGTTCACTTCATCGGGTGTGAGCCCCTTCGTGTCGATCGGCTTGCCGATCGACACTGTGACTATACCCGCATATTTGAGAAACGAGTTGCGCGGCCATACGCGCCCTGCGTTGTGCGCGATCGGCACCACGGGCGCACCGGTGGCCACGGCGAAGCGCGCGCCGCCGGTTTTGTACTTGCCCTGCGTGCCGGTGCGTGTGCGGGTACCTTCCGGAAACATGATGACCCAGGCGCCTTCTTCCATGCGCGCCTTGCCTTGCTTGATGACGGATTCGAACGCGTACTTGCCGTCCTTGCGGTTGATGTGGACCATCTTCAGCAAGCCGAGCGCCCAGCCGAAAAACGGCACGTACAGCAGTTCGCGCTTGAACACGTAGCACAGCGGCCGCGGCATCAGGGCGGGGAACGCGAGCGTCTCCCAGGCCGACTGGTGTTTGGAGAGCAGCACGGCCGGGCCGTCAGGCAGATTCTCGAAACCTTCGATGCGGTAGTCGATGCCGTTGAGCCGGCGCACCACCGCGAGTGTCGATGAACACCAGCCGGCCGCCATCCAGTAGCGGCGTTCGGCGCGCATGAAGGGGAAGGCGAGGAAGCAGGCGATCGCGTAGGGGATCGTGTAGACCACCAGGTAGATCAGCAGCAACAGCGAACGGAGGAAGCGCATCGGCGGGGGAGGTCAGGGTTAAGGACGCGCGCGGGCCGCGTCAATCTTGTTCTGTGGAGAGAAAGTCGAGCGCGAAGGCGCGCAGGTCGTCGTGGACCTTGGTGCCTTCAGGCAGGCCGCCCGCGGCGAGCGTCTTGCGGCCCTTGCCGGTCAACACCAGATGCGCCGGGAAGCCGAGCGCCGCTCCTGCCTGCAGGTCGCGCAGCGAGTCGCCCACCAGCGGTGTCTTGTACGGATCCGCTTCGAAACGCTCGACGATCATTTTCAGCATGCCGGGCTTCGGCTTGCGACACTCGCAGTGATCTTCGGCCGTGTGCGGGCAGAAGAACACGGCGTCGATGCGGCCGCCGACTGCCGCGACCATGCGGTGCATCTTCAGATGCATCGCGTTGAGCGCGTTCATGTCGAACAGACCACGCCCGATGCCCGACTGGTTCGTCGCGATCGCGACGCGATAGCCGGCCTGATTCAGCCGCGCGATCGCCTCGAGACTGCCGGGCAGCGCGACCCACTCGTCCGGCGACTTGATGAACGCGTCGGAGTCGACGTTGATCACGCCGTCGCGGTCGAGGACAACGACTTTTTTGGGAGGTGTCGGCATGGTTCGTCGGTTTGGTGGGGCGCTTGTTTGAGTCGCTGATTCTGGATGAGCTTACGCGGCTAGTCTGGAGATGTCCGCGACGCAGTTCATCTGCTGATGCAGTGCGCCGAGCAAGGCCAGACGGTTCGCGCGCAACGCCGGATCTTCGGCGTTGACCATCACGTCGTTGAAGAACGTGTCGACCGGTTCGCGCAACGCAGCCAGCGCGGTCAGCGCGCCTGTGTAGTCGTGCGCGGACAGTTGCGACTGGACGCGCGGCGCCACCTGTTCGAGCTGCGCGTAAAGCGCTTTTTCTGCCGCTTCGATCAGCAAGGCGGGTTGCACGCCGCCCACCGGTGCGCCATCCGATTTCTTCAGGATGTTCGAAATGCGCTTGTTCGCCGCGGCGAGCGAGGCCGCTTCGCTGAGCGCCGAGAATTCGCGCACGGCATCGAGACGCGCGACGATGTCGTTCAGGCGCGTGGGATTCAGCGCCAGCACGGCGTCGATTTCACCTGCGGAATAGCCGCGCTCGCGCAGCAGACCGCGCAGGCGGTCCATGCAGAATTCGTAGATGGCCTGGGTTGAATCGGCGACGTTCGGTACCGCAGCGAATTGCGCGTAAGCGGTGCGCAGCAGTTCGACGAGGTCGACCGGCAACTGCTTTTCCACGAGGATCCGCAGCACGCCGAGCGCATGACGCCGCAGTGCGAACGGATCTTTCTCGCCGGTTGGTTGCAGACCGATGCCCCAGATGCCGACCAGCGTTTCGAGCTTGTCGGCCAGTGCGACGACGGTGCCGGTTGCCGTGACCGGCAAGGCATCGCCGGAGAAGCGCGGCTGATAGTGTTCCGTGCACGCCAGCGCAACTTCTTCCGGCTCGCCGTCGTGGCGCGCGTAGTACGTGCCCATCGTGCCTTGCAGCTCGGGGAATTCGCCGACCATGTCGGTGATCAGGTCGGCCTTGGCCAGCAGCGCGGCGCGCCTGGCGAGCGCGGCATCTGCGCCCAGCAGCGCGGCAATCGCCCCGGCCAGCGCTTCGACACGTTCGACGCGTTGCAGCGCCGAGCCGAGCTTGTTGTGATACACGACGTTCGCGAGCAGCGGCACGCGTTCGGCGAGCGGCTTCTTCTTGTCCTGCTCGAAGAAGAACTTTGCGTCGGCCAGACGTGGGCGCACCACACGCTCGTTGCCTTCGACGATATCGCCCGGCGTTGCCGTCTCGATGTTCGAGACGATCAGGAAGCGCGAGCGCAGCTTGCCGGCGGCGTCGGTCAGCGCGAAGTATTTCTGGTTGGTCTGCATCGTCAGGATCAGACATTCCTGCGGTACCTGCAGGAACTCGTCCTCGAAGCGGCAGGTGTAGACCACCGGCCATTCGACCAGCGAAGTCACCTCGTCGAGCAGCGCTTCAGGCATCACCACCTGGTCGCCCTCAGCCTGCGCGAGCAGATGCGAGCGAATGGTTTCCTTGCGGTCCGCGAAGCTCGCCACCACACGGCCCTTGTGACGCAGCGTCTCAGCGTAGCTGTCGGCGTGCTGGATCTGCACGAAGCCTTCGGAGAGGAAGCGATGGCCGAGCGTGGTGTCGTCCGCGTCGATGCCGAGCGCGGAGACCGGCACGATCTGTTCGCCGTGCAAGGCGGTCAGGCGCTGCGCCGGACGCACGAACTGGATGTTGGTGCCGTCCGGACGCTGGTACGTCATGACCTTCGGAATGGGCAGCTTCGCGACTTTCAGCGTTTCGTCGAGCGCGGCTTGCAGGCCTTCGACGAGCGTCGCGCCCGGTGCGGCGTAGCGCAGGAAGAAGGCGTCGGCCTTGCCGTCGGAGGCACGTTCGAGATCGCTCACCTGGAAGTCAGGAAAGCCGAGCGCGGCGAGTTTCTTGGCGAGCGGCGCGGTGGGCTGGCCGTCTTTGTCCAGCGCGACCGAAACCGGCAGCACTTTTTCGCGCACGTGCTTTTCCGGCGCGACGCTGCGCACATTCTTGATGGTGACCGCGAGACGGCGTGGCGTGGCGTAGCGTTCGAACGACAGCTCGCCTTCGATCAGGTCGCGCGCCGCGAGGTGCTGGGCGATACCTTCGGCGAAAGCGTCGCCGAGACGCGCGAGCGCCTTGGGCGGCAATTCCTCGGTCAGCAGTTCGACGAGGAGGGTGGCGTGTTGGGGATGAGTCATCTGTTCGTGTTCTCGTCAGTCCGGGTCGATCTTGCGTTCGACTTTGAGCGGCGGAGCCCAGGCGGGCATCGCGGCGTCCTGTTCGTCGGTCGTGAGGCCGGGCACACCGTGGACCGGATTGCCGAGCATCGGGAAGCCGAGCTTCTCGCGCGATTCGTAGTAAGCCTGCGCCACCTGGCGCGACAGGTTACGAATGCGGCCGATATACGCCGCACGTTCCGTCACCGAGATCGCGCCGCGCGCGTCCAGCAGGTTGAACGTGTGGCCGGCCTTCAGCACCAGTTCGTAGGCCGGCAGCGCGAGCGGCACTTCCATCATGCGCTTCGCTTCGGCTTCGTAGCTGTTGAACATTGAGAACAGCAGTTCGGTGTTGGCGTACTCGAAGTTGTAGGTGGACTGCTCGACTTCGTTCTGGTGATACACGTCGCCGTACGACAGGCGGCGCAGTTCAGGACCGTTCGGGCCTTGCTCTTCCCACTCCGTCCAGACCAGGTCGTAGACGTTCTCGACCTTCTGCAGGTACATGGCGAGACGCTCGAGCCCGTAGGTGATTTCGCCGAGCACGGGCTTGCAGTCCAGACCGCCCACTTGCTGGAAGTAGGTGAACTGGGTGACTTCCATGCCGTTCAGCCAGACTTCCCAGCCGAGACCCCAGGCGCCGAGCGTGGGGTTTTCCCAGTCGTCTTCCACGAAGCGCACGTCGTTCTGCTTCAGGTCGAAACCGAGCGCTTCGAGCGAGCCGAGGTACAGGTCGAGGATGTTTTCCGGCGCCGGCTTCAACACCACCTGGTACTGGTAGTAGTGCTGCAGACGGTTCGGGTTCTCGCCGTAGCGGCCGTCCTTGGGGCGGCGCGACGGCTGCACGTAGGCGGCGCGCCACGGCTCGGGGCCGATCGCGCGCAGGAACGTGTGGACGTGGGAGGTCCCTGCGCCGACTTCCATATCGATAGGCTGGAGCAGCGCGCAACCCTGCTTGTCCCAATAGGATTGCAGCGTCAGGATGATTTGCTGAAACGTGAGCATGAAGTGCCTTTCGGGCATGGAGGCCGCGCCGCGGGCGCCGGGGCGCGCGAGGTGGCCGTGGAGCAAAGTGCTAAACCTTGGATTTTAACGGAAAGGGGGCGAGAGGAGGATTTTTGGGGGCCGGGTGGGTTGGGGACGGCTTGGCTTGTTGGGCTTGCGGCCTTCTGGCGGCGGTCGGGAATCTCCTACGCAATCTCAGCGCAGACCGATAGCGCCCCGTTTCGATAGTCGATATCTTTCTAAAACATTCAGTAAACCTTACTGTTTTTTGTTGGGGATGATGTCGATGGCCGTTCTTTACGCCCGGAAGCGGGTTGATGTTGCTGGGTCGCTCGGTGAGCCTGTGGCCGTTATCGGGCGCGTGGCCGGTGGATTCGCTGCGGTGTGCGTGCTGCTGTTTTCTTCGCTCTCCCATGCTGACGACATCACTTACGGCTACGACGCCGTGGGGCGTCTGACCTTGGTGACGGTGTCGGGCAACACCGCGTATTACGACTACGACGCGGCCGGCAATATCACCGCGATTCG